>QCUL01000001.1 GCA_003210755.1 Synechococcus sp. AG-679-C18
CTTTTTGCAGGGGCAACACGACTAAGCGGCTCATAGATGAGTGGAAATACCCAGGCTCCCGTTTCAAGCTTCTGGCGAGGAGAATGGTTTTACAAACACTCTTGTAACCGTGTACGTCGTCGAATTAGCTCTTCGCATGAGCCCGATGCCCATCTCCGTCCAACGCAAAGAATCAGCGGACGCCGACTCTGTCTATCAACAAGTGCGTCAGGCGCTTGAACAGGGGCAACCACGATTGCTTGAGCTGACCTGCGAAAAAGTAGAAGGAAAGAGACTGAGCGTTCTCACTAGCGACGTCTTAGCTGTTCAGACCTACGAAAAGACTGCTGCCTCAGGTGGGAGCAAGCGCCCTGGCTTTTCATTAGAGAATTGAGTTTTGTGAGACCTGATTCCAGCGACTTGGTTTTGAGGTTCAAAGGAGTGAACTTTTGCTGGCCGTGCGGAACTCGCGCACTGAACGGGTGCAGCTTCAGCGTTCCAGGCCCTGGTCTGTGGATGCTTGTGGGTAGCAATGGCAGCGGCAAAAGCACTCTGTTTCGAATGATCGGTGGATTAATCCAACCTCAATCAGGACAAGTTGATTGCTTCGTCAAAACGTCTCTGGTTTTCCAAAACCCAGATCACCAACTGTTGCTACCCAGTTGCGGAAGCGATCTGCTGCTCAACCTTCACCCCAATCTCACCCCCTCAATTAAAAGAGAGCGGATCGCCCATCTACTTGAACAAGTTGGGCTCGCAGGCATGGCTGGCAGGCAGATCCACACTTTGAGTGGTGGACAAAAACAACGACTGGCGATTGCTGGAGCCCTCGCCAGCGACGCCAAGCTGCTACTTCTCGATGAACCGACAGCACTTCTTGATCCTGCAAGCCAAAACTCAGTCTTGGCCGCGGTTCAACAGTTGTGTCACCGATCACGCAACCCGCTTACAGCACTGTGGATTACGCATCGACTCGACGAGCTGGATCACGCTGATGGAGCTGCATGCATGAACCAAGGACATATAGGACCCTGGGAAAAAGGGCTCTCGCTGCGACGCAGACTCAAGGCACTTGCTTAAGACATGGCTGAGCAGTAATGTCTTTTGGTTCCAATCCTCGGTAGCTCAGCGGTAGAGCGGTCGACTGTTAATCGATTGGTCGCAGGTTCGAATCCCGCCCGGGGAGTTTCAGAACAACGTCATCACTCCAAAGGTGGTGACTTTTTTTTGCCTTAAAAGCGAGATTTTTCTCCAATCAGGGAAAAACTGTCATTGGCCACTCTTTAAATCAAAAGACTTCCTGTAAAGCTAAGAAAGTCAATCTCCGGCTAACTGCGTCAAATCGCAGTCATAGAAGCCCCTCCCGAGGAAAAGCAACCCTGAACAACGAGAGCCTCGATTCTGCAGATATACGTTGACTTTGAGAGAATTGCTTCTTAATGACGCGGCTTTTCCCCGTCCTCCTGTAATTTTCGCCAGCGTTTTGATGAAGCCTTCCATCCTGCTGATCGAAGATGACCGGGACATGAGTGAACTTGTGGGTGGTCACTTAGAGCACAGCGGATTCGATGTTCAGCGGGCTGATGACGGGATTAAAGGTCAAGCCCTCGCGTTGCAATATTCGCCCGATTTGATTCTTCTTGATTTGATGCTTCCCAATGTCGATGGATTGACACTTTGTCAACGACTTCGTCGTGATGAAAGAACAGCCTCAATTCCCATTCTCATGCTTACCGCCCTGGGTGGTACTAAAGACAAGGTAAGTGGGTTCAACTCTGGAGCTGACGACTATTTAACTAAGCCATTTGATCTGGAGGAATTACAAGTTCGTGTCAAAGCACTCTTAAGGCGTAGTGACAGAGCTCCTATCGGAACTTCTGGTAACCATCACGAAATACTTAGTTACGGTCCGCTCACTTTGGTACCTGAGCGTTTTGAAGCCATCTGGTTTGATCAACCGGTACGTCTCACCCATTTGGAATTCGAGCTACTTCATTGTCTTCTCCAACGCCACGGTCAGACCGTTGCTCCGTCGCTCATTCTTAAAGAAGTTTGGGGTTACGAACCTGACGATGACATCGAAACGATTCGAGTTCACGTAAGACATTTACGCACCAAATTGGAGCCCGACCCGCGCAAACCGCGGTTCATCAAAACGGTCTATGGAGCAGGCTATTGCCTCGAACTTCCAACTGGCGCACAACTAGAGGGGCTTCAAGACGTTTTGTCCCAGGCTCGTCAGGATCGAGAAACACAAGCAGAGGCTTCAAATCGAGCGACCGCTTAAACCAAAGTTTAAACACCCAACAAATCTAGGAAAGCCACTTCCCATGCCAATCTCGGCTGAACAAAGCTGAGAAGTTGTAAACGCAAACGTTCGAGTCTTCGCAGACAGTAGGAATCTTTTTGTTGACTCCAAAGGTGCTGTTGTAACCAATTGATCAACCAAAGCTGTTGCTCTCCATCCAAAGCCTCAGTGAGATCGCGGGCCAAACCCAAGGCTTCGATTGGCTTTGATGGAAGTGAATTTAAACGCTTCATCAGTTCGGGGGACAGGCGCGACCACTGCCTCAAGTGGAAAAGCAATGCTCCTGGTGAGCCACCGGCCATTTGAACCAGCTCAGGATGCTTCAACGCATCCGAAACCCCGCCCAATTCTGCATCTTCCGGTAATAACTCAAGAACCGACTGCATCCCTTCTGCATTCAGACGGGTAAATCGAATTAGCTGGCAACGGGATCGAATCGTTGCGAGCAAGCGTTCGGGAGCTGCCGACAACAAGATCAACAATCCATGGCCCGGTTCCTCAAGAGTTTTCAAAAGAGCATTGGCTGCCGCTTCGGCCATTGCTTCAGGCTCCTCCAACACAACTAGTCCACGCGCGCTCTCAAGCGGTTGTCGGGCAAGAAAGCGGCTAACTTCTCGAATTTGATCCAATCGCAACTGAGGAGGTGTTCGTCGACTCACACCCGACTCCTCTGCCTCAGAACGAGAGATCAAGCGCCCCTGATGGCTGTAGCTGGGTTCCACCCAGAGAAGATCGGGGTGGTTGCGTTCTACCAAGCGGCGACGTTGACGCTCGTTGCATTGGCCTTCGCTAAGCACTCCCTCCAGAAAACGCAGAACAGCGAGCCGCCGTCCAACCCCTTCAGGACCCCCAAAAACATAGGCAGGCGCGAGACGCCCCTGCTTTAAGGCTGCATTTAACAGGGTTACAGCCAGAGGCTGACCAAACAGATCAGCAAAAAGATCCTGCTCTCCGTCAAAAACTTGACTCACGCTTCCCAAGCTGCCGCTCTGATCTGCAATGCAGTCCGAATTGCCTCGGTGACCTCCAAAACCGGAAGATCCGCCACTACCGCCACCCAACCACGAGCATCCGCAAGGTCAGAGAACCCGTTAGAGACTCGTTCTAAAAAAGCAAGACCCTCGGCTTCGATTCGGTCTTCTTGACGATCTCCTCGTCGCTCAATGCTTAAGGCCAATGGGATATCAAGCCAAAACGTCATGTCGGGAATGAGTCCTCGCGTGGCAATTCGCTCAAGCTCAGCAATGAGATCGCGATCAAGACCTCGCCCATATCCCTGGTAAGCCATCGTCGATCCTGTGAAGCGATCACTGAGCACCCAATTTCCGCTGTTTAAGGCGGGCTGAATCACACGATCAACATGCTGTGCACGATCAGCGGCGTATAACAAAAGTTCAGCAGTTGGCTCAGGGTCAGCATCATCTGGTGGATTGAGAAGCAACTGGCGCAATCTTCCTCCCAAGGCAGTACCTCCTGGTTCTCTCGTCACAACCAGTTGAGATCCGTATGGCATCAGTCCACTCTTGGGGAGCCAACTGGAAAGCTGTTGAAGCTGTGTGGTCTTGCCACAACCGTCAACGCCTTCCAGCACCAACAATCTCCCCTTCCCGCTGACCATGATTAGCGAAGCCGCAAACTGAGGGCATTAAGAACAACGGATACAGAGCTAGATGCCATGAGCAAGGCTGCTAGCGGTGGAGAGAGCAGCAACCCATAGCCCGGAAGAAGCACACCAGCGGCAATAGGCAATGCAATTAAGTTGTAACCAAAGGCCCAAAACAAATTTTGACGAATTTTGGCCATCGTCCGCTTAGCCAAGCAAAGGGCCTCTGGCACCGCCTCAAGCCGATCACCGAGCAAGACAAGATCTGCCGTGTCCTGAGCAATCTGAGTACCAGTACCAACCGCGATCCCAAGGTCGGCTGCTGCCAAGGCAGGCGCATCATTGATTCCATCGCCCACCATCGCCACAGAACTCTGCTTGCGCCAAAGCTCCAGCCGTTCGAGTTTTTGATGGGGTAAAAGTTGCCAGGCCATGTCTGCACCCATAAAACCGAGCTCCTGACCAACTCTTTCGACCGCCTGACGACGATCCCCGCTCAACATGGCCACGGACTGACCCTGGGCGCGCAATCTCTGAAGAGCCATGGATGCATCTGGGCGCAACCGATCATCGATAGTGACCAGGCCCAATGGATGATCAGCTAATGCAACAGCGACCAACGACTGACCTCGCTCTAGAGCTTGATCAACAGTCTGTTGTTGTTGATCGGACCAAAACACACCTTGATCGCGCAGCCATTCGGGAGAGCCCACTCGGAGAAGGCCATTCAGTCCCTGCAAGTGTCCTTCCATGCCAGAACCAGGAATGGTTCGGCTTGAATCCACTGGAAGGAGTGGTAATTGCAGCCTTTGTGCTTCCTGCAAGAGCGCGTGGGCCAGTGGGTGCCTGCTGGTTTGCTCAAGGCTGGCAGCCAACTGAAGCGTTTGAGCAGGGTCCAAGCTTGCCAACACGGAATCAACCAGAGGCCGGCCAAGGGTGAGGGTGCCTGTTTTATCGAAAACCATGCGTTTCACCGAAGCTGCCAACTCGATCACATCTCCGCCTCGAAACAACCAGCCCTGCTTTGCTGCCAAGCCTGACGAGACAGTGATCACGGTGGGAGTGGCCAATCCCAACGCACAAGGGCAAGCCACAACGAGGACAGCAATTGCAAGCTGAAGGGCAAGACCAAGAGGCGTTTCAGCTCCAGCACCGAGAGATCCATGCAGACCATGCGCATGCCCGTGATCCATCAAAGCCACAGGAACGTCAAGCACCTGTGGCCAGAGACGACACCCGATCTGCCACCAAAACAGGAACGTAAGGAAGGCAAAGCTCACCACCGCATAGCAGAACTGACCCGCGACTCGATCAGCAAGGCCCTGAATCGGGGCCTTGCGTGCCTGGGCCTGCTCCACGAGATCAATAATTCGAGCCAGAGCCGTTTCACGACCGATCCTCTGCACTTCGAGCACAAGAGTGGCTTCTAAATTGAGACTTCCTGAGCTGAGCTCAGAGCCTGGCGAAGCATCCAAAGGCAACGGCTCGCCAGTCAAGCTTGAGAGATCGACAGCCGAATGACCTTCCCGAACGATTCCATCAACCGGGACCCGATCTCCTGCCAAAAGCTGAACACGCTCTCCAGGCCTCAGGGCCGAAACAGACACCTCTCGAATGGTGTCATCGTCCATCAACAATCGAGCGACATCTGGCTGAAGGGCAGCCAAGTCTTGCAGCGCGCGACCTGTGCGACGGCGCGCTCGTTCTTCAAGAAACCGGCCCAGCAATACGAAGCCCAGGAGCATGACTGGTTCGTTGAAGAAGCAGGGCCAGCCCACTTCAGGCCAAACCAAAGCGACCAAACTGGCCAGATAGGCGCTGCCAACCCCAAGGCTCACCAAGGTATCCATCGTTGGCGTGCCCAAACGAGCAGAGCGCCAACCAGCAACGAGGATTGGGCGCCCTGGACCGATCAAGGCAGCCGTGGCCAATCCCGCGTGAAAAGGAAGTGAACCAAGCGGGGGGAAGGAGACGCTCCCGGCCTGAGCCAGGTGACCAACCACCGACAAGACAAGCAAGACAAGAGCAACAATCAGCTGTCGCCACTGCTGCCACCAACCCCAACTTTGGTCGGTCTCAACGGAAGATCCAAAAACGTGCGTCTGGCGAGGTTGGGCCTTAAAACCTCGCGCCGCCAAGGCCTCGATCACTGAGTCGAGATCACAATCAGTGTCTCCGTCAAAGCTGAGCCAAGCGCTCCGAGTGACCAGATTGACGCTGGCTTCTTGGACACCAGGTTGATCAAGGAGAGTGCGTTCGACTGAGCGAACACAGCCACCGCACTTCATACCCTCTACGTCGAGCAGAGCTGTGGAGGCAGGGCTTACGCCATCGACGAGGTTGGGCACAGCTGCAGAACGCATCAATAAACGGTAGGCAGGACCGATTGCAGTCAGGATGGCAGTACTACTTTTTTTGGCTTCCTGTGCCGCGCAGCAATCGAAACGACAACTTTATCGACAAAAGCTTCACGGTCATGGCCGACCTCATCGTGAAGCTTCTTCCGATCAATGCCCGTGCCAAAGAAGCATATGTGTATTACCGAGATGGACTCTCCGCTCAGAATGACGGTGACTACGCCGAAGCATTAGAAAATTATGAGGAAAGCTTAAAGCTTGAGGAAAATGCAATCGACCGTGGTGAGACCCTAAAAAACATCGCCATCATTTACATGAGCAATGGTGAGGAAGAGCGCGCACTAAAGACCTATCAAAAGGCACTGGAAGAGAATCCCAAACAACCGTCATGCCTAAAAAACATGGGGCTCATCTATGAAAAAAGAGGGCGAATAGCTGAAGAGGAAGGTCGTCGTGATGAAGCCGACGGCTGGTTTGACCAAGCCGCCGATGTTTGGACCCAGGCGGTGAGGTTGAATCCAGGCGGCTATCTCGAAATTGAGAACTGGTTGAAATCGACCGGACGCAGCAACGTCGACGTCTACTTCTAAGGGTCAGCATTCGCGTTCAGCAGGATTAACACCGAGTGCCTGGACAAGCGCTTCAGTAATTGATCCAGCTTCATGAAGTTCCAAGTTCAGACTGGCTGCCCCCGCGCCGAGTCCGCAGCCCTTTGGAACCACTGCTCGACGAAAACCCAAACGGGTTGCCTCCTGCAAGCGCAACTCCAACTGTCCAACGGGTCTGAGTTGGCCGCCTAAGCCAAGCTCACCCAGCAGGACGGTACCTGCTGGCAAGATGAGATCTCGATAACTCGCCACCACAGCGGCAGCGACTCCCAGATCGGCAGCTGGCTCCTCAACGTCGAGACCTCCAGCCACCGCGAGGTAGCAGTCAAAACGAGACAGAGGAAGTCCCATGTGCTTTTCAAGGACGGCAAGAATCTGATGCAAACGATTCACAGCAATGCCTGTGGCAGTCCGACGTGGACTGGCATAGCTCGTTGTGCTGACTAACGCTTGAAGATCCACAACCAGAGGCCTAGTGCCCTCACAGGCCACAATCGTTGCCACACCGCTGGCTTCATCCCCACTCAAGAACAACTCGCTTGGGTTTTTCACCTCAACAAGACCCTGGCCCTGCATTTCAAAAACACCCAGTTCGTGAGTGGCACCAAAGCGATTTTTAACGGCGCGCAGCAATCGATGACTCGCAAACCGATCGCCCTCAAACGTGAGCACGGCATCAACTAAATGTTCGAGCACTTTTGGGCCAGCCAACATCCCCTCTTTGGTCACATGACCCACGAGGAGCAAAGCGGTGTTTTGACGCTTAGCAAGGCGTTGAAGGGAAGCCGCGCACTCACGCACTTGAGCGACTGATCCAGGAGCACTCGAAAGGTTGGCGTCATGCAGGGCCTGAATGCTGTCGATGATCGCTACATCTGGTCGCAGAGCCTCAAGTTCTTCCAGCACAAGCTCCAAATCTGTTTCTGCAAGCAGTTGAAGCCCCTCGCTCTCTCCACCAAGACGCAACCAGCGCAATTTCACTTGCTGTGCTGACTCTTCAGCACTGACGTAAAGAACCGACAGTCGATTCGCCATGACCGATGCGCTCTGAAGCAGCAGAGTGCTTTTCCCAATCCCTGGGTCCCCTCCCACGAGGACAAGAGAACCTGGCACAACGCCACCGCCCAAAACACGATCAAGCTCTGGGTAGCCACTGTCAAATCGCTGGATGGGCCGATCACCCAGATCGGACATTGCGGTAGAGCGTCGCGCCACAGGAGCTCCTGCTAATCCAGCGGGAGCTCGTCTTCGCCGTCCGTCGTTCTTCGGGGCCGCTTGCTCGACCAAAGAATTCCAGCTACCGCAACTGTTACAACGGCCAAAGAACTGCCGAGTCTGAGCTCCACAGCTCTGGCAAACGAACAAAGAAGCAGGTCGGGACACGTCGAACTATGAAGAAAGTTGGCTTTAGGTGAATGAACAGGGCCTCCATCCACTTATCTGTAGCCAATACATGTACGAAATAGCTGCTGATATGACGGCCACAGGCGCCAGCAAAGAGACCATTCTCGTGGTCGATGACGAAGCCAGTATTCGACGCATTCTGGAAACACGTCTTTCGATGATCGGCTACAACGTCGTAACCGCCTGCGATGGCACTGAAGCTCTTGAAAGCTTTGAACAGTGCAATCCAGACTTGGTTGTGTTGGACGTGATGATGCCAAAGCTGGACGGCTACGGCGTCTGCCAGGAATTGCGCAAAGAGTCGGATGTTCCGATCGTGATGCTCACCGCCTTGGGTGATGTTGCAGACAGAATTACCGGTCTCGAGCTTGGAGCTGACGACTACGTCGTCAAACCGTTTAGCCCCAAAGAGCTTGAAGCAAGAATCCGTTGCGTTCTCAGGCGAGTTGAGAAAGAGCAAGTAGCTGGAATCCCCAACTCTGGAGTGATTCAAGTAGCAGATCTGCGCATCGACACCAACAAACGCCAAGTCTTCCGTTCTGACGAACGAATTCGACTCACCGGAATGGAGTTCAGCCTCCTGGAGCTCCTTGTTGGTCGCTCCGGGGAACCCTTCAGCCGTGGTGAAATTTTGAAAGATGTTTGGGGGTACACACCTGAACGTCACGTAGACACCAGGGTTGTGGACGTTCATATTTCACGTCTTCGCTCCAAACTGGAAGACGATCCGGCCAATCCCGAGCTAATCCTCACAGCACGGGGGACCGGTTACTTGTTCCAGCGCATCATCGATTCCGTTGCACCCGAAGGATCCTGAATTCAGCCCGGCCGATGAAGCCCGGAGCAAACCACGCCGATCAAAGGCGGTGAGAAGACTTGTGATTTGGTACAGGCGAAATACTGCCGTGACCAGTCTGGTTGACACCGCCACCACCTCTGCCAGCGCTGCAGGCAATGTGGCTGAATCCGTGGGGTCGATGGCGGGAAGTGTGGTGACCAACGCCGGAAGCATGGCTGGACAAATGCTTCAGCCTGTAATGGACCCTCTACGCCGCCTACAGAGCCCAGAGATGGGTGAAGACGATGTCATCAATGACAACGATCGCCTGTGGGTTGCAGTTGATGGAATGGGGGGAGACCATGCCCCTGCAGAAATCCTGGACGGATCTCTTCAAGCCATCAATCGCCTGCCTTTACGTATCCGATTTGTAGGCGAAACCAAAAAGGTTTTCCAGGCGGCTGCGACCTTCGGCCTAACAGAAGCCCTCAATAGCGCTATTGACGCAGGACATCTTGAGCTGATCAGCAGCGGAACCTCCGTGGAAATGCATGAGGAGGCCACTGTTGTTCGCAGGAAGAGAGATGCCAGCATCAACGTCGCTATGGATCTGGTGAAACGGGGCGAAGCCCTAGCGGTTTACTCCGCAGGAAATTCCGGTGCCGTGATGGCTTCGGCCATTTTTCGATTGGGACGGTTGGCTGGAATCGACAGACCAGCCATTGGAGCCCTCTTCCCTACAAAAGATCCTGGCCAGCCCGTACTCGTGCTGGATGTGGGAGCGAACATGGACTGCAAACCCACTTACATGCATCAATTTGCTTTGCTCGGCAACATCTACTCCAGGGATGTTCTTCAAGTGGATCGGCCAAGAGTTGGCCTGCTCAATATTGGGGAAGAAGAATGCAAGGGGAATGAATTAGCGCAACGCACCTACGAACTCCTCAAGGAGGAAGATCGTCTCCATTTCGCGGGAAATTGCGAAGGGAGAGATGTTCTCTCAGGAGAATTCGACGTGGTGGTCTGCGATGGTTTTACTGGCAATGTGCTGCTGAAATTCCTCGAATCTGTGGGCAGTGTTCTGCTTGGAGTTTTAAGAGCTGAATTACCCCGCGGACGCCGCGGAAAAGTCGGCTCTGCCTTCCTGCGCAGCAATCTCAAACGCATTAAGAAGCGGCTCGACCACGCTGAACATGGCGGGGCTCTCCTCCTTGGCGTGAATGGGATTTGCGTGATCGGCCATGGAAGCAGCAAAGCCCTGTCAGTTGTAAGCGCTCTGCGGATAGCGCACTCTGCTGCGAGCCATGGTGTGATGGACGATCTCGCCGAACTCAGTAAGCCCTCACCCATCAAAAGCTGAGTGGCCGCTGTCTGGACTGTGATTGACTGACGCCACTCCCGGCGCTCCCACATTGGCTGGATCTCCCCCACCCTTCCGTGGCATGGCTCTTGTCGCCAGTGGCAGCGCCCAGGCGAACCAAACGATTAGCAATGCTGCCCTTAGCGAGAGGGTCCAGACCAGCGATGACTGGATTCGCACTCGTACCGGAATCGAGTCTCGCCGGATCAGCACCCCAGATGAATCACTGAACGATCTTGCAATTCGTGCTGGACACAATGCATTGACGATGGCTCGATGGGATCCAGAAAGCCTCGACCTTATTCTGCTTGCGACTTCCACACCGGATGATCTGTTTGGCTCAGCTCCGAGAGTTCAGTCTGGATTACAAGCCAAAAACGCTGTGGCCTTTGACCTCACGGCCGCCTGCAGCGGCTTTTTGTTTGCTTTGGTAACAGCTGCCCAATACTTGCGCACTGGCGCCATGCAGCGCGTGCTGGTGATCGGAGCCGACCAGATGAGCCGCTTTGTGGACTGGGATGACCGACGCACCTGCGTGCTGTTTGGCGACGGCGCTGGAGCGGTTGCACTCGAAGCCACCACTCATGAAGCCGATGGTTTGCTCGGATTCCGGTTACGAAGCGATGGAAGCCGCGGAAAAGCTCTGACCTTGCCACAGATTCCTACCAGTCTTCCCTTGGTCAACTCCACCCGCCATCAATGCGGAGGTTATTTACCCATCCAGATGAATGGACAGGAGGTGTACAAATTTGCTGTTCGCGAAGTGCCTGCCATTCTCAAAGAATTGTTGGAGCAGACAACCACGACCCCGGAAGAACTTGATTGGCTCCTTCTTCATCAAGCCAACCAGCGCATCTTGGATGCAGTGGCTGATCGATTCTCAATTCCGCACGCCAAGGTGCTGAGCAATTTGGCGAATTACGGCAACACCTCTGCTTCAACGATCCCGCTCATGCTTGACGAAGCCGTGCGAGACGGTCGCGTTGCCCCAGGTCATCTCATAGCGAGCAGTGGTTTTGGAGCTGGCCTGAGCTGGGGAGCCGCATTGTTGCGTTGGCAAGGTCCCTCCTAGGCTCCCAGCCATCCTCACCTGCCAACGATGTCGATTGCCTGGGTGTTCCCCGGACAGGGGTCTCAGAAGTCGGGCATGGCCAAGCCCGTGCTCACACTTCCCGGAGCGGAAGAACGATTCTCACTTGCCTCGCGTCTGCTTGGCAGAGATCTACTTGCAATCTGCGAAGACAAACCCGCTGAACATGACCAGCCAACTGATCTCAACGACACTCGAAACACACAGCCAGCGCTTTTTATTATTGAAAGTCTGATTGTGGATGAACTCCTCCGACAAGGGCGGGAGCCTGTCCTTGTCGCTGGCCACAGCCTCGGTGAACTCGTGGCGCTGTATGCCGCTGGTGTGTTTGATGTCACCACAGGTCTTGAACTGATGCAAAGGCGATCGGAGCTCATGGCCACCGCTGGAGGCGGAGCCATGACTGCGGTGATCGGCTTTGATCGCGATCAGCTGGAGCATCTAGTGAGCAGTACTGAAGGCGTAGTCATCGCCAATGACAACAGCGCTGTGCAGGTGGTGATCTCAGGAAGCCCGGAGGCCGTGAAAAGTGTGAGTGATCAACTCACCTGCAAGCGAGCCATCCCTCTTGCAGTATCTGGTGCTTTTCACTCACCCTTGATGACAGAGGCAGCGACAGCCTTTAAGGCTCATCTTCAGGGTTTGGCCTTCGAAAACGCCCGTTTCCCGGTTCTTAGCAACACCGATCCTTCCCCATGCAGTGACGCTGCTGTCCTAAAAGAGCGCCTGTCTCAGCAAATGACTACGGGTGTCCGCTGGAGAGAAACCATGGAGATGCTGACCTCAGCGGGGGTCAACACCTTGGTGGAAGTGGGGCCTGGAAACGTACTCAGTGGCTTGGCCAAAAGGGCCATGCCCGGAATAACGACCGTCCAAGTGTCAAGTTCAGCTGACTTAGGGAACTGAGTCATGTCCTCTCTCGTTCCTTCCCCTGATGCCGACGCTGCTGACCAGAAGTCGGACACACCAAAGGCGAGCCTGGCCTACCAACTTGTCAGCAAAGTACTTGTTTTCCCTGTCTTCCGAGGACTGTTGAGAGGGCACACCACCGGCAATGCTTTGGTGCCGAAGCAAGGCCCTTTGGTAGTGGTTTCAAATCATGGTTCCCACCTGGATCCTCCGCTACTTGGCCATGCCCTTGGCCGTCCAGTGGCATTCATGGCCAAAGCTGAGCTCTTTGGCATCCCAATTCTGGGAGCCATTATTCACGCCTGCGGCGCTTACCCCGTGAAACGCGGAGCGAGCGATCGAGAGGCGATCCGCACAGCAACAGCACGACTCGATGAGGGTTGGGCCATAGGTGTCTTTCTTGACGGCACTCGCCAAATCGACGGACGCGTCAATGAACCAAGGCCAGGCGCAGCATTGCTTGCTGCAAGAAGTGGAGCTCCTCTTCTACCAGTTGCAATCATCAACTCGCATCGCGCCCTAGGCGCGGGGAGAGGCTGGCCAAGACTCGTTCGCGTTCAACTTCGCATCGGAGAGCCAATCCCTGCGCCCCGAGGCCGGCGGAAACCTGAGCTAGAGGCCACCACTCTGGAACTCCAAAGCAGAATCAATGCTCTAATCGATCAAGGAGTCGGGAGCCATTGAGGCCAACGCCGTTGGGCCCAAGGCTTGAGATCTTGACCTGTAATAACCCAGGTCAAGGCCCTGATCCCATCTCCCAAGCGCTTGCCTAGCTCCTCCTTTCGACGACAGGATGGTTGGCAAGAAACTGGCACCCCCGTGAGACGAATCCCTCGGCTCCCTGCCACAACTCGTCCCACGGTCATTGCGCGTGGCAAATGATCTTCACTGGTCACAAGCAACAGGTGTCTCACACCTTCACTTTTCAAATCGTCAACCAGTGATGTGAAATTGCTGAAGGTGTCGTTGGCTCTGTAATCCAGCACAACCCTGCTCTGGTCCATCCCTGCATCCTTTAAAAGCCATTGCGCATATTCAGGATTACTTCCACCGCTCACCACCAAGGGAAGCTCCAGCTGCTGGGCCAATCGCATCCCCACTCGCTCGCGATCGAGGTCTCCACCCAAAACAAGAATGCGTTGCGGAGGTTGAGCCGTCGTTAGAGCCTGACGGAAAGGCTTTAAGGGACCAATGGCTGCCGCCCAAATCAAAGCGGCAAAGATCAGAAGCGTGGAACGCCAACCTGTTGCCATCAGATTGGGCCTACTGGAGAGGTGGGGTAAATCGGCAGCACCGGCTCCCAGGGGCCTGGAGTGCTCTCTTGCTCCCAGTACAAACAACGGTCAAGCAGACGATGCACATCCGACTCAACATCCAGATTCATGGTCAGAGATGGAGACGGTTGCTCGTCATCTCTGAGCAATCGCGGACGTTCCAGCTCTTCCACAGGCAAAGCGCCTGACAGCAATCGGTAACGACCAGCAACTCTGCCTCGACGAGGCAGCTCCTGCACAATCGAAAAGGGCTCCCAAACCTGGCTGAGCGGCAAGTTCGCTGCTAAGCGCTGAGCCATCAAAGCGAAGCTGCTCTCCCCGTGCAAAGGGCATCCCAACTGCTGCGCCAATGTCCGCGCCATCACAACGGTCAGTCGTGTGCCAGTGAACCCTCCCGGTCCTGTGCTCACAGCCAGACGACAAATCGATGGCCATTCCGAAAGTGGAAGCAGTTCCTCGACAGCAGGAATCAAATCATTCGTGAGCTGACGTCCCATCGACCGACACAAGGTGCGATATCTCTGCGAGGGATCTTCAGCGTCGCAAAGCGCAAGACCGAGAGTCTCACTAGAGCTATGCATGGCCAGCAACCAACGACTCATCTGGGCAGCTCTTGCTCAGGACACAATCGCTGCCAACGTCCGTAATCGGCTTCAAAGCTGGCGCAGGCTCTTACATCCCATTCCACGCCAACTCCACCTCCACGGAGGTCATGAAGGCTGATATGAATGCGTGTATCGCTGGGATTCAAGTCAGGCCTCTCCGTTAGATGAGCGACACCATGCTGCCGTTCCACCGCGTGATAGGCCTGACAGCGATCCACCCAGCGGCAATCCACGCAGATGCACATGCACCCCACCTCTGCAGAGGACTCCATTCTGGAGGTGGATGCCTGCCAAATGGCAAGTCAACTCTTGAATTGCCTGCAACCGCAACGCTGGCCGATCCCTCTCGATCGCCTACCAGCCGGGACCGCGCTTGTAGGAGGAGCAGTTCGCGACGCATTGCTCAACCGTTTGCAGGACTATCCAGATCTCGACATGGTGGTTCCAGCAAATGCCCTTGAGCATGCGCGCAAGCTCTCTGAAGAGTTTGGTGGAGCGTGTGTTGTCTTAGATGAAGACAGAGACATGGCCCGCCTGGTGATAGGGGGCTGGACCGTCGATTTTGCACGACAAGACGGGGACAATCTCTGGTCAGACCTCATGCGCCGAGATTATCGAATTAACGCGATCGCCCTAACCCTCAAAGGCGAACCAAAATTGTTGGATCCCAGCGGAGGTCTTAAAGATCTTCGTGATGGACAAATCACCGCTATTCACGAACAAAACCTGCTTGATGATCCGCTGCGGTTGTTAAGGGCATTGAGACTGATGTCTGAACTCTCGATGACCATTGACGAGAACACACTCAAGCTCATATCACGCCATCGAGGCCACTTGCCCAACGCGGCGCCAGAGCGAATTCAGGCGGAACTGTTGAAGCTTGTTCAGGCCAGTAACGCCGATGAAGCGATCAGCTTGCTGCACTCTTTGCAGTTGGTCGCCCCATGGTGTTGCGAACAGCCCCCAAAAAGTTTTAACGCCAAGTTGTTGACGGAAGAAGAACAAGAATTTGCATTACCGCTAGCGCGCTTAACGGAGTTACTCACAGATCAAGGGGTCATCGACTTGCGGTTCAGCCGAAAACAGATCCAACGATGCATGCGCCTGCGATCTTGGTGGAAGCGTGATCAAGAACAAAGTGTCGAGACTCTGGAAGAGCAGGAACGCTTAAAGCTGCATCAAGAGCTTGAAAAAGATCTACCAGCTTTCACGCTGGCTTGGCCATTACGGCGTCAAACGCAATGGTTAGATCGCTGGAGAGATGACGAAGACACTCTGTTTCATCCCTGTTCACCACTGAACGGAACCACATTGCAAGCCGAGCTTGGTTTGCGTCCAGGGCCACAGCTGGGGAGGCTGATTCACCATCTCTGCCTGGAGCGAGCCTTTGGTCGGATTCTTAGCAAAAACGATGCCATTCAGTCAGCACGGGCTTGGATGAACGAGCCGCTGTGATTAACTGACTTGCCTTAACGACAGCGATCGGCCTGATAGGCAGTTTTCTTCTCTTTCTTCTTCCCGTTTCATGAGCGTGCGTCTTTACATCGGCAACCTGCCGCAAACATTCGAAGCCAAAGAGTTGGAATCCCAGCTCACAATCGTGGGGGAGGGAATCCGATTCAAAACAGTGCTTGACCGAGAAACGGGAGCATGCAGGGGCTTCGGTTTCGCCAATGTCGATGACGAAAAAGTGGCCGATGCTCTGATCGAGCAGTTCAATGGCAAGGAATTCAATGGCAATACCCTGCGCGTGGAACGCTCGGAAAGACGCGACAGCAACACAGGTGGCGGAGGAGGTCGTCGCAGCGGCGCAGGAAATGCACCGGGATCGGCTCGCAAGGCTGTCAACAAGGTTGTACATAGCGATGCCAAAGCTGAAGCAGCACCCGACCCTCGCTGGGCTGGTGAATTATCCAAACTCAAAGATTTACTAGCGGATCAGAAAACGACCGTTTAATCAAAGTGATCGCTTTGTGATCACTTAGCGCGATTGAGCGATCACAAAGCATCTCGGAAGCTCGAGAGCTTTGCTCAATTTTCCAACGAAGGCCCGTCGATTGAAAACGTCGTAATTGTTACGCTCAATTGCATAAAGTATTCCTCTGTAAAGACGAAGAGATGTCCAGACAGGCCATCGTGCGTCTGCTGAAAGCCAGCGCACTCCAGCCTCTGACCGTACAAACCATTCCCTGGCACGAGACAACTGAAAGGTCATTAGCTCGATCCAGGCTTCAGTCATCCTTCCGGCCATAAGGTCATCCTCGCTAACACCAAAGTGGAGCAAATCTTCTTGTGGAAGATAAATACGGCCACGCATGCGATCTTCCCCCACATCACGCAGGATGTTCGTGAGTTGATTTGCAATTCCCAAAGCAACTGCGGCGTCAGAAGGATCAGGACAATCGCTCCAAGGAGCTGAGGTGTAAGCCTCATCAACTCCCATCACACCCTGCGTCATCAAGCCAACAGTTCCAGCAACCCGATAGCAATAAAGCTTCAAGTCCTCGAATGTGGGGTAGCGAGTCCAGGAAAGATCCATGCGCTGGCCTTCAATCATGTCGAGGTAGGGCTGAATGTCCTGAGGAAATCGCTGCAACGTGTCCAGCATCACTGCGTCGAGATCGTCAGAGACCTGACCTTTAAAAAGTTGCCTTGTTTTCTCCTCCCAACGATCCAGACGCTCGGCGAGCTCGGCGACCGACCGCGCCTGCGCTTCAGCACTGTCCATGAGCTCATCTGTCCGTCGGCACCACACGTAGATCGCCCAGATCGCCCGGCGTTTATGGGGCGGGAGCAACAGAGTCCCCAAGTAGAAAGTTTTTGCCCACTCGGCTGTCTCAGAGCGACATGCTTCGAAGGCTGCGTCGAGATCCGAAGCTGCGTGGGTCATGACTCAAGCGGAGACCGGCTCGCCGATAGAAGAGGAAGATGCAAGTTGATCACGCTTGCGGTCGACAGCCTCAGCGCAAAGCTTGCCGCTCAATACAGCACCCTCCATTGAGGCTAAGTAGCGCTGCATCGTGTAATCACCAGCCAAGAAAAAGTTTTTAATTGGAGTGGTTTGATCAGGTCGCAATTGCTGACAACCAGGGGTTGTTTTGTAAACCGACAAAGGAGTCTTGACCACCTTAGATTTGCGGAGTTTTGCAGGATTGTCATTCCCAAAATGCATAGGAAATAACTTCTTCAGCTCGCCCATTGTGGCATCGATGATGTCGTTATCACTACGACCAATCCAATCTTTCGCTGGCGCAAAGACTAATTCAAGCATCGATCTATCAGGATCTTCGTATTCTTTGCAGGCGATACTCATATCAGCATAAACACTTAGCAAAGGCGAACGACTAAAAAGCAAGTGATCGATGTCAGTTAGTTTTCTATCAAACCAAAGATGAATGTTGATCACAGGCACTCCTCGTAAGCCGTCCAACTTTCGAAACACTTCCATTTGTTGCCAGGCCTCTGGTACTAACAGCTTGAAAGGATCAACAGGCAGAGCACTCACATAAGCATCAGCCACCAGATCAAAGCTCTCTTTGCCTTTTACTCCTCCAATATGAAAGGCCGCCACACTTCCATCAGGGTTGAGCTTGATTTCTCGAAGCGGGCTATCAAGGTAAACCTCTCCTCCAAGAGATCGAACATGTTCCACAATGGGATCGCAGAGTCGTTCTGGTGGCGCCCCATCAAGAAACGCCATCCGAGAGCCATTTTTCTCTTGAAGAAAACGATTTAAGGCGGTGAGCAATACCGTTGAAGAGATTTCTCCGGGGTCAATGAAATTTAATGCCTTGCTCATAGCAATAAAGACTTCATCATTAACTCGCTCTGGAATGTTGTGGAGTTTGAGCCACTCTGTCCAGGAATATTTATCGCACTCCTCGACATAACCTTGCCCTCTCAACATCGCGGGGACAAGACCTAGACCAAAACTAATCTTTTCTGGCCAAGACAACATGTCGTTATTACCTAGAATTGCTGCAACCCCATTGATTGGTGCCGGCAAGTCCGGAAAGTCAAATCGGCTATATGTTCCTGGCTCTTCTGGTTGATTGAAGATCATCGAGTGACTCTTCCATTGAAGCCTGTCCTCAATATTCAGCTCTTTGAACAACTGCAACATATTTGGGTAGGCCCCAAAAAAAATATGCAAGCCCGTTTCGTACCAGTCGCCATCTTCATCCTTCCAGGCTGCTACTTTCCCGCCAAGCACATCCCTGGATTCCATGAGGATGGGCGTATGACCGGCGTCCGCCAGATACTTCGCACAGGAGAGACCAGCCAGACCTGCCCCTGCAATGGCGATACGCATGCTTCAGACCACAATTAGAAATAACCTTAAAAGGAGCAATGCCCTGTTCGCTTCCTAAAGTCAAGACCAATCGCAAGAGCGGTGTCATTACCGCAATGCAAGCCCCATGGCAGACACCCTCCTAAAGAGCACCACGCGCCACGTGCGTCTATTCACAGCCCGAGTGAATGATGGAAGGCTCATTCCAGACCCCAACCAGCTCACTCTCGACCTGGATCCCGACAATGAATTCATTTGGTCAGATAGCTGCGTCGAGATTGTTCAACAACGCTTCCGTGAGCTAGTTGAAGCTCATGCAGGCCAACCGCTTAACGACTACAACTTGCGCCGTATCGGTTCTGAACTAGAGGGAAGCATTCGCCAACTTCTTCAAGCAGGCCAGCTGAGCTACAACCCAAACTGCAGGGTTCTGAATTACTCGATGGGCCTGCCCCGAACTCCTGAACTGCTGTGAGTCGCTCCCCTTACGACCGCCCACGAGCGGGAAATCAACGTCGGCCTGACGAACGCAGAGGAGGTCGGTACAGCCCCCCTCCACAGGGCAACAACGATGGTGGCGATGGAGGTGGTCGTTTCAACACCACCAGAATCGCAGTCCTCGCAGGTGTCCTGGTCGTGGGAATCGGCATCGGCAGTGCTCTCACGAGCACTACGCAGGGAGATCAAGGCAATATCGCCAGTAGTGAGCAACTGGATTTAGCAGTACCAGACCCTGAGTTTTGCAAGCAGTGGGGAGCTAGTGCCTTTGTCATGGATGTCGAAATGTATACGACCATGAACCCCTCCAGCAGCTTTGTCACTCAGCCCACCCTCCAGGCTGGCTGTGTTATTCGCCGAGAAAATTGGTCTGTTTTACGCAAAGAAGGAGCCGTAACCGCTGCTCAGGAAAGACAATGCAAACAGAGAATGAATACTTTTGCTTACATCGGATCAGTGAGAGATAAACCAGTTGTTCGCTGCGTTTATCAGACAGATATCACTCAAAACAAATTTCTAACAAAGGGGGTTGGAGACGACACCGTTGGGCTCACACCCGAGGCCGATCAGTTTTAAGAGAGATAAGAATCAGTGGCCACGGGCTCAGCACCTACGGCCGCAGATCTTTGTTGACGGAGTGGACTATCGGCGCTGGCAAACACCGGCAGAACATCGCGTCGGAATGCTTCTGCTGCGCGTGAGCAATAGCGGGCAGGGTGAGTAATCAACCTCAATTGACGACGCACTTGAAGTCCCGCCACAGATGGCTTGTGCAAACTTCCAGCAGTTAGCTCCCTCTCAATCGAGACCACAGGAAGAAAAGCAGCACCCAATCCAGATTGCACAGCATTTTTGATGGCCTCCAAGGAATTGAGCTCCATTTCAATTCGCAACCTCTGCACATCCAAACCTGAACGGGCCAAGAGTTGATCGACCATTTTACGAGTGGTGGATTGGGCATCTAAACAGACAAAACCCAGTCGATACAGATCTTCCTTGCTGAGTTCAGGCAGTCGGGCAAGAGGATGCTTCACAGGCAGTACCAAAGCCAATTCGTCGCTCGCGTAAGGAATGACCTGAAGTAACTCGTTCAACTCAGCTGGTAATTCGCCGCCGATGATTGCCAGATCGATCTGACCATTCGCCACACTCCAGCCCGTTCGCCTCGTGCTGTGAACATGGAGCTGCACTGCTACGTCTGGGAATTTTTGCCGAAAGAGACCAATCATTCGCGGCATCAAATAAGTGCCTGTGGTTTGACTAGCTCCGACCACCAGAGATCCACCCTTGAGATTATGCAAGTCATCCAAGGCTCGACATGCCTCATGACATTGACTGAGAATGCGATCGCAATAACTCAGCAACAAGTGGCCTGCTTCCGTGAGCTGCGCCTTCCGCCCACCACGGTCAAAAAGCGATACCTCAAGTTGCTTTTCGAGATTCTGGATCTGAAGACTGACAGCTGGCTGAGTGACGTAAAGACTGTCAGCTGCTTTTTTGAAGCTGCCTTCGCTAACGATGGCCCGGAGGATACGCAGCTGATCCAATGTGAAAGGCAGATCGGCCATTGGCGACAGCCGACCAGGCAGGGATAGCTCTAAAACTTTAGAGGGAAGGATCCCACTGCCCTTCAGAATCAGATTTCATGCAGCAACTCTTTGGCTGAACTCCTCAGAGGCGGAATGCATCACTCGAGCCTGGTGATGCTGTTGCTGCTTTTGGTCTTCGCCGTCATCCACAGCGGTGGAGCTGCCCTTCGAACTCGAGCCGAATCCAGGATCGGGGCAAGAGCCTGGCGCGTGTTGTTTGCTGGCTTGAGTATTCCCTCAGCAATTGTCGTGATCGGGTATTTCCTCGCCCATCGATATGACGGAGTCAGGCTCTGGAATGTTCAAGGAGTGCAGGAATTAGTGCCAGTGATCTGGGTGCTGACGGCAATCAGCTTCCTATTCCTCTATCCAGCCACCTACAACCTGCTCGAAATCCCTGCTGTCTTAAAACCGCAGGTTCGTCTCTACGCCACTGGAATCATCAGGATTAGCCGACATCCCCAGGCC
Organism: Synechococcus sp. AG-679-C18; assembly: GCA_003210755.1. Lineage (GTDB taxonomy): Bacteria > Cyanobacteriota > Cyanobacteriia > PCC-6307 > Cyanobiaceae > Synechococcus_C. The sequence goes on from QCUL01000001.1 coordinate 21,122, forward strand.
GTTGGACAGATTCTCTGGTGCTTCACCCATGCCCTTTGGATCGGGAGCAGCTTCATGATCGTGACCTGCGTGGGTCTGATCGGACATCACCTCTTCGCCGTTTGGCATGGGGACCGGCGGTTGCAGGCTCGTTTTGGTGATGCCTTCTTAAAACTGCAACAAAGCACTTCCGTGATGCCTTTTGCCGCAGTCTTTGATGGTCGTCAAACCCTCAGTTGGAGTGAGTTCCTGCGCCCCTCTCAACTTGGAATCGCAATCGCGATAGGAGTTTTTTGGTGGGCTCATCGCTACATATCAATAGGAGGGATAGCTTTCCTTCACTCGCGTCTTGGGGGGCTTTTGAGCTGAGCTGCCTACACTCAGAAAACTCTGCTTCACTCGGATGCCTTCGGCTGCCGATTTTGCCTGGTTGATTCCGGTGCTCCCTTTGGTTGGGGCATTGATCACGGGCCTAGGTCTGATTAGCTTCAATCGCACCATTAATCGGTTGAGAAAACCGGTTGCACTGCTTCTCATCAGCTGTATCGGGGCTGCGGCGGTCATCAGTTATGCCGTCCTGTTCGAGCAATTAAGAGGAGCTCCTCCTGTTGAACATCTGTTCATCTGGGCCAGTGCAGGGGACTTCAGCCTTCCGATGGGGTATGTCGTCGATCCTCTCGCTGCCGTAATGCTCGCCCTAGTCACAACGGTGGCGTTGCTGGTGATGATTTATTCCCATGGCTACATGGCCCACGACAAGGGCTATGTGCGCTTCTTCACCTACTTAGCCATTTTCAGCAGTTCCATGTTGGGTCTGGTTGTCAGCCCGAATCTCCTGGAAATTTATGTGTTCTGGGAACTGGTGGGCATGGCCTCCTACCTCTTAGTTGGCTTCTGGTACGACCGTGAAGGCGCCGCTCACGCTGCTCAGAAGGCATTCGTCGTCAATCGTGTTGGAGATTTCGGATTGCTTCTGGGCATCCTCGGTCTGTATTGGGCCACAGGAAGTTTTGGATTCCAAGGCATTGCAGATGGTTTATCTGCAGCTGTGAGTAGTGGTGTTGTTCCGGGATGGGCAGCTCTTGCACTCTGCCTGTTTGTGTTCATGGGTCCAATGGCAAAGTCAGCCCAATTTCCACTTCACGTTTGGCTCCCTGATGCCATGGAGGGGCCCACACCTATTTCTGCTTTGATCCATGCGGCCACCATGGTGGCCGCCGGTGTGTTCCTCGTCGCCAGGCTTGAGCCGCTCTACAGCCAGTTTCCGGCTGTTGGTACTTTCATCGCCGTGATTGGAACGATCACCTGTTTTCTGGGAGCGTCCATCGCACTTACCCAGATGGATCTGAAGAAAGGTCTTGCTTACAGCACCGTTTCTCAGTTGGGTTACATGATGCTGGCCATGGGCTGCGGAGCACCTGTCGCTGGAATGTTCCACCTGGTAACGCATGCCTTTTTTAAAGCGATGCTGTTTCTTGGATCCGGATCTGTAATCCATGCCATGGAGGACGTGGTCGGCCACGAACCTGTTCTCGCCCAAGACATGCGCCTGATGGGCGGACTCCGCAAAAAGATGCCGATCACTGCGATCACCTTTTTGATCGGCTGTGTTGCCATCAGTGGGATTCCTCCCCTTGCTGGATTCTGGAGTAAGGACGAAATCCTTGGTCAGGCTTTTAACAGTTACCCCTTGCTCTGGGCTGTTGGCTTTGCCACAGCGGGCATGACGGCCTTTTATATGTTCCGCCTCTACTTCCTCACCTTCGAAGGTGAGTTCAGGGGACATGACGCGGCGCTTCAGCAACAACTGATGGAAGCCGCAGGAAAATCAGCTGATGAAGCACATGATCACCATGCCCCTGGAGTTGTTCATGAGTCGCCCTGGTCGATGACTCTTCCCTTGGCAGTGCTTGCTGTGCCCTCTGCCTTAATCGGTCTCCTGGGAACCCCATGGAACAGCCGCTTTGCTGGACTGCTGGATCCTGAGGAGGCGGCTGAGATGGCTGAACAATTTAGTTGGGGTGAATTCCTTCCCCTGGCAGGCGCCTCAGTTGCCATCTCTGTGACTGGCTTAACTGTGGCCGTGCTCGCCTATGCACTGCATCGGATCGACCTTGGTGAAGTCGTCGCAGCCCGCTTCCCAACCATCAATGCCTTTTTTGCCAACAAGTGGTACCTCGATGCCATCAACGAAAAATTGTTCGTTCGTAGCAGCCGCAAGTTGGCTCGTGAAGTGTTGGAAGTGGATGCAAAGGTCGTGGACGGAGTTGTGAACCTCACCGGTCTGCTCACCCTGGGTAGCGGCGAAGGCCTCAAATACTTCGAGACTGGCCGGGCCCAGTTCTATGCCCTCATCGTGTTTGGTGGCGTGATTGCCATGGTTGTCCTATTCGGAGCCCTGGGTTGACCGATCTCAGTTGATTCTCAAGTTGCAGAGCAGGTTGTTATGTGTGTCAACGCCTATCGAGTGGATGCGCGTTCGCCCAAGATTTCTACACTCCAACCAGTGGTAAAAGACCTCTCCCGTGCTCGAATTTGCCGTTAGTGCACCCTTTGATCCGGCGTTCGACATTTCAGACGGTATTGTCCCGGCCACATTCCCTTGGTTAAGCCTCTCGATCCTGTTCCCGATCGTTGGGGCCTTCATCGTTCCATTCTTTCCGGACGACGGCGATGGCAAGCAAGTGCGCTGGTTCGCACTTGGCATTGCACTCACCACATTCTTGATCACAGCCGCGGCTTATCTAACCGGCTATGACCCCAGTTACAGCGGACTCCAACTCTCAGAACGAGTGAGCTGGCTTCCCAATCTGGGGCTCACCTGGGCCGTCGGAGCTGATGGCCTCTCGATGCCGCTGATCCTGCTCACAAGCTTTATTACGGCTTTAGCAGTCCTGGCCGCCTGGCCTGTGACCTTCAAGCCGAAATTGTTTTTCTTTTTGATCCTGGCAATGGACGGAGGCCAAATTGCTGTCTTCGCTGTACAGGACATGCTCCTGTTCTTTCTCGCCTGGGAACTTGAGCTCCTTCCGGTTTATCTGTTACTGGCCATCTGGGGAGGAAAAAAACGGCAGTACGCCGCTACGAAATTCATCCTCTACACAGCTGGCAGTTCGCTTTTTATCCTCTTGGCCGCCTTAGCCATGGGCTTTTTTGGCGGTGGAGTGCCCAATTTTGAATACAGTGTTTTGGCCCAAAAGGGCTTCAACACTGGGTTTCAGTTGCTTTGTTATGCGGGATTGTTGATCGCTTTCGGGGTGAAATTGCCCATCGTTCCACTTCACACATGGCTTCCCGATGCCCATGGAGAGGCCACCGCTCCAGTGCACATGTTGTTGGCAGGAATTTTGCTGAAGATGGGTGGCTACGCCTTGATGCGTTTCAACGCAGAGATCCTGCCCGAAGCCCATGCACAGTTCGCACCGCTTCTGGTGGTGCTGGGGGTGGTGAACATTATCTATGCAGCGCTTACATCCTTTGCTCAACGCAATCTCAAACGCAAAATCGCTTACAGCTCAATCAGCCACATGGGTTTCGTCCTGATCGGCATCGGCAGTTTCAGCGCGCTAGGTACAAGTGGAGCCATGCTCCAAATGATTAGTCATGGACTCATCGGCGCCAGTTTGTTCTTCTTAGTGGGTGCCACATACGACCGTACCCACACCCTTCAGCTTGATGAAATGGGTGGCATTGGACAAAAAATGCGCATCATGTTTGCCCTCTGGACGGTGTGTTGCCTTGCCTCTCTCGCCCTACCTGGTATGAGCGGTTTCGTAAGCGAACTCATGGTGTTCACAGGCTTTGCCACCGATGAGGCCTACACACTCAGCTTCAGAATCGTGATTGATGGTCTAGCGGCAATTGGAGTGATCCTCACACCAATTTATTTGCTCTCGATGCTCCGTGAGATCTTCTTCGGCCAAGAGAATAGGGAACTCGTCTCCAACACCAATCTTGTTGATGCCGAACCCAGAGAGGTTTACATCATTGGCTGTCTTCTGGTTCCGATCATCGGCATTGGGCTGTATCCAAGGTTGATGACTGACGCCTACACCAGCACTATCGAAGCTCTTGTCGAACGTGACGTCGTAGCCATGGAAAGGATCACACGCCCAACAGCACCTCTCATCCGCAGCACTTCCCTTGTACCAGCACAGTTCTCGGCACCAAAGCTGACACCTGACATTCAGCTCAGCTCGTAAAGAACTTCGTCCGTTCTCCTCTCGAGCGATTCAGAACCTGAATCGCTCCTTAATTTTCAGACGCTCGTCGCACACTTTGCCCGCCATGCGTCAAGTCAATTTCAGTCTGATTTTTATCTTCGGTCTCAGCACTGTGTTCTTCACTTTGGGGAACACCAAGCCAACAACGGTGTACGTCTTGCCCTGGATGGAATTCACCCTGCCTCTTGCCGCTCTGTTGCTTGTAGCAGCGGGGATTGGTGCCGTAACTGCTTGGATTTTTGCCAGCTGGAGCGGGATGCTCAATACCGTGGAACGATTGGGAAAAGCCAGTGAATTCGAAGCACAGCAAGTTCGCATTCAGGAATTAGAAACCGACTTAGATCGATATCGATCCACAGTGCAAACCCAGTTGGGCCTCCTTCCCTCAGGTAACAGCGAGTCAGCTTCGACATCCAGCGACAATCCCGCAGTGGACATTGCTTCAAAGGTCTGAATACAGAAAAGAGTCAATGGCCTGTATGGACTGGCACCCCTTGGCTTGGACCGATACCTTTCCAACAGATTGAGTTTGACTTTGTCTGATGCCGGTCTGACCTCGAAAGCTGATGCCGGCGCCCGTCTTGCGATCCGCCTTCTGCAGGATGCCGCACAAAGCGGCAATCTCGATCCCTGGGATGTGGATGTGATCTCAGTCGTCGATGGTTTCTTGGATCAACTAAGACAACGCATCGAAATTCCACGACAAGTCGCCGCACAGCTGGGCCATCGAGGAGGAAGTTATGAACGTGATCTTGCCGAAAGTAGCGAGGCTTTCTTAGCCGCTTCAGTCCTGGTTGGACTCAAAGCAGAAGTTCTTGAAGCCAGCACACTTCCACCCGAACCCATCGTTGAAGACGCATTCGATGCTGACTTCATGGAACAAGGCTGGCTTGATCCCAGATTTAATTTGCCACGCCATCCTGAACGTCACTTATTGAGGCGCCCAGTCGCTCCGCCTCCACTCAGACGTCCAGTCACCCTTGGGGAACTGATCGAGCAGCTGGAGACCATTGCAGAACAACTAGAGACAGACGAACTGGACCTGCGTCGGCGTCAACGCCAAAAGCGTTTCAGCAATCGAGAGGCCATTGCGCAAGTTGCGGCTTTGGCACACAGGGAGAAGCTTCCTGAAACCACAGCAGCATTAGGTGTGTTCTTAAAAGAATGGGATCAAGCCTTGCATTGGATCGATTTCGAGCTTCTCGTCAAACAATGGTCAGACGCCGCGGCCTCTGACCTAGATACAGATCGCGTTGGTGTGTTCTGGGCGCTTTTGTTTCTTTCGTCTCAAAGTCAAGTCGAACTCGAACAAATCGGCTCATTGCATGGACCGATCCGCTTGAAACGCCTGCTCGCTGCCGGTGAACTCACTCAATTGCCAATCAACAAGCTTGAAGTGCCAGATATCACGCCGACCTTGCCCGCGATTGCCGCCTAATCACCCTCTTATGTTGAACGTCACGTTTTTAAGCTTGGTACGTCAATGAAGGCCATGATCCTGGCCGCAGGCAAGGGAACTCGGGTTCAGCCGATCACGCATGTGATCCCAAAACCAATGATTCCGATCCTGCAGAAACCTGTAATGGAGTTCCTGTTGGAACTGCTCAAAGAACATGGTTTCACTGAGGTCATGGTCAATGTTTCGCACCTAGCAGAAGAAATAGAGAACTATTTCCGAGATGGGCAGCGTTTTGGGGTCGAAATCGCTTACAGCTTCGAAGGAAGTATTCAGGATGGAGAACTCATCGGGGATGCCTTGGGGTCTGCGGGAGGCCTGAAGAAAATTCAAGATTTTCAGAAGTTTTTTGACGACACCTTTGTGGTGTTATGTGGGGATGCATTAATCGATCTGGACCTCACAGAAGCCGTCAGACGTCATCGCGCTAAAGGTGCTCTTGCAAGTCTTGTGACGAAGAGAGTTCCGAAGGATCAGGTGAGCAGCTACGGGGTCGTGGTGAGTGATGACGAAGGCAAAATCCAAGCCTTCCAAGAAAAACCAAGTCTTGACGAGGCCTTAAGCGATACCATCAACACTGGCATCTATCTTTTTGAGCCAGAGATCTTCGATCACATTCCTTCAGGAAAATCCTTCGATATCGGCGCCGATCTCTTCCCAACTCTGGTGAAGCAAGGCGCCCCCTTTTATGCCTTACCAATGGATTTTGAATGGGTCGACATTGGCAAGGTTCCTGACTACTGGCAAGCCATTCGCAGCGTTCTTCAGGGTGAAGTTAGACAAGTAGGAATTCCTGGAAAAGAGATTAAACCAGGTGTCTTTACGGGTCTCAATGTTGCGGCCAATTGGGACAAAATTAATGTTCAAGGTCCTATCTACGTAGGAGGGATGACCAAAATCGAAGATGGCGCAACGTTGATCGGGCCAACAATGATTGGACCTAGTTGCTACATCTGCGAAGGTTCAACAATCGACAATTCGATCATTTTTGACTACTCCCGAATCGGATCAGGGGTGCAATTAGTTGAAAAACTTGTCTTTGGCCGCTACTGCGTTGACAAGGAAGGTGATCACATCGATCTCCAGGAGGCATCGCTCGACTGGTTGATCACAGATGCACGCCGACAAGATTTCGTAGAACCTTCTCCCCAACAGAAGGCGATGGCAGAACTTCTCGGTACCGATCTCACGCAATCAAGCTGACGCCGGCTTGGTCCAAAATTGTTGGGATACGTTCCTCTGCTTTGATCGCCATTAGATGGACACCTTGAGCAAGGCCTAGATATTGCTTAACTTGATCGGCAGCAATTCGAATCCCTTCTGCTGCAGGGTCTTCAGCAGCTTCTAAACGAGCGATCAGGTTGTCTGGAATACAGGCACCAGGCACCATCCGATTAATAAAACAAGCATTTCGCGCCGACTTCAACAAAAACACACCGGCAAGAACCGGAAGTTGCATTGGCTCGGCGATCTCACGGCAAAACCTTTCCAAGGCAGCCGCATCCATGACCATTTGGGTCTGAACAAAGCGTGCTCCTGCGGCTTTCTTACGCTCCATGCGTCGTGCCAAGCCTGTCCAACTCAGGCATTGAGGATCAGCAGCTGCCCCAGCGAAAAGAGAGGTGGGGCCATCGACAAGATCACCTTTCACTGGATCTTCACCACGATTAAGAGCAGAGACCTGCTCAAGAAGTCGAACAGACTCCAATTCATTGACATGACGGGCCTTGGGCTGATCACCGGCGCGGACTGGATCCCCTGTCAAGCAAAGGAGATTACGAATCCCTAAGGCATGAGCACCTAACAGATCTGCCTGGATAGCAATTCGATTGCGATCGCGGCAAGCCATCTGCAACACAGGCTCAATACCTTCCTCAAGGAGGAGGCGAGCCACGGCAAGACTGCTCATCCGCATGACGGCACGACTGCCATCGGTGACGTTGACTGCATGCACACGTCCACGCAACGATCTCGCCATCTCCAGGGCATGAGAGGCATCTCCACCACGGGGAGGCATCACTTCAGCCGTAATGGTGACGGCCCCAGCCTCGAGGCTGCTCTGCAGCACTGAACTCAAACGAACAATCGCTTCTGAAAGCCACTATGGGAGATCGACCTCTCCATACCTGCTTAAGATGTACTTAATGGTCTTAGAAAGATGGCCATCGGTGTGGTGCCCTGTTCAATGACTATTTCTCTCTCCAGCCGTGAAATTGAGATCATCGAACTGGTAGCCCAGGGGCTTACCAATCAAGAAATCGCTGAGCGACTGACGATCAGCAAGCGCACCGTTGACAATCACGTAAGCAACGTCTTCACCAAAACTGGATCAAAAAATCGCGTGGCGTTGCTGAACTGGGCAATGGATCACGGAAAAATTTGCAGAGACGGGTTCAATTGCTGCACTCTTCCCTCCGATTCTTCCGACGCGACCTAACAGGAAGAGGGACCGGTCTTGGCATGTCCATCAATGAACAACTCGCCAAAGACAGGCCAAACAAACTGGCATAGGCGAGACAGGAATCACGGTCAAGTCCCGTGAAACGCAGGATGCCATCAGAGTCATAAAGCCCATGCATGCCAAACCCCTACCCGAACCGTGGCGCAAATCTAAAGGAAATCAAAAGAATTTTTAGGTTTTCGGCCGAAATCCCTCAAGCCATTCCTGAGGCCATGTGGACAGTGGCTTATTGGCGAGGGCAGCATTGCTCCAACGCTGGTTTCCTGTGATCTCAACACCACACCAATCCGGGATGATCAATGGGCTATCGGGAGATTCGAGCTCGACCTCAGCCAAGATCAAAGGTGAATTGTCACCTTCAAAGCAATCAACGATCCAGTCACCTCCTCCTCGTTGAAGGGCATAGCGAGTTTTGACCAACCGATGGGGCGCAAGCTTCCAAAGCTCCTCAGCATCCTCAGCAGGAATGTTGTACTCGAATTCATGACGAGCAATGCCTGCGGCAGGGGTCTTCAGTGTTAACCAGGCCATCCCATCAGCGCGCAAACGCATACGTACCGTGAATCCTTCAGGGGAGGCGGAAAGATACCCCTGTCGAAGCATTTGAGGGGGACCAGCCTCACCACGCCATCCGGAATCGGTCACCAAAAATCGCCGTTCAATCTCTAGCGCCATCTCAGTTTGCTGAGGGCGCACTATCAAGCAGACTTCCAGCCCAGTGAAGTTTGCGAGAGAGCGTGCGGTAATAGGAGGGGCTTTGCTCCAGCTGCACCATCAACGCGTGATGAGCAGCCTGCTGAATCACGCAGCACTCACCTGGACCAAAGGCCTCTCCTGCAGCTCCATCTTTCCAAAGTTTCACTTGCCGACTGGCATCACCAAGGGGCCAGATCACAACTCTGGAACGAGGAGGCAACACCACAGTGCGGCTCGACAAACTCATCGGACAAATAGGACTAACCACAATCGCATCGATCCCTGGATGCAGGATTGGGCCACCTGCCGCCATCGCGTAACCGGTTGAGCCCGTAGGAGAAGCCAAAATCAAGCCATCGCCTCGAACCTGATCAACAACCTCTCCATCAATCTCCATTTCAAGAATGCACGTGGGAGACAACTCGTCGTGATGCGGCTTGAGGTAGATGTCATTTAGGGCCCAATGAATCTCCTGACAATCAAGACCCACCTCCTCCTTGAGAGACGTCTCAGAGGCAGAACTATTTAAATCTTCGATCCGTTGAACAATCGCCTGCAACATCATTCGCCGTTCCAAGGCAAAACGGTCTTCCAGCAAGCGCTCCCAAAGCCCCTCACTTCGCAACAAGCCAGGATCATGGGTGAGAAAGCCAAGATGTCCGCCCACATTGAAACAAAGAATCGGCACATCCAGAACAGCGAGGTGTCGAGCTGCACCCAGCACTGTCCCGTCACCTCCAAGGACAACGGCAAGATCTGGCAGCTGAGGCTCTGAGGCAAGAAGTCCAGGAAACGGATCTGCCGACAGGCCACTCATCGCCAATACGGGAGATGCACCAATTTTCTCGAGCTCATCGGCACAGCGACGGGCTTCTTTTAGTGCCGATGGACTATCAGCTCGATAAATGAGCCAAACCCGCTCAAGACGCATAACCGGGTGTCGCCCTACCAGCGAAGAAGGTTGAATCGCTCCATGTCCACAGTGACTCTGTTCCGATAAAGCGACAACAGAATCGCAAGACCAACTGCAGCCTCAGCTGCCGCGACAGTGATCACAAAGACCGAAAACACCTGACCACGAATCAATTGTCCATCGACATAAGACGAAAATGACATCAGATTGATATTCACTGCATTTAGCATCAGCTCAATACTCATCAACACCCTTACAGCATTGCGACTATTGATAAGTCCCCAAACTCCCATGCAGAAAAGAACAGCTGCTAGCAGCAGGTAGGCCTGAAGAGGTACGGAACCGGAAAGAAGCTCAGTGAGCATCACAGAATCAAAGAGAAAGGTTTCAGCCGCGAGACTGGTCGACGAGCAGAGGGGTACGAGACTTCTCGATCAGGCCCTGATCGACCTCTTCGCCAGTTACGAGGTCCACAGATTGAACCTCACGACGGGCAAGAACAATCGCACCGATCATTGCCATTAAAAGTAGAACAGATGCCAATTCAAAGGGAAGTAGGTAGTCGGTAAACAGATGTTCACCAATACGTACCGTCGCATCTTCACCAATAGGCGTTGGGCCAGAGACCCATGGAGTGGTCACAACGACCCGTGTCAGAAGTAGAAAAAGTCCAGCGCAGACACCCCCGGACAAAAGCCGACGGACGGGGAGTCCAGGAATGGGAGCAAGATCTTCCTTTTTATTGACGAGCATGATCGCGAACAAGATCAAAACATTGACGGCTCCCACGTAGACCAGCACCTGAGCCGCTGCGACAAAGCTGGCGTTAAGAAGCAGGTATAGACCTGCCACGGCCAGGAAAACTCCTCCCAAAAGAAATGCTGAATAGACGATGTTGCTCAGAAGCACCACTCCGAGGGCTCCCAGCACGATGACGGCACTCAGAGCAAAAAAACATATGAGCTGCGTTGACGCTGCAATCGTCATCCTGCGCTCTCCTCTTTGTTAGATGCTGATGAAGTTGATTCTGTCTCATCCATGGATTGAGGACTGGCTTCAGAGGCTTTGAGTTCAGCGAGGATCTGCTCAGGCCGTTTCCCAACTCTGGGACGATCGGCTGACAAACCATGAGGATCCATCTCACCAGCGGGAAGATACACAAGCTCACGCAACGGCTGGACCGATGGATCTGTCGTCACACTGGTTGGCAGACGACCCAACGCAACGTTGTCGTAATTCAGGCTATGGCGATCAAAGGCGGCTAATTCATATTCTTCTGTCATCGACAAGCAATTGGTGGGGCAGTACTCCACGCAGTTGCCACAAAAAATGCAAACTCCAAAATCGATGGAGTAATTGCGTAGCTCTTTTTTCTTCGTCTCCTTGTTCATCACCCAATCAACCACTGGAAGGTTGATTGGGCAGACGCGTACACAGACCTCGCAGGCAATGCACTTATCAAATTCGTAATGAATTCGACCCCGATATCGTTCAGATGGAATCAGTTTTTCGTAGGGATACTGCACCGTGACTGGACGGCGCTTCATGTGATCGAAGGTGACCGAGAGGCCTTGGGTGAGATTGCGGGCCGCATCCACTGCATCCCTGGTGTAATCACCAACCTGTTTAAGGAAGCCGAACATGGTTTGGAATCGGGGAAGTGAGCTATCGAGGAAAAGAAGCCCGGCCCTCATGATGCCGCCGGGAAAGGAGAACTGGGGAGATCAGCCTCCAAATGCCACCGGGAAGGCCAGTTTGAGGGCGGCGGTAACGAGAAGATTGACCAAAGCCAATGGCAACAAAAATTTCCAGCCCAGATCTAGTAGCTGATCGATCCTGACCCTTGGAGTGGTCCAACGCAAAAGAATGGCTATGAACACGAGCAAATAGGCCTTCAAGACCGTCATCACAATGCCGACTGTGCCTGTGATCAACTGCACTAGAGGTGCATCAATCGGTTGCCCTAGCCAAGAGGCAAGCCACTCAACAGGCACGGGGAACCCCCAACCACCCAAGTAGAGGATGGAAACGAGGAGAGCAGACAAAACGAGATTGATGTAGCTGCCCAGATAAAACAAGGCAAACTTCATTCCTGAATATTCAGTCTGGTAGCCAGCCACGAGTTCTTCCTCTGCCTCAGGAAGGTCAAATGGCAATCGCTCGCATTCGGCAAGTGCACAGATCCAGAAAATGAGAAATCCAACCGGTTGGCGCCAAATGTTCCAACTCAGGACACCAGCTCCGGTTTGTTGATTGACAATGTCAACCGTACTTAAGGAATTACTCATCATCACGACGGCTAAAACAGCCAACGCGAGAGGGATTTCGTAACTGATCGACTGGGCAGCAGCACGTAGACCTCCCAACAACGAATATTTGTTGTTCGACGCGTAACCACTCATCAGAAGACCGATGGGCTGAACGCTGCTGAGAGAGATCCAAAGAAAGATTCCAACCCCCACATCGCTGATCAACAGGTTTTGACCGAAAGGCACGATCAACCAGGAGAGAATGACCGGCACTACAACCAGCACAGGCCCGAGGGTGAAGAGCAGGCTGTCTGCTCGATCCGGAATGATGTCCTCCTTGACAAGCAGCTTGAGGCCATCGGCCAAGGGCTGAAGAACGCCAAGTGCACCTGCATATTCAGGGCCGATCCGTTGTTGCACCGCTGCTGAAATTTTTCGCTCTAGCCACACAGTGACAAGGACTCCAACGACAGCAGCCACAAGGACCAGCAGCATGGGGAAGGGAAGCCAGAGCATGCGTGCCGCTTGAGCCGAGAGCCCAAGCCCCTCCAGTGCTTGACTGAAGCTCTGCTCAAGATCTAGACCCGGGCTCACCAGAGCCGGCGCGGTGGTGGCGAGGGAAGTCACCATGATTGGAGACGAGATGTCTGCAACCTAAGCGCCCGCGGCATTCACTCGCTGGTCAGCGGGGACCCAATGACGACTTGATGGACCGGTATAAATCTGAGAAGGACGGAAGATTCGATTAGCACCCAGCTGCTCTCTCCAGTGAGCCAGCCAACCAGCTACGCGGGAGATCGCAAAAACGGGAGTGAACAGATCTCTTGGGATTCCCAGTTTGCGGTAAACCAAGCCTGAATAAAAATCAACGTTGGGATAGATGCCCTTGGGACCAAGTCGGATAGCAGCAGCACTCTCGAGGGCATGCGCGACGTCATAAAGACCGTCTCGACCAAACCGCGCAAACAATTCTTCTGCCAAAGCCTGAAGGATTACAGCACGAGGGTCTTTCACCTTGTATTCGCGATGGCCAAACCCCATTACCTTGCGTTTGCTCGTCACCGCTGAGTCGAGGTAGGAGTCGGCCTGATCCGGAGTCCCAATTTCTTCAAGCATCGCGAGCACATCCTCATTGGCACCTCCATGAAGAGGGCCCGCCAACGTTCCTACTGCTGATGCCACGACAGCGTAAGGATCAGTCAAAGTGCTCGCCGTGACCCTGGCACTGAAGGTGCTGGCGTTGAGGCTGTGTTCTGCATGAAGAATCAAACAGCGATCAAAGATGCGAGAGGCGAGTGGATCAGGTTCTTGCTCCGTCAGCATGTAGAGGAAGTTGGCCGAGTAAGCCAAGTCGTCGCGAGGCCGAATGGGATCCTGACCTTTACGAATTAACTGAAAGGCGGCCACCATGGTGGGGATTTTCGCGATCAGCCTGACAACAGCGTCGTAGATGTATTGCGGATCATCGATCGCGCGCCGGGAATAGAACAATCCCAACGATGCAGCACTCGATTGAAGTGCATCCATAGGATGCCCATTGGCAGGGAAGCATTTCATCATGTCGCGCACACGAAAGCTCACGCGCCTGTGCATCTGTACTTCGTTCTGGAAATCACGGAGTTGCTGAGGGCTGGGAAGTTCACCCCAGATCAACAAATAAGTGGTCTCAAGAAAACTGCTATGAGCAGCCAAGTCATCTAGGGAATAGCCCCGATAAGAGAGACGACCCTCGATGCCATCGATATCACAAATAGAGGATTGGGTGGCTGGTACACCCTCAAGGCCAGGCCTAAAGACCAGTCCCGTGCGTTCGTGCCTGATTTCGGTACCACCGGTCTGACTCGCCACCACCCGCTGCTACTGCTTCTGAACGCAACTTAAACGCTGCCAGGCAACAACAGACTTGGCCTTAGCAACAGCTGCAGCTGCGCCACACCGCGGGGATCTTGACAGGAGGCATCCCACCGGAGATGGCACAGCCCTGCTTTCCGTAAGCGAAGGCCACCGGATCGTGCACCAATCAAGTTCACAGCCAGCTGACTCAAATCAGGCTCATGTCCCACAAAAAAGCAGGTGCCTCGCAACCGCTGAACCAAAGGCCATGGGTCTCCCCCAGGCTTGAGACAGCTTGAAAGCTCAACCTCAGGAGCAAGGCCTCGATTCACCGCAACATCAGCGGTTTCGCGGGCACGGCGATAAGGACTGCTGATAAGACGATCGGAAATGAATCCCAGATCGCGAAGACGACAGCAAACCTTGAACGTGCGCTCAAGGCCCAGAGGCGTCAGCCCACGCTCAGGATGATCCACGGCTTCATCACGCTCCACCGCAATACCGTGACGGAGCAAAAAAAGGTCAACCAAACCGGAGCTGAGCACGGAGTCGTAATCGACTGAGTCCAGCCTGATCAGCACCCTCCTCCTGATCAGTTCCAGCTGCCAGAGCAAGCTCCTGAACCGCAGGGAGCAATTGACGTCCCGCCACCGACTGAATCAAGCTCCAGGGCCGCCATTTTTGAAGTTGAGCTCGAGTTGGTGCTTGAGCCAATGCCAACTGCTGAGCCAGAGGAGCAGCACCTTCAGACTGCAATGCCTGCAGTTGATTGGAACGAGCCTCAAGCGCCGAATGATCTTGACGAGACGTCAGAGCATCGAGTGTTTGACCCCACCAATTTTGACCGGCGTCACGTTCCAAAGCGACCGCAAGCTGAGCTTGAAGAGACTGTTCGCCACGCTGTCGCTGCCGCGCCAAACGAGTCCAGACCTGAAGCATGGTGCCATCAGAAGGCAAGACGGACCGAACGAGACCCTTTTGCTGAAGGTCAGCATCCACGGCATCCTCACCTGGCTGATCACTCAGAGTTCCTAATAACCAACCCTCCTCTCCTTGTTTCCAAAGCAGAGGGCCAGCATCCAGACCCACAACAGCGGAGGCTCCTTCTTCTCCAAGCGATTGAAGGGTCTCCTGTAGAACAGGCGCTAACCACTGAGCAATGGGATCTTCATTGTCCTGGCGAAGCAACTCGGAAGGAGAGGACAGAACAGCGAGCGCGGACGCTGATCCACCTGCTGAGCGCATCAATGAAGACGAAATATTGGCCCCCTTTGCTGAATCAACAAAGGGCTGGCGGAAACGCATAACCGCATCCAGATCAAGTGCACCACCTTTGGGTTCCAGTGCTGCTACCAACCCCACAAGATCATCGCGTTCAGAGATCGAGCGCGGTATTCCGAGCCACTGCTGCATCGCGAAAGGATCTGCTGTCAGTAGAGCCGAACCCCGACCAAGTCGCTTCAGATCATTACCAAGTTGATCATCGCCCAGTTGATGAAGAGCATCCAGCTGAGATACATCCAAAGCCTGCTCCAGCACTTCACGACCGGAGGCAATTAAAAGAAGATCACCGTCGATTAAGGCGGTGGCAATGGGCTGCGGCTCGCGTCCAAGCAAAGCTCCGCGTCCACTGATGACTCCCATGCCCCGATATCGGCTGATTTGAAGATCCGTACCAGCCAGACTGCGCGTCTGCCAGAAGCGCTGAAGGAAGCGCTTGGCACCATCTTGGTCAAGACTGCTCAGAGCTAGCACCCAGCCTGTCGCGGCAGTATCAGACTCCTTAGCAAACAACGACAGGCTGATCTGGGGACCGATCCAATCCGCGAGTTCTTCAGCAAAATCCAACCCAGCCAGAGCAAAAGCTCCATTACGCAATTGCTGCGTGCCCTCACGCGCTTGGCGCCGACGTGCCACTGGGGCAACCGCCTCGGCGTAGGCAGGTATGCGCACGGGGTCGGCAAGCCAATGAAGGCTTAGGGATGCGTCTCTTGGCACGAATCGAGCGGCTCTTGGCAAGACAAGTGGCTGATCTACGAGTCTGAGTGGGCTCTGCTGTGCCATCGCCCACCACAACCCCAATGAGGTCGTTAGCAGCAATAAAACTGCTGCGAAGACAGCCAAGAGGAATGAACGCGCCTTCATGAAGCAGCAGGCGTGGGAATGGCCTCATCTTTGTCCATGATGAATCCCATGACATCCCCTTCACCCCGATCTCTCAACGCCAAGGAACTTCAGCAGTGGCTGATGAGCGGTAGAGCCATACAAATCGTGGACGTGCGCGAGCATTCCGAGCTGGAAATCGCCCCATTCCCAGAATCCGTCGAACATCTACCGCTCAGCGAATCGAATCTCTGGCTTTCAGATCTACCAGCAAGACTGACAACAGCCAAGCCAGTCGTGGTGATTTGCCACGCTGGAATACGCAGCCGGAGCTTTGGATGCTGGCTACTGGAGCAGGGCCTTGGTCATGAGGTGTGGAACTTGGAAGGTGGCATTCATTCCTGGAGTGTGGACGTGGACCCGACCGTTCCGATGTACTGAGCAGCGGTTCATGACAACACCGCCAATTCAGAAGAAAACGTCCGTACGATCAGATCGCTGATTTTGTGCCTGTGCAGCCTCTGCCCCGCCGACAACAGGAGGTGCTCAAGGCCACTGTGCATCACTACGTGGACACCATTGAGCCAGTCGGCAGTAGGTCACTGGTTCAGCGATTCAATCTCCAAGCCAGTCCTGCCACCGTGCGTTCGGCCATGGGAGCTCTCGAACAGCGGGGTCTTCTGACCCAGCCTCATACTTCAGCTGGGCGGGTACCAAGCCCCAGTGGATATAGGCATTACGTGGATTGTTTGCTTCCAAGACCCGGTTCCGCCATCCACCATCTTGATCAGGAGCTCGCTCAATTGAGCCTGCGCTGGGCAGCACTCGACGACTTGTTAACTCAAGTTGCCCGTCGGTTGACTGACTTCACAGGGCTCATGAGTTTGATTACCCAACCCCAACGCCAAAAACCCCGCCTCCAGGCGGTGCGCTGCGTGAGAAGTGAAGACAGGTTGCTTGTCATGCTTGTAGAAGATTCCAGCCAGGCTCGTCACCTCAATCTGCGCTTACCGCATGGAGCTGCAGAGCAAGTTGACGCAATGGAGCGTTGGGCCAATTCCCAACTGAATGATCAAGGCCAACTGAACTGGAACTGTGTTCCCCATCAGCTCCTGACCTGTAGCAAGGTTTTAAGGGATGCCTTGGATAGCCACCAAGAACAACCTCAAGCCCAAAGCAAGCCTGCACTTTTCCATGGAGTCTCCCGTCTTGTCGCAGAACCAGAATTCAGCGACAGCAGCAAGCTCAGGCCCCTGCTTGAACTGATGGATCAAAGTCCCTGTGCCGTGGTTCCAGACGAATTGATACCGGCTCAAGGTGTGTGGATCGGCAGAGAACATCCACAGAATGCTCTCCACAATTGTTCTGTTGTTAAAGCCACCTACAGCTGCGCCGGACAGGGACAGGGCCATGTCGCCCTAATCGGACCAATGAGGATGGCCTACGCCACTGCATTAGCCGCGGTGACTTCTGTTGCTCAATCTCTTGAGAGGCTCCTGGCTTAAAGGCATTCATGAACCATCCAGATCCTTCCCTAAGCGTTCGGCCACCGCGTTCACATCTTTATCCCCTCGTCCAGAACAATTAATCACCAGTTCGGTTCCAGCAGCGAGAGTTGGACAGAGCGTTTCGAGCCAGGCAAATGCATGAGCTGTCTCCAGAGCCGGGATAATTCCTTCCAACTCACTGACAAGCCGCAGCGCCTTGATGGCTTCGTCGTCCGTGACGGCACCGTATTCAGCCCGGCCAATTTCACGCAGATAACTGTGCTCTGGCCCCACACCGGGATAATCAAGGCCAGCGCTAATGGAATGTGCTTCCTGCACCTGGCCGTTTTGATCCTGAAGCAACAGGCTCATTGCCCCATGCAGGACCCCTACTCTCCCTTCGGTAATTGTGGCGGCATGTCGTCCTGTCGAAACACCATCACCGGCAGCTTCAACGCCGATCAGGCGAACCGTGGTGTCTTCAACAAAGGGATGAAAGAGCCCCATCGCATTGGAACCTCCCCCGACACAGGCCAGCAAAACATCGGGAAGCCGCCCAAAAGACTCCATGCATTGATCACGCGCTTCATTCCCTATCACCGCATGGAAGTCACGCACCAACATTGGATAGGGATGGGGACCCGCGACAGATCCGAGGATGTAATGGGTGCTTTCCACATTGGTAACCCAATCGCGAATCGCTTCGCTCGTAGCGTCTTTTAAGGTTGCCGTGCCTGCCGTGACGGGCTGAACCGTGGCACCTAACAGACGCATTCGGAACACGTTGAGCGCCTGGCGTCGCATATCTTCAGCGCCCATATAAACCACGCACTCCAAACCAAAGCGAGCGCAAACCGTTGCTGTGGCAACGCCATGCTGACCGGCACCAGTCTCGGCAATGATTCTCTTCTTACCCATACGCAGGGCAAGGAGAGCCTGACCAAGGGCATTATTGATTTTATGCGCACCTGTGTGATTCAGGTCTTCGCGCTTCAGCCAGATGCGTGGTCCACCATCGGATCGTCGGTAATGGGCAGACAGCCGCTCCGCTTCATAAAGCGGTGTGGCTCGCCCGACATAGGTTTTGAGTAATCGGTTCAGCTCACCAGTGAAAGCAGGATCCTTCCATGCGTCTGAAGCAGCTTGCTCAAGCTCTGCCAGGGCAGGCATCAGCGTTTCGGGAACGTACTGCCCCCCGTAGCGCCCAAAGCGTCCATGAGCTTCAGGTCGAACCGAAGGGGTCAGGCTGGCGGGATCTGGTGTGCTGGCGGTTGGCAGAGTGCTTGTCACAGGTCGGCAGGCCGCTGAAACGGCATGTTGCGATGCGTCAGCGTAAACAGGCAATTACACGATGTCGTGGATCACAGGCCGTAATGCGTAAATCTCGAAACCCAGCCTGCATCAGGGTGGCACTCATATCGAGGCTGAAATACTCCTCGATATACGGTTCAGTGCTTTTAAGAAGGGTCGCAATGGCTGCTGGCAAGTTCTTCAGCACCGATGAATCGGGATCCTGATCCACCATCACAAGTACGCCGCCAGGCTTAAGAAGCCGCGCTGCTTCTTTCACAACAGCCCGGGTTGCGTGTTGTGGCAACTCATGACAGACAAATTGGAGACTAATGAGGTCGAACTGATCGCTTGGCAAAGCAGAGTGTTCAGCAGCGGCGTGAAGCCACTCACTGATCAGGCTGTTGCGATCTCTAACTCTTGCCACAGCGAGCATCTCAGCAGAGAGATCAAGTCCCATCAGCCTGGGCCTCTTTAGTCGCCGTTGATCCGCACGATCATTCAACCAACGGGCAAGCGCCTGCGTGCTAATTCCAACCGAACAACCCAAATCCAGAACTTCCTCGATGGGATCACCGAGCAGCGGTTCCACCACCGCGTGAATCGCATCACGGAGTCGATTCTGAGCTTGCAGCGGTGACAGCTGTTCGTTGGGCCAGATGCGCAGGGCCATTGCATCTGTCGCTTGCTCAGCCTCCGCTGCTGCCTGCCAACACAGATTGCCCTTCTCGTACGCATGAAAGCGAGCTTGGTAGTAGGCAGGAGGCACTAAACCATCGTCACGGCTTTCTGTGAGGAGAGGAGCGGCAGCATCCCTCAATTCAGATCTTCGCTTCCGCCAAGGGATACCGTTGCGCTCCGCCGTTCGGATGATGAGCTGCCGTGCCTGAAAAAACAGAGGGCGTCGCAACAGGCCGATCCCAATCAAGCGCTCAATCCAGCGGCCGTGCCCCCGGCTGGAATCAGCCCATTGGGGAGCGGTAGCGGACTCACTCATCGTGAAAGGGAGCAGGATGGAAATGAATGCAAACGGGTCATGCGCAAGGGAGGCTGGCAAGAATTCAGTAGTGCCAACAGTCTGCAACGTCCATCGGGACCAGCAGCAGGGGCTACATCCAAAGGGGAGCAAATCGTCCGAGTGCAACCTACCCGTGGCGGGAAAGGAGGTAAAACCGTCACTGTGATTCGAGGTCTCGAGTTAACTGCAGATGGCTTTAAAGCCCTTTTGAAAAAGTTGAAGACGCGCATTGGCAGCGGTGGCACCGTTAAAGATGGCGTTATCGAATTACAAGGCGATCAGGTTGAGCTCAGCCTCGACTTATTGAAAAAAGAGGGATACAAACCCAAGCGAGCAGGAGGATAAAAGCCTGGCTGGACGTTTCAGATCTGCGTCAAAGCTGCCTTCGCCAGGAGACAATGCTTTTTTCGTGTTCCGTTCATGACCGCCGCCGACAGTCCTAAAGCCACCAACATCGTCTGGCACCAGGCTTCGGTCGATCGCAATGCCCGCTCTCAGCAACGCGGGCATCGAAGTGCCATTCTCTGGTTCACAGGTTTGAGCGGAGCTGGCAAAAGCACCCTCGCCAATGCCGTGAACACTGCCCTGTTCGAGCGCGGACTCTCGGCTTATGTCTTAGACGGAGATAACGTTCGTCATGGTCTTTGCAAGGACCTCGGCTTTTCCGATTCGGATCGGGAAGAAAATATTCGAAGAATTGGTGAGGTCGCAAAGTTGTTTCTCGATGCCGGTGTCATCGTTCTCACCGCGTTTGTGTCGCCGTTTCGGGCTGACCGTGACAAAGCCCGAGGCCTGGTGATCGCAGGCGATTTCATTGAGATTCACTGTGCAGCTGATCTCAGCGTTTGCGAGGAGCGCGATACAAAAGGGCTTTATGCCAAAGCTCGCGCAGGAGAAATCAAGGAATTCACTGGAATTTCCAGCCCCTACGAAGCTCCCGAACATCCTGAGCTCAGCATCAATACTGGCGATGTCTCTCTTGAAAGCTGTGTCGACCAGGTCATCCACTATCTGGTCGACCAAAAGATCATTGCTCCACAGAGCTGATCCTCTTTAAAGCAAGCTCAAAATTCTGAGGGTCCGCCCAGGCGTCAACCAGAGTTTTAATGCAGCTAGCGAGCGGCACGGCCAGCAAAAGGCCTAGAAGCGTACCGAAACCGAATAACTCCCCTGCCCTTGCGCCAAGTGGGAGAGAAATCAGTAACCAAGCGGGCTGCAGGCCAACAATGCTTCCCATTAAGCGTGGCTGGATCACCTGTTCCACAATTTGACCAACTCCGAACGCTGCCGCCAGGATTGCTAGACCCGTTCCAGGATCCTGAACTGCTAACAGAACACTCACCGCAATGATGGTCAATCCGCTGGCGTAGGGGATCAAAGTGGTTAATCCAATTAAGACGGCAAAAAGCACGCCATAAGGAATCTTGAGCAACGTGAACACTGCCATCTGTCCAAGGCTCAGAATCAATGCGAGCGCTACCTGACCCGCGAAATATCCCCGAAAGGTGCGTGTGATGGTGGTAACAACCAGCGGACGCCATTTCTCCGGCAACCAACGGACCAAACCAGTTGTGATTGATTCTCCTCCCAAAAGGAAAAAGATCGCCAGTACTAAAACAATCAACGTATTGATGGTGGTCCCAAGGGTTGCACCAAGGATGCTGAGAAGTCTTTGACTGAGCTGACTGGCAAGACGACTGGCTCGCGTCAGAACATCGCTGCTTAGATCTCCGAAGTCACCAGGTAGACCACGGTTCATCGCCCAGTCCTGAAGACGGCGAACCAACGCTTCCGAGGACTCAAGCCAACCAGGCAAGGCATTGATCAATTGAGCTAATTGGTCAATCAAAAGAGGCACCAGCGTGATGCCAGCGAGACCCAGAATTCCGACAGCCACCAACACAACAAAGCCAATCGCAAGCCAACCAGGGAGGCCCCTGGCACGAAGCCAACGGGCAGGGATATTGAGGAGGAAAGCGATCAGAGCCGCCGTCAAGAACAAACCTGGGAAGGGGGCTAACGGCACAAGCAACTGGCGCAACACGAACAAGTTGAGCGTCAGAAGAGGTAAGGCAAGGCCCCATCGCATCCAGGCGGGACCAAACATCAGGCGTTCCATTGAAAGGGCATTCTGGATCTGACGATGGCCGCAGCTCCTAGATCAACTGTTCGACATGACATCCAGATAGGCGTCAACACCGAGATCTTTGAGGCGGGCATCCTTAGCAACCACCATGTCGTGAAGTTGCTGGCGGTACTCCTCAAGTCTTTCGGAGAGGGACGAGTCACTGATGGCCAGGATCTGAGCAGCGAGGAGGCCAGCGTTTAAACCGCCATCAATAGCGACCGTAGCCACGGGAATTCCACCAGGCATTTGGACGATCGAATGGAGTGAATCAACTCCCGAGAGGGAGCGGCTCTTCACCGGCACTCCAATCACAGGAAGAGTGGTGAGTGACGCCATCATTCCTGGAAGGTGGGCAGCACCTCCAGCACCGGCAATGATCACCAGAAATCCCAACTGCTTGGCATGACGCGCAAAGTCCATCATTTCCAGAGGCGTGCGATGGGCCGACAGCACACGCACCTCAACGTGTACCCCCAAATCCTCAAGCGCCGAAACCGCGGGTTTGAGGGTCGGTAGATCAGAGTCACTTCCCATGACCACTGCCACTGTGGGAGTCGCGACGATTGTGGGCTCCAATGTGTTGGACACAGCAGCTTGCAGCGAGACTGCCATCGTCCCGCACTGGCTTCAGAGGACCACCCCCCCATGAGCCGGATTACAAACGTCTGCCTACCCCACAACACCGAAAACAGCACGCAAACTCAGCTGTGGTGGCTTCAACTCGATCAGGAGCGTCGCATTGTTGATCTAGGTCCGATGCCTGGGAGAACTGTCACGGCAGGCGTCAGCTGGAGTGGAGATCTCCTCAGCCCGATGGGTGTTGACCTCCAGATCAATGGTGGACTTGGGCTGCCCTTTCCAGAATTGACAGACGCTGCGTTACCTCGCCTCCTCGAATTACTCGATCAGCTCTGGCGGGATGGCGTTGAAGCGATCAGTCCCACTCTTGTGACCTGCGGCGTTGAGCCTTTACGCCAAGCACTATCAGTGCTGAGGCAAGCACGCAAACTTCATCAGCCCTATCGCTGCCAGCTGCTTGGGGCTCACCTAGAAGGCCCATTTCTTGCCGACGCCAGACGTGGAGCCCATCCTCGTCAATATCTCGTAAGTCCAAGCATGGCTGAGCTGAATGCACGCATCAGGGGCTTTGAGCAGGAGATCGCACTGGTCACGTTGGCTCCTGAACTCGATGGGGCTACAACCTTGATCGAACACTTGTGCGGTCTTGGCATTCGGGTGGCCCTTGGACACAGCACTGCGGATGCAGACACTGCTAACAGGGCCTTTGACATCGGTGTCACGATGCTGACCCACAGCTTCAATGCCATGCCAGGCCTGCACCATCGCAACCCTGGACCAATCGGTGCCGCCTGCCAACGGGATGACATCGCTCTTGGCCTGATCGCCGATGGCGTTCACGTCAACCCGACCATGGCGGTGCTGCTGCAACGGCTGGCGGGCAATCAACTCGTCCTCGTCAGCGATGCACTCGCCCCTTACGGATTACCAGAAGGAGACCATCGATGGGATGAACGTTTACTCCTCGTCAAGGAAGGCACCTGCCGGCTTGAGGACGGCACCCTCGCAGGTGTGACCTTGCCTCTCCTTGAAGGGGTGAAACGGCTGGCACATTGGGGCTCAAACCCAGTTGCATCCATACATGCCGCCACAATCGCACCCAGGGAGGTTCTTAGCTCAACCAAGGGAGTCCAGCTGAAGGGACGCCGTCTCTGTGAATTGCTGCGCTGGCACTGGGATGCCGAAGCCAAAATGCTCAGCTGGGTACACGCTGTCTAAACTTTCGCGACCCTTCCGTCTGAAGCCATGTCACCCGAGCCACTGCTGGACGACAAGCAGGCTGAAAAGAAGGAGGTCAAGGGGTATTTCGAGACCACGGGGTTCGAACGCTGGAATCGTATCTACAGCGAAAGTGATGATGTCAACAAGGTGCAGCGCAACATTCGCTTAGGCCACCAAAAGACAGTGGATGAAGTGTTGAGCTGGATCAAGGAGAGCGGTGAACTCGGCGAGGTGAGCTTCTGCGACGCCGGCTGCGGTGTAGGAAGCCTCAGTCTCCCACTGGCAGCAATGGGCGCTGGTTCAATCAACGCCAGCGACATCTCTGAAGCAATGGCGGAAGAAGCCCGTCGCCGCGCCGAGGGAGCAGGCCTGAACATGAGCAAACTCAATTTTTTCGCCAGTGATCTGGAAAGCCTTAACGGCTCATTTCACACCGTGTGCTGCCTGGATGTATTCATTCACTACCCGCAACCTGCTGCCGAGGACATGGTGAAACATCTCTGCGGTCTCACCGAGAAACGACTGATTGTGAGTTTTGCTCCCTACACCCCCTTGCTGGCAGTGCTCAAAAGCATTGGCCAACTCTTTCCAGGACCAAGCAAAACCACCCGCGCCTACACCCTGAAGGAAACAGGGATTGTGAAAGCTGCTGAATCCTGCGGTTTCAAGCTGAAACGTCGCAGCCTGAACAAGGCTCCGTTCTACTTCTCACGCCTCGTTGAATTCCACAAAAGCTGATTCAATTCAGCGGTTCATCTTCATCTGGGACAACAACTTGACTTTGATCTCTGGCGGCTGACCAGGCTGCACTATTGCTGTGCCGATCAATCCAGCGAAAGCACCGCCTTGGCCTTGAACTGATGCAGGATGCTTCTCCGGGAAGAGCGCCTCAATCCTGAAAGGGGGCTTACTCGTCTTGCTCAGTTGCAGACGTTCTGTTCGCGAGAAGTGGACCACTCCCATCGCCATCAGCCGCAGATTGCCATCGGGAAGCATGGCCGTCCCCTGAAAGGTTGTCAGATACTGAGTTTTCCCATCGACAGCAGGCCGCTTTTCAACGATTTCCTCAGACCCATAAAAACTGCCGATGCTGATGGTGCAGTTAGCCCCACCTGATTGATCAACCTCTCCAATGGAGACCACATAGGTGAGACGGTCGCCAACGCTGAATTCTGAATCTCCATTTTGATCAAAAAACCAAGAATCTTTTCGCTCACAGAGCGGGAGCAGAAGTTCTCGGTCTACAGAGGGCTGAACTGGGAGCTGGCCAACATGCTCTGACTCTTTGGACACCGAACAGCCAACCGCCAAGACGAGAGACGCTCCAACGCAAGCAGTCAATAGGGATCGCATGGGGAGGTCAGCCAAGACAACCCATGCTGACAACGCAAAGGGACAGTTGTTCTTTGATTTCACGAGGCAAGACCTTGATCGGATCACCTCCTTGATGAATCGGTTGGGTCAACAAGGTAGTTCTATGAACACGTCCTATCTCTTGCCCCAAACAGCAGCACTTAAGGACCAGCCAAAAAACAAGGAGTTGAAGGAGAAGGCGAGCCCGAGCATCGAAAGACTCATCTTCAGGCTGGTGCTTATCACTTAAAAGGCTAAAAAATAATTAATTGAACAGAATTAATGCCTAGACAAATAAATACTATTTTCGCGATGCAAGAGAGATTTAGCATCAACAAACATGACAAACAAAAGCATCTAATGATTTTAAACCTAGTAGCAATAACTCCTACCCGTGACAAGGAAATTCTCCACACGCATTAATTATTTCAAGCCAAAGAACAAGCCAGAATTTTCCGAATGAACTCAGGCGAATAGATTACTATTACAAGTAAATTTGGCGACAATGGAACCATCGAAGGGGCTCACACTGTTTTCTTTTTATCGAAGGCGGCAATTCGATGGGCCACTCCTCGGCATGCTCATCACAATGCTGGGGGTAGCCACTGTTCCTTCACACAGTATGGATTTCAGTGCTCGCGAACTGGATCAAGGCAATGCTCTCGAAAGGGAGATCAATGCCCAGCGAGTTCGAGTGGGAATGCCAGTGCTACAACCACTCAATCAAAATCTTCAGAAGAGACAACTGACCTATAGCGATGGCGTTCTCGATGAATTATTGGAGAGCGCTAATTGCGATCACGACTACAGCGCCTTTCAAAATTTGCAAAACCTGATCTCTAAATTACCGGCAAACAATGGAACCGCCATTCCAGAAAGTGAGGTCATCGGCTGTCCCAGCCAAGCACGGAATTGGAGCCCACGATCGATGGTAGAGCGCTGGGAGCAATCTCCCCATCACTACCAAATTCTTTTTGAGCGACCCAATCGAAGCAATATTGGATGCTCCGTGAAGTTCCGCGGTGGCCTCGTTGCTTCGCTTTGCACTCTCTGGGCTCCGAACAATTAGTTGCATCCTATTGAGCCCTAGCTTTAGAGGCTAAAAACTTCTACAGACACCACACAAAGAAATTATCCACATACAACATACATCTCCCAAGCCAACACTTTTTCTTAAAAAATTTTCTGCGCCCAAGGCCAAAAATGATTAAAAAATTTCAATCATTATATGAAAAACCGATTCAAATTGAACGAAAAATAATACAATTAATATCATTTATCACAAAAGCAATCACTTCCTCGACACCATCAAATCCAATCACGAGTAACACTTACGACCCGCCTTAACATTGGATTTTGATAGCAACTCAGCAATAGAGCTCATTACGGGCAACCATCAGAACACAGGGCAAAACAGCTCTAAAACTCAACATGGCACCCCACTGATCCCCCTCTTTGAAAACGGGAAGAACGAACAAGTCAAATTTTTCAATTCACCAGCGAATGCCTTCACAACAGTGAGCGAATTTACTCAAAGGGAAGCAAGCATTGGCTCTTGGGTAGACATATATAAATTTAGATCGGTAAATCAAAGTGTAGAAATATGTACCTAAGCGCAAAAAAACTGGCGATCGAAGCATTTGCTTCGAGAACTTAATGAAGTTGAGTAAAATTAGCGGTGCAAAGGTGATGCATGATTGAATCATGAAACACCTCTCAATATGGCAGCTGGAAGTTCCATTTAGATTTTTTGGAGCGTTAGTCGTGGGCTCTTCCCTGATGATTATGGCTCGTTCGTTGAAAGAGGCTGCACTGCTTGGAGGAACATTCTTATGTGGACTTGGTGCCCTTGAATTAGCCCTTCGCTTCAGCGGCTACTGAGTTGAAATCCATCCAATGATCGGACGATGTCTGTTATGTCATCACCGTTGACCCAATAGATGTAGCCATCGTCAACATTGGCGACCCGGAACATCGCACAGCCCCCTGGACCTCTGGCTTCTACCCCGCAGAAGTCGACCTGACCCATCCACCAATCGTCAAGATTTCCTGGTGGAACCTTTTGCCCTGCTTTCACGATGACAAAATCACCGGCGCCAACCCGCAGAAAGACAGGCGCTACCTTCGCGCCTAGAGGGCTTGGAGCCGCTGGCAGACGATCAAAATTCACCAATACACCTGAACTACTAAGCAGGTTTTAAGGGTCGCCAAGCGCCGAGTCAAGCCCGGAAAAGACTGACCACCCAAATACGGCTTTCCGCTTTACATTCCGCAACAAAGGTGCCTATGGTTATTACAAAGGCATATTTCAGATGGCTACTCAAGATCTCCTCGTTCTTCTCATTAGCTTCGGAACAGCTTGTTTCGCACTCAACATTTACAAAATCAATAAGACTGCGCGCTGATCAATATTGCTTGTTCATTTCAGTTTAAATATTGCCCTTCATCATGATTTCATAATGAAGGCTTATCAATCTTTGAACAATTTCTCTGAAATTGATCTTTACTTTTCAATGATTGGCTGTGAAATAAAATCCTCTTCAGTCGTATAAATAATCTGCTTTCCGGGTGAATCAATTTCCTTCGCTATTTTAATGGCTTCACGAAGCTTAATCGCCGTGCGATCACATTTAAGTTGAGTCCATTTGGTCCACTTTCGCAAATTGCTATTTCGCTTTTGTATAGCGGCATTGGCACGCCGCCAGATAAGCCACCTGACTATCGGCAGAGCGATCAGCAACAGGGAATAGACAACGCCAAATGAGGCAATTGCCACTAATGACGCTGACACGGGCAAACTCCAGTTCCACAACACCAAAGACAACCCGAGCAGGCTCACAACCAAAATGCAATAGGCCCGACGTTGCCACTGGTTGGCATGAGTGAAAGGAATTCGTTGTTCGAAAAGAGGCAAGCAATCGTTTTCTGTAAAGGAGTTATCACCACTCGATTTATCAGCAGTGGAAGATTCGCTCCTCACTCCATCGAAAAAAGTCGGGAAGCAATACACCAAATCGCCTTGTTCCGTGACCTGAGGGCGTCCATCAAAATGCATTAGTACCGGCAACATCCCTTGATCAGCACGTTCCGTGGCCAACTGCAATTCAGACGGGTGCGAAAGAGACGGTTGCGAGAGAAACGGTGGTGACCCCAACTTCAGAAGAGGTGCCAAGTCTTCAGCAATCACAACCCCGCAACGTTGTCGCAAGAAGCCACCGATGCGTTGCCATCTCTTCTGATCCAGCGCCTGGTTGGGATCTCCATCCCCAAATAAAATCGAATAAATCGATTCCAAAAAGACAACACGCTGCGGTTGCGACTCTTTTTTGCTGGAGGGAAAGCGGCCGGGAGAGCCAATCCAGAATTGATCGGTCAGCACCGCAACAACGATGCGAAATATCAGCTCCAGCCCACCGCCCAGAAATGACATCAACGCGTTGGCGGCGTCATCATCCCTGACCAAAGCGAGGCCCAGAACCAGCACAAGCAGGCTGATTAAGACAACCATCACAACGAGTACAACCCCGAAGCTGCAGCGGATGATCCAGAACAGCAGCGAGCAAGCTTTGCCTAATAAGGCAGTCAGACGCAAACGCCAAGACCGCGCCAACAGGTAACGGCGTAGCTGAGGACGGAAGACATACCTGACGTCTCCATCATTGGCCACACATAACTGAGCACCACTGGCCACGGCTAACGCCAACAACCTTGACTCAACAATGTTCAGAGGCAAGCCAGTTCCGATAGCAGCTTCTGCCGTTGTCCAGGCACCGCCCTGAACACCCAGCAACGTCAAAAGGGCTCGGTCTGTTTTTGCTTGCCCTTTCAACTTGCATCACCATCGGCAAGTCTCTTTGGAGGCTGAGCATGCAATGACAAAGCCTTCAAAGAAGGCCAACGCAAGCCCTCCAGGCGCCAAGCATGCAACTGATAGCCACCATCACCAGGTGTTGCCGTGGCACAGAGTTCTTGATCGGATAAGTACAAAGGATCCCCAAGCAAAGGGCAATCCATTTGAGCAAGATGAATGCGGATCTGATGGGGTCGCCCCGTGCTGATCAACACTTCGAGAAGGTCTCCGACGTCTCGTCGCTCCCTCAGCTGTATTGCAGTTTGAGCCGAAAGGCGTTTACGCAGCGGTTCTGAGATCTTTGGTTCTGGGGCCCAAATCCAACCAAGCAAAGGATGTCGCCGCTCCACAACATCGCTTGTGACCATAAGAGTCTGACCTTGTTTGAGACTCTCGACTCGACGCGTCCAAGCCAGGTAGGTTTTCCGGCACCCACCTTCTGGTCGAAACTGCTTCGATAGTTCAGCTCGGGTATCAGGCCGACGGGCACAAACTTGAAGGCCAGAGGTGAACCTTCCAAGGCGATGAACAGGCTTCGGCGCTAAAGCCTCCCCTATAGAACGGCTCTTTCGCTCTAACAATGCAGTGAGCGTATGCAAGAGGAAGCCTCCACCCGGCATGACCGGCAACCCTGAGGGTTTATCAATGATCAACACATCACCGTCGTCGTGAATGGTCTCCCACTGATCCGGAATCGTTGCTTCCAGCCAGGCTGGGCGCTGCCAATGGATAACATCTCCTACGGCCAGAATCCTGTCCTTATCAAGTGTCACACCATTGCAACTCAACTCAGCTGCCGCTACACGCTGAAGCCAGGTTTGCTCTGACGAGTGGCGATAACGCTCTGCCATGACGACACTCAGAAGCCTGCCGTTTTCCCCAGCCCTGACTCGATCGCAATAAACCCAGCCGTTGTTCAACGCTGCAGGCCGCCAGCCCGAAGGCCCAGCCATCAATGCACGAGGTGGTGTTGAAGCGCGTAACGAACCAACTCAGTGCGGCTGGAGGTTTCAGTTTTAATAAACAAACGGCTTACGTACTTTTCTACATTTCGAATAGAAGTTTCGAGCTGCCGGGCAATCTCTTTGTTCATGAGACCCTCAGCCACTAGCTGCAAAACACTTGCCTCCCTCGGCGTGAAGCTGTGTTGAACGGGGTCCTGATTGGGCAAAGCATCCGCCTGAGCGAGAAGCGATCGAATCTCCGTGATCTGCTTGGCCATCTGACCCATATCGGTGTCGGCGAACCTTGCCGCTTCTTGTAACAACCTCTGCTGTCGCTGAGCAACATTTCGAACCCGAGCAACCAATTCATCAGGATCAAACGGTTTGGGGATGTAGTCATCCACTCCTGCGAGATAGCCCTGGGTGCGATCCGCCGTCATGCCTTTGGCAGTCAGAAAGATCACTGGCGTCCCTCCCAGCCGCTCATCTTCGCGCAGCTTTCGAAGCAAGCCATAACCATCCAGCCGAGGCATCATCACGTCGCTGATGACAACATCAGGAAGCATCTGCTGAGCTTTGCTGAAACCTTCTTCACCGTCCTCTGCCGTTGTGACATCGAACCCCTCATCCTCTAAGTAGGCCTGAACGGCTGTACGCAATCCGGGCTCATCATCGACGAGTAGCAACCGTGGCGTCGGCTCCTCGATGGGGGTCTCTGTCATGTCACTAACGCTTCTAGGCGGAATCTAAAGGTGTTATGGACTTGGCAACCGCAAAATCTCTTGTGATTCCACCTGGAGGGTTGAAAAGCCAAGCTCTTTGGCCTTCTCTTTCAACATCGAGGGATCATTGCCAGCAACCTCTGGTACGCAAGCTGCCCACCACACCAAATGATTCTCCCGATTACCCGGCGTAATAAGACCGCCAGGATTTAGACGATTGAGGTAGATCGCGGTCTGATCACGCGTGACACGCAGGGGCTCGATTTGACTGCAACTTACAGATTCCGTTGGGATGACGAGATTGTCAGGAGATTCTCTCCAAAGCTTGTAACGCCTTAAGGCAGGATCAGCCGGATCGTTCTGAACAGCAAAAATGCCCAGGGTGTAAGTACCACCCACTTCACGTTGATCGACAACAACTAAATCTGAGGGACGTGACGCTCGCATTTTTTCAAGCGTTTTCTGTCGCAATGATGTCTCTGCCACGCCAGGCTGCGTAGCAATGAGCGCGAGTAGACCCAGACTGGATATCCAATAAGGCGCGCGCATCACATAGGACTACAGACTCACACCATGCTGCCAAGCTCTGACGCCATTTCGCCTCAATCGGCACCGATCCCCCTCGACTATCAAGCCACAACGCCATGTCATCCCGAGGTTGTGACGGCGATGGAGCCCTGGTGG
The DNA here is from genome assembly GCA_003210755.1 of Synechococcus sp. AG-679-C18. GTDB lineage: Bacteria > Cyanobacteriota > Cyanobacteriia > PCC-6307 > Cyanobiaceae > Synechococcus_C. Next base: position 52,311 of record QCUL01000001.1, read on the forward strand.
AGAGACCAGTGGGGCAATCCTTCCAGCCGTCAACATCGGCTCGGACTGACGGCCGCAGCAGCAGTGCAAGTGGCCCGAGAACAACTGAGTATTTGTCTGAGCTGCCAAGCCGAACAGCTGATTTTTACTAGTGGGGCAACCGAGGCCAACAACATTGCCCTGCTGGGACATGCTCGCGCCGTCGCCCGCAAGAGGGGAAAGCCAGGACATCTGATCAGCATGATCAGTGAACATCATGCTGTGCTCGACCCTCTTCAGCAGCTGCAGCGCGAAGGATTTCGAATCACACTGTTGACCCCTCAGCCAGATGGTCTCCTCAACCGAGAAGAGCTTGAGGCCGCCATCACTGAAGACACGCAGCTAATCAGCGTGATGCTGGCCAACAATGAAATCGGCGTTATTCAGCCACTTCCTGAAATCGCAGCCCTTTGCAGAGCTCATGGCGTAACGCTGCACAGCGATGCTGCTCAGGCGTTCGGCCAGATCCCATTGAATACCAAACTTGTTGGTGCCGATTTACTCAGCCTTAGCGCCCACAAACTGAACGGACCGAAAGGAATCGGAGCGCTGATTTGCAACCCCGACACCGCTTTGGAACCCATTGTTTGGGGCGGCGGCCAAGAGCAGGGAATAAGGCCTGGCACGTTGCCGGTGCCATTGATCATGGGATTTGCCAAAGCGGCAGAACTGGCACTGAAGGGCCTTGATAGCCGCAGCGAGCGGTTAGGGGCACTGCGCAATCGCCTTTGGGAAGGCTTGAGACAAAAGCACTCAACGCTCCTCCTCAATGGAAGTGCAACGGCCCGATTACCGCACAACCTCAATATCACCGTTCCCGGTGTCTCAGGGAACAAGCTGCACAGAGCACTGCGATCCCGCGTGTCGTGCAGCAGTGGATCGGCCTGCAGTAGGGGCGAGCCATCTCACGTCTTGATGGCTTTAGGACGAAGTCACCAAGAGGCTGAGGCGTCTCTACGCCTCAGCCTGGGACACAGCACGACGGACAAAGAAATCGATCAAGCTATTGATGCAATTTCTGAGGTCATCCACAAATTGCGTCATAAAGCGTGAAATAAATGGTGCGCTTCGCTACTTTCCGGCCAAGCCTATTCATAAACATCTGGCAATGAGCGACACCACTGAGAACAGCAGGCTGCACGTTCTGCAAGCTATTGAAGATGGCTGGACTGGTTTTACGAAAGCCCCTTTGCCTTTTGTTCTTTTCACCCTGCTATCTGGAGCATTGGGGCTGATTTTTCAAATCATGAGCCACTCAGCAGTGGTTATGTCCTCAGGAGGAACAAGCCCAAGTTCAGTGTCTATTTTGCTGACAATCATTGCTGTTATTGGCAGCACGATTATCAGTTTATGGGCCGTTACCGGATTGATTCGGGGGGCCTGGAAAGCTCTTGGCGGCCATAAGCCCTCATTTGCGGACTTAACACGTTGGGATGGCAAAGCAGCAGGCCGCCTGTTCATCAACCAATTGGTGCTGGCCGTCGTTCTAGTGATCATCCTCTTCATTGCCGTTGCCTTAGGCACTGGCCTGTTCCAAATCAATCAGGCACTAGCCGTCATCCCTGGAATCGTGGCAGGCATCGTGTTCGTCTATTTAGGCGTCAATCAGAAGTTTCTTCCTTTCATCGCGATACTGGAGGAAGGCAGTCCGATCAACAAGATTCAACGCGGTAGGACCGTGGTTGATCCCAGCTGGTGGTGGATGCTTCTGCTCCTCGTCGTGGAACTTCTGATCCTGGGCATCGGGCTTCTCCTCAACGGCGTAGGCCTCCTCGTAGCTAGCCCCCTGGTGATTTGCATTTCAACAGCGGCCTATCGCCAATTGTTTGGCTGCGAAGACCAGACAGGCTTTCTTAGTGACAACTAACTGAGAACGACAAACGCTGCAACACCAAGCAGCGCCAATGAAAGTTGGGCTAGACGACTGATCAAAAGTCCGGCTACAACCGCCAAACCCACCACAGACCCTTGGCGCAACGCCTCAAGCCACCCCAAATTCCTGGGTGGCTTTGTTGTCACCCACGTCTCAACAACCAGTGCTCCAAGCCAAGGTCCGAACAAGGCGCCAACGAGTGGGCCCCCAAAAGGCAGTGCCGGTAACAAGCCAAGTACACCCAAGAAAAGCCCCACACCGGCTCCTACCGCAGACCAGCGACTGGCCTTGAGCCGCACGGAGGCCAGGCCCAAAGCCAGGAGGTCGGCTGCAAGGCCAAGGCCAAACAACACCATGGCCACAACGAACTCAGGCCAGGCCTGTGTCCATCCGACAGCAACGATCCAAACCAAGGCACCCACAGGGAGCCAAATCAGACCTGGCAATAGGGGCAAAAGCGTGCCAGGGATTGCCACCAGCTGCACTAGAAGGGCAATCCACCACAACCAGTCTGAATCCAAAGCAAATGTCATTCCTCCAACCTCGGGTTCTGAACTAAACGTCGAGCGATCCGCAGTTTTGCGCTGCGACTGCGCGGGTTATCTGCTTGCTCCTGTTCTGATGCCATTAGCGGTTTGCGCGTCACCCGCTCCATCCGCTCATCTTGAAGGAAAGCGGTTTTCACTCTGCGATCTTCCAAGGAATGAAAGCTGATAATCGCCAGCAACCCTCCTGGCCTTAGCCATCCAGGCGCGTTCTGAAGCAATCGATCCAGCACCCCCAGCTCATTGTTCACTGCAATCCGCAGAGCTTGAAAGGTGCGTGTGGCCGGATGAATGCGCCCCCGCCGCGCCTTCGGGGGGTAACAACCAGCTACGGCATAGGCCAAAGCCTCCGTGCCTTTATAAGCACCATGCGAGTCCAAATCAGCCTTAATGCGTCTGGCAATTCTGCGAGAAAGGCGTTCATCGCCAAATCCATAGATCAAGTCAGCTAAGGCATTGACGTCCAGCCTCGCGATCATTTCTGCCGCCGTTTCACCTCCAGCAGCAGGGTTCATGCGCATGTCCAGGGGTCCGTTTAAACGAAAACTGAATCCTCTGGACGCCACGTCTAGTTGGGGACTGCTCACCCCAAGATCTGCCAGCACGAGCGAAACCTGTTCGTCTGGTTCAAACGCGGCAAAGTTGATTGGCACGATTCGCACCCTCTCAAGGAAGGGCTGCAGCCTTGAAGCAGCTGCAACCCTTGCAGTGGCGTCTTGATCCAGTCCAATCAGACGAACTTCATCAAAGCGTTGAAGAATGAGTTCGCTATGCCCACCGCCTCCGAGCGTGGCGTCGATGACGGCCGTGTTCTGCCAAAGGGATAGGGGTTCCTCAACCAGACACTTCATCAATATTTCAGCCAACACAGGCACGTGGCTAAACGCATCAGCAGATGGAAGCGGTTGATCGGGCATCGGTCCTTCCTAAGATCCAGGTAAAGCAATCAACATCGGCTCACCATGACGCAGCTGGAAACGCGCACCGAGCCGATGGTGGTCAACTTCGGTCCCCATCACCCCTCCATGCATGGGGTGCTGAGGCTCGTCGTGACACTTGACGGTGAAGACGTTGTGGATTGCGAGCCTGTGATCGGCTACCTCCACCGCGGCATGGAGAAGATCGCCGAGAACCGCACCAACGTGATGTACGTGCCTTATGTGAGCCGTATGGACTACGCAGCGGGCATGTTCTACGAGGCCATTGTGGTGAATGCTCCAGAGCGCCTCGCCGACATTCCTGTTCCCAAAAGGGCCAGCTACATCCGGGTCTTAATGCTGGAGCTCAACCGGATTGCCAACCACCTTCTTTGGCTTGGCCCCTTCCTCGCTGATGTTGGTGCACAAACCCCTTTCTTCTATATCTTCCGGGAACGGGAGATGATTTATGACCTCTGGGAAGCGGCCACAGGTCAGCGATTGATCAACAACAATTATTTTCGTATTGGAGGTGTTGCTGCCGACTTGCCCTGGGGCTGGTTGGAGAAGTGCCGGGATTTTTGCGACTGGTTTGGTCCAAAGATCGATGAGTACGAAAAACTCATCACCAACAATCCGATTTTCCGCCGCCGCATCGAGGGTCTGGGAGTGATCGGGAAAGAAGAAGCGATCAACTGGAGCTTGTCAGGTCCGATGTTGCGTGCCTCAGGTGTGCCCTGGGATTTGCGCAAAGTGGATCACTACGAGTGCTACGACGATTTCGATTGGGATGTGGTCTGCGAGACGGAGGGCGACTGCTTCGCTCGCTATCGCGTACGCATCGAAGAGATGCGTCAATCGCTGAAAATCCTTCGCCAAGCCTGCGAAATGATCCCCGGTGGGCCTACAGAGAATCTTGAAGCACAACGTATGGCAGAAGGGAAAGAAAGCATCTTTGCTGGTTTTGACTACCAATATGTGGCCAAAAAAGTTGCGCCTACCTTCAAAATTCCCAATGGAGAGCTGTACACCCGCCTGGAATCAGGGAAAGGCGAAATCGGAGTGTTCATCCAGGGCAATAACGACGTCACCCCGTGGCGCTTCAAGATCAGGGCTGCCGACAGCAACAACCTCCAGATCCTTCCTCACATCCTGAAGGGACACAAAGTCGCCGACATCATGGCGATCTTGGGATCGATTGACGTGATCATGGGATCCGTCGATCGCTGATCAATCACGATCAACCTTGCAACGGACCGTTGGCCTTTCGATCACCTGATGAATGGTTGAAGCTCGAGCGCCACGTGCGCTTTGGTGATACTGATGCCGCTGGTGTAATGCACTTTTACCAACTGTTGCGTTGGTGCCATGAAGCCTGGGAAGACAGTCTTAATCGCTACGGGATTACCGCGGCTGAAATTTTTCCAGGATGCAGAGCAGACCAAGCCCCACCCTCGATTGCCTTACCTATCGTGCATTGCGAGGCCGATTTTCTCCAGCCTGTTCATGGTGGAGATCAATTAGCCGTAACGCTCAAGCCAGCAAGGTTGGATCCAAGCCAATACGAGGTGAACTTCCTCTTTCAACTTGACGAAATCAACGTTGCCAAAGGAATCATTCGCCAGTTAGCCATCAACCCTGAAACACGCCGCCGCTGTGCAATACCAGAAGCGATCGATCGCTGGCTGGAAGCCTCAGCCATTGGAACTATCGGCCCCCTCTGAACCGTTCAACCAAGCCAGCCATCGGGCGCGGTCCCACTTGCCAGCGGAAGTTGCCAAAAGATCAGGACAATGCTTCCAGCTTTTGGGGCGCTCCGCTGGCAACCATGGATCCGTTAATGCCATGAGCTTTTGCAGCAAAGCTTCCACACCGCCCCGAGATTGTGCTGCATCCTGCCAACACACCAAAGCCACTAACCGTTCTCCCCATACGCAATCCTGAACACCGAGGAAGAGCACTGCCTCCAAAGGGAGGCCAACCTCTCTCGCAACAGCCATCAGTCGAACCTCCAGCTGCTCAGGAAAAACCGTAAATCCACCGGAGTGAATCGCTCCATCCATGCGGCCAAGAAGGGTTAATTGGGGAGAAGACGAAGCCCCTTGAAGACGAGCCGCATCCCCTGACCGCCACCAGCCATCAGAAAGCGTGAGCGGCATCAAGGTTCGATCTCCAGATTGCTGCCAACGGCCAACAGCAAGGCGATTGCAGCGAACCGCCAGCGCACCATTCGCCTCCACCCGAAGCTCAACATCATCAAGAGGCTCACCCACTCCTTCTTCCCCATCCAAAAAGCGCTCTGGAGATTGAGCAACCACCATCGCTGCCGTCTCTGTGGACCCATAACAAGGGGCCAGCTTGATACCCAGCGCCCTGGCCGTGGCCGCAAGGTCAGATGGCAATGCAGCACCTCCCACCCAGATGAGCGCCATCGCTTGCAACCAGCAAACACCTGCAGGATCTGCCAATAACCGCCCAAGTTGGGTCGGAACAAGCGAGAGCAACATTGGCATCGACTCCCAGTCAGAATGCTTTTGTGCTTCTTGAATCAAGGCCTGGGGATCCCTCATCAAGGAAGGGGATAGCCAAATATGAGCAACGTTCCATCGCTGGGAACGCCACCAGGGCATCAATCCGCTGACGTGCTGAAACGGCAGTGGATTCCAAACCATGACCTGAGCTGAATCCAATCCGATCGTTCGCAACCAGTGGGACGTCGCCGCGGCCGAACGATCCAAATGGATCGACGGCTGAAGACAAAGCTGTCTGGCCCCACTACTGCCTCCGGTGGAAAGCACCAAACCGGGACCAGCGGGCAAACCTTTTTTATTGGTATCTATCGGAAGCTCTTTTGGGCCCAACAAACGCACCCAATTCCCCCGCTCCAGGGCAGTGAGGAGAGCGCCAGCCGCAGCGGATGGACTCTCTGGGTCGTAGACCAGTTGCTCAAGACTGCTCATGGAACTCCAGAGGAACCCGCCGCCGCCCATACCTCTGCTGGATCAGTACTGAATAAGGGACACTCCGGACGCCACCCAGGGGCAAACCCAGGCGCTGCCGGCGTTGTCCCCTGGGCTTGAAGGGCAGCAAGGTGAGCCAACCAGCGACCACCGATGCCGGTTTCGAATGTTGTGCTCAGCATCAAAAGAGGCACACCCTGAGAAAGATCACGCAGAAGAGGCCTTGGGTCTCCCTCCAACAGTGGGCGGCGCACTTGCCAGCTCTCCCACTGCTCACGCCAGGCGGGGTGAGCCTGAAGGGACTCATCAAGAGCCACCGGTACGGCCTTAGCGATGGCCTTAAGGCCTTCCCAATCATCCGCCACAAGCGGTTGTTCAAACCACTCAAGACGTGAATCACCGCGCAACCTCTCGACCCAGCGCCAGGCCTGAGCCCGGTCCCAGCCTCCGTTTGCATCGAGCCGCAATCGCGCCGAAGCAGGAAGCTTGTCAAGCAAAATCTTCAGTAAGCACCACTCCTCGTGGTGCTCGCAGGCCGCCACCTTCCACTTCACCGACACCGGCCCCTTGGAGACACTTGAACTCAGGAGGCGATCCAGTTCATCCAGCATCGTGCTGCCTGCGGGCAATAAAAAAGCCGATGCTGGCGCCGGGAGCCATCCTGCGCAGGAGGCCCCCACCTCTCCATCAAGCTCAGCCAAAGCAGCACCAATCGCGAAAGCCAATGCCGCTGGCACACTCCCCAGCAACCCTTCAAGGCTGATGGCACTCCAATGAGCATTTGTCTCCATCATCCGCATCAAGGCAGCTTGGCAATCCGCTTGCTGCTCAGCCTCCAGGGGAGAGACCTCACCCCATCCGAGACGGCCAGAAGAGTCCTCCACTCGCAACAACCAACCACGACGTTGCTGCATGACACCGGAGGCCGTTTTTAATGGCCTCGTGAGGTTGAACGCATAGGGCTTGATCTGCAAACGCAGCTCCATGCGGTTCAGCTCAGAAGAGGGCCAAGAGCTAATCCCGCACTCAAGCCAAGACCGTTTAAGGCCTGAAACCGGAGCGCCAAGAATTTGCTTCCAGCGATTCGATCAGGTTCAGCATGATGATCGCGAAGCAAACGAATTAACGCAGCTGCAGCAGGTAAGCCAATCACGCTGACCAAGGCCGTAATTGGCCAATCTCCATGAAGGACCGGCACCCATTCCAGCGCAAAGGTACCTGCTACAAACCAAGGCACAAAGGTGGCTGCTTTGGCCGTACCCAAGCGAACCACCGGAGAATATTTGCCATGGGCCGCGTCCTCCCTTACCTGATGAAAATGCGAGCAGAACAACACAAGGCAAGTGGCCAGGGCAGGCCCTGAGCCAAGCATCAGGGCCTGCTGCCAAGGAACTGCAGCCTGATCAGCAGGCGCTATCACAAGCAGCGCCGCTGCAGTGGCAAAAGGTCCAAATGCCAGCCAGCAGATCGGCTCTCCCAAGCCCCGATATCCCAACCGAAAAGGGGGGCCTTGATACAGATATCCCAGCCCACAACTCACAAGAACCAGCGGAAGCACGGCGAACGAACTTTGCAGCGCGAGCATCAGGATCAAACCAAGACCCAGAACCAACGACAGGCAGGCCCAACGGCGTACAGGCCGGCGTTGTCCTACCAAAGCCACGATCGAATGGGGCTTGCCAGAGACATCAACACCGGTGTCTGCATCAAACAGGTCATTGCTGAGGTTCTCCCAAAGAAGAAGGAGCACCGCCGCGAGCAAAAACCCCAAAAACTGTTGCCAACGCACCGACTCCTGAAATCCCTGACGCCAGCCTGCCGCTAACACCACGGGCATGACAGCGACCGAATACATCCTCCACTTAATTGCGGCTCTCCAGAGGCTTCGACGATCTGACATGGCGTAACGGGTTGCGACAGCCTGGGGATCTGGCAAGGGCAGGATCCAGACACACTGCGTCGTGGCTCATACATTTGAGCAGGACGCTGCACTGATTCGCCTGCCCATGACAGCCGCTTTCAAACAATCAATGGCGGCTCACCGTTTCGGCACTCTGCTCGACACGGCTCAACGTGGATGGAACCAACGCCAATTGGATGAGGGCACCTTCAGCATCGCCCTGCGGATCCCCCCTCAGGATCCTCTGAAGCAATTGCCATGCCTAGCGGAAAACAGCTCATTTCGTTTTCTATGGGACAGCGCCCCTGGCCTCTGCCTGGCGGCGGCCGGTCAATGCCAACATCTGGAGTTGGCAGGTCCGCGGAGATTTGAGCTTGCACAACGTTTCAGCGACACCACCCTGCAACGCTTGATTGACGCCAACCCTGACGGACCTTGCCAAGCCCGTTCACGCGTCTTGTTGGCTTTCAGTTTTTTTGAACAAGGCAAGGGACAACAGAGCAATTTGGACGTGGACGCAGCTCCTTGCCTGCAAGCTCTGCTCCCACGCTGGCAATTGAGTCGGCATGGCCAACAAAGCTGGTTGCGGATCCACGGCCATGCATCCGATCAAGCGGACGTGCGTGCACTGACTGAAGCGCTTTGGCATATGGCGGAAGCGCTGAATACAGGCTCAAGTCATCACGACCCAGCTGATGCAAGGATTTTGGGAACCCCCGTGGGCTGCTGGCAAGAGAGCTATCAACCAGCACTCGAGCAAGGTTTGAGATTGGTGAATGACGGAGCGCTGCACAAACTGGTGTTAGCGGTGCGTCAGTCGATCGAACTCACCACACCTCTCTCTCCATTACCCCTGCTCGAGAGGCTGCGGCACCAGCAGAAGGGCAGCTGCCGTTTCCTTTGGCAACGAGGCAACCACGATGCTTTTTTTGGAGCCTCTCCGGAGCGACTGCTCAACCTGCGTAACGGACGATTGCGAAGTGATGCCCTAGCAGGAACCGCTGGCCGAGGAGAAGGCGGAGACACCTTGATGCAATCGAGCAAGGACCGCCATGAACATGAACTGGTGGTCAAGGCGATCAGCGAAAGCCTCGGTGAAGAGGGGCTCAACCCCCAAAGTCCTCGACGTCCCCAATTGGCAAGACATGGGCACCTAATCCACTTGCATACGCCTATTTGTGCCGATGCCAGAGGCCATCAAGCCCTTGCTCTGGCAGCCGCACTGCATCCAACACCAGCCGTAGCTGGGTTACCACGACGCGAGGCCATGCATTGGCTGCAAACCCTTGAACCGTTTGAACGGGGTGGCTATGCAGCGCCGATCGGCTGGATCGATCAAGCCGGAGATGCGGAGTTGCGCGTTGCAATCCGATGCGGACACCTGCGCGGCAAGAGGCTCGATCTCACTGCAGGTGCGGGCCTGGTGCGCGGATCGATCGCGGAGCGCGAACTTCAAGAGGTCAGTCAGAAACTGGCCGTACTTGCCGACCAGCTCGATCTTGACTCAGAGAGCTTGAGAAGGACGACTGAGCTCAGGAAGTGCGACTCAGACGGTCCATCACCATATCGGCCAGTGGCACATTCATCAGGCGTTCCACCTCACGAATGCCCGTTGGGCTGGTGACATTGATTTCGCTGAGCATTCCGCCAATGACGTCGATGCCAACAAAGAACAAACCCTCCGACCTCAAGGCCGGAGCCAAAGCATCACAAATCAAGCGTTCACGCTCCGTGAGTTCCGTTGCCTCCGGATATCCACCAACGGCGAGATTGCTACGAAATTCACCTTCTTTTGGCTTGCGGTTGACAGCCCCCATTGGTTCGCCATCCACAAGAAGAATTCGTTTATCGCCGTCCGTAACAGCCGGCAAAAAACGCTGAGCCATAACCGGAAGGGAGCCCTGGTTTGTCACAAGTTCGAGCAGCGCTCCCAGACCTGGTGCTGAAGCTGAGACCCGGACAACGCCTAAGCCGGCACGCCCCCCGAGAGGCTTCAGGACCACTTCATCTTGTTCACGAGCAAACGCCAACAGCTCAGAAATACGTCCTGAAACCAAAGTGGGAGCCATCCAGCGGCTGAAGCGCAACGCACCAAGCTTTTCATTCCAGCTGCGCAGCGATGCCGGGCGGTTCAAAACCAAGGCACCTGCTCGCTCAGCAACATCGAGCAAATGGGTCGCGTAGAGGTAAGCCTCATCCACAGGGGGATCTTTCCGCATCCAAATCGCCCCAAAACGATTGAGCGGACATCGCTCTGGGTCTCCGATGCTGACCCAGGGATCTGGCTCCACCGGCACAGCGACCACCAAGGGTTCATCACCCATAGCGATCAAATCAGCGGGGGTGCAAGCCCAGACCTCATGGCCAGAGCGCTGAGCTGCCTGCATCAACGCGGCTGTGGAGTCCTTTTCTGGATTGATCCGATCGAGCGGATCCAGTACAAAAAGCTGGCGCATCGTGGATTCAGTCAGAGCGAGCCGGAGAGCAGGGCATCTAGCTTCCCGGCTCTCTCGAGCGAATGCAGTTCATCGCAATCACCCAGATGCTGGTCGTTGATGAAGATCTGAGGAACGCTTCGACGTCCATTGCCTCGAGCTGCCATGGCATCACGGGCAGGCTCATCACCGTCCACGGCATGCTCGGTGTAGGCAACCCCTTTGCGGTCGAGCAGCTTCTTCGCGCGGACACAGAAGGGGCAGCTGCGCCATGTGTAGATCTCGACGCTCGGCATGAAGGATTCATCATGGAATTGGAATCCTATGCAGGGGCGACCACTTCAGAGCGATGGCACTCCGCTCCCCTTCAGCCGCGCAGATCCGCAACGCCCTCCAGGTGGGCTTTGCAGGTTTTTTGGCGGGTGGGCTGTTTCTGTTCGCGGGCACCGATGCCACACGCGTCGATGCCTTTTATTTGGCCTATGGAGTAGCTCGTAGCCTCCTACCTACGCCCGAAGCGTCCCTGAAGGCGGCCCGCGCACGGGTGATCGGCACAGTGTTCGGCGGCTTTGTTGTGGTGCTGTTGCTTCAGTCCGTGAGCAATTGGCTCGCCGTTGGGATTGGCTACGTGCTGATCAAGCTGGTCGGCCGACGTCTCGGCTTTGATCAAGCCACGCTTACCAATGCCGTGATCATGGCCGTTCTGCTGGTGGCCGTTCCGGACTACCAGGCCATGGGTGGGCTCTATGTGCTCTACAGAAGTCTCTGGCACCTGGCGGGCCTGATGATCGGCATGGCAATCGAACGGCTGTTCTGGTTCACACCACTGTTGAAGCGCTTGCAGCACAGTGAATCCGATCTGATTCAGCGGCTGGATGATCTTTTAGGTGAGGGACCAGCCCAACGGCACCAAGAGCTGATCAAGGCCTATGCGGCCCATTGCACGTTGCGAACCCTGGTGCTCAGCAGTGATCAAGCCCACAAATTGACCACTCCTGACTCTCAGGAGCGCCAGGAGTGGTTGGAACAGGCGGTGCGTCACGGTGTAGCGCTTCAAAGGGTCCCGAAAGAGCTGGAAGCAATCGACTCCGAAGGGTGCGGTGAAGCACTGCATCAGCTGAAGAGCTGCGGTGGATCGGCATGACTTCCACTCCCCAGCTGGCCCTGATACTGCGCAACGGACTCTTGCTCATGCTGTTCCTAGCAGCTGTGAATCGCACGGGCCTGCCAGAGGGTCTATTCCTGGCCTTAGCGATCCTGGTTGTACTGGAGGCGGATCTCGGTGGAGGAGTGATCGCCGGACGGGAACGGATGCTGGGCAGCCTGATGGGGCTGCTGACGGTGGTCATCACCTCAGGGGTGTCTGCCCTGATTCCAATTCCGGCCAAAGTGTTTGGAGGTTTCCTGATGGTGCGTTTATTCAGCTTCAGCGCCGGCCTGAGTAGCGGTTACATCGTGGGCGGCCATGTGGTGGCGGGAAGTCTGTTGAACCATCCAGACGACTGGTGGTATTACGCCTTCTGGCGAACGGTGATGACGATCCTGGGAGTGTTCATCGGAGTGCTGCTGTCTAGACACGTGTACAGCCAACGCACAGTGAGCACCTGGCGAAGGCGCTGTGACAGCTGGATCGAGGACTTGGCTGAAGGTCTAGGCAATCTGAAGGCACGACCAGACCATGAACGCCACTACCTCGAGCTGCGTGAACGCCGCAATGCCCTTCGCCGAGCCCTCCCTCAGATGATCGCCGAGCAGAGCGTGACCGGCAATCGCCTTGACGACGTTCAGTGGGCCCAGGAGACGCTTCAACACGGCAGCTCAGTGATGAGCTGCTGCCGCGATCTCAGCATGCTGCTAGGCCTCAATCAACGGCTGCCTCCTGAACTAGCCGAATCCATCAACGACCTTCAGACCATTGGACAGCAGCGTTTGCATCAGCTCTGTTCTGGCAGGCCCCCCTCAGCCAAGGCGACGTCCTTAGACGCGCTCCAGCAGCGACTTCAGCAGGTCGTAGAGAAGCATTTGCTGCAGCTCAATGTGGAAACCGGCCATTCCGAAGCGACCATTGAACCAGCGAGCTCCTCGCGGCAGCGTCAACTGCTGGCATGCCGTCTGCTGCTGCTCAGCGATGCCCTGGGCCAGTTGCCAACTAGGGAGCGGATGCAGTGAGCTGAGATTCCGCACTGATAATGTCGCGACAACGTCCAACGCATACCGTTGCTCGACCTCACAGACTTCAAACGCGATCTATCCGAGCTCACTGACCGCCTGGGCCATGCCCAGGACTGTCTTTGACGTACCTGCACTCAACGCAAGGCAACAGGATCTCGAACAACTCGCCGCTCAGCCCAATTTTTGGGACGATCAGCAAAACGCCCAGAAGCAAATGCGGCGCCTCGACGAAGTGAAGGCGCAGCTGCAGCAACTTCTTGATTGGCGCGGAGCTGTGGACGATGGCTTGGCAACACTGGAGCTTTACGAGCTTGAGCCTGATGAAGACATCCTCAGCGAGGCCCAGCAGGGACTCGATCAGCTGCGGCTGGGTCTCGATCGTTGGGAGTTAGAGCGCCTTCTCAGCGGTGAGTACGACAAAGAGGGTGCTGTCTTGAGCATCAACGCCGGTGCCGGTGGTACGGACGCTCAGGACTGGGCACAGATGTTGTTGCGCATGTACACACGCTGGGCAGAAGACCAAGGCATGCGAGTGAGCGTGGATGAGCTCTCTGAGGGAGAGGAAGCTGGAATCAAAAGCGCCACCATCGAGATCGAAGGTCGCTATGCCTACGGCTACTTACGCAACGAAAAAGGCACGCATCGACTGGTTCGGATCTCGCCTTTCAATGCCAATGACAAGCGGCAAACGAGCTTCGCGGGTGTGGAAGTGATGCCCAAACTTGATGAAGAAGTTGAACTCGATATCCCCGAAAAGGATCTCGAAGTCACCACCTCCCGTTCAGGTGGCGCCGGTGGGCAAAACGTCAACAAAGTGGAAACGGCGGTTCGCATTCTTCACGTTCCCACCGGTCTGGCGGTGCGCTGCACCCAAGAGCGCTCTCAACTCCAGAACAAGGAAAAAGCCATGGCCCTGCTCAAGGCGAAGTTGCTGGTGATCGCCCAAGAGCAACGAGCAGCCGAAATTGCTGACATTCGTGGTGACATCGTTGAAGCAGCCTGGGGGAATCAGATCCGCAACTACGTGTTTCACCCATATCAGATGGTGAAAGACCTGCGCACCCAAGAGGAGACCACGGATGTGCAAGGCGTGATGGATGGAGAACTCAACACCTTCATCCAGGCATTGCTGCGCCAAGGTGTAGATCGCCCAGGCAGCGACGACGACAGCTGATCAACGTGCCCTTCATCACGATCTTTTCATGACTCAGGCCTCCGGAAACGACAGCAGCCCCTCCTCACCCCAAAGCAAGGATCAAGGAGCACCACCGCCGAGTTTCGTGAAACTGGCCATGCGCAACATGGTGCGAAAGGGTCGTCAGAGCCTCTTCCACTTTGGTCTGACCGCAGCCGGATTCATTGGTTTCATTCTTGTGGTGGCCTGGCTAGGGCGACCGACACTCCCGCAATAGTTACCGCCTCAATGATCCAACTCGATCTGGCCTTCAGCCCAGCGGCGGCTGAGCTTCAAACTGCCGCTGATGACGAGGGGACCAGGTCCAGGCTGCAAGAGGCCAAAGACTGGGAGGATGAATTGATTCGTTGGCTTGAGGTCTTACGGCAAGACCACGACAACCAATGTCCCGAAATCGTCAGGAGATCTGACTCGATCAGCCTGGGCTTGTCTCTGATCGATGACTCAAGCATCGCTGAGCTCAATCTCCGTTGGCGCCAGAAATCCAGCCCTACAGATGTCCTTTCTTTTGCCGCCATCGAGAGTGACATGCCCTTGAGTTCAGGCCAGGAGCTTGAGCTTGGGGACATTGTCGTTTCGGTTCCGACCGCGCGGCGTCAGGCTCTTGAGCAGGAACATGGCCTGGAACGAGAGCTCCGCTGGTTGGTGAGTCACGGACTGCTTCACCTGCTCGGTTGGGATCATCCCGATGAAAACTCCCTGGCTGCGATGCTGAACAAACAGGAGCGCCTCCTTGGCATGGACGGTAACGTTCAAGTCCTTAAGTGAGATCGACTGTGAATCAGCAGATGAAATCACTGCTGAACCCTGAAGACGGAGCACCGTTGCCCGATGAGATCAGCCAACGCAGCACCCATAAAGCGCATCGTGCAGCCAAAAGAGGTGCCTGGCGTATCGCGGGAGACTTGCCCTCCAGCTTCCGATATGCAGCCCAAGGGCTTGGCTACGGCTTTGTTAGCCAAAGGAATTTCCGCATCCACGTTTGCACGGGAGCCTTGGTTCTTGGCATGGGGCTTTGGTTGTCGCTACCGGCCATCCAGCTCGCGGTACTCGTGCTCACAGTGGCCGTGGTCTTGGTTCTAGAGCTGATCAACACGGCTATCGAAGCCGCAGTGGATCTGGCAATCGGACGCCGTTTCCATCCCCTGGCCAGAATTGCCAAGGATTGTGCTGCAGCTGCTGTTCTCGTCTCCGCGATCAGCTCAATGCTGATCGCTCTTCTTCTTTTGATTCCACCCCTGCTTCAGCGCCTGGGCTTCTGAATATGCTCCTGGTTATCGATAACTACGACAGTTTTACCTTCAACCTGGTGCAATACCTGGGGGAGCTCGCTAGCCAATTCCCAGTGGCCAACCACTTACGCGTGGAGCGAAACGACGCCCTGAGCATAGAAGAAATTGGCACTCTCAATCCATCCGCGATCTTGCTCTCACCCGGCCCTGGAGATCCAGATCAAGCGGGTGTTTGCCTCGACGTCCTTCGCCAGCTCTCACCAACTGTCCCAACGCTTGGCGTGTGTCTAGGCCACCAATCGCTTGCTCAGGCCTACGGGGGACGCGTTGTAAGAGCCCATGAACTGATGCATGGGAAAACCTCTCCGGTTCAGCATCGTGGAGAAGGAGTCTTCGCCGGGCTTCCCCAACCCCTCACAGCAACCAGGTATCACAGCCTCATCGCTGAACGAGAAACGCTTCCCGATTGCCTCGAGATCACGGCCTGGCTAGAGGACGGAACGATCATGGGGCTACGCCATCGCGACTATCCCCATTTGCAGGGAGTGCAGTTCCACCCGGAAAGTGTGCTCACAGAAGCCGGTCACAAGCTGCTTGCCAACTTTCTGCTTCAAATAAAGCGCGGGTGACATCACTGCTAGCTTCCTGATTGAGAAGACGGATAACCATGTCGGTTCACCAACGGGTTCAGAGTCTTTGCAGCACTGTTCTGAATGGTTCAGTTCTACTCGCAATTGGAACTGCTGTTCCGGCTCATGCCGCAGGCGTAAGCATTACGAATTACGGCCACAGCGCTCTGCTCATCCGTGGAGGAGGCCAGTCCGTGATGGTGAATCCGTTTCGGGCCGTGGGCTGCGCAAAAGGGCTCGCTGAGCCTCGCGTGAATGCATCGGTAATCCTTGCCAGCTCTGAATTGCCCGATGAGGGAGCTCGCATTGGTGGGGGCACCTACCTTGCCAAGCCAGGCTCCTATCGAGTGGGCGGCCTCAAAATCGAAGGATTCGCCGCTCCCCATGACCGAGTGGGTGGTCGTCGCTTTGGCCAGGCCACAGTGTGGCGTTGGCAACAGGCCGGTCTTAGCTTTGCCCATCTCGGAGGCACGGCCGCAACGCTCAGCGGAGAAGACAAAGTGCTTCTCGGTCGGCCGGATGTCTTGATCATCGGTGTAGGAGGAGGCGGCAAGGTTTACAACGGCGAGGAAGCCGCCGATGTGGTTCGCTCGCTCAATCCGCGCCGGGTCATTCCCGTTCAGTACATCAACGGTGAGCCACCTGCCGGATGTGACCTCGGCGATGTGCAGCCTTTTTTAGATGCGATGGCAGGTACTGAGGTTCGCAAGGTGGGGCCAACTCTCAGCCTGCCAGGCAGCCTTGGAGACAACACCGTGATCGACGTGATGCGCTAATTACGGCTAACCCTCGTTCTTGCCGGTCATCAACATTGTGGCCAGCAACGCTGACAATTCGGTTCGATCCAAACCGGCGATCAGGGCCAAGAGAAGGAGGATCCTCGCCTTCTGTGGGCTAAGACTTCCCGCCGGGAGCAAACCAAGCTGATCATTCCGATCACATGGATGAACAGGGCCACTGCCGCAACGACTCGCACGCAACATCAGTGGCAACTGACCAGGCCACTGCATCAAGGCATCACGCTCCACTAAAGACAATTGACCAGCCCCGGTGCCGGTCCACACCAGCCCTTTCACCCCGGCTTGCAAAAGGGCCGAAATCATTGCCAACGGAGGGTCTACACATCCGTAGAGGATGGCGACCTGAGGCCAATCAACGGGTAGTTCAAGCGTGGCGAAAGGAACGGATCGAGGCCCAGACTTCAGCGGGAGGTGAACTCCAAGGTCATCCACCCAGCCCAGAGGTCCGGATCCAGGGCTCTCAAACGCTCCTACACCCTGAGTAGCCACCTTGGTGACCGCTCTGGCTCCATGAATTTGGCCATCCATCACCACCAGCACCCCGTGCCCGATGGCTTGAGTGCTGGTCGCCACTTGAACAGCCTGAAAAAGATTCAGCGGACCATCCGCACTCAGAGCTGTCGCTGGCCTCATGGCTCCCACCAAGACCACAGGTCGCGGGTCGTCAATCAGAAGCTCGAGCAACCAGGCGGATTCCTCCATGGTGTTCGTGCCGTGCGTAATCACGACTCCCGCCAGCTCAGAAGATTCAGCGAAACCCCGGCGGATTCGCTTCACCAAATCGATCCAATGCTGAAACTGCAGATCAGCACTATCCACATTGGCAAGTTGTTCAACCTGGATCAGAGCGAACCGTTGCAGCTGCGGCAGCTTCTGGAGCAGTTCTGAAGCAGCCAAAGCGCCTGCGGTGTAATCGTTCAGGGAGGTGCTATCGGCACCACGGCCCGCAATGGTGCCTCCCATAGCAAGAAGAAGCAGCTTCGGGGGGATTTCAGATTGATCGACTATCAAAGCTCAGAGTCGATCGCGACATAAGCCTTCCAAAAGCGTTGCATCTGTTCGGTGGTGCCAATGCTGATGCGCAGCGAGCCATTAATTTGCGGCTTCCCTGACATCGAACGCACCAAAATACCGGCCGCCCGAAGCTCCGCCTCAACGGCCTCAACCGAACGACGAGGCCAAACCAGAAGATAATTCCCTCCATCAACATGGTGCTTAATACGCATGTGTGTCATTTCAGATACTATCCAGTTACGCGCGCGTAACACTTCTCTGACATAGCTATTCGTGTAATCCTGATCTTTTAAGGCCTCCATCGCCGCCGTCACCGCCAAAATGTTGACGTCATACGGTCCAGTGACCCGGCCAACCCGGTCCACCAAGTCGGGATGACCAAGGGCAAACCCAATCCGCAGGCCGGCAAGGCCAGCGGTTTTAGCCAGCGATCGGAGCACCAGCAGATTGGGGAAGGCCTCGAAATCAACCGACGGCAAGACGCTGTCTCCAGTGAAAGCTTCGTACAACTCATCCACAACAACAAGCGTTTCTTGCGCCTGACGAGCTAATTCCAACACCTGATCCGCTGCCAAACGCGTTCCCGTTGGGTTATTCGGATTGCACAGCATCAAGATGCGCGGAGTGCGCAGCAAGGCAGTGCGAATCTCCTCGAGTGGGAAGACAAAACCTGGCAGCTCGTGAGGCACAGCCTCAATGACCATCCCCTGCATCCCTGCGCAAGGGGCGTAGTAGCCAAAGGTCGGGCTGGTGGTGAGCAGGGTGTCGCCGGAGGCTCCGTAGGCCTGAAGCACGGCATGAATTGCGGCATCAACCCCGTTGAACACCCCCACGTGTGCTGGAGTCAGCGCAGAGGTCAATCCAGCTGGGGAGGACGAAAGATTGGCAATCAGTGCTTCACGAAGGCCGTCGTACTCGGGGTAGATCGCGATGTGATCCGCGGGAAAAGAACGGATCGCCTCCACCACCTTTGGGCTGGGCCCAATCGTGTTTTCGTTGAAATCAAGCCGCAATAAATTTCGTCGTCCCTCGAGAGGCGCGCTGTAGGCCTTGAGCCGCTCAACCTCAGGCCTTGCTTTCAAAAAATCGCTTAGGGGGTATCCGTTCACAGCCAATCACGAGTCATTGGTAAGTCAAAACTTGATAGAGAATTTCAGCCATAGCCTCTGATCCTGCAGAGAAAATGGTGCCATTTACATTCGCTCCAAAGTGGCGATGCCCAGTAGCCCCAAACCTGATTTCAGCGTATCGGCCGTTAGACGACACAATGCCAAGCGCGATGACAAGGCGTCACTCTGAGCCTTAAGCACTGGAATCTGGTCATAAAAGCGATTGAACACCTGGGACAGCTCAAACAAATAACTGCAGAGTCGATTGGGCAGTAATTCCTCCTCCACCTCGGCGATCACCGCATCGAACTTGAGAAGTTCACGCACCAGACTCCATTCCTGCGGCTCGTTGAACTGCAGCTGAGCCGTGGCAACATCCAGATCACCACCTTTACGGGCAATGCCCGCAATCCTTACCACCGCATACAGCAAATAAGGAGCGGTATTCCCTTGCAAAGCCAGCATGCGATCGAAGCTGAATTGGTAATTGGTGATCCTGTTCTGACTGAGGTCGGCGTACTTCACAGCAGCAAGGCCCACCGTGCCTGCCACAAGCTGAATAAAACTTTCGGTCTCCTGCCGCCCCTCCTCTTCCAAGCGGCGGCGTAGATCGGCTTCTGCTCGTTCAACCGATTCATCCAATAGATCTCTCAGCCGAACCGTGTCACCAGAACGGGTCTTGAGTTTCTTACCGTCTTCGCCTTGGACCAACCCAAAAGGTACGTGCTGCAAGCGAGCCCCCTCAGGGATCCAACCAGCCCGTTCGGCCACCTGAAACACACCAGCGAAGTGGTTTGCCTGGCCCGCGTCGGTCACATAGATCACCCGCCGGGCAGCATCACCATCCGGAATCGATGCGAAGCGATAACGGATGGCCGCCAGATCAGTGGTGGCGTAATTGAAACCACCATCACGCTTCTGAACGATCACCGGAAGCGGCTTTCCATCCTTCCCAATCACACCCTGAAGGAAGACACACTGCGCACCGTCATCGGTGATCAAAAGCTCGGCATCCTTCAAGCCCTCAATCACCCCCGGCAACAACGGGTTGTAAAACGACTCACCCCTCTCGCTCAGGCGGATATCAAGCCGGTTGTAGATCTTCTGAAATTCACGCCTCGACTGATCACAAAGCAATCCCCAGGCCTTGAGTGTCAGAGGATCAGCCCCCTGAAGCTTCACCACTTCCTCACGCGATTTGACCTGGAACGCCTCATCGTCATCGAAGCGCTTCTTGGCCTCGCGATAGAAGGCAACCAAATCACCGAGGTCAACAGCATCGGCGGTGCTGAGGGTCTCAGGAGCCACCTGTTTGAGGTGGGTGATCAGCATCCCGAACTGAGTACCCCAGTCTCCTACATGGTTTAAGCGCAGCACGGGATGACCGCGAAACTCAAGTACACGCGCCAACGAATCGCCGATGATCGTGGAACGCAGATGCCCCACATGCATCTCCTTGGCGATGTTGGGGCTCGAAAAATCCACCACCACTGGTGCAGCGTTCTCCACCGCCGGCACCCCAAGCCGTTGATCCCCCAGCCGAGTGGCCAATTCCGCAGCCAAACGCTCAGGGCGGATTGTGAGGTTAATGAAGCCCGGCCCTGCGATCTGAGGCTCTAAACAGAGCGCTGTAAAGGCAGAGTCAGCCTTAAGAGCCATCACAATCGCTGCCGCGATCTGGCGCGGCGCCTGCTTCAGGGGCTTCGCCAGGGGCAGGGCACCATTGGCCTGAAAATCACCAAATTCCGGCTTGCTCGCTGGAACCAGCTGGGGATCAAGCAGGGCATCCACTTCCGGGAAGGCACGCTGCATCGCCTCACGCAACTGGGTGTCTAGAGCCTGGGCGATGCGCAGCATGGAAAGCAGCGGTGAACGAAATCAGCTCCTGATCATCCCCCGGCGCGGGGGCCTCAGGCGCCGATCAACCCTGCTGCCGCTCATGACAAGCAGGAACCATCCGAACCAACGCGGGAGCAGAGAATCAGAGACCCCCATGCCGGGACTGGACAGGCCGACTACTCTCCGATCTCGCATGAGGGAAGACGATTGGACCGCAAGATCTTCTACGACTGCATTCGAGATGATCTGTTCAACGGGGTGCTCAGACAGCAGAACGTGAATGGAATGGACGCCATCCTGAATTTCTGGGACTCTCCACCCAACCCACCAACAGGCGAGTTCAAAACCAACTGGGACATCCGCTCAATCGGGTGGCTGGCCTACATGCTCGCCACAACGAAACATGAGACAGCCTCAACGATGCAACCGATTGATGAATACGGAGATAACGCCTACTTCACTCGGATGTATGAAAATCGATCTGACCTTGGCAATTGCGAGCCTGGTGATGGTGCCAGATTTCATGGTCGAGGATTTGTGCAGCTCACAGGCCGGGCCAATTACACAAAAATGACTGGCGTGGTGCAGTCAATCTTCCCCGAAGCACCCGATTTCACTCAACATCCAGATGCAGTCAAAGATGATCGCTATGCCGCAGTGATCATGTTTGATGGCATGTTTTGTGGGATTTTCACAGGATGGGCTCTCAAGAATTTCATCGGAGATCCTCTTAAAGGGCAAATCGTGGATTACTTTCACGCCCGCAAAATCATCAACGGCATGGACAAAGCCGATCTGATTGAAACTTATGCCAAAAAATTCTCCACCGCCCTCGACAAGGCAGGTGCGACGGCATAAATAGTTTCAAGAAATGCTGAACAGACCTTCTCAACCTGGTCCGCTTGGACGACTGGGAACCGCGATCCAGCTGATCTGGTGCTGACGCAACTTTTCTTCTGTTGCGATCAACTCTTTCTCCTTATCGCCTTCTCCATAAAGAGCCAGTTCATAGAGAAGATTCATGCAGAACTTGCCTTGAAAATATCCACCGTGGCAATCAATCTTGCTGATCTTCAAAGGGCCGGTGAGCATCAAGATCAGCGTGGCGGCGTAGTTGAAAAATCTCTGTACGGCATTGCGAGCCGTGAACGCACTGAGATAACGCCCGCCATCGTCGTAGTCGGTGCAGTCGATCACATTGAGCGGGTAGCCGATCCAGCGTTGACAACGGAATGTGTTGTCATCACAGAGGCTTTGCGTCTGCAACGCACCATGGAGTTCAAGCTCACTCAGGTCTGCAACACGCTTGCCGTAACCCTTGGCTCGCGTGCGCCCTTTGATGCTCAGGTTGCCGAGGCGATAGCCACCGATGCGCGTCCCCGACGGAAACACGAAGTAATTGGCCAGGGTGGAGGCGAGCCGCAGCACCATGTCGGCATCGTTGACAAACAGAAACGTCTGCTGAAAACGGCGCAGGCAACTGGCCAGGTAATTGGAGCGACCTGTGGTGATCGTCCAGACCGGAATGTCAGCAGCAACGAGGATCAAACGATCAAGGCTGAACAGATCGCCGATCTGCGCGAGCTGTTCTCGCTGTCGTTCGTTCGCTTGCTCATCGAAGGACGCCGGGCAGCTTGGACCACCAAAGGGACCCGACTGGGCATTAGCCGACCAGAGGTGAGTATCCGCTTCGGGATCGAAAACATTGGTGAGAACACGGATGAGCATGGTTGTCACGAACGTGCCCATGCTGTGACCCAGGAAACTGAGGCTGATCCGCTGCGCCTTGCCGCTCTGGAGATCAGCCAGATAGCTGCGATCGGGGATGACCTCCTTGACCAGATGGTGGAGAGCTCTAACCATCTCAACGGCATCGAACACTCCAAACGTGCTGGCGCGTTCGCGGTCGCGGAAGTAGGTGACCATACGCAGCAACGTCAGTGTGATTCCGATCCCCAGACACAATTGGCCGATGGCAGCGAGCCAACCGCCGGCAAAGAAGGCGAGCAGGCTGCCGAGCGCGAACAGCAACCACAAGCCCATCGGCATGGCACGGATCCAGCACAGGGGGCCTCCAGCGCCGATCCGCTCGGACGGCCAGGCGTAGTGCACAAACAACACATAGTCATCAGGTGGTGATTCCGTAAGCCGGCAGGAGTCGGCTCTGAACTTGCGTTCTGCCTGCTTGTATTCCTCCCTCACACTTGTCAAGGGAACGTTGTAACCGTGGATGCGAACCACCACTCGCACACGCTGAGTCTTGCCATTGCTCTGCTGCCGTTGGAAGAACTCGGAGAGATGGGTGCGCAGCTGCGCAAAGTTCTGGGCGTTGTTGTCAAAATCCGCTCGAAAATCGGGTTGCGTGAGAGCCAAGCGAAAGGGCCTCTCTGCCTCCAGGGGAGCGGTGCTGCAAACCAGCATGTGGCTGAAACAAGGGTTCTGCTCTGAGGGGAAGGGCTGGTATTTGAGAAGGGCGAGTTCAGGTTGCCGCGTGGTGATTGTCATGGTGAGTGGCTCTGCACGCTGGTCTCCCCTGAGTTAGCCATCTCCGATCAATCAGCACAGGAATCAAACCGCTTCCTTCCAATTCATCAGCAGCGTTGCTGGCCTTAACGATCGTTGAAGATGGTGAGCCAGAACCACGATTAATCGCACACAGTGCCCCAAAGCCCAGGACCTGCTGATCAACTCCGCACCTTGCTGGAGCAGGACACCTGCCATCTGATGCCCTGCTGTTTTGATGCCCTATCAGCACGGCTGGTGGAGCAGGCCGGCTGCGCACTCACTTTCATGAGTGGGTTCTCCGTGGCAGCAGCCCGCGCCGGCCTGCCGGACACGGGCCTGCTCACGGTGACGGAAATGCTCGATCAGGGCCGCTCGATCTGCGATGCCGTGTCGATCCCCGTGATCGGTGATGGCGACACCGGCCATGGCAATGCCGCCAATGTGCAGCGCACGATGCACCAGTTCGCCAAAGCGGGCTTTGCCGGAATCATGCTGGAGGATCAGGTGGCTCCCAAACGCTGCGGCCACACCGGGGTGAAAGCCGTTGTCGATCGCGATTCGGCAATCGCCAGGATTGAGGCAGCCATTGATGCCCGCAACCAGGGGGCGGATCTGGTGATCGTGGCGCGCACCGATGCGCGATCGGCGCTGGCAACAAGCCACGGTGATCAGGCCGCCCTGGAGGAAGCGATCTGGCGCTTGAAAACCTTTGCAGACCTTGGCGCTGATGTGCTGTTTCTGGAGGCCCCGCGCAGCGAGCAGGAAATGCAGCGGTTCTGCGTTGAAGTGCCCGGCAAACGCATGGCAAACATGCTGGAAGGAGGCATCACACCGTTGTTGTCGACAGAACGTCTGGGGGCAATGGGCTTTGCTTTGGCGGCCTACCCACTCACCCTGCTCTCAACGGCCGCCTTCGCGATGCGACAAGCACTGCTGGATCTCCAGGCAGGCCACACGCCAGAACAAATGCTCAGCTTTGAGGAGATGAAAACACTGGTGGGATTTAACAGCTACCTGAAGTGAGCTGATCCAACCTGAATCGGCTCCCATGGCGGTGGCTTCTGTAGCCACAAAATGGGGGACTCGAAAAAAACTTACTTGTAAATTCTCATGATGTCCAACCTGCCGTTTCTGCTAGCGCCTTGCTCGCTGAGTTCGATGCGTTGTTTTCTAGCCTGATGAAATCAGAGGCTCTTGCTATCACGAAGATTCATATAGTGCCTAACAAAATGATTCACGGGAGTTACGGTCTAGGCTGAATCTGATATCAACGTCGCTGCCAGAAACCTGGTGATCATGGTCGTTAGAAGTATGGGAAGAAGCTCAACGATCGCGATTACAGTGATTAGGCCCCCCCACACGAATGCTGGGTTGCTGGCATGATCCATGATCTTTGATTTCGGAGATTTGTTGCTGAGTAGATCTTGCCGCGATCATCACCAGGCGGGCAATTGGGGGGGATAGATAACAAGCAAAAAATGACTTGATCACCAATTCGTGATGCCGCCACATCGGCATTAAATTCATATGAGACTTGAACGCCTCCATTGTCATATTGAATGGTTGTTCCTTCGTCTTGCGTGTAATCCTTAGGCGGGATGACCATCTGACGGTCATGAAACCGTGTACCGATGGCTTTGATCTTGGTTCGAGAGCAAGTCCCGACTCTCTCAGGTACGCCACTCACCATGGGTGTCTTACCGTTTTCGATAAGAGAAAGCCTGAACGCACCAATCCATGGTGGCTTAGAAATGTTTGCTCCAAACTCACTAAGTCCGTCAATGACCTGAGCCTGAGTGTCAAGAATGCAGAGCTTGTTACTCCCGCAAGCATGGCGAGCACGCAAGGACGATAAAAGAAAATCTTGCGCGATGGATCGACTTTCTCCCTTGATTTGGCTATAACCGCGTGAGACTATTTGATCAAGTTCAGACAACTTCTGGTCATTGCATATTGTGATTTCATCTTGATAACGTGCACGATTACAATCAAAGCTTGGTGTAAAGCTCTTAGCGCTAGCTTCGGGTGCACCAAAAAGTTCAAATAGGCTTAGCAAGACGTTCATCCAAAGTGCGATTTGAATCATGGGTTTTCAGAGAAGTTGATTGTAATTATCTATAAATAAGGCTTTACGGCACTTGTCAAGCAACGATTGATATTAGGCTTCTGGCCCTAGAGCCGATGGATTCCAGGCTGAGTTTTGTGAGCCATCGGCTCTGTGAGCAAGATCACAATCTCCGCTGATTCAGATCATCGAGTGATCCTTTGAATCCGGCAATGGTGAATGAATCGGAGCATGAACTCCGCTGAATTCATCAATTTCTTGTTTAAAAATGACAGATCAACGCAAACTCACGGCTCAACGCGTCCGCGAAGACGCAAACGCTCTAGCTGCCGGGCGCGTCCACCCGCAACATCAAGCCAACGGCGACGAGCAGCGCTACGAATCCGCGAACTACCCGATGAGCTTCACCAAGGGGCTTGATCACAACACAACCACTGGCTTGGTTGAGGAATCGGGCGATTTCAAGGCCTTCCGTTCCGCCATAGACAATGGCTGGGCCGAGGACTTCACCAGGCAAGTAGCGGTACCGCGTGCTGAGCCGCGCCGTAAGTGGGAGGCCCCTACTGCTGGCACGGTCTACGAACTGCAAGGTCCTGATCCGCAGGCCGTCACCATTCCACCCGCTCCTGCGCTGTGCAGCGATGAACTGACCTTTGAAATGGCGGAGGTTTACGAACTGGCGCTGTTGCGTGATCTGCCCTTCAACGCATTCGTTGCGGGCGGTGGCTCAGCGGCACTGGCTGATTCGACCGCTCGCCTCAACAACCTTGCCTATGCCCAGGGCGGCTTCAACAGCAGGCCACGCACCACTAACAGCAGCAATCAACTCGACGCGCAGACGATCTTTCGAGGTTCCAGTCCAGGCGTTGATCGCGGCCCCTACCTCTCGCAATTCATGCTCATCGGCAATGCCAGTCCGAGTGAGGGCATCACGCCAGAGCAAGGCTTCATCAACTTCGGTGCCCAGAGGATTGACCAGCGCGTACTGGAGGCAAAGCAGCAAGACGACTATATGATGAAGTGGGACGAATGGCACCGTGTTCAGCAGGGCTACGAAGTCAGAGCGGATCGCTTCGATCGCTGCAAACCCCAGGGTGCCGGGCAGAACTTCACCGGCCAGCGGCGATTTATCCATACCCCCCGTGATCTGGCAACTTACGTCCACGTGGATGCGCTGTATCAGGCCTATCTCAATGCCTGCCTTCTGTTGCTGGGTAACAGCACCCCGTTTGACCCAGGTTTTGATCTTCTTTCAGGTGGAGGCGAAGGCCTTCTCCATGACCCTGCCAGTGGGCAGAAAGTGCCATTGAACGCCGGTGGTTTTGCCCTCTGGGGCGGCCCCCATGTGCTCAGCCTGGTGACGGAGGTTGCAACGCGTGGTCTCAAGGCCGTGCGCTACCAAAAGTTCAACAACCATCTGCGCCTTCGCCCTGAGGCCCTGGCAGCGCGGATTGAAAAAGCGCAGGAGATCGAATCCCGCTTCCCCGAGATCTGCGGTTGCTTCAGCGAGATGGCCAGCGACCTGGAAAAAACTGTGGGCTTGATTCGCGAACACAACCAGTCTCTCGCTGGGGACGCCACGGCCCTGTTGCCGATGGCTTTCGCGGAAGGTTCGCCGATGCACCCTGCCTATGGCGCCGGACATGCCACCGTTGCAGGTGCGTGTGTGACCATTCTCAAAGCCTTCTTCAACACCTCCGCACTCTTCGCCACGATCAATGGTGTGGCTGGCTTCCATAGCAAGCAGCACATCCTTGATCGCCTCATCTGTGGTGATTCTGTTGAAGCAGGTGCTTACCAGGTCACAGACTTCGGCAAAACGCTGGAATTCGAACGATGTGGTTCCTTCCAATTAATCGAAGGGAAGTACGCCACATTCAAGCCAGATGAGAAAACAAACCAATCTTGCTGCCCTTTGACGCTGGAAGGTGAACTCAACAAGCTGGCTGCGAACATCTCGATTGGTCGCAATATGGCGGGCGTGCATTATTTCTCGGACTACTACGACAGCCTTCGTATGGGCGAAGAAATAGCCATAGGCATTCTCGAAGAGCAAGCCCTCTGCTACAAAACGGATCCCTTCGTGCTGTCTGTCCCTACGTTCGATGGGGAGGTACGCCGCATCGGTCAGCGTTAATTCTTGCCTGATCAGAATCGCGAATAATTCCAACTTACAAAACTAATCAGCGGTATGTGCGTTCATCGCGTCCGCTGATTTTTTTGTTCTCAACAGCATTAAGTTCTATACAACATCACCAACATTGATTCCAGGAACATTCTGATTGCACGTTGAGTTCCGCTGCGATTCCTTTACCGAGTTGGACACTGCAGGAAGAAGAGGATTGCCTGCGGGCCATGAGGACTTGCTTCGAGGACATCTGTAAGCAGGAAGGTGCAGATTGGATCACAGAGCGAGGAGGAGGCACGCGATCGAGCTGATATACCGGAGCAATCTGTAGTTGTGTTGTCTCAACATGAAGCTGAGACGTCGATTGATCCGTTCAATGCCGACTTCGCGATTCAGTTATGCGAATAGATGTCGCTCATCCGGTCGCTAAAGCTGTATGTGCCGCAAAGCGAATGATTCAACTCGCCTTGATTAACCAGCAACGTTCAACCAGAGGTTGCTTACTGCTGGTTAATCAAGGGAGACATTTCAGGAATAACGTTTGCTCGTAATGAGTTCCTTTCGGGGTAACTCTGTTGAACTCTTGATTGTGGCCGCCAATGGGTGAGCAGACATTTGAAATTCCAGCCTTTCAACCGCAGCACGGGGGCAGCATCAACCTGAAGCTGGCGTACCGGGTGTATGGCGAACTCAGTTCGAGAAAAGACAATCTGATCGTTGTCCCCACCCACTACGGGGGCCGTTCGGACGACGTAGCGTTCCTCATTGGCGAGGAGATGGCTCTGGATCCTCGGAAATACTGCATCGTCGTCCCCAATCTGTTTGGGAATGGCGTGTCCTCATCGCCGAGTAATACGCCCGCCCCCTTTGCTGCCAATACTTTCCCAACGCTCACCTACTACGACAATGTCGTCTGCCAACGTCTGTTGATCGAGACCCTTTTCGCAGTGAAGCAGGTCTGTCTCGTCGTGGGCTTTTCCATGGGTGCGATGCAGGCCTACGAGTGGGCGACGCAGGTCCCCAACATGGTTCAGCGCTTTGCGGCAATCTGCGGTAGCGCTCGTACCTATGAGCACAACCAGTTGTTTCTCGATTCCGTTTGTGCTGCGCTGACTGCCGACAGCGCTTATCGAGATGGAGAGTACACGTCTCCTCCCACGAGAGGACTTGAAGCATTCAGCGTCGCCTATGCCGCCTGGTTTGCGTCTCAGCAGTTTTACAGCCAGCAGATCTACCGGTCTGTTGGGTTTAAGCAGATGCAAGACGTTGTCGAGCTTGCGAAATCGGTATTTATGACCCAAGACGCAAATGACCTTCTCGCCATGGCGGCAACATGGCGCGCTGGCAACCCCAGCGCCAATCCCGTCTATAACGGCGACTTCGAGAAGGCGCTTCGCTCAGTTACCGCACGCGGACTCGTGATGCCGTGTGTGAGCGATCTCTACTTTCGAGTCTGCGACAACCAGCGTGAAGTGGCTTTGCTTAGTAATGCTGAGCTGGCGCCAATCCAGTCAGATTTTGGCCACTTGGCCGGGGCGGGGCTCGACCCCTCAGCGATCACGTTCATCAATGACAAGCTCTCCAGTCTGCTGGCGGATCGCACACGGCTCTGAGCGTCGATCCATTGTTCAAGTCATAGGTTCTCCTGATATTGGAAATATTGATTCACTCGTTGCTATGGACGGTCCGATGATTTCCAGCGATGAAGTAAAGCACTCATAGCTTGCTAAAGAGCAGAGTCATTAAGGCGTCACTAAGGCCGAATAACTATTTTCTTGGAGCTTGATTGAGCGCTCAGCTCGTGGCTGATGCAATAACAGCCAATATTTTCTTGAAACCAGAAAAAGCTTGTCGAACAGTGGCATAAGCAAAAGATTAACTAATCAATTCCCCTGAAAGCAAGCGCCAGATCGTCTTGATGCACAATTAAAGCAGCCTGAGCGGAACTTTTTGATTGCGGAGTAACAGACATGAAAGAAGCATTTTTCTTACGTAGAGAGGATAAGAAAGTTTGGGAGTGAGGGATGCCATCACCCTCTCGGCTTAAGTAAATGATTTTTGCAAGTTGTACCATCCAATAAGCATAATGCTTGTTTAGCTTTGCCGAATAGACCTGGAAAGCCGTTGAAGATTTTATTTTCGTCGATACACAATTTTTACGCCATAGCTAGTCTAATTGACTGAATATCATCATAATTCACGACGTGATCGAGTTGTGATACGACAGCGAAAGATTCTCTCTATCCATCCTTTTAGGGTTTACATAAACCGACATTTTTCGCACTAAATCCACAATATGTAATGTACTTATGCTTTTTCAGTTCACTCGCTTTAAGCAAGATAACGACTTTTAAGTCCTTATTCGCCGCATCAGTTGGCCACCCAGAAACATGGACAAGGATCAAACAGATTCGTCACCCATTCGATAGTGACCACTAACGATGGCTGATAGTAACGTTAGACTCCACCACACGAGTGCTGGGTTGCTGTCATGATCCATGATCTTTGATTTCGCAGATTTGTTGCTGAGTAGATCTTGCCACGATCATCACCAGGCGGGCAATTTTGGGGAATAGATACCAGGCAGAAAATGACTTGATCGCCAATTCGTGATGCTGCCACATCGGCATTAAATTCATATGAGATTTGGAAGCCTCCATTGTCATATTGAATGGTTGTTCCTTCGTCTTCCCTAAAGTCCTTTGGTGGAATGACCATCTGTCGGTCACGAACCCGTGTACCAATGTCTTTGATCTTGGTTCGAGAGCACGTCCCGACTCTCTCAGGTACGCCACTCACCATAGGTATCTTCCGGTTTTCGATAAGGGAGAGCCTGTATGCACCGATCCATGGTGGCCTAGAAACGTTTGCTCCAAACTCATTGAGTCCGTCAATAATTTGAGCCTGAGTATCAAGGATGCAGAGCTTATTACTCCCGCAAGCATGGCGAGTACGCAAGGACGACAAAAGAAAGTCTTGCGCGATGGATCGGCTTTCTCCCTTGATTTGGCTATAACCGAGGGAGGCTATTTGATCAAGCTCAGACAACTTGCGGTCACTGCAAATTGTGATTTCATCTTGATAACGTGCTCGATTACAATCAAAGCTTGAGCGAAAGCTCTTAGCGCTAGCCTCCGATGCGCCAAAAAGTGCTATTAGGCCCAGCAAGAAATTCGTCCAAAGAGCGCTTTGAATCATGGAATTTCAGACAAGTTGATTGTCATTATTAATTAATAAGGCTATATGACGTTTGTCAAGTAACGATTGATCTCAGGCTTCTGGCCTCAGCGCCGTTGTCACCCAGGCTCAGCTCAACCGTAGCCATAAGCTTCCAATTAGAAATGACTGGACACAGGCAAAAGAAAATATTATGGATGAGGCAGTATTAAAGAAGTTCCAAACCCACCAAGAGTTAGTCTCGATGCTGGTTTCAACTGGCGCCGAAGATATCCTTGAAAATGCTCCTGGAGACTATTACTGGGGCTACGGCAAAGATAGATCTGGGCAAAATAAACTGGGTGAAATACTTGTGAAAGTACGAAGCAAAATTGAAATGTAAAGACGCCAAGGAACTGACTCGCTATGGTATGCCTGTTTACAGCATTAAATGCGCAAAGTCTCAAGCCGAAGCCATATCGCCTTGAGCAAGGTTGAAAGGAAAGAAGCTCTAGTGAGAGATGACATCAATTCTGCGTCAGCACAACATTATGACTCCATCATCAGCCAATACTGCGCCGTTGGATATAGCAATTATTGGCGCTGGCCCCGGCGGGCTCAGTGCAGCTCACGCCTTGGCAAACCGAGGGTTTTCTGTCGGTATTTTTGACCGAGCCCAGGTTCTACGCCCGATTGGAGCAGCTCTTGGGCTAGCAGACCAGGGATATGCTGCTCTCAATGCAATTAGCCCTGAACTTTGTACGCAAGTTCATTCCAAAGCCATCAATCCCAAACAACAACTGCTAATGCGCCCAAATGGTGAGGTTTTATTTGCAGATGAATCGCCAATGGCAGGCACAAGTTTCACCTGGCTGGGTTGGTTTACTTTGCAATCTTGTCTGTACAAAGCTCTTCCTAACCCGGTTCAGTTAAACCTTAATCACACCCTTACTGAATTCATTTCTGATCAGCTTGATACACCGATTTGCCTCAAGTTTCTGAATCAAGCCAACCAATTTGCTCGAATTGTAGTTGGAGCCGATGGCTATCGCTCAGTGGTCAGGAACAAAACAGTTGGAGATGGTCCACCTCTGTACACAGGCACGATGACGTGGCGAGGCACTGTGCCCCGAAACAATCTGGTTCCTCTTGAAGAACCTTTTATCGGAGGAGCTGGTTTTCAACTGGTTGTAGGAGAGCAAAAGAATTTTTGGATGATGGATGCTGGTGCCGATCGAATCGCCTGGGGTGGCACAGCACCTCAAGGCAGCTCAGAAAAAAGTAAATCTACCTTAGATACTGCACTTCGTGTCTTTGAGAATTGGCCTTCGATTGTGCAAACGATGATTCGTGCAACAGATCCTTTGAGCATCATTGAGACAGGTGTATATGATCGAAAGCCTGTATCTCAATGGGGAGATGGACAACGAATAACCCTCTTAGGTGATGCTGCCCATCCGATTCGGCCGTCCTTAGGTCTAGGAACTACTCTCGCTTTACAAGATGCAGTGACGCTTGCCGAAATGCTTGATGCCGTCACACTTACAGACATCACATCTGTATCTGCTGCTCTCACGCGGTACGAACAAACAAGGATTGAGATCACAACACCCTTACAAAAAAAAGCTTCTGAACAAGGTTTAGCGTCCCATGCTGACGATCAAGCTGATCGGCTCAAAATAGGTTTTGAGGCAGCTTTAGCGAGTCGGAAAAAATAACATTAGCTCTTGCTATGAGCAACCCAAAGTAGCACTCAGCAATCGCTAACCCTATTACAAAGCTGAGGTTACATTGCAATGAACAGACATGAATATTGGGGACAAGCCGTATGAAGCAAATAGGCCCTTTAGCATCGTTCAATGTACTATACATATTATAATTGATGCAAGAATAAATCGCAGAAAAGGTACAAGTTTTCAGACAGATTAAGCAAAGAATTAAATTCCAAAGGCTTATTGATTATAGCCTAATCATTGAACATTACTGAGCCCTTGAGCCTATTGACCTTGAGGTATAAGTACTAACAGCCTTAAGTGCGCAAATAGAAACTATTAAGCTCCGGCAAGTTTTTTCAGAGGTGCGATCAAAGATTGAAGCGCTTCACTTGCAGAGTCTGGATTGAGATTATCCATGTTGAATGTAGACATTGCCGTGGTAGCAGCATTGTTGATTCCTTCCCAGCTATCTCCTGATAGTTTCTGAATCACAGGCGACGCCTTCTCCCAGACAGGGGCGAATCCCTTCATCGCTGTAGCTGCAGCTGCCATATCTCCAGACTGAACATCAGACTCGCTTTGTTCAAGAAGATTGAGCACTGGCTTCAGCGCTCCTTGCAAAGCTGCCTGTCCGCCTGCTGCAACCTGATCTTTCGCGGAATTGGCTGCACCAGCCGCTGCTCCAACTGCTGTTTCACCAGCACCGGCGACTTGTTTCATAGCTGAACCACTGGCTTCGGTGGTTTTCTCAATCGCAGATTGACCTTCACTGGATACCTCATCCTTAGACCCGCTGCAACCAGTAATTAATAAACAGCCGATTGCTGTTGTCGCAACTGCAGCCCGTATTATTTGATTCATAATTAGCAACAATGTATCACTGCATTCAGCCTAGCAGAAAAAAATTTTTGCACTTACTTGTTACCTGGCTTGGCACTTTTTGCGCGCAAGCTGGTATTTCGCTTAACCCGAGGAATGGGCAGGTGGTATTTAATATGGTTTTCGATTCCTTTTAAGGCGAATAGGCCTCAAGCCAAATCCCGCCTAACTCGTTAACATTTTACAGGCAACTCCAGCGATAGCTATCAAGTATTTTTGCAAATATCAAATCCACAATAATTGGCGCATGTGTTAGAGCAGTTGGCCTACTTTTCTACAGCAAAGTTCACCTTAGCAGCTGCGATAAAATCTCAATGCTTTACCGAACAATTGCAAATGGATCATTTGCAAATCCGACGTCCAATCCTGAGCCCCCTAAGACACGACAAAGCCCGGGCTTAGAACCTCAAATGCACACCTGGGTCGAAAAGTACACGTTCATCATGAGTGCCATGATCACAAATCACCGTATATTAATGCTTGCAAGGAGATTCTGGCGATCAAGGTTAGTAAAACTTGCTCAACAAGATTGTAAGACCAGACTTTGATTCACTGCCGATTTTTAGTTTCGCAACAAATGAGATCGCTTCAAATAGCGGTAACGTGAGGTGTTAGACCCCATAGATAAACGGAAATCACATTGAGATGAACATTCGCGAAAGATTAAAGGCAGGCTGTTCTACGTCGACAGACGCCTTTGAATTGTTTGACTTCCTTGAACCCGTCAATGTTGATTTCATGATTGGCAATTGGAAGGGCGAAAGCTTTCATACCAACCATCCCATGGACGGCCTTCTCGAGGCCTATCACTGGTATGGAAAACGCTTTGAAAACCCCGAAGATGTTCATCCGTTGGTGTTTTCAACACTTCGCGGCGGTGTTACCACTGTCAATCCCGCCCTCATGGGGTCGGCGTTGAATGTTCCCATGCCAAAGTCAGCAATAGTGGGACGTATCTTCCAAACGCTGCTGCCTTTGCTCACAACCTCTCGGTCCACAGCTCGGCTGCGCATGACCACTTATCGGGGCAAGTCGAGCGCAACCATGATTTACGACCAGCTACCGATTAACGACGTATTTCGCAAAATTAATAAGGATGCCGTGTTTGGTGTGATGGATTTAAAGGGAATGCCGATGCCGTTCTTTTTTATCCTTCACCGTGAACATAGGAGCGAAGAATTGCTTGAAGGTGGTCGGTCTTGATAGTCCATTGTCTTAACTCAAGGGTTTGACATCTTTCTGAAAGCTAATGTAATTTGAATCAATCAACAGACAGGATAAAGTTCACTTCCTCGCCATAAACCTTGGCTACTATTTGAGCATGTCTTGCTGAAGCCATGCACTAAGAGTGATCGACCAGGTGCCAGGCCACGCAGAACTACATAGTTCACTGATGCGGGGCACATGCGGCATCGTAATCAGAACCACCTAAGACAAGTCAGAAGGAAACCATTATCAAAATCATGGATCAAATCTTGATATATTCCGACAGCCTGACCTGGGGAATTATCCCAGGTTCCAGAGAACGTTTGTCATTTGAAAAGCGATGGCCTGGTGTTTTTGAAAATTCACTGATTAAGGCCGGTAGAAATGTCAGAGTGATAGAAAATTGTCTCAATGGTCGTAGAACGGTATGGAGTGAACCCTTCAGGGAAGGTCGAGATGGTTCGCAAGGACTTGCTCAAGTCATTGAAATGATGTCACCACTGAAGCTGGTTATTCTGATGCTAGGTATCAATGATTTTCAATGTACACACGATAATAATGCTTCATTATCTGCACAAGGAACAGCCAAACTCATTCAAATAGTCCGGCAAGCACCTATTGAGCCTGGCATGCCCGTGCCGGACATCATGGTTATCGCTCCACCACCGATCATTCAACCTAAAGGAGTGATTGCCAGCAAATTTAAAGGGGCTGAAAAACGATGTGTAGGGCTAGCAAATGAACTTAAAAAAGTGGCGAATGACCACGCAACGCATTATTTAAATGCAGGAAGTATTACCAAAACTAGCGCCATAGATGGTATCCATTTAGATGAACATCAACATCAATTGTTGGGCAAAGCCATAGCTCATGAAGTGTCTGAAAGCTTAACCTTTTAGGACGTGGCTCATGCTTAAAACCCGCTTCGCCGCAAGCCAATCATTCTCGGCCAGATTAAGTTCACTTACATGTAGTTCCCCGAATGCCTAACACAATCATCGATCGCTTTTTTGATTACGTCGTCAATGACGATAGTGACGGCGCGTTCAAATTGACGGAAATTTCATGGGCATGATGGTGCTCGAAAATTTATTAACACGCTCCGCGAGTTGTTTGATACGGAAGCATTTGAAGTTCCCTCAACGCTCGGAAAGGTAGAGCAAACGGGTCGGCTATTCCAATCCGAATGGGCTCTGTATTTCATTCTCATCGATGAATAAATATCTCTCTATCGAATATTTGAGGACATCACCGCCTTGGCAGCCGCTTACATCAAACATTGAGACTGGTCGTTAAGCGAGTCCAAAAACTTCAGTCCGGCAGACTGCTCTCATTCAAGGGAGCTTGAGGTCGTTTCGGAGAAACAAGGAGGAAGCCATGCAGGCTCTAAGGATTGAGAACCGATCATCAGCTTCCTGGGTCTCTGTTTGCAAGCCAAAGGATTTAAGGCCAAGAACAACCCTTCTGCGAAGAGCGCATCCATGACAAGTTCTGGATCAGAACCAGCCTCCGGCGAACAAACAGAAAAACCATTGGATCCAGTGGTCTTGGAGCGATGTCGGGATCTGGTGGGCTTGCTCTTCCCATGGGACATGAACCGGGCACTGGAACTGGCCTTGCTCAAAACCTTTTGCCTGCCTTCGATCTCAGGATTACTTCACCAGACCGGTGAGTTCGAACAACGCCCACGCAAGCGCTATGACGATACGGCGTTGATCGTGGCAGAACTGGTCAGGCTGGGCCCTGATACCCCTGGAGGCCGAGCCGTCATTCAACGCCTCAATCGGATTCACTCCACCTACGCCATTCGCCAAGAGGATTACGCCTACGTTCTTTCCGGTTTCGTGGCCGAACCCATTTGCTGGATCGAGAGTTACGGATGGAGAGCTCTCAAACCCTGTGAACAAGAGGCTTTATTCCTATTCTGGGATCACGTAGGCAGCCTGATGAATCTTGAGCAACGGCCTCGCTGTTTGCGGGAACTGATGGAGCTCAATCAGCGCGCCAATCTCGAACTGTTTGCCTGCGCCAAAAGCAACCAGCACATTGCTGACGCCACTGTGGCCATGTTGCTGGCCCCTTGGCCCGCTCCATTGCACCGATGGCTCCGATCCATCATGAGCAGTTTGTTGGAACCAGAAACGCTCAACAGTCTGAACTGGCCTACCGCTCCGGCCTGGCAGAGTTAGATCGTCCGCTCTGCGCTCCACTGTCGAAGTTTCATTCTGTCCATAGTCCGGCGTTTCTGGACTCCCAGGCGAAGACGTTTTTTCTCCGAGCAACCAACGACCAGCTACGGCAATCATTTCACTCTGGAACAGATTGGTCCTCCATCACTCTTGCAACGGCTGAACAGCTCAAGCCATCGTGATGACTGAGACCAATAGACAACACCGCTGATCCGTTTGTCTTGCAGCAAATGCAATTGCGACAACACAATTGCGACACAGAGGCCTTTCGGGAGGGAGACATCTGGATAGACCCTTGAACATGCGGAGGGAATAGCAGGTTGCCATCCTGCTGCTATTCCCTTGTGCTGATAGGCATTGTGCCTACAAAGCGAGGATAGGGGGCGCAGGGGATGCCGGGCCACAAGAGGCAACAAGCAAGCACGTCAATCAACGCGCGCTGATCGCAACTGGCGAATCAACAACATGATCGCGTCGATTGAGTCCAACAGATCAGACGATCACCTTTCATCTTCAACAAGCAGCCCGTGTTTCCTCTCACGGTATCAATGCTGGCGGTGTTTATTATCAATGCCATAGTCAACTTTATTGCCTATTTTTATTTATTTGAGGCAGCTCTTATTTTAGCTCATTTACCAATCATTCTTGCAGGATCAGCTCCTCTTTTACCTATGCTCGGCGGCATGATTGAAGGTGTGATTGCTGAATCCACATTCAACCAGTGGTGGCATTTCATTGCAGTGGTCTTTCTTAATCTTGGCATGGTAGTTCAGATTTACTTCTTCAAACTATTGTGGTGATCTTAATATTCACAATCATGCACAACCTCTAAAGCATTCCTGATTGCTTTAATCCACTGAAGTTGTACATGAATTGGAAGGCATTTTCATGAATTTGATTTTCGTTATGCCCCCATAATTGACCATGGCATCAACCCGTGGACTCTCCAACCCAAAGTGATGGATTGGTTAACCGATGGGCAGTGCTCTTCGCTGACCTCGCCAAGACCACAAGCTGTCCCACCTTGCAGACGCCTTCGCCATGCAACGGGATCAACACCAACATCAAGATCGAGCTGTTGCGGTTGATGAGCGACTGAGACTGAGCATCCTATAGAGCAGCATCGCGGGCCGACTGAGTCGTTCGATCAGCACCGTGTCATGCACGGATTGAGCAGCACCGAGATCAGCGAACAAGCGTTTTACCAGCGGATAAGTGGGAAGGGTGGCAACAGTGATGACTAGATCATGCAGAAGATTGAAGCCGGCTCGCCCTGCCTGTCGGGCATAACGATGGCGATGTCAACTGCAATTCACCGATCCATAAGTGTCATTCTCCACGGCGCCAAACAGCATCTTCCAACACAACAACCATGCCAGTGGCATGCATGGAAACGAAGTCACTCAAAACAAGCTTGCCTCCCGGCCGAAGAATGCGATGAGCTTCCAACAGAAACTCCATTCGGGACGAAAAATGAACGTTGCATTCAACGGCCAAGACCACATCCTTTTTGAAGCCGACATCAGATCCGTTCCATCACTGAAAAACTTGACGCTTGCCAAGTCCCATCTGCTGAATAATCAATCACGGATCTTTGGAGCAGGCCAGTGTCACAGCACCAATAACTTTCAAACGTGAATGCTTTGCCCATAGCATCAACCGAGGGGAGAAGGGCAGCTCCTTGGTCATGGAAAAACACAAGCTGAGCAGGCAAGGATTTGTCAATACGGTGATCGAACTCTTCAACGATTGACCGAGGCCAGCTTTGATTGGTGAATGTTCTTCTGGAGACCCGCCAGGACCCAACAATCAAGGCAACATCCATCAAGCGATCGTCCACTGGGGCGGACAAACCATTGGCCTCTCGAATCAAGGTTCTACGAAAAACCCCTTGCATTCGATCAAAGAGAAAAACTTGCCGATGTCTTCTTTGAGCTTTAATAAATGAAAACTCAACTTTTGAGACTTCATCCTCTTTCATTGCAAGCGTAGCTGCACAGAAGGCACCACCTGGGAAATAGATATACTCTCTTGAGAATGATTTAAGCTGCATATTTATCTCCTTCTCAGGGTCTTCAATACCAAGTCCTTGATTCGCACTCCAAAGCCTTAAGCGAAAATCAAGGCAATGTTGTTTCGTCGATTGTTTAAACTCTAGTCTTGATAAAGACCGAGACAACATCGTCATTTGATCGTCATAGCGCGTAAACGTTCCATTCCACTCGCCAAGATTTTCACAGACAGCATTCCACTGCATCTCAAAACTCGCTTGATCCATCACTACTCCTCTTCCATAGAAATCACATTGCGCCAGCTATCAATAAAGCAACGCAGGAGATCGATTCTTAAATCCACTGTCTTGGCTGGTGCTATCGATACGTGAGCTTTGTCAACCACTCAGAACAGAGACAGAGCCTCAACCCAAAACACTGTGAATCAAGCGGACTACGTGCTCGGCCATTCAGACCAAGAGCTCAAGCGACTAGAACAACAGGATGCACCACCGTCAGGACGATCGCATGGGCACCGATTCAGATTCCTATCCGACGCCCAGATAAAAACGAGCGCAGTTACCGCCCCAGAACCCCTCGACCTGCTCCGGTCGGAAGTGACAGACAGAGACCCGTGCCAGCTCCTCGACCTGCTCATAGCTTGCTGCCATCAGGCAAACCGGCCAGTCGCTACCAAACATCAGCCGCTCCGGCGAGAACGCCTCGAACACCACGTCGAGGTAAGGCCGGAAGTCGTCGACGTTCCAGTTGTAGTGATCGGCTTCTGTCACCAGGCCCGAGACCTTGCAACAAACGTTCGGATGGCGGGCCAACTCCCGGATCAAAGAAGCCCAGGGCTCAATAACCCCCTCGCGAATCCTCGGCTTAGCGATGTGATCGAGCACGAAGGCCTGTTCCGGAAACAGCTGCACGAGTTCGATGGCAGCAGGCAGCTGGCTCGGAACAATGACAAGGTCATAGGTCAGTCCGAACTGACGCAGCGCCCCAATGCCGCGGGTGACCGTCGGTCGGACGAGAAATCGGGCATCGGGCTCGTCCTGCGCCAGGTGGCGGACGCCAACGAATCGAGGGTGCTCCGCCAGGGACGCCAAGCAGTCCTCAACCCGATCGGACTGGAGGTCCACCCAGCCGACCACTCCCTTCACACTCGGATCCGCATCGGCCAGTCCCAGAAGCCACCAGGATTCGGCCAGCGACTGACGCGCCTCCACAACGATGGAACCATCGAACTCCAGCGGCCGGTGAATCCGCCCTAGATCCTCAGGCAACCAGTCACGCTGAAGAGCTGATCCCTGCGGGATCCAGGGATGCTCAGCGGCGGTATATCTCCAAAAATGCTGGTGAGCATCGATCTTCATGCACTCACTTTGTCAGCACACTCCGGCACTGGCAGCTGGGCTGGAGCGGATAGCAGAAGCCTCTGATCAGGCCACACGCGTCGCAAGGGTTGATCAGGCCGTGGCGTTCCCAGAAGGGAATAGCTATGAAAACTAGCGGCCGATCCAGTGATGCACCGATGAAATCTGGCCTGCTCTACACGCTTGGGATCGGTCTGTTGGTGATCGAGGCTCTGTCGGTCACCGCTGCCGCTGAGACGGCTGCACTGCCAACGGTTGTGGTGGGTGATCCCAGTATCCGTTGCGAAGAAGATCCGACCTGCATGAATCGCCTCCACCCCGAGATTCCCACGGTGGCGGAAGCAGTACCCGGACAACGGATCGTTTTCAATAGCCGCGATGCCTTCGATCTGACGCTCGACCCGGATCAATGGTCAAGCGCAAAAACCATGCCTCGCAAAGGCGTTGGCATCGCCCATGCCCTGACAGGTCCGGTCTCCATCATCGGCGCCAAAGCGGGAGACGTTCTGGCTGTCACCATCGAGAAGATCGAGCCAGCCAAGGTTGGCTGGACCCAGGCGGGGGCCTTCGGCTTTGCAGCCGAACGGTTCGGCACCGACGAACTTTTCATCGTTTGGCGTCTAAACAATCGCGATGCCGTCAGTGATGCACTGCCGGGTGTTCGCATCCCCAACAGCAGTTTCCCGGGGGTGGTGACAACTCTTCCCGATAGAAACTTTCTTGCGAGGGTGCTGGCGCGGGAAACAGAACTGCTGAAATCAGGCGGCAGCGTCTTTAATCCAGACCCTGACGAAGCCAGACCGGCACAAGTGTGTGGGCCGGGGGGGACGCATTCATCGGAGTGCCTGCGAACGGTGCCACCACGAGAGCAGGGCGGCAACATGGACATCCGTTACCTCACAGCCGGCACCACGGTTTATCTGCCCTGCATGGTGGATGGGTGCGGACTCGCTGTTGGCGACTTTCACTATGCACAAGGCGATGGGGAGGTGTCCGGATCAGCGATCGAGATGGGCGGCAGCCTGACGGTCACCACACGGATTGCCACCAATCCTCCCGATCTTTCCTATGGCCCTCACTATGAAGGCCCCGCATCGGCACTGTCCATTCCATCCCGTCGTTTTTATGCCGTCACTGGGATCCCGGTCAAAGAATCAGGCACCGTTCCCTCAGATCTGGCTTATCTGGAATCTCCGAAACTTGCGGATCTAAGCAACGTGTCAGGGAACATCAGCCTCGCTGCCCAAAACGCCTTAGCCGCCATGATCGATTACATCAAAAAGACCTATGGCTACAACCAGATGCAGGCCTACCTCATCGCAAGCGTTGCCGTCGATCTGAGGATCACACAACTCGTGGATGTCCCAAACATGGGTGTAACTGCAATTCTGCCATTGGACATTTTCGTTGGTCGCGACTAGAGCCTTGCGCAGACTGTTCAGACAAACTCCTCTGGCTGAACTCAGAAGTGCTAATTGCTCGCTACCGAACACCAAGGGCAACGGGAATGAACTGCTTTAGCAACGGGCTTCCACATCACGGAGGTGATCCACCAGTGATATCAAAGTCTTCACCCATCCCGATAGGTGAACAAAATCACTCAGACTGAATTAGAGTTTTGGTTTTAAAACAAGATAAAAGAATGCTCGTATACAGCATGCATTAGGCCAAGGATCTAATCCGCAAACACCTTGGCGATTATCAGAATTTCAAATGATTAATTAAGACGAAAAACAAACCCAACATGCTAAAAGCCATAAAAAATATTAAACACTATTGGCTCAGCCTAACTGTGCTGATCCTCCTGGCAATAACCTTTTTATCACTGCACCCTCTTGACAACCTGCCCGAAGCCCCGGGATCGGACAAAACACATCATTTTATTTCATACGCAGCACTTGCCTATCCCACCGCACTTCGCAAGCCAAATCGATGGCTACGTATCATCATATTTTATGCACTTTATAGTGGATTGATAGAGTTAATCCAGCCCCTTGTGAATCGCTAT
Organism: Synechococcus sp. AG-679-C18; assembly: GCA_003210755.1. Lineage (GTDB taxonomy): Bacteria > Cyanobacteriota > Cyanobacteriia > PCC-6307 > Cyanobiaceae > Synechococcus_C. The sequence goes on from QCUL01000001.1 coordinate 94,170, forward strand.
GGGGAGTGGATGGATTTCCTGGCAAACATCAGCGGAATCTTCATTGGTATCACACTGGCTTTTTTAACCAACAAACTTGAGAAGAAACCTCTTAGGCAATAAAAATTTCGCGCGACAAGCCGTGGAAGGCTATCTTCACTTCACCTCGCAATCCTTCATCTCGATTCCCTATCTGAATCTTTAAATTCATCCTTGTAGTGCCATTCAATGCATCTACAAACGATTGATTGATACGGCTATCGATCAACAACTCCGGTAACACTAATAAAATCATTTTGCCGTTGAAAATGCCATATCTACGCTTCATCGCTATGAAAAAGGCAAAACTTCCAACTCTGCAAAGGCAGGCTGAATCGGCTCACAAAACTTGGCTTCAAGGGCGTTGGCGATGCAAAGCAGGACCAACAGCAATGGCGCGACCCTGAATCAATTTTCTAAGGGAGTGAAGCGCATGCTCAGATCTAACCAGGAGCTACGGGTCACCGGAGCACTGGTGGAAATTAAATCAACACCCGTTTGCGAATAAGCCTTGAGATCAGCTGGGTTCACCCCCGAGGCCTCTAACACCACAGAAGATCCTCCAACTCGATCCAGCGCCAACGCCCGCAGCATCGGCACCAAAGAGCTGAGTTGCTGCGCAGACAATTCGTCTAACAACACGCCGTCAGCACCTGCCGCCACGGCGGCTTCTGCCTCCTCGACCGTTTCCGCTTCAACGATCACCCGTGCGGGCCAAGGGGCCTCAGCACGCACGGCCTTGATGGCAGAGACAACCCCACCCGCCCAGGCCAGGTGATTTTCCTTGAGCATCGCAGCATCATCCAGACCCATCCGATGGTTCAGTCCACCACCACAGCGAACGGCATATTTCTCAAGCTCCCTCAATCCAGGAGTGGTTTTACGGGTGTCAGCCAAATGAACACCACTGCCATCAAGCTGTTGCACCAGTGCCGCTGTCGCTGTGGCGATGCCTGAGAGACGCATCACCAAATTGAGCGCGGTCCGTTCCAGGGCCACCAACACCTCCGCAGGACCTGACAGCTCCAAGAGCCGATCACCAGGAGCGATCTTTGCCCCATCTACCACCAGGAGTTGAAGCTCTACCTGTTGTCTGGCAGGTCCAACCAGCTCAGATATCAGGGGCTGAAGCAGTACACCTCCACAGAACACACCATTTGCTTTGGCGAGCCAGTGCGCCGCACCAGTTTGTTCTCGCACTGCAGGAGCAGAGAGATCTCCGCGGCCCAGATCCTCCTGCAGCCATTCACCAAGCTTGCGCCGAAGACTGGGAGTAATGGCCAGCGTGCTGGACGCCATCAGAAAAGATGCGCAGATGTGTGTTCATGATGCTCCGCAATCCTTCGATCATGTCCAGAAGCCCTGGGATCATTTCCCGATGCAGAAACGAGAAAAAATCCGATCCAAGACCGACTCCGTGAGTTGCTCTCCAGTGATCTCACCGAGGTTGCAAATCGCCTGACGTAAGTCGATCGTCCAAAAATCCCAGGGGAGACCATCGGCCGCCACCTGCTCACTACGGGCCAGGGCCTCCGCCGCTTTGGCAGCCAGATCCGCCTGACGCTGATTCAAGGACAGCAACAGAGGCTGTTCACACAAGGCTCCACATTGCCCAAGCAGAGCCTGCACGAGATCCCGCTCCCCAGCGCCGGTAACCGCACTGAAGCACACATCGGCAACAGATTCGATTGCAAAGTCAAGGTCTGCTTTGTTACCGACCCGTAGGCAGGGCACTCCCTCGGGAATCATGGCAAGCAAGGTCTGATCCTCTCCAGTCCAGCCCTGGGCCAAATCAAACAACAGCACCACGATGTCGGCACTCGCCAGGGCGTCGTGACTGCGCGCGATCCCCAACTGCTCCACTACATCATTGGTGGCCCTGATCCCAGCGGTATCAAGCAGGGTGATCGGAACGCCTTCCAGCACAATCCCACTTTCAAGCACATCTCGAGTGGTACCCGGCACATCGGTCACGATCGCCCGCTCGCAGCGGCTGAGCCGATTGATCAAAGAGCTTTTACCCACGTTTGGCCGGCCCACCAGCGCAACTCTCAAGCCGTGACGCACGAAAGCTCCTCTCTCAGCATCGGCCACGAGCGAGAGCAACTGCGAGCGCACAGCCTGCAACTCCTGCAACAACGCCTCACCATCAAGAGGGGGAAGATCCTCTTCAAAGTCGACGCGGGCCTCCAACTCACTGAGTTGATCGAGCAGGCGCTCCCTCAAAGCAACCATTTTCTTTTGAATCCCGCCATCGAGACCTGTCATCGCCAGCTGAGCAGCTCGCTGGCTGCGAGCACCCACAAGATCAGCAATGGCTTCTGCTCGCGTGAGGTCGAGGCGACCATTGAGAACTGCGCGCTGGCTGAATTCACCAGGCTGAGCCAGGCGCACACCTGGCTGCTCCAAAACACGTGAAAGAACCTGCTGCACAGCGATCACACCACCATGACAGTGAATTTCCACGATGGTTTCGCCGGTGAAACTGCGCGGCGCCATCATCAACAGCACCAACACTTCATCCAGTCGTGTCTCCCCATCGGCAGCAACAACATGGCCGTAAAGCAACCGGTGACTCTCCCAGGGCTGTTGACCAGGAATCACGGTGATGGCGGCAACAGCGTTGACAGCCTTTGGCCCAGACAGGCGAATCACAGCAATGCCACCCTGCCCTGGTGCCACAGCAGTCGCAATCGCTGCAATCGTCAGCATCTGATCTGGCAGGATCCCAGACATTCCCCTAGCCCAACCGCCGACACACACTCCTTCCTACGATCCCGGAGCTTCTACTCCCGCGTAGGCGGCAAGCAATCTCGATGAAGCGGTTGCGGACCACATTGCAGCGACGCCTGAGCAAATGGCTGCAGTGGATCTGGCAGCAAGAAGGAACACCAGGCCAACGCGCTCGTGGACTTGCCGCAGGGGTTTTTTGTGGCTGCTTTCCCTTTTTTGGATTTCAGACCTTACTTGGGATCGGCCTGGCGAGCGTCATGCGAGGCAACCACTTGATTGCTGCCGCCGGCACTTGGATCAGCAACCCTTTTACTTACATCCCGCTTTTTTGGTTCAATTACCGCCTAGGCACAATCCTGTTGGGTGAAGGCGCTGGCTGGCCAGGTTTCAACAATCTCAACCAAGATCTAATTGCCACAGCGGGATGGGACGTCATGAGCCGTCTCCTCCTTGGCTCCAGCCTTACCGGAGCGTTGCTCGGAGTCCTTGCATGGAGGCTCACCCTGCGCTGGTTACGTCCCAAAAGACATGGCATCACTTCATCGCTTCAACAACGGGGAAGAAGATGAAGCTTCTAATCAAAACCCGTCCAATTAGAAATCTATCTCCTTAAATCAGGCCAGTTAAAACAATACGCCCCTAAAGCTATTCATACTTTAGCCATATGTTACACCGTTGAAGAACAAAGCATAATACGAGACTTATTAGAGCAATTAGCATCAATATCTATTATTTGTACCGGAAAAGAATTTCACCATCAATACTAGATCAAGGTGCTATTAATAACGCAGTTAATATTCTATCGAATACTTCATCACAGAGTCGAGCCACTCGTTGAGAGGTAACCAATGATCCCTTTGATCAATCGATTCCCAAAGAGTTTCAATCAAGGAACGGGTTGGAGTCTGGTTCAGATTCCAGCGTTTCAGGCGTTCAAGAACTGACACTCTCGGATCAGATGCAGCAGCCTCTAATGCCTGCATCTGTGACCACCAGGCATTCCTCCATTCCTGCCAAGTCTCCCTTGCTGGTGAAGGGGCAACACTTAAAAAGACAGGTAAACCTTCGGGTTCTTGAGGCAAACCACTGGATTGGATTACCGATGCCAAACCATTGAAAAAGTCGCCATAACCAACAGGCCAGCTCGCCATTAGATCCAGTGTCGCCCCCACCAAGCGCTCATCACTCTCCACATCAAAATTGGGCTCCAATCCCAACCGCCTCAAAAAGCAAAATCGGTAGTGATCTTGATAGATTTTTTTGTAAGACTCAAGCAACTGCTCCATCGGCTGCCTAGGCAGCAGCATTGCCAGCGGATGTTGAAGTAGGCGCAGGTTGTTATGGCAAATAGCCGGCTGACGGCCATAGGCATAGAGGGAAGTTTGATCGAAGTAGGCCGCCGTGAAACTTGGATCCCAGCGATCCAAAAATGCAAACGGTCCGTAGTCAAAACTTTCTCCAGCCAGTGACATGTTGTCGGTATTGAGCACCCCATGAACAAAGCCCGCGGCCATCCACTCAGCCGCCAACCGAGCCACCCGCCCCACCAGCTCGCCGTAAAACGCCAGCAGCTGACGCTCCAGCCCAACACGATCTCCATCAGGAGCGGGATGGGCTGACGCAACATCGGGGTAATAAACAGCTACAACGTGACGCAATAAGCGCTCCAGAGCTTGAGGGTCTCGCAAATACAACAGCCTTTCGCAGGTGCCGAAACGCAGATGAGTCTGGGCAACCCGCACCATGACCGAGCTGCGGGTTGGCGATGGTTCGTCCCCACGCCAAAGCTCCTCACCTGTTTCGATCAAAGACAGTGTGCGGCTGGTGGTGACGCCAAGACGATGCAACGCCTCGGAGGCGATCAATTCACGGACCCCTCCCTTCAGTGTGAGCCGTCCGTCCCCACCACGACTCCAAGGGGTGGTGCCACTCCCCTTGGAGCCAAGATCTTGAAGCATGCCCGTCCGATCTCGAAGTTGGCCGTAAAGAAAACCGCGCCCATCTCCGAGCTGAGGATTGTAAGTACCGAATTGATAGCCGTGATAACGAAGGGCCAGCAGGGGAACGCGGTGTTCGAAACGGCCATACGCCATCTCAACGTCGTGATTAGTCACATCGCCGGGATCCACCCCTAGCTGACGCAACAATGCGTCGTTTCGAAAGCGCAGTTTGGTTTGGGGAAAGGAGGCAGCCTCAACTACGTCCCAATAAAAATCACCCAAACTCTCAATCGAAGCTTCAAAAGGCAGGGCCAGAAGCGGATTACTCAACTCTGACCGGTACGAGCAATATCGATCACATCCGCCATCGAGCGGATCTGGTCCATCGTGCGCTGCAACTGCACAGAGCTACCGAGTTCCACCATCAAGTCGATCCGAGCCGGCTTGCCATAAGCCGTTCTCACTCGAGCATCACTGACGTTGATCGATCCATCAGACAGACGCATCAAGATGTCCTTCAGAATTCCAACACGATCAATCACTTCAATACGCAACTGAGCTGGGAATCGAAGTGCCGTTTCTTGCAACGAAGGGTTCCAACGAACTGGTAAGCGACGTTCAGTTGGAATCGACTCCACGTTGGGGCAGTCTTGGCGGTGAATAGTGATGCCGTGATTACCAAGGGCCACTGCTCCCAGAATGGCTTCGCCCGGTAGTGGACTACAACACCCGCCAAGGCGGTGATCTAAGCCCTCTACACCAAGAATTGGCTCAACTCCGCTCGCAGGAATCTCGCGGTGAGGAGTTTTTTGCTCTGACTGCTTGACCAGCTGTCTAGCGACATCCTCATTCGTGAGAGGAGCCTCTACAACTGCCGTCTGCAGGCGAATTTCTTCCCGAAGACGGTTAAGCACCTGCTGCAGGGTCAAAGCACCAAACCCAAGGCCAGCGAGAAGGTCTTCAGTGGTTGGCAAATTGCAACGTTCAGCAACTCTGCGCATGGCTTCACTGCTTAACAAGGCATCAAAGCCACTCCGCCCAAGCTCTCGCTCAAGCAAATTCTTGCCACGGTCAATCGTCTCGTCTCGATGACTGCGCTTGTACCACTGTCGGATCCGATTTCGTGCTGTTGGAGTGGCCACAAAGTTAAGCCAATCCAAACTCGGATGAGCATTTTTAGTTGTAAGAATGTCAACAAAATCACCATTTTGAAGTGGGGTTGACAAAGGCAAAAGCCTGTCATTAATCCTTACTCCCTGGCAATGATTTCCCACTTCAGAGTGAATTCGAAACGCAAAATCAACAGCTGTTGAGCCCTTACGAAGACCCACTACATCTCCTTTAGGAGTGAAAACAAATACTTCTTCGTCAAACAGATCTTCCTTAATCGACGCGAGGTAATCGTTGTGGTCATCAGCACCACCCTCCTGCTGCCAATCAACGAGTTGACGCAACCAATTAAAACGCTCCGTATCCCCTCCAGTGGCAGGGGATCCGCCCTCTTTGTATTTCCAATGAGCGGCAATGCCGAACTCCGCAACCTGATGCATCTCCCAGGTTCGGATCTGCACCTCGATCGGACGATGACGGCCAATCACAGCGGTATGAAGTGATTGATACCCATTTGGCTTGGGGAGCCCGATGTAGTCCTTAAACCGTCCAGGGATCGGCCTAAAGGTGTCATGCACTACTGCCAGAGCGCGATAACAGCTCTCCACGTTCGGGGCGAGAATCCGCAGCGCGGCTACGTCATAAATCTCGTGAAATTCTTTCTGCTGGCGTTGCATCTTGGTCCAGATGCCATAGAGATGCTTCGGCCGACCGCTTACCTCACAACTCTCGAGACCAACGGCAGCTAAGCGATCACGGAGCAACTGCACCGTGACGGAGAGGCGATCCTCACGTTCACTGCGCTTGGTTGATACCTCCTGCTGCATCTCGCGAAAGGCATCAGGCTCAAGCAATTTGAACGAGAGATCTTCGAGCTCCCACTTGAAACGGCCTATACCAAGGCGATTCGCGAGCGGGGCGTAGATCTCCCTTGTTTCCCTTGCGATGCGATGGCGTTTCTCCTCCTGCAGCGCCCCCAGTGTTCGCATGTTGTGCAAGCGGTCTGCCAACTTCACCAAAACCACGCGGATATCACTGGCCATTGCCAGAAACATCTTGCGAAGATTCTCAGCTTGAGCCTCCGTGCGATTGGTGAAGTGAAGACCACCCAGTTTCGTGACCCCCTCCACCAGCTCTCGGACCTCTGGCCCGAAATGGCTTTCCACTTGATCCGGAGTGACATCGGTGTCCTCCACGACGTCGTGGAGAAAACCCGCCGCGATCACGCTGGCACTCGCCCCGATATCACGCAAAAGATCTGCTACCGCCACCGGATGCACGATGTAGGGATCGCCGCTGGCGCGAAACTGCCCTTCATGCAGTTGAAACGCGAAATCAAAGGCAGCAGCTAGCAGCGCTTCTGCATCGGTAGGGCAACTGTGCCCGATACCTGGAGGAACGTGAACGATGCACTCCCGCAACCAGTCAGGGAGCTCAATGCCATAGTCATCCGGTGAGCGCACTTGACGCTCGCGGACAGCCATTAAGCCGCAGATCGCTGGAGTTAATCCAGGCTCAATCTGAGTGGGATCCGGTGCAGAGGTTGCGATGAGCATCTGACCCTGCGGGTAGTTCCATGGTATGCAGGCATGAGGCACCGTGCTTTCTTTCATGCTCAACGCGCCAGGAACTGTTCTGACGCTGAATCAATTGCGTCTGCGTTACCCAGGCAGTGAAGCCTGGACGCTGGATGGATTGGACCTGAGTCTGAGCTCGGGAGATCGGCTGGCACTCGTTGGCCCATCTGGATGCGGAAAAAGCACAGTTGCCAGGGCTGCCTTGCAACTGTTGCCCCCTGGAAGCTGCTGCGAGGGGGGGCTGCTCTTAAACGGTCAAGACCCACGACAACTAAATAGGCCTGCCCTTCGCGCCCTGCGCGGAGAAGCTGTTGGTCTGGTCTTTCAAGACCCGATGACCAGGCTCAATCCACTGATGACCGTTGGCAACCATCTTCTCGACACGCTCGCCGCTCATCAGCCAGCCATGGGGAGTCAAGAACGAAAAGAACGTGCTGAAACCTTGTTAGAGCAAGTAGGAATTGGCGCAGCACGGTTCCGGGCCTATCCCCACGAATTCAGTGGTGGGATGCGCCAGCGGTTAGCCATCGCTCTAGCGATTGCTCTCTCTCCACCACTTGTTATTGCAGACGAACCAACCACCAGCCTCGACGTAGCGATTGCTGGACAAGTCATGGAGGTCCTGCGCAATCTCTGCGAAGAACTGGGAAGCGCCCTCCTCCTGATCACCCATGACCTTGCAATGGCCCACCGCTGGTGCGAAGACATGGCCGTACTTGAGGGCGGACGACTGGTGGAGCAGAACAGCAGTGATCAAGTACTGATTCATCCCCAATCAGAGATCGGGAAGCGACTTGTTACCGCCGCAAGAGCCCGGGAGGGCGGTAAGACTCCGATCACCCCTGACGGCACAGCCGTTCTGCAAGTTGATGCATTGCGTTGTTGGCACAACCTGGGAGGACCACCATGGTCACCCACCTGGCTGAAAGCTGTGGATGGCGTGAGCTTCACCCTGCAATCCGGCGAAACGCTTGGCGTGGTGGGTGGCTCTGGATGCGGAAAAAGCACCCTTTGCAGAGCCTTGATGGGTCTCACCCCGATCCGAGGTGGACAGGTTTGGCTGCAGAAACAAAACCTGCTTCAGTTGCGTAGCAGCGCTGAACGGCAAGCAAGACGCACCATTCAGATGGTGTTTCAAGACCCACTGGCATGCCTAAATCCTGCTCTTAGCGTCGCAGACGCGATCGCCGATCCCCTTCTGATCCATGGGCTTGCCTCGCGGGCGGCAGCTCGAGAGCGAGCCCGCGAGCTTCTGGAGCTTGTAGGACTCTCACCAGCAGACCATTTTCAGAATCGACTCCCCAAGCAACTCTCAGGTGGCCAACAGCAGCGAGTCGCGATTGCACGCGCTTTGGCCCTGGGCCCGCAGGTGCTCATCTGTGACGAAAGCGTCAGCATGCTCGACGCAGAAATCCAAGCTGAGGTGCTTGCACTGCTGCGACGACTTCAACGAGACCTTGGCCTGGCAATGATTTTTGTCACCCACGACCTCTCGGTAGCAAGTGGCTTCTGTCACCGGGTGATCGTGCTGGATCATGGCCTGGTCGTGGAAGAAGGCCCTGGAGATCAATTACTTCGACAGCCGGAGGCAGCCATCACGAAAATATTGGTTGACGCTTGTCCAAGACTCCCTGTCATTCACTGAGCGATTGCTTCTATCTCATAAGAGTCGAGAACAATCAGGGTGCTCAGCGAAAATTGTCCAGATCAATTTCGATGGATTAATTACATTCCAACCGAAAGACTCAGGCAGCACTTCGAACTCTCTATCAATCAAGACTCGATTCCGACTGACACACTCGATCAGCTTGGGACATTTGCCCTGTGATCAATAAGGTTCGGCTGATCGCGCTTCCAATTTCAGAATCCTGGCATGACAATCACTTCCTCACTTAAAGCCATTCACCGGACGAGAACCTTACATAACAAACCTTCCAGAAGTGGGCCAAATAGAACACAATACGAGTAAGCCAATATGACTCAAAACTAGAATTATGACCGAAAGAGGAAACTCATAAAGCTCCAAATACACTGGAATCAGGCGATCTTGATTGATCAATAAAAGAATATAATTTATAGACTTGCTTATTACTTCGGCCCTATCTCTAAGCCGAGAAACTATAATTCATTAAGCTCAATAAGACTGGCCTGTCAATCAAAACATCCAAACATTTACTTAAGACCGCCCAGGCATTCAGCATCAGATGCAACTTACATACGTACCAAAATATACAAAACACAACTGGAAATATTCTTTCCCAAGCGAGTTATGAGCGCGTCACATTTAAGCGCTGAGATGCAATTGCGGACTAAAGCACTCTTTATGCCTTCTTCCAATTCAGTTCAAGCCTCCATCTCAGGGAATATTTGGTGGGGTGGCTTCACGGCTGAAGTAACCCTCACGAACAATTCATCCCAAGATCTCGAAAACTGGAGCTACAGCTTTGACAGCCCACATCTTATTGATACCGCTCCTTGGGGCGCAAAAATCACCTCTGTAGTCCTCAAAGAAGGCCTCACTAGATACACACTTACAGGAGAGGGCTGGGGAGCACGCATTCCAGCTGGTCAATCCACAACCATTGGCTTTAACGGAACACAGGGAATCAATCTCGGGAGGGAAGGACAGCTCACAACTGAAAACCTGATGATGCCAAGTACATCATTCATTGAACAATCTGGTGCCAATGAGCAGGATCCAGTTGAAGTCTCCAGTGAAGGATTCAATGCAGAGATTGATGTCGTTGAACTGTCTTCAGATGGCATGGAATCCCATGAGGGGATGCACCATACGATGCACCATGCTGATGCATCGTATGGTGCTGAAAGTGGTGATTACACCGACATCGCGAGTTGGGGAACATTCCACGGCTCCAATCACAACTCTGAACACAATGAGTTAGTTGGTGGTCGTACAGCGATTACAACAGAAGCCATGGTGGCCTATAACGGGCTGCGGAATTTTGCTGGCCTAGAAGCTATCGAGTTGGAAGAAGTGGGTGCATGGGCGTTTGCAAATGGCCTAACGAATAACTCCCAGGCATGGGGAAATGACATAAAAGGAGTTGGTCTTTGGTACGCGATGCAGGGCGCCAAGGTGGGCTGGATCGCTGATGAGTTGTATCAACCACAAATTTTGGCCGACATTCAACGCACCGCTCGTTTGGAATCAGAAGCCGATGCAATGACGATGGTGAGGGAGTACGGCCATGAAGGATTTGCTGACTATCTTGAGGCAAATGGACTTCAGGATGCCTTTATTAATACATTAAAAATGGAACCGCATTACGGCGGCTGGATGCATGGCCGTACGCATGGTTTCCTTAATATTGAAGATGTGGCGATTGCTCACGATATTAATCACTTAACAGTTTTAGGATGGGATCAGGAGAAGCCATTCATGAACGACACATTTGACTGGCCTCAGTGGCCTGCCTTAGATGTGTCAGATCAGACAGTGATCAATTACTACCAAAGCATTGTTGCACTCGGCGATCCTCTGAGTCAGAGCCTGGAACAGCTCACTACAGAAACAACTCAGGTAGCCAACCCCACAAGCACTAACACTCAAGAAGTTCCTCCACAACCAATCGCAGAAGAAAATACGGTCGATCAATTAAACAACCCACAGTTAGAAATCTCAGTAGGAGGTGATCCAGACCAGCTCACAACTGAAAACCTGATGATGCCAAGTACATCATTCATTGAACAATCTGCTGCCAATGAGCAGGATCCAATTGAAGTCTCCAGTGAAGGATTCAATGCAGAGATTGATGTCCTTGAACTGTCTTCAGATGGCATTGAATCCCATGAGGGGATGCACCATACGATGCACCATGCTGATGCATCGTATGGTGCTGAAAGTGGTGATTACACCGACATCGCGAGTTGGGGAACATTCCACGGCTCCAATCACAACTCTGAACACAATGAGTTAGTTGGTGGTCGTACAGCGATTACAACAGAAGCCATGGTGGCCTATAACGGGCTGCGGAATTTTGCTGGCCTAGAAGCTATCGAGTTGGAAGAAGTGGGTGCATGGGCGTTTGCAAATGGCCTAACGAATAACTCCCAGGCATGGGGAAATGACATAAAAGGAGTTGGTCTTTGGTACGCGATGCAGGGCGCCAAGGTGGGCTGGATCGCTGATGAGTTGTATCAACCACAAATTTTGGCCGACATTCAACGCACCGCTCGTTTGGAATCAGAAGCCGATGCAATGACGATGGTGAGGGAGTACGGCCATGAAGGATTTGCTGACTATCTTGAGGCAAATGGACTTCAGGATGCCTTTATTAATACATTAAAAATGGAACCGCATTACGGCGGCTGGATGCATGGCCGTACGCATGGTTTCCTTAATATTGAAGATGTGGCGATTGCTCACGATATTAATCACTTAACAGTTTTAGGATGGGATCAGGAGAAGCCATTCATGAACGACACATTTGACTGGCCTCAGTGGCCTGCCTTAGATGTGTCAGATCAGACAGTGATCAATTACTACCAAAGCATTGTTGCACTCGGCGATCCTCTGAGTCAGAGCCTGGAACAGCTCACTACAGAAACAACTCAGGTAGCCAACCCCACAAGCACTAACACTCAAGAAGTTCCTCCACAACCAATCGCAGAAGAAAATACGGTCGATCAATTAAACAACCCACAGTTAGAAATCTCAGTAGGAGGTGATCTTTGGTGGCAAGGGTTGACTGCGGAGATCACTGTCACCAATACCGGCAATCAAAATTTGGATGAATGGTCAGTAACCTTTGAAAGCCCTCATAAGTTTTACGGGGAAGCTTGGGGTGCTGAAGTAGCAATAGAGAAGCAAGATGATGGTCATTTCTTCTATGAATTATCCGGAGATGACTGGGGTCAATCTATTGGTGCCGGCCAGTCAATCACGGTAGGCTTCAATGCCATGCAGGGAGAACTGATTGGAAATAACGGAGCCTTGACTTCAGAAGATTTCTTTTTCAACAACCCAGTTATTTAAGGATTGATAACACCGGAGCTCACTTAATGAGCTGGGCTCCGATTTCGAAGTACTGCCAACAACTTTTCCATCACTGGTGGGATCGGAGCCTCAAACAACATCCGGTCTTTTGTGATCGGATGATCGAGGCCTAACTGAAATGCATGCAACGCCTGCCCAGGCAACTCCACCGGCAATTTGCGGCAGCGGCTGTAGGTGGAGTCCCCCACCAACGGGTGATTGATATGGGCGCAATGCACACGAATCTGGTGCGTTCGTCCCGTATCCAGCTTGAAGCGCAACAGGGAGTAATCGCCAAGTCGCTCCTGAAGGGTCCAGTGCGTGCGCGCATAGCGACCGCTTTCATCACTCACCACTGCATATTTTTTGCGATCCACAGGATGACGGCCGATCGATCCAAGGATCGTTCCCGACTCTCCTTGCGGCACCCCATGCACCACAGCCAGATACTCGCGTGAGGCAATTCTCTGTTGGATCTGCGCCTGCAGACGAACCAAAGCCTCTTGAGATTTTGCAACCACGATGCATCCTGTGGTGTCTTTATCGAGGCGATGGACCACGCCAGGCCTCAATTTGCCGCTGATTCCTGGTAAGTCCTGGCAGTGATGCAAGAGACCATTCACCAGGGTTCCATCTTTATTTCCAGGGGCCGGGTGCACGGTCAAGCCGGCTGGCTTGTTGATCACAATCAAGTACTCGTCTTCAAACAGCACATCGAGCTCCATCGGCTCGGGCTTGAGGTAGGGGAGGGGTTCTGGTGGCGGCATCCACAACTGCACCTGATCTCCATTGCGCAAGGGGGTTTTGGCCTTCCCCGTCTTGCCATTCACGCGCACGTATCCCGCATCAATGAACTTCTGAATCCGAGAACGGCTTTGCTCAGAACGCTGACTCACAAGCCAGCGGTCCAAACGCATCGGAAGTGGTTTGGGATACGTAAGGGTGACGAGTTCTCCTTCCCCCTCTCCGAACCCATCCGTAAACACTTCCTCAGGCAAAGGGGGGCGCACAAACCCTTGGCCCTGAACGCTCAAGACACCACCTTTTCGGGTAATTCCAAAGCAATCGACCCCAACAACGAACGTCGGAAATCATCCAACAACCGCTGGGCCATCCGAGCTTTATCTCCAGAGGTGTGACGTTCGGCCGTTGCCTCCAGCCAGAACGCTGGATCAGCAGTGCGACCTGCCACTGGCGTGCCATATCGCTCTTCGAGGATGGACAAAACAACGCCTGCACCCTCACGGGACTTCAAGCCCAAGAGCAAACGCAAAAAAGCTTGCGCCACTAGTTCGCCGTCGTAAGCCGCCTGGCCAATGTCATCACAAAGCGCGAGATGCAGGGCCGCCCGTTGATCATCCAAGCGAGGTGGCAACACGCCGGGAGCATCGAGCAGGTCTAAGTCTTGGCCAAGCCTCACCCAACGCAACGTGCGGGTCACGCCAGCCCTACGGGCACTCGCCACAACCTTCTTCTTGACTAACCGATTGATCAAGGCCGACTTCCCCACATTGGGAAAGCCAAGGGTGAGGGCGCGCACCGGCCGCGGCCTCATCCCTCGGTTCCGACGCCGCTCATTGAGCTGATTCCCAGCCCGGATCGCCGCCTGCTGAACTTGCTTAACACCAGTGCCAGACTTGGCATCACACCAGACCGTGCGCTGCCCCTGCGCCTTAAACCACTGCTCCCAGGCTTCCCAAGCCGCCGGCGTAACCATGTCGCGTCGATTGATCACCAAAAGATGATGTTTGCCATGGATCCAGCGGTTTAGATGCGGATGTCCAGTAGATAGTGGAATTCGGGCATCGCGCACTTCGATGATGAGATCCACCTTGTCGAGGTGACGCTTCAACTGTTGTTCCGCCTTGGCAATGTGCCCCGGATACCACTGAATCGCTGGAGTACTCACGGCACCACCAAAACCGGACAAGGCGCGAGCTGAATCACCCGTGCTGCTGTGCTGCCATTTTCCGCCTCAAGATTCACGCCGCGGGTGCCCATCACAATCACATCCACATTCAACTCGTCTGCCACGTCGCAAATCACAAACGCTGGCCTCCCTTCACGCTCCACCACGTCGCAGGGCAGCCCTGCCTGTTCGAATCTTTCCAGGGTTTCAGCCAATCGTGTGGCCACAGTTTGCTGGTCATGCATCTCGAGACGATTGGGCTGCTTCACCAACAGCACGATCAGCCTGCTGTTGTGACTGCGTGCCAGGTCAAATGCTTTTGCCGCCGTCTCAAAAGCTTCTTGGCTCTGATCAAGTGGAAATAAGACGGTCTGAAACATTGGGCCACCTCCGGTAGTACCCCTCTTTTTCAGTGCTAGCGCGTACTCGGGTTAATCTCACCGCGTTTTCACCCCTCACGACTTAACCACATGGCGAAGCGTTCCCTGGCCAAACTGGACACCAGCGACTTGAGCGGCAAACGCGTTCTTGTGCGGGTCGACTTCAACGTGCCTCTGAACGACGCCGGTGACATCACTGACGACACTCGTATTCGCGCAGCGCTGCCCACGATCAATGACCTGATCAGCAAGGGCGCCAAGGTGATCTTGGCCGCTCACTTTGGCCGACCCAAGGGCCAGGTCAATGACAAGATGCGCCTCACCCCAGTGGCCGCCCGCCTAAGCGAGCTGCTAAGCAAGCCCGTCACAAAAACGGACAGCTGCATTGGCCCCGATGCCGAAGCGAAGGTGAATGCCATGGCTAATGGCGATGTTGTTCTGCTTGAAAATGTGCGCTTTTTTGCCGAAGAGGAGAAAAATGACGCCGACTTTGCCAAAACCCTCGCTGGCTTGGCCGATGTGTATGTCAACGACGCCTTTGGTGCCGCTCATCGTGCCCACGCCTCCACTGAAGGCGTGACCAAATTCCTTAAACCATCCGTGGCTGGATTCTTGATGGAAAAGGAACTTCAGTACCTGCAGGGTGCAATCGATGAGCCGAAACGTCCCCTGGCAGCCATCGTGGGTGGTTCGAAGGTGAGCTCCAAAATCGGCGTCCTTGAGTCCTTGATCGATAAGTGCGACAAGGTGCTCATCGGCGGCGGCATGATATTCACCTTCTACAAGGCCCGTGGCCTTGCGGTGGGGAAGAGCCTTGTGGAAGAGGACAAGCTGGAGCTAGCCAAAGAACTAGAAGCCAAGGCCAAAGCCAAAGGGGTTGAACTGCTACTCCCCACTGACGTGGTGCTCGCCGACAACTTCGCTCCTGACGCCAACAGCCAAACCGCCGACGTCACAGCAATCCCTGATGGCTGGATGGGACTCGACATCGGGCCTGACGCCATCAAAGTATTTCAGGCAGCCCTGGCCGACTGCAAGACCGTGATCTGGAACGGCCCTATGGGCGTATTTGAGTTCGACAAATTTGCAGCTGGAACCAACGCCATCGCCACAACCCTCGCTGAAATCGGGGGCAAGGGTTGCTGCACGATCATTGGTGGTGGTGATTCCGTTGCCGCTGTTGAGAAAGCTGGCCTCGCTGAAAAGATGTCACACATCTCCACCGGTGGTGGAGCCAGCCTCGAACTCCTAGAAGGCAAGGTGCTTCCAGGTGTTGCTGCGCTCGATGACGCTGCCTAATTCAGACTTCAACATCGATTAGCCGAGCTCAGGGCCGTTCCGATTGGCACGGCCTCTTTTTTGTAATCGACGTCGCTCAGGGCTTGGCGGAAGCCCCAGGCGCTGACGCTCAACGTTCATCGCAGCACGTGCCTCCTGATAAAGCTTGCGACGACCTTGGCGTTGCTCCTGCTTACAAAGACGAAAGGCATCAATGGTGTTTGCTGATTGCACACAACGTTGCTTGGCTGCCAACAGGGCTTTTTGCTGGTCAAAATTATTAACCTCCCAACGGCGCCGTGCCTCAAACAACTGTTGCTTCTGCCCATCCGTGAGATTCAACCGCTCAGCACGCGATCTCATTGGAGACTCAGCCCAGCCTGTGCCTGGATGCAGAGCGGCTGCAGCAAGTGCAGCACAAGGAATCACTAGATAACGCTTCCAATGTTTAAGGATGATCATGAAGAACGGTTCATTGACCTGCTCATCTTGAGAGGAGTATTCGATCAAGATCTGACCCAAACAGACATGAAGCGTGACCGGATCTAACCAGCACGATTCCCCTTATCGCTGATTGGCGGCGATCCCTGGGAAGATCAAAAAGACCTCTCACAATCTGGAGTGCCCAATACAGAAACTCAACCCTGATGGTCTCCCCCGCCTAACCCCCCCTGCCTCAGTGGCCATGGTCGGGTTAGGTGCACTTGGATTACCAATCGCTGTCAACCTGCGCCGCGCTGGTTATCAACTTCACGTCCACACTCGCAGCCGTTCAGCGGAATCAGCACCAGAGCTCATGAATGCTGAAGGGCTCTCGGTTATCCGCAAGAGCACTCCAGCCAAGGCTGTGGAAGGCTGTGAGGCGCTGCTCCTTTGTGTGAGCGATGACACTGCGGTGCAGACAGTTTTATGGGGAGACAACGGAGCGGGGCAGTGCCTTAAACAGGGAAGCGTGGTGATCGATTGCTCCACGATCGCCCCAGCTACGGCGAAAGCGATGGCCGAGCGACTCGCAGAACGTGGCGTTTACTACATCGATGCTCCAGTCACCGGTGGAACAGAAGGCGCAAAAGCTGGCACTCTCACAGTGCTCTGTGGAGGATTGGAATCCACTCTTCAACACGTAAGCCCATTGCTGGAGAGCATTGGAGGCTCGATCCATCACTTCGGGCCTGTTGGCAGTGGCCAAAAAGTCAAAGCGGTCAACCAGGTGCTCGTAGCAGGAAGCTATGTCGCTGTTGCCGAAGCCATGGCCTTGGGCCAACATCTACATCTGCCAATGGAGCAGGTTGTGAAAGCTTTACAGAATGGTGCTGCCGGCTCATGGGCTCTGCAACACCGTTCCGAAGCCATGCTTAACGATCACTACCCCCTTGGTTTCAAGCTCAATCTCCATCACAAAGATCTGGAGATCGCCCTTGGGGCCGCGAAGGAACAACAGTTAGAGCTTCCGATTACGCGAATGGTCTTCGAACAGGAATCGGAGCTCATGAAGGAGGGTCTTGGAGACGCTGATGTTTCGGCCCTCAGGCGTTACTTACCGGGGCCTACTTAATTAAGGCTTGAGCTGACTGTTGTCATCGACAACCCGAACCTGCTTACTCACGGTCACCACTCCTTCGGGATGAACCAATAATGCAGCCCACGTTTGAACACCTGGCTTGAGGGGAGCTTGCACAGACTTGAACAGGCCGCCACCGCCTAGGGGCTGAAGCTGAATATCTGGACTTTCTTGGCCGAGGACCTGCTCAGGGGTAAGAGCAATTAATCCACCCGCCAACAATGCATCTCCCAGAGGCTCATCAACAACAACATCAACGTCGTAACGACTTCCGGTGAGCACACTGTCAGGAATCAACAGACTGATGGGAAGCGTCTCCCTGGCGCTGGTCATGACCGATTCATCACTAAGAATTTCTTGGTCGCTGATTAAGCCACGCTCGGTCGTGACAGCCAGACGCTGATTTGCGGAAAAGGAATAGCTCAAGCCACCTTGCTGTCGAGTACCACTGACAGCGATTTGGAAGGTTGATCGACCGTCTGAAGTTGGAGAACTTGGGCTGACCGACCAGCGCAATCGAGGGAAACGACTGCTGAACAAGCGATAGCGCTCCTCCAACCCACCAAGTTGCTCAGGCGTGAAAAGAGTGTTCAACGAAGAGCTACCACCCTCAGTCTTATTGAGGGCTCGTTCCAACCGCTCACTTAAGTCGATTGATTCCTGGGTGACAGACCGACCCAACAACGGGAAGGTAAGGGCGGAGCCAAGCAGCAACGAAACTAGCGAGGCACGGAGAGCCTGAGACATGAAGACAGCTCCTTAGTGCCTCTAAGTTAGATCGCGCTCCCGTGCTCCGCTCGTCCTCATGCCACGGCTTCTGATCGCTGCCAGCGGCACCGGCGGACATTTGTTCCCAGCCCTCTCCGTTGCCGACGCCTTGCCGGGGCCATGGACCGTGCTGTGGGTGGGAGTTCCCGATCGACTGGAGACAAGCCTGGTCCCCAAGTGCTATCCGCTCACCACAGTGAAAGCCGGTGGATTGCAGGGACGGGGGCTACGCAAAGTTTTTCAACTCGTTCAGTTGTTGGCGGCCAGCGGCGGCATACGCCGTCTGATCAAAAGGGAGTGCATCGATGCTGTCTTCACCACAGGCGGCTACATCGCTGCACCAGCAATCCTGGCGGCACGGTGGTGTGGCATTCCAGTCGTTCTCCACGAATCCAATGCCATTCCAGGCCGCGTCACACGATTGCTGGGACGCTTTTGCACCCGTGTTGCCGTGGGGCTGGAAGCGGCTGCACCACGCATCCCAGGCTGCCGAGCGGTGGTGACCGGCACTCCTGTGAGGGGCACTTTCCTTGAGAAACACTCCCTTCCGACGTGGGTTCCTGAGGGCGAGGGGCCTTTACTTGTTGTGATCGGCGGGAGCCAAGGCGCTCTGGGGCTTAATCGAATGACGAGAGTGCTCTTCCCCTCCCTGTTGAACAGCGGCTGTCGTGTGGTGCATCTCACTGGCAGCAATGACCCCGAGGTGGGTTGTATCGAACACCCTCTGTTAGTGGAGCGTCCATTCAGCAATGAGATTCCGGCCTTGCTGCAACATGCTGACCTCGCCATCAGCAGAGCCGGTGCAGGAAGCTTGAGTGAACTGGCTGTGAGCGGAACACCCACGGTGCTGGTGCCCTTTCCTCAAGCAGCCGATCGACATCAAGATGCCAATGCCGCCTGTGCTGGCGCACTTGCAGCTGCCGTGATCGTGCATCAGCACGATCCGAGCGAGAAAACGCTTCGAAATACAGTCTGGCGCCTGCTCGGGCCAAGGATTGGAGGAGGTTCTGATCCAGCCGCCGATCTCCTACCCAATATGGAGCTAGCCATGCGTGAGCTCGGTGTTGATGATGCGGATCAGCAGCTTGTGCGCCTACTCAACGAGCTTTTGGATTGAGCCTGCTGAAGGGCCCTGATGATGCGTCGATTACCTCGACGATTTTGCAGGCCAATCCGTAACCAACGATTGCCCAAGCCCTCGAAGGAACGGCAATCCCTAAGCAAAACGCCCTGACGCGCGAGTAGCTCGCGCAGCTCCAGCAACGACTGTTCGCCTTGAACCAGCAAATAGTTGGCAGCCGAAGGACAAGCCTTCAACCCAGGCACGGCATCGAGACGATCCCGCAACCAAGTGCCTTCGAGTTGCACCCACTGCTGGACCCTGTCGTGCCAACGCTGAAGGGCAGCGGTGTCGTCCATCACAGCCACTCCGGCAGCAATCGCAAGACCATTCACCGGCCAAGGGTCTCTCCATCCACGCCAGCGACGCAAACGATCTGGAGCAGCAATGGCATAGCCCAGACGCAAACCGGCAATCGCAAACAGTTTCGTGAGACTGCGGATCACCACAAGATTGGGATGGTCTGCGACCAAGTGCACCATCGATTGAGCCTCCCCCCCTGGCACCAAAGGCAAAAATGCCTCATCACAAATCACAAGCGCATGGCTTTTTAGCAACGGTTCCAAAGAGCAACGGCTCCAGAGCTGTCCTGTGGGGTTGTGGGGATTGGTGATCCAAACAACATCTGTCGCAATTAGGGATTCAAACGGAAACGGTTGAGGCCAGCTGTCTGGCCACTCAAGGGGCAAAGGCAACCCATGAATCGCGCCACCCCAACAAGCCAGTGCGCGCGAATAGTCAGCAAAGCCAGGCTGAGGGAGAGCATTCATGCCACAGGCAGACGCATCTCGAGCAGCCCAGGTGAACAGCTCTGATGCCCCATTCCCACCCAGCACCTGCTCAGGATCCACGTCATGCCATGACGCGATTGCCGATCTCAAATCAACCTGATCACGATCGGGATAATCACGCAGCGCCTGCCCCTGAATCGCAGCGGTCAGAGCTCGACGCAGCGCGCGAGGGGGACGAAAGGGCACCAATGAGGCACTGGCATCCAGCAACTGCGAAGGCTGCATCCCCAGCCGCCGGGCTTCCTGGCTGAGATTGCCTCCATGGGGAGGAAGGCCGTTGCTCACGCCGACAGGTGCTGGATTCACCCATCCTGCCCAGCCATCCTTCAAGTCATGGTCGACGCAGACCGAGAAGCCCGATACAACGCAGTACAACCAAGTATTTCGCCGTGTTCAACCTGCATCGCTGGATACCCTTGCTGGGTTTATTGCTGATCGCAGGCCCCGTCGAAGCCGGCAGCACAGATGACCTCATCAAAGTCCTTCATCACGGTGATTGCCGCAGTTGTCAGTTAACTGATGCCGACCTTGTCCATGCCGATCTACGCGATGCCGACTTACGAGACGCGCGGCTTCAGAGGGCCAATCTTGGCGAAGCTCAACTGGATGGCGCTGACTTACGTAGGGCCAATCTCAGCTTCACAAGCTTGCGCGGGGCCTCACTACGAGGTGCCAATCTCGAAGGCAGCCTCTTGTATGGCACCGACCTGAGATTTGCTGATCTCAGCGGAGCAAAACTGAGCCCAAATGCCCTGGAAAAGGCCCACTGGCAGGGAGCCAGCGGCATCAGCAAAGGCATTCAAAGTCACGCCGCGCTTCATAATGCCGGCGTCGAAGCCACACAGACCGGACGATTGTCGGACGCCGAAAAGCTGTTTAGTGCAGCAATTCTTCGTTCTCCCAAAGAACCTTTGAGCTGGGTTGCAAGAGGGATCACTCGCAGCGAACAAGCGAAGGATGATCTAGCCGCCCAAGACTTCGGGTATGCCGCTTCACTGTTCGAGCAAAAAGGGGCTTTCGATTGGGCCGAACAGCTCAATCAAGCAGCCAACTCAATCAGCAAGCGTCGCTTCCAACAAGCCAAACAAACATCTGGTAGCGGTGTCGGCAATCAACTGCTTGAGAGCACAATCAGCGGACTTAGATTGCTCGCACCGCTTGCAGCAAAAGCAATGATTCCACTTGGATTAGGCCTTTAATTCGAAAGACCAAACATCTTTGATCAGAAGCCACTCATCACCTGGCGAGCCGCAGGAAGGCTGGGCTGATAGCCATAGCCATAACTCCCCCCTTCTTGATCATTAATGATTCGAGGTGTTACGAGGATCACTAATTCATTCTTTGCCCTATCTCGGCCAGAAGAACGGAAAAACTGACCAATTAATGGCAAGTCTCCAAGGATCGGCCATTTAGACACTAATTGCGCATCACGATCTGAAATCACTCCGGTGAGAATGAGAGTCTGACCATCTCGAACGCGAACACGCCCAGTATCAAGCGAACGGCTATTAATAATGGATACATTGCCACAATTACCAGCTTTTTCTGTTTTAGTAGCCGCAGAAATTTCAGGGGATAAAGAAAAAGAAACAAATCCATTATCATCAATTTTTTCAATCCTTGCGCCAAATGTTAATCCGGAATTGCTGAAATTTGCCTCGCAAAAGGCATTTCCATTTTCGTCCTGTTTTATACTAAATGAAGTAATTAATTTTTCCCCAACAGACACCAAAGCTTCATTACTTCTTTCTCTACCAATCTTTCCATCAGAGGAGATTTTAGCAGAATCGCTACCAGAGGTTTTATCACTACCCTCCTGCAGAATCAAGGTTGGATTGGCGAGAATCTTTGTTGAAGATGATTGGATCTGTGCCTTCAAGAAATCAAAAAATTGATTCGTGGGATAACGAAAACGAGAAGGAGATTTGTAAGTGGCTTTCCCTTCATCATCAATTTCACTTATCCCTGGCTGTAGGGGATTTTCATCCGTACCGAAATCGGGTCGAAAAGGACCTCTCCGCAATCCACCTACAGATGTAGGAGATCCAGGCAACGGGAAATTCCCTCTAGGTTCATCTACAAATCCTTCTCCACCATTAATGGAACCAGTGCCAGGCACAGGGGTGGTGTCAGGAGCAGCAGAGTAGCCACCTGGAAGCCCAGCTTCAGAATTTACAGGGGGCTTATAAGCACCGAAATTGGCAAGCAATTCTCCATCTCTGCTCACAATAAATGCGTTGCCAGAGCGAAAGGCAAAGCTATTAGAAATATCGGTATCATTAAGCAGATTAATATCAAGGATTTGAATTGTTAATGCTACTTGTCTCTGACGAAGGTCAATTTGCTTAAGATAACTTTCCGCAATTGCTACTAATCTCGAATCGCCAACAAGCGTAATCGTCTGCAAACGGGAATCGGTTGTCCCAGTCAAACCCCTCAATGGCCCAACAGCCGATCCGTAAGTTTCAACACTTGTCAGTATTGAAGTACTTGCAGAAACATTAGCCGCATTGTTGGCAGGAGTTCCCGTCGAGACTGTCTCCTGAGATGTCAGCTGAGTGGTATTAACTTTGCTAATTTCGGCACCCAAACTGGCAAGGTAGTCCGCAGCAGAGGTTGCAGTGGCTTGATTCAGTCGGTAGACCTTTGAAACCTGTGGGCCAAAAGTTTTTGCTGATACCGCAGAGCCAACTAGCAAGGTGCGTCCATCGAGCTTGCCCTGAAGTCCGGATGCCAACAACACTCCATTCAAGGCTCTGGCGTAACTTTCATTTTGAAACGCCATTGACACAGAACCTGTGCTCGACGCAGCAGCGGAATCGACATCAGAGTCAGCACTATCAGCTACATAAACAAAGCCATAACCACCCAGCCTTGCCAGAGCCATTAGGGCATCCTTTGCTGGCGCGTTGTTGAGTGTGAGTGTGACCGGTGGTCCACTGACATTCACATAACTTCGGTTCTGCAGAATCATCGTTCCCACAGCCATATCTCCTAAAGGCGGTGCCACAGCACGCGGTCTCAGGGGTGGGGCATATTGCGTTTGTGGAACACGCCCAGGGGTCGTCAGATCCAAGCGTCCTGACTGAAGTACCGGCATGGCAACCAACCCTGGAAACTCGAGAATCAGATCGCGACCATCTGCACTGACGAGCGGTTCCTTAAGGGCCTGGCCGTTGCTTGGGACCACTTTCAACGCATATTCGCTACCGCTACCCACCAAAGATGCCGACTGAATACCAGTTGCTGCATCCGATAAACGCACTTGACCATTGCGTACCCCAGGTGCGCCCTGAGTCAGCAAACGCCCCTCCCAAATTTGACCATTGAGACGCTGCTGGAGCTGTGGCTGCAGGCCAACGCCTTCAATCACAAGTGCCACGCCACCATTACCGCGGCGAAGCCGCATGTTCAAACTGCCCTGGCTCTGAGCTCTAAGGGACCCAGATCCTCCCAAACCAAAAACCACGTCGCACTCGGCGAATGCAAGGCTGCCTAATAAAGCCAAAGGGATCAGGCGGGAGAGTCTCGAGGGCATGCCCAGGCCTGGATCACAAAAGGTATGGGCGGATGGTATCGAGCCACAACCCGAAGAGCCAGCCATGAAAGAAAGCAATTCAACGCTTCAGAAAGGCGGTTGAGATATAGACGTTGGTGCTGTTTTGGGCTGATCAGCCTCGGACGATTTGTCGAAAAAAATCAGCCTGAGCTTGAGCTCAGTTAGCGCTGGTCCCACGGCGGCCCCCTCATCGTCCACCGGCGAGCTGACTGCTGTGAGCTCAAGATCACTGGGCTGAACCAGGAGTTCCAGTTGCTCCATCTCGCGC
This sequence comes from Synechococcus sp. AG-679-C18, assembly GCA_003210755.1. GTDB lineage: Bacteria > Cyanobacteriota > Cyanobacteriia > PCC-6307 > Cyanobiaceae > Synechococcus_C. The sequence continues at coordinate 118,178 of QCUL01000001.1, forward strand.
AGAAACTGATGAACACCCTCATAAGGCCCTTTCACCTGAAGCAGCACTGCACTTTTTTCATACCCCTCCAAGTCCAAATCTGCTTTGTCCTTTTCCGAACCTCCCTCGTCTGTGCCTTTCGTTGAGTTTTCGGAGCTATCTGTTGAAGCAGTCGCAACAGAAACCGGTTCGTAACGTTCGATCACCACGCCACTCTCAGCCGATGCACGACTCAACTGAGTGAGAAAGGTCTGGATTTTTCCTCGACCTGCGACCAGGCTCACCACCAGATCTTGCTGTTGCTGAGCCGCCAAAAGATTTTGTTCCGCTTGCCTTACCTGGTTCTCAATCAACGGAAGAGACTGCTTCTGAGAGTTGAGCTCAGCAATCCGAAGAGCCCTTTGGTTTGAGGCCAACCAATCAGGCAATCCGAAAATCGCCAAGAGTCCGGCGCCAATCAGCACTCCAAAAAGCAGTGGGGCTCCTACCAACAACCGTTGACGGGTCAAAGCCTTTTGCAAGGGACTCGAAGTGCCGCTCAGATTCGTCACAAGCGCACCCCACGCTGCTGAAGCAACCGAGAACGCTCAGCCAAGCCAGTTGCTCCAAGTTCCTCTAGCTCAATCAGGGATAGGCGGGTCTTCGTATTCAAAGCCCACTCCACGCTGAAGGTCACGAAGGGGGAATCCCCGTCTTCACGCGTCACTTTCATCACTTTGACCCCCTGTTCACCCGTAATGGAGAGTTGTTCAAGAGAGAGCATCAAGGCATTAATTCGTTCCAAAGGACCAGGAGGCCCCTCAATCTGTATCCGTCCCAATAGGTTGATTTGTGTTTCTCCCACAGACAACTCCTGCAATTGAACGCCTGCAGGTGTGACGCGACTGAGTTGCTCCAGCAAGGGAGAGCCGCCCGGGAAAGCCACCAGCTGCTTGGCGATCTTGAGGCTGTCCTGATTCAGGGCAGAAGTCTGAGCCCGCAGCCTCTGCAACTGTGTTTCTGACGAAGTGAGGCGTTGTTCAATCGAAGCCAGTGACTCCAATTGCTGCTGTTGCTGCCCTCCCCTCCACCTTACGAGTGCAGTTACCGCAATACAAATCAAAATCACTGTTCCACCAAGCAGGGCACCTTGTCTCACCAAAAGGCGAGCAGGAACAAAAGGGGCCGGCTGAGCGGGCAAACCCAACTCGATGCGGCGCTCACGGAGCAAATCAACCGGAGCCCTGAAACGTCCACTCATTTCGTGTTCTCCGAGGGAGCCTCCATAGCCAGCTGAAGCAACGACAGCTCTCCATCTGAGACAAGCGGTCCATGGAGATCCTCAACATGACCCTGAGCCCAACATCCCTGCCAGCTCGGTCCAGACGTAATCCACCAGCTGCGTCTGCCGTCAACCTGACCAAGCCTCTGATCCCAGGCCTCCAGAAGAAGCAAAACCTCTTCTCGCAACAACATCAGCTGCTTCGCTTTCAACGGAACATCCAGTTCAGGCAGACCATCGCATAACAACACAAGGCGCCAATCGCCGTGCTGCTCAATCAACCAAACCCACTCTCCCTGGAGTGATTCGTTGCGAGTCTGCAGTGCTCGCCAAGCAGCAATCAGAAGCCACTCCGCTTGGCGCAGGCTGATATCTGCCAAAGCCACCGTATCGATCCAGGCCTGGAGCATCAACCGATCAGCCCCTACGACGATCGTCATGCCCCTTTCATCGAGCCCCGTCAACGCGAGATAAGACTCCTGCCATGGCAGCGGCCAGGCCAGGTTGGGCGACAGCGCACGAAGTGAGGTCAGATCATCAAGACCTGCAGCACCCTCAAGCAGTCGCCAATGGCAACTCTGCAGAGGCAGTAAGAGCTCCAACTCCACAGAGAAAGGAGAAATGTTCTGCTCCAACAGGAGATCAGCAACCATCTCCGCCAGCACCTGCCGTTGGAGTGGCAATCCTTTCTGGCAGAGATCTGGGGGAAGATCGGAATGGATCAAGCGCCGCTCGCCCCGAGCCCACCAAGACAAAGTCAGAACACGATCATCAGCGGCTAGCACGACACGACGTCGCGTCACTAAGCCTGTGGCCTGAACCAGCACACCATCTAAAGCTGGGAAGCGATCACGAAGTACGGCCAGCTCCAATTCCGCTCCTAGCTCACATCAAAGGCACCGCCGAACAGTATCGGCTACTTCCAGGTCGCGCCGCTTCCAATGGCCTCAGTCAGATGAGTGAAGCCATGGCGATCCATCTGATTGATCAAACCCTCAAGAATGCGGGGCACCAAATCGGGGCCCTCGAAAATCCAACCGGTATAAAGCTGAACAAGGGAGGCACCAGCGGTAATGCGTTCCCAGGCCGCTTCCGCAGATGAAATTCCTCCTACTCCAATTAACGGCAATGCCGGCCCTGCACTGGCGCGAAGTCGTCGAATCACCTCCAAAGCTCGATAGCGAAGAGGATCACCGCTGAGCCCACCAGCCTCTTCAGCGAGGGTTCGTCCGGTCTGCGCGATAAGCCTCTGATCCAAACCCAGGCGATTCAAACTGGTATTGACGGCGATGACACCAGCTAAACCTTCCTCGTAGGCCAGCCGAGCGATGCCATCAATGGCGTCGTCCTCTAAGTCGGGAGCGATCTTCACCAGAAGTGGAGGGCAACTTGGCAGCCTGCGCAGCCGCTCGACCAACCGCCGCAATTGAGATGAATCCTGAAGATCTCGCAAACCAGGTGTATTGGGAGAACTCACATTGATCACGGCATAGTCCGCCCAAGGAGCAAGACATTCCAATGAATCGGCATAGTCATCAGGTGCCTGCTCCAGGGGAGTCAATTTTGACTTGCCAAAATTGATCCCAAGCACAGCAGGGCGATGCCCTGGCGGCGGCAAGATCTGCCTTTCAAGGGTGCGTTGCATCTCCTCAGCACCGTTGTTGTTGAAACCCATTCGATTGAGGGCAGCCCGTTCAGCAGCAAGACGAAACAGACGAGGCTTCGGGTTGCCTGGTTGACGATGCCAAGTGACCGTCCCTACTTCGGCGAACCCGAACCCAAAGCAATCCCAAACGCCAGCCGCAACTCCGTTTTTGTCGAATCCGGCCGCCAGACCCACTGGATTGCTGAATCGACAGCCAAACAGAACTTGCTCAAGGCGGAGATCCCGACGCTGTAGCTCTGTTGCAATGCCAGCGAGTACGGAAGAGATCCCAGGCCAATTCCGACGAATGCTCACCTGAGAAAGAGCCTGCAATGCCGCCCGGCTGAGCTGTTCTGCATCCACCCCCTCATCCCGAGCCAACTGAGGACCAAGCCATTGCCGATAAAAACCGGCGGTGGACAACACCCCGGGGGATGACGCATCAGCCATCTGGGCTCCTAGGTCTCAATCGATCCTGTCGGGTCGCGACGCAACCTCCAGCGATCATTCTCCATGGGCTCCACCATCCAGTCACGCCAACGCCAAGAACCTTGACGTTCAGATAAACGATTGAGTGGCTGCTCCACCAGCCGGGCCAACTCCACTGCAGTCAACGCGTACCCTCCCGAAGCCAAGCGATCGGCCAATTCCAGGCGAGTGAGAAGCTTCTGCAAGGACATAGGCGCCGAATCTTCCAACGGCTGAGAACGTGCAGCGGGTGTAGAAATTGTCTGTTGCCGCCCCTTCGAATAGGCCACAGCAATTTGATCAACCCTGTCGTTATCAGGGTCTCCGCTATGTCCTTTCACATATTTGAGCGGGACATCTTCGAGCCGAGCGAGGTCCAACGCCTGCCAAAGATCTTTGTTGAGCACTGGCTTACCTGCCGCAGTGCGCCAGCCCTTGCGCTTCCAACCTGACATCCAACTGCCGAGTCCATCAATTAAATATTTGCTGTCTGTACGAAGGGTGAGCTCAGGATGAAGTGGCAACTCGGCCAGTCGTTGCAAGGTGGCAAGCGCCGCTTGCAATTCCATGCGGTTGTTTGTGGTGTCAGGATCCGCACCACCGAATTCCTCGACACTTCCATCCTCAAAACGAATTAATGCACCCCATCCACCTGGGCCAGGATTCCCGCTGCAGGCGCCATCCGTCGCTGCCGCTACGACGCGTCCACGACCATCAGCCATTGATTCCACCACCGAAAGTTCGTTACAACAGGTCGATGTTCTCCATTTTGGAGTCACCGTTTATGCGGCGAACCTACCTCCGGCGGCTTCTTCTGACCGGAACTGCACTTTTATTGGGGTCCAGTGTTTCAGCGCTGCCAGGTTGGGCCCGCTCCATATTCGATAGCAAGCCACTTAAACAAGAACAGTTTGCAGTCCTGGCGCGAGCCGTTGGACGTGATGGTTGGAAACTATTGGTGCTCGAGCAGATCAAAGCCAGACCTCTTTGCTGGAAAGATCGTGCCGATGGACTTGTTCAACCATCGCTGAACACATTTGATTTCACAGGAATTTGCAGCCGTTATCTCGATAGCAACGGTTATTCCCTTCGAACCGCCGGTGAAGATACGCAGAGATCTGTTCGATTGCGCCTGCGTCAAGGGCGCAGTGGGTTGGAACTTCAGGCAATGGACCCCAACCGGAGCACCACTGTCGTGGTTGCCAGGGCTAGGCGGGCCAGACGAAACAAAGATGCCTTCGTCAAACTCACACTGGAGCCAGGCTGGAAACTCGAACGTCGTGCGTATCAGGGGCGGACATTAAGCCACGTGTATTTCGCCAATCGTGACTCTCTCAATCAGCTGATTGCAAAAAGCTCAAAGCGCCCGAATCGAACTGTTCTGATGTCGTCTCTTGCCCAGTCAGGAATGCCACCAAGACCCCCTTCAGCCTTTTCGGGTAAAGGACCCATCCCCCTCAAGGTCATTCCATTCCGTCCTTGATCAGCGGCTGAGGACAGTTGAGGGAGCGGAAACCTGAGGCACGTGAACTAAGCAAAAGTTCTTACATTGAGCTGGTGAGGAGTGTATGCGCCTCTTCAGGGTCGAAACAAGGACAGACTCCTGAATGCTTTTAAAAATCCTTGCCTTAGGCGAGGTTTTTTTTTGTCCCAAGGCTTCCTTTGGTTCACAAAAAAAGCCGGTTCAGAGAACCGGCTCAAAAGGGTTGTAGGAATGAAGCCCTTGCTTAAGAGAAGGGGCTTCAAAAGATCACTTGATCGTGACCTTGCCACCAACCTCCTCGATAGCCTTTTTCAAAGCTTCAGCGTCATCCTTGGAAATGCCTTCCTTGATGGCCTTAGGAGCAGCTTCGACCATGGCCTTTGCATCGCCAAGGCCGAGGCCTGTGGCTTCACGAACGGCTTTGAGAACTTTGATCTTGGCTGCAGCCTCGAAGCTTTCCAGCACAACATCAAATTCGGTCTTCTCTTCAGCCGCCTCGCCGCCGCCGCCAGCAGCGCCAGGAGCGGCCATAACTACACCAGCAGATGCAGCAGCAGAAACACCAAACGCGTCTTCGATCTGCTTAACAAGCTCGGAAGCTTCAAGCAGTGAGAGCGTTTTTAGTGATTCAAGAATTTCGTCGGTTTTTGCAGACATGATTGGGAATCAGCAACAGATCAGGTAAATAAAGTGAAGTCGAAGACGATCAGCTTTCGCCGCTATCGGCGTGCTGCTTGAGCGCTCTTGCAAGACCGGAGGGAACCTCGTTGATACCCACAGCAACCTTTGTGGTGACTGCATTGATGGCACCAGCGATCTGGGCAATGAGCACTTCCTTGGTAGGAAGTTCCCCAATCGCTTTGATCTCATCCTGAGAAAGAAGCCTGCCTTCGAAAAGACCGCCCTTAGTCTCGGATTTTTTAATCTCTTTCTGAAAGGCTTGAACGGCCTTAACAGCACCGCCGATATCACCCTTAATCAGGATGAACGCATTGGTTCCGCTTAAAAGAGAGTCGAGGCTTGACCAGACACTGTCTCCATCAATGGCCCGGCGCATCAAGGTGTTTTTAGTCACCTTGCAAACCCCGTTGCTGGCCTGCAGACGAGTCCGCAGGTCAGTCATTTCCTTGGTGGAGAGGCCCTGGTAGTCCAGAACCAATGTCATTTCGGCCTCGCCAAGAAGCTGCTTAAGCTCCTCGACGATCTGTTGCTTGCTCTCCAGAGTGCGGCCCATAGGGATTAGATCGGAGGAACAAGCTGGACACGCGACCTATTCAGTCCTCCAAAAGGAGACGAGGCCGCGTGTCGATCCAATCCAATCGGAAAAAATCGTCGCGTTTTCCTCGGCAGGACTTAATGAAACTTGCTCAACAATGTTGAGATGAAACAACCTGCTGTCTAAGGCCGGGCGCGTGCCCGAAAGCTGGCTTTAGCCAGCTTTTAAATGTACATCACCGAGCTCAGGCCTCTTGCTCGATGTCTTGGAGCAAAGCAACATCAACTTCCACCGAAGGCCCCATCGTGGAAGTGACGAAAAGGCTCTTCCAGTAACGACCTTTGGCGCCACTTGGCTTATTGCGATCGATTGTTTCCTGTAGCGTTTTGAGGTTCTCCAGCAAGGCCTCAGCAGTAAAACTTGCTTTGCCAAAGCGAACGTGAACAATTCCGGTGCGGTCTGCACGAAATTCAAGCTTGCCCGCTTTGAATTCCTGGATTGCAGACGCCAAGTCGGTAGTGACCGTTCCGGCTTTTGGATTTGGCATAAGGCCACGTGGACCAAGAACACGACCCAACTTGGCAACCTTCGGCATCATGTCCGGGGTCGCAATCAGAAGGTCGAAATTCATTTCGCCCTTGGAGATGGCCTCAACAAGGTCCTCATCACCAGAAAGTTCAGCACCGGCGGCCTTGGCCTCAGCAACTTTTTCACCGCGGGTAATCACGGCGATCCGAACTGTCTGACCTGTTCCTTGAGGAAGAGCAACCGTTGTACGCAATTGCTGGTCGGTGTATTTGGGATCGATACCAAGGCGCGCATGCGCCTCCATGGTTTCGTCAAATTTGGCGTTGGCATTCTCTTTCACCAACTGAATGGCTTCAAGAGGCTGATAGGCACGCTCCTCGATTTTGGTAACGAGGCTGGCCAGGCGTTTGGAAAGTTTTGGCATGACAGGTGTGGGGTTCAAGCGGCATTGAGGCCTCCCCCGAAATCAGTGAACGGAACAAACAACGAACGCAGTGCGTTCAGTCGCTAACGGCAACACCCATGTTGCGGGCGGTACCTTCGATGATGCGCATCGCCGATTCAACACTGGAGCAGTTGAGATCGGGAAGCTTGGTTTTGGCGATCTCCTCAAGCTGGGAGCGATTGATGGAGCCAACACTGCCTTTAGCGGACTCACCAGAACCTTTTTGAATTCCAGCGGCCTTGGTAATCAGAACCGAGGCGGGCGGGGTTTTAGTAATGAAGGTGAAACTGCGGTCTTCAAAAACCGAAATTTCAACCGGAATTACAAAGCCGGCCTTTTCCTGAGTGCGAGCGTTGTACTCCTTGCAGAACGCCATGATATTGACCCCGTGCTGACCGAGGGCAGGGCCCACCGGTGGTGCGGGATTGGCTTTGCCGGCCTGAAGGGCCAGCTTGATCACAGCTACGACTTTCTTGGCCATCGGCAAGTGGAGTTGAACATCTGCGGATAATCGGACCCGAGGGCCGATACGGCGAAATGGAAAACCATCTCTAAGGCCGCCCTCCGCAGGGAAACGGCCGCCGCTGCATTAATTCTGTTTACTGATCTGCGAAAACTCAAGCTCTACTGGTGTTTCCCTACCAAAGATCGACAGCAAAGCTTTGAGCTTGCTGCGTTCTCCGGATACCTCGATCACTTCGCCCTGGAAGTCTTTGAACGGACCTGCAGTAACAAGAATTTGATCGCCTTCGGCCAGATCGACTTTGACGACAGTCTTTTTTTCTGCGGCGCGCTTGAAAATACGATCAACCTCCTGACGACTCAGCGGACGGGGCTTGATGTGTCCACGAGCCTTACCAGTGGCACGACGATCTTCAGCACCAACAAAATTGATGACATTTGGAGTGCTTCTCACCGCCATCATTGTGTCTTCATCAAGCACCATCCTGACCAGCACGTAGCCAGGAAATACTTTCTCCTCTGTGGATTGACGACTTCCATCTTTCTTGACCTTCACCGCCGGAGTCTCCGGAATTTCGATTTCAAGAATGCGATTGCTCACACCAAGGGTGACGGCACGCTGCTCAAGTGTGGCTTTGACTTTTTTCTCACAGCTCGACGCGACCTGGATCGCGTACCAACGGGAGACTGTGGTGCGCGCAGGCATCGACTCCAGAGTTCCCTCCTCTCCCTCGTTGGGTGCTGGAAGCTCCAGCACCTGATTGCTTTCCTGCTGGTTTGTATCGAGGTCAGACACGGATGCGGTCAGAGAATTGGGACGAAGGTGAGCTGCTGCGTGAACAACAACTCAACGGAACACTTGTGAAGCGCCCCAGCCGTAAAAACGGCTGAGGGCAGAAATGGCCGCAGCTGAAAGGCTCACCATCAAGATCACAGCGATGGATTCACTAAAGAGCTGCTGACGACTGGGCCAAACCACCAGCTTCAGCTCTTCAAAAGTGGCAACCAAAAATCCACCCCTCCGGCCTGTTTCAGCTGGTGTTTGCGGGGAAGCTGTTTCGGTGTCCTCGGAAGTAGGGCTGGTCACGAATCTTGCGATGCCGGAACTGACGCCTGTGCCTTAAGCACATGACGACAAACAAACACCCTACTGGACGCTTAACAGTTCAACGCTCAGCTTCAAATCTGAACGGTTCATTCAAGGTGCCCCCGGAGTACACGCGAACCGCTTGAAATCCCTTGAACCGCTCTTCAAGCAACTCAGTTGCCAGAGGGTTCTCAACACGACGGCGTAACACTCGTCGTAGGGGCCTAGCGCCATATTCCGGTTCATAACCCAGGGTTGCCAAATCATGAGCCACCGAATCATCGACACGCAACTCGAGACCTTGTTCAGCTAACAGACGGGTCAGCTCTGCCAGCTGCAAATGCACGATTCGTTTCAGATCTTCAACGCCAAGGGGTCGGAAGCGAATGACTTCATCAATCCGATTCAAAAATTCTGGCCTGAAATGATGGGCCAGCGCATCGTCTACTGCGGTGTTGAGCACCTGGGCCGCTCCTGCTTCATCCCCCGACTGGGCTTGTCGCGCCGAGTCAAGAATCGCCCGGCTGGCCAAATTACTCGTCATTACCACCACGGTATGGCGAAAATCCACCGTGCGACCTTGCGAGTCAGTAAGCCGACCGTCATCAAGCACCTGCAGCAAAACATTGAACACATCTGGATGAGCTTTCTCAATTTCATCCAGCAGCAACAGCGCGTAAGGACGGCGCCGAACAGCCTCTGTGAGCTGTCCACCTTCTTCGTAGCCCACATAACCAGGAGGAGCCCCAAGCAAGCGCGCCACTGCATTTCGTTCCATGAACTCACTCATATCAAGACGAACAAGCGCCTCTTCTTCATCAAACATGAGGGCGCCAAGTGCTTTAGCGAGCTCCGTCTTGCCTACTCCCGTAGGTCCTAAAAACAGGAACGAACCCACTGGCCGACGGGGATCTTTCATGCCAGCACGGGCACGACGAATGGCTGCGGCCACAGCCTGCACTGCCTCTGGCTGACCAATGACCCGCTCTTCGAGACGCTGCTCAAGTTCCAGCAGCTTCTGACGCTCACCAGCCAGGAGGCGCTGAATCGGAATCCCAGTCCAGCGCGCCACGACATCCGCGATATCAGCAGCTTCCACCTGTTCTCTCAACATGGCGGATCCCGCCTCCTGTGCCTCATTCAGCAACTGTTCGAGATCGGCTCGGCGTTGCTGGACGCGATGCAACTGGTCAAATTGAAGCCGAGCAGCCTCCTCCAAATTTCCGTCACGTTCTGCTTCTGCGATGGCATGGCGGAGGTCTTCATCTTCTTGAAGCAGCTCTCGCAACTCCTCAAGCTGTTCTCGTTCCGCCTGCCAACGCTCCCTTAATACACTCAGTCGCGATGACGCCTCGAGGCGATTGCGCTGGAGCTGAACCCGTTCCGCCTCTGGTGCTTGCTCAGCAGCAAGAACCGCCAACTCCACGCGGCGTAAATCAGCCTCTGCATCCTCCACGACCTGAGGCTTGGAAGTCACATCCATTTTCAGTTGAGCCGCTGCTTCATCGATCAAATCGATGGCCTTATCAGGCAAACAACGATCACTGATGTAGCGATCCGCCAAGCGTGTTGCCGCCATCACCGCCTCATCGGTGATGGTGACTCCGTGATGCAACTCATAACGCTCCTTCAATCCACGAAGGATGTCCACGCTCAACTCAATTGACGGTTCCTGAATCGGCACTTTCTGAAAGCGACGGTTCAAAGCAGGGTCTTTCTCCACAGTGCGGCGGTAATCCTCAGGAGTGGTCGCCGCGATGCACCGCAACTCCCCACGAGCCAGAGCGGGTTTCAACAGGCTTGCAGCATCTGCGCTGGATCGATCACTGTTCACCACGGTGTGTAGTTCATCAATGAACAGCACAACAGCTGCCTCGGGATCACTCACCTCATCAAGCACGGCCCGAAGACGTTCCTCAAATTGACCTCGGAACTTGGCTCCAGCAATCAAAGCGCCACCATCAAGGGCAACTAAGCGCAGACCTTGTAGAGATTCGGGCACTTCGCCGGCAACAATTCTCTGTGCCAGCAGTTCGGCGACCGCAGTCTTTCCAACACCAGGAGCACCAATCAACACCGGATTGTTTTTACCTCGTCTCGACAACACCTTGATCAGACTGCGAATTTCACCATCCCTACCGATCACTGGATCAAGCTGACCAGCGGCTGCTGCTGCAGTGAGATCGCGGCCGTAACTCTCAAGGGCAGTCGGCTCACTTAGAGGCTCCAGAGACAGATCAACAGTGTTGATCGGCGCCTGAGGCGATGCATCCATCTGCAAAGGCTGCTCCCTTAGAGGTGCTTTCTTTGCTGAAGGCATTTGCGCTGGAGGAACCGAGGCTGCAAATTGACGGGCAGAGCTCTCAGGGGTTTCTTGTCTGGACTGAAATTGGGGCCGAGGCTTGGGAACAGGAGGCGGCACAACGATTGACGGTGATCGATCCGGAGGACGGGTCAGTTCTGCTTCAAGCCGATCGGCAGGCAATCCAAATTGAGCAAATAAATCAGCGCCAAGGCGTTGGTCCCTCCCCATCGCGATCAGCAGATGGGACACATCGATCAATCTGGAACCCCAGAGAGAGCGCACCCGATCCGCTTCCTCAAGAAGAGATTCAAGGTCTTCTCCTACATACAAATCCTCTCCCCGAGCCATGGGCTGCTCAGCCAAAAAGGCCTCGAGGCGGTCGAGCAGCCGGTCGATCGGTAGCGACAATGCCTCGGTTACGCGCCGATAGCGCTGATCGCTGAAAAGGACCTGCAACAGATGCTCCACATCTAGATCTGCATGACGCCAGCGACGGGCCACATCTTGTCCAGACAGCAAAATTTCCCAAGCGTCGTCACTGAAGCGATCTGGCTCTGAAGTAAGGCTGACTGGAGGCTCAGAACTGGTGCGAGTAATCGAAGTCATTGGTTGAAGCGTGTTTAGGCCGCGTCTGATCTGGAAGAGCGCTGAATGAGTTCCACCTTGTAACCATCTGGATCTTCGACGAACGCAATCAATGTGGTGCCGTGTTTCATCGGACCCGGCTCACGAACGACACGACCACCCTTTTCTGCAATCGCAGCACAAGCTGTATGAATATTGTCGAGACCAAGGGCAATGTGGCCATAGCCATCTCCGAGGGAGTAATGATCCGTGTCCCAGTTATGAGTTAGCTCAAGCACCGTGTTCTCGCGTTCATCACCAAATCCCACAAAGGCAAGAGTGAATCGGCCGGACGGATAATCCTTCCGGCGTAGTAGCTGCATCCCCAAGACTTCAGTGTAAAAGCGGATTGATCTCTCCAAATCACCCACTCTGAGCATGGTGTGAAGCATGCGCATGCTGCTGGTTCCAACCGTTCTTTCAACATGGTGCCAAAACCCACAGAGTTGCGGCAGGGGGCGTTCCATAGGATTGGTTCAGTCTTCCCTCCACTGCCCGTGCACGATTCACTCGATCTCGTCATCGATACCATCGTGGCCAGGGAGGTTTTGGATTCCCGCGGAAACCCCACCGTTGAGGCAGAGGTCTTGCTGGAGGGCGGTGCAAGTGGGCGCGCGATCGTTCCCAGTGGCGCCAGCACTGGTGCCCATGAAGCTCATGAACTTCGTGACGGAGGCGACCGGTATATGGGGAAAGGCGTCACGAAAGCAGTGGATCACATCGAAGACCGAATCGCCCCAGCTCTCTGCGGCCTCTCCTCTCTGGATCAGGCAAGCGTCGATGCAGCAATGCTTGAACTAGACGGCAGTGACAACAAATCCAGCCTGGGTGCCAATGCAATTCTTGCAGTGAGCATGGCAACCGCCCGTGCTGCAGCCAACGGGTTAGGTCTACCGCTCTATCGCTATCTGGGAGGGCCGATGGCCACGCTGCTACCGGTCCCTTTGATGAACGTGATTAATGGTGGCGCCCATGCCGCCAACAACTTGGATTTCCAAGAATTCATGCTTGTTCCTCATGGTGCACCAAGCTTCCGAGAAGCACTGCGAATGGGCACTGAGGTCTTCCACACGCTGAAGAACCTGCTGAGTGAACAGGGCATGAGCACCTCGGTGGGAGATGAGGGGGGCTTCGCCCCTGACCTCGGCAATGAAGAAGCCGGAGAAGTGCTTGTCCAGGCGATCGAAAAAGCTGGTTACATACCAGGCGAGCAGATTTCCCTTGCGCTGGATGTCGCAAGTACCGAGTTTTATGACGGTGGTCGCTATGCCTTCAGCGGCGGAAGTTATACCAGTGCGGAGATGGTGGATCAGCTGGAGCAGCTTGTGAACCGTTTCCCGATCATCTCCATTGAAGATGGACTGGCAGAAGATGATTGGGAGGGTTGGGCCTTGCTCACCAATCGCCTTGGAAAACGCATTCAATTGGTTGGAGATGACCTGTTTGTTACCAATACCAGGCGCCTCCAGAGAGGAATCGACGCCAATACCGCTAATTCGATCCTGATCAAAGTGAATCAAATCGGTTCACTCACCGAAACGCTTCAAGCAATCGACCTAGCCGGTCGATCTGGTTACACCAGCGTGATCAGCCACCGCAGCGGCGAAACAGAGGACACAACGATCGCTGATCTAGCCGTGGCCACCCGTGCAGGGCAGATCAAAACCGGTTCACTAAGCCGCAGTGAACGAGTAGCCAAATACAACCAGCTTTTGCGCATAGAAGATGAACTTGGCAATCAAGCGGTGTACGCCGGCGCGACAGGTCAGGGGCCGCGGGGTCGCGACTGAGTGCTGCTTTCACCGCCTTCCCTTATGAAATTGAAAGCCAACCCAGCTCTAGTTGCGGCTCCACTGTTTGGATTACTGATTCCTCTGACCCTGCAATCTCCGGCCTGGGCTTCCACCGAAGTCTCCGAGGAAGTGCACGAGAAGTGCCTCAAAGCATCTGATTATCTGGGCTGCGTGGAGGCTCAAACAGAGGGGATCTCTCCAATCACAACCTCAAACAATATTGACCGGTTCGGACTTCAAACACCGAGAGGAGCCGTTGCACATATACGAAGAGATGGAGCCATTAGCTATTTCTTCCCTGATTCAGTTGTTGCAGTAAAAAATAAAAACAAATATGGGCGCTATTTATCATGGAGATATATTTATCATTACAACGATCCTGGAACATCTGGTTACTGGAAACCTGGAACGCAAACTTGCACAGGCGTTGGCTCCCTTAAAAAATGTGTTCGAACAGCATCTGTGTTTGTTAGAGGGCGTCCATCAGGACCACGCAGCCTGAGTTGGAGAGTTGACGGTGACTGCATTGATTACACCGCTAAATGGGAGAAAGATGGAAAGCCATGGCAATCACTGAAAGGAGGACGTAGTTTCGAATCAGAAAAGCTGGAAGAAGCTCGAGAGATCCTTCAAAGCTACTGCCCTAAAATCGACCAATTAAAACAATCGCCTCGAGCAATTTAGATTTAATTTATCAATATTACAAGTGCAAGTTTAGCAACATCTAGGAAGAAGAATTAGTTCCCGAAATATTTTCAATCCGACCATCCTTGCGTAGTTTCACCTGCAGCTTCAGCCAGCCCATCCCGACCGGTACGGCAGCCCCTAGAGGAAGCAATGCCCAAAGCGGCCTAGCGCTCGCGCCCATTAAAGCTGCTGCCACAGCAAGGCCACCTAGCAATACCGATTGACCGATGGAATGCTGAGCCGTCACCATTCTCCGGAACTGGCGATCTGATTCACCCATACGGATCTGCAGTTGCAGATCCCCTTGTTCCAATCGCTCCAAACTTTCATCGAGCCTGCGAGGAATGCCCACTGCCCTGGAACTCAGGGCACCCACCTGACGACCAAATTCATTCAAAAGATCATTGGAGCCAGATCCACTGGAAGTCATGAGCGGCAGCAGATAGGGTTTTGCAATCGCTACAAGGCTAAAGCCCGGATCAAGGCTTTTGCCAACCCCTTCAAAGGTGGACAGAGCTCGCATCACGAAGATCAGCTCCACTGGCAAACGAAATGGCTGCCCGTACACCAACTCGTAAAGATCGCCGGATAATTTGTCGATCACGGAGCTACTGAACGGAGGCGTGAGTGCTTCGTTCAGCATCAAGCGCACCAAACGTCGAACAGGCCCAACATCGACCCCAGTGGCAATCACTCCAGCCGCCTGCATCTCATCCACAAGAGCTGCTGCATCACGGGCTGCAGCAGCTCTCACCATCCCTCCCAACCGCCTGCGTAGGCGCTCGGACAGCTGACCCATCATCCCGAAGTCGTAATAAATGAGAGAGCCATCAGCCGCAACCGCCAAATTTCCTGGGTGAGGATCCGCATGAAAAAAGCCATAGCGAACGAGCTGTTGCAGATAGCTGGCAGAACCGATTTCTGCCACAGAGGTTGGATCGATTCCGGCTTCCTGTAGTGCCGCACGATCGTTGATTTTGATCCCTGGCAAATAATCGAGACAGAGCACACGCCTTGTACTGAGCTCCCACACCACGCCTGGAACACGAATCTTTGGATCATCCAGAAACTGCTGACGGAATCGCGCTGCGTGTTGAGCTTCAAGACGAAAATCAAGTTCCCTCAGCAAAACCCTCCTGCACTCCTGCGCCATGGCAACCCAGTCGCGCCCTCGTCCCCACTTGGGATGGCGCTGAAGCACAGATGCCACCTGTTGCATGACCTCTAGGTCCAGCCGAAACAAACGTTCCAATCCTGGACGCTGAATTTTGAGCACCACTTGACGACCACTGCGAAGGCTCGCCCGATGAACTTGGGCCAGGGATGCCGCTGCCAAGGGTTGCTCATCCAAATCAATGATCTCAGCGCATCGAGCGCCAAGCTCCTCCTCGAGGACTCGTTGAGCGCGATCAAACGAAAACGATGGAACACGATCCTGCAGTTCCGCCAGTTCAGAAACCCAGCCAGCAGGCAGAACATCGGGCCGAGCAGAGAGTAATTGCCCGAGTTTGATGAACGCAGACCCGAGCTGAAGGAGCTCTTGCGTCAACCAATGAGCACGCAGCTTCTGACGGGCCTCGCGGCGCGCCTTCGTCGGACCTCCTGGATAGCTGAAAGCTTTGGCATCCCACCACAGCATCACCAGCAAGGTCAGAACAACGCGCCAAATTCGAAGGCCCCTAAAGGTCTTACGCAGAACGCCCTGCAACCGACTTAACAGGATCAAGACCGCTCCTCCATTCGCATCCCAAGATCAGCCACCCTGGCTCGCAACTGATCAATTTTTGTCTGCAGACTTTCCTCAGCGGTTGAGGCAGAAGAAGGCTTTTCGTCATCCTCACGTTCATCTCCCTCCCGCTCAAGCCTCTCGGCCTCCGCCTTCACTTCCTCCTGAAATAAATCCCATTCCTGGCGAACACGCTCCGGCGCATCTTGCATCAAGACCGCGAAGCCAGCTGCGGCATCAGCCACGCCGTGACCCATCCGAGCGAGCACACGATGCATCGCCGCTCTAAGCAGAGCATCTCTGGAGGTCATGGCCAACAGTTTTAACAATGGAACTGTGGCAGATTTAGCTCTCGATCAGCGACGTTTGATCAGAGAGATTTGATCAGGGAGCCGGAGGCGCACCAATCGGGGTGATCAATAATTCTCTCTCCTCCAACACTGGCTCAACAAAACCGGGCTCAACAATCGCTTGCATTGGTTCAGGAGAATCAGTTCTCGGTTGGGGCAGCTCAGGATCCTGGGTTGGCATCGATGACGGCTCACTGAGGGTTGTTTGAGGGAGTTCAGGAGCGTCGCTTGGCAACAGCGATGGCTCACTGAAAGGCAGCTGTGGATCCAACAACTCAGCTGGGGCTGTGGTCTCAAACACTGCTGCTTCGTTCAGCGCAGGAATGTCTTCAACGCGCCGAGGAGTAGTCGCGGCCGCCTGCTGCCTGCGCTCACGCGCGATGGCTGCTGCCGCAATCCTTTCTGCCTCCTCCTTGGCTTTGCGTTGTTCAAGCTCTTTTGCGAGCTTGGCCTCTTTCACCTCCTTGGATTGTTTCAAGGTTTTTGCATCAATCACTTCCTTCGCTGCTACATCGGCCGCAAGAGCGTTGGTTTCTCCATGCCGAAGCCGCAATGCTTCAAGGCTGTCGCCTGGAAAGGAACGGTCAGCAAAAAACGTCTGCCTCTCAGGTTGTTGCAACCCAGCTCGGATCAGGACAATGCGCTGCGTGATGCCATAACCAAGCGCAAAGCAAACACCAGCAACCAACGGACCAACCCAAAAGCGAGGCGCTGATCGCCGTTTTGCCTTCAGCGTGGAGGGGTTGGTCTCAGCAGTCACAAGCGGGGCCTCCGTAGCGCAACTATTTTGGCAGCGATGTCCAGGCCTCAGGTGGTGTAATCGGCGTTAATACGTACGTATTGGTCTGAGAGATCGCAACCCCAAGCGGTGCCATGACCTGCACCGTCACCAATGGAAAGCCGAATTTCCACAGTGTCATCAAGGAGGTAACGGCCACAAGCGCGTTCGCTGATGTAGGTGGAGGCTGCAGCACGATCAAAAGGCAATGGCTCACCAGCTGCCATCAACTGATGAGGTCCAATCCAAAGAGCCAGTGCATCAGGCGAGAAAGCCACCCCAGCCCGACCAGCTGCCGCAACAATTCGCCCCCAGTTGGGATCCCTTCCATGAACAGCCGTCTTCACCAGGGACGACCCACAAACGGTGCGTGAAATACGCAGCGCATCTCTTTCTGAGTTGGCTCCCTCTACCTGAACTTCAATCAGACAGGTGGCACCCTCACCATCTCGGGCAATCGAGCGAGCCAAAGCTTGGGCGACCAATGTCACGCCCTCCTCCAACACCTCGAGCTGATCCGGTGGCAGCGGATCCCCAGCCGCAAAAGCCAAAAAGGTGTCATTGGTACTGGTGTCACCGTCCACGGTGATGGCGTTAAACGAACGATCAACAGCCCGGCGCACCATTGCTTGCCACAAATCAAAGGGCACAGATGCATCACAGGTCATGTAGCCAAGCATCGTGGCCATGTCCGGGTGAATCATTCCTGATCCCTTGGCCATCCCACCAATACGGACGCAGCGTTCTCCGATCTGGGCTTCAAGAGCGATCTGCTTAGTAACCAGATCAGTGGTGAGGATGGCGTTTGCGGCTTCATCCCCCCCATTAGCTTTCAACGCCGCCACCAGTGGAGCGACTGCTGGCAGAAGGTTCTTGATTGAAATCGGTACACCGATCACCCCGGTGGAACAGATCAACACCTGTTCCTGAGATAGGCCCAGACAATCCGCCACTGCCTGCGTAATGCCCAAACTGTCAACCAGACCCCGATCACCTGTACAGGCATTGGCCTGGCCAGAATTGGTCACCACAACCCTGACCCTGCCATCCGAATCGATCAAGCGATCTGCACAAAGATCGACACAGGCAGCTCGCACCATAGATGTTGTAAAGGTGCCCGCACAGACCGCCCCTTCAGGGGCCACCAAGAGCGATAGATCGGGCTTTCCTGAAGGCTTAAGGCCAGCAATAATTCCCGAGGCCTGAAAGCCAGTGGGAGCTGTAATTCCCCCTGAGATTGGAGACCAGATCGAAGATTGCGTCATCAATCGGAGAGGAGCAACACCCACTCCGCTCTTTCTACGCCGCCATCCTCATCAGATGAGAGCTTTGCTAATACATCTGTGAACTCATGATCCATCCCAACACCCTTGGGTGCATCCCACCGCTGGCAAGGTCAACAACAACGTCGCATCGGAATCACTGGCGGGATCGCTAGTGGCAAGAGCAGCATTGGGAGCTATTTGCTCTCCCGTGGGTTGCCCGTTCTTGATGCTGATCTTTATGCCCATGAGGCCCTAATGCCGGGAAGCCATCTCACAGAAGCAGTGGTTCAGCGTTTCGGATCCAGGGTGGAGCAGCAAGTAAAGAGTGGAGAAGAAGCCATAGGGACGACTCGAAAGATCGATCGGCAGGCCCTTGGTCAAATCATTTTTCAGAACTCAAAAGAACGCTTGTGGCTTGAACAACTCATTCACCCAGAGGTCCTGGAACGCTTTGAACAAGACATCGCACGTCATGCTGAAGCTCCAGCGTTGGCGCTTGTCATTCCCTTGCTTTTCGAAAAAGGTCTGGAAGAGTTATGCACTGAGGTGTGGGTAGTGTCCTGCTTTCGCAAGCAGCAACAGGAAAGGCTGATGGCTCGTAATGGCCTCTCAGTGATTGAAGCAGAGCAGCGCATCCAGGCCCAATGGCCGCTTGAACGCAAAAGCCAACTTGCAGATCAAGTCATCGACAACAGCGGAACCCCCAATGGCTGGCAAGAGCAGGTCTCTAAATTGTTATGAGCGAGAACGTCATACAACGTTCCATCAACGCAGGAACGAAAGCAACGCCCTGAAGCCTCTCCCACAGAATGAGTATCAGCGAAGTGTTTTGAGCGAAGGTATGGGGAAGTTCACGTCTATTGCATCAGTTCTTGTTTTGCTTGGGAGCGGTGGTTCCCTCAGTGCCATCCCAGCAGCGAACGCCATGGCCTTCCAATGCTTCGACCGCAGCAGCGGGGAACAGGTGGCTGAAAGTGACATCGACATCAGTTCCCCAGCGATCCGTTGTCTCCCAGCGGATAGCGCCCTTGAAACATCTCGTTCAGCCCCCATTGATCCATTCGCTGCCAAGCGTGCTCTGAATCTGGCGCGCGGCACCGCTGTTGCACTCAATGGCGGGCTCTCTCAATACCGACCGAGCAGTTGCATGTTTCGTACTGCCGCAGGAAATCCCTGCATCACTCGATCCGATGCCTCTGGGATCGAGTTCACCATTCCTGGCGGAAAGCCTGGATGGGAAGAGTACGGAGATAGTCCCTCGGTGCTCAACGTAGTGCTTATCGCTCCGGACGGGCGTTCTGTTTTGCAATCTAATTAGAGCTAAATATCAATCCTTCAAGACAAAAACACAATCTTCTTATTGCATCAAATAAATTATATTTAGACTCCTCCTTGCAAGCCCAGCCGAATAGCCATCAACTAAACGGATCAAACTATCGAAGGATTAGATTCAGCAGGAAGTCAACCCCGTCACGCCCGAAAGTTTAGAAGCAAAATCATTAATTGCTCGACATTCGGCAGCGGCTAAGGATTAGAAACAAAGGTATTCTTTCCTAATAGATTGCCAAAGCCAACGATCGAAATACATGGCATCAATGTCAAAATGATACCAACGGTACCAATCAAAGAAAAGCCATCTCTCCAAATCAGATGCCCCGCTACATATGCAAATACAGTGGTAAGCAAAACAATTGAAGAACCCACTTCAGCTCCTGCCTTTTTTACTGCTTTAATACTAAACAACGTATAAAGATTACCAGCCGACCCCATCAAAACAAATAACAAAAATGTCTTAGGATCTAACCAGTCAATCAGTCCCAAATTGCTTCCAGTCAAAAACAGAAATACCAACGAAACCAAGAACATGAGCCCTGTGTAGTGAAGGGTCATCAAGCGATCACTATGACTTTTGCATAAGTCGATTGTTATTGTCGATCCTGCCCCAAGTACACCAATAGCACATGCAATAAGTATAAATTGATGGCTTCCAGATAATCGACTTCCCTCCATGAGGACTACGCCAAAAACCCCAACAATTGAGAGCAACCAGAAAATCAATTTCGTCTTACTTCTTTTCAGTAAAACATAAATCCCAGCAACCCAAAGTGGCCTCATGCTGACCAGAGCAAATGCATCACCAGGCCTGATAATTTGCAGCGAATAATAAAAGAATGCAATAAAAGAAACTGCCAATGCGCTTCTTAACAGGAGACTTTTCTCAAAAAGCTGATCTTTCGTGATAGGTATTCCTTTTGCCCCATACCAAGCAAAAGGCAAACCAAATAATGCTCGCGCAAAGAGAGCAAGGGTCCAAGAATTCTCACCAAGAGCATGAACAGACAATCCCACAATCGAGTAGGACAAAGCAGCTATCAACATGTAGCGAACGACACTTGAGCGTTGACCAGCTGTATTTTCTACAATCAAGCTTATTGGCAAGAATATACATTTTACCTCCCAAAAGCCATTCTGCAATTCGAACACCCGTATCAGCATTATCAACCTTTTACACAATTGCCAATTGATTGGCAAAATTAATCAATAAAGACACTAATGTTAATCGCTAAGCAATAAAATCAATAATCAGGCAGAAAAAACAATAACGCCCACAAGATGGAGGGTCTTAACAGAATCAACTTCCATAGTCTCCACAATGAAATCTTCGTTTCCAGCGTGATTCTCCAGTCAACAATCATCGTGTGACCAACATCACAGCACTCCGTGATTCAGTTCATCACACAATCCAATCCAAACGGAGATGCTGAATTCATACCCAACAGGTGCCACCTCACACCTCCGAAAAATGACTTCTTCACTCCGCTTCCTCTCCGCATTCGCTTTTGGCGGTGCTGCCCTACTCGCCTCTCCAGCCGCCTTCGCGCAATCCATTCCAATGGGATTTGATTGCTTTGATCGCTCAAGCGGTGCCTTGATCGCACGCAGTGCAGCAGATCTCACGACACCAGCAATGAGCTGCCTGCCCATTCCTCAACTGGGAGACCAAATGGCTCTGAACACACTCCCCATGGAACAAGACGCTGAGCAAGCCCATGCAGAAGCAAATGTCGCCATTCATCAGGAGCAACCCCAAGGTCCAAACATCGGCGAAATCATTGTTGGCGCAGCGGTACAAGAAGGTTTCCGAGCCCTGTTTGGCACCTATGACCGCGGAGATGTCAGCAGCAACGTCACCGAGATCCACAACGGCAATCGCTGCGATGGCATGGGAACCATCTGCGGCGATGGGAATGGAGTCGGTGATATCGGCTCGGGCAATGCATCGAATTCTGGAAACACTTCCAATTCTGGGAACACTTCCAATTCTGAAAATTCCTCAAATTCTGGAAACACAATAGTACGGCCTACTATTACCAGATTCCCCAACATCACAGTCCCTAAGTCAACAATCAGCATCAGACCTAGAACACTAGAAGCACTCCAAAATACTCAGCTCAAAAAGGCAAAAACAAAGAAAGCCAAGGCGTTCATCAAAACAACTCCTTCCAAATCATCAACTCTCATCAAAAAATCATTCAACAAAAAGTCTCCCGCCAAATCACCAACTCAATCCGGAAAAGTACTTGCAACAAAAACATTCAAAAAGCAGCACATAATCCCTAAGCCCCTCTCACGCAAAGCAACACAAATCAAAAAAATCACATCATTTAAAACTTTGCTTAAAAAGTAAATTAGCACCTTCCCAAAGCATTTCTATACGCGCCACAAGCCCTTCTCTTTCAGGAGGGCTTTTATTTTGTCCAAAAAACTTCACTGTGACCAAGCTCACATCAAACCAAAATTCAGGTCACAACAAAAGAATCAAAGGCCAATCATCATTAAAACAACAGGAAAACATTCCTGAACTCCTCACACAATCCATCATGTTTAAGTCACTCGCACTCGCACTCGCTATCTCCAGCCTCGGACTCTCAGCTTCTCCTATCGCAGCTTTTGCAGAGAATGCAGGCACTCGATGTTCAGGTAGTGGAACCATCTGTGGACATGGAAACTCCATCGGTGGAATCAATTCCGGCAATACATACAATTCCGGCAATACCGTCGGCTCTTACAACGGCTCCGCCGTTGGCTCCTACAACCAGGACAACAGACGTTACGACAATCGTCGCTACAACAACGCTTTTAATCAAAATCAACGCTACAGCCAACGCACCAACAACCAACGCTGGAACAACCAACGCTGGAGCAATCGGCGCAATACAAGTGTTCACACCAATGTCACCAGTGATGTTGGTCTTTTTTAAACCTCTCATCTTTTTATGAATTCCAGGGCCTTACGGCCCTTTTTTTAATGGAAATCATTAGCGACAAAAAGTCAGCGAAGGATGAAGATCTTTAATCAAACGATTTGTAGTTTTCGTTTTCAGGTATCAGTGCTTCCACATAACCGAAATACCATTGAATTGAACAATCAACCCTTCAACTTTTGGCTCAGAATCTGATTCGCTAATTTGGGATCAGCCTTCCCACCTGTTTTTTTCATCAGTTGACCAACAAAGAAGCCCTGCAGCTTGTTCTTGCCACCACGGAAGGCTTCAACCTCATCAGGGTGAGCTGCCAGTAACTCCTCCACGATCGCAGTGATCGCTGCAGGATCACTGATCATCCCGAGTCCACGCTCTTCAACAATCGCCTTTGGTGAACCACCCTTTTCGAGAAGCTCGGGCAGAATCTCTTTAGCAATTTTTCCGCTGATCTTGCTCCCATCAATCAGCTTGACCATCTCTCCCAACTGCTCAGGACGAAAGGCCAATTCACTGAAAACAAGACGATTGCTGTTCACATAAGCAGCGATGTCTCCGGTGATCCAATTCGCCGAAAGTTTTGGATCTGCACCTGTTTCCACTACAGATTCGAAGTACTGCGCCATCGAGCGCTCATCCGTCAACACGCGAGCGTCGTACTGCGAGAGACCTAACACTTCCGCATAGCGATGACGCTTGGCAGATGGCAGCTCTGGCAGCTCGCTACGCCAGGCTTCACGCTGATCAATACTCACCTCGATCGGCCCAAGATCAGGATCGGGAAAGAAGCGATAATCGCTGGCACCTTCCTTGGTGCGCATGCTCTTGGTGAGCTGCTTCGCTTCATCCCACAGCCGCGTTTCCTGAACAATCGGTTCATCGTTCTCGTAGGCCTTGATCTGACGTTTAATTTCGTACTCACACGCCTTCTGAATCGCTGAGAAGGAGTTCATGTTCTTGATCTCTACCTTCGTGCGGAAGGGGGCGTCAGGACCACGACGAACGGAAATGTTCACGTCGCAGCGCAGGGAGCCTTCCTGCATATTTCCATCACTCACTCCCAGATAGCGCATGATCCGACGGATTTCAGATGCATATTCAGCCGCTTCGCGGCCATTGCGCAAATCTGGTTTGCTGACGATTTCAGCTAAGGCCACACCAGCGCGGTTGTAGTCAACGAGGGAATGCGTGGAGCCAGCCAATCGATCACTTCCCGCATGAACCAACTTGCCGGCATCTTCCTCCATGTGAAGGCGCTCGATCCCTATCTTTTTCAGGTAAGACTCTTTTCCTTTTTCCGCAACTTCCACTTCAATCCAGCCGTTTTCGGCAATCGGCTCATCGAATTGAGAGATCTGGTAGTTCTTCGGTAGATCTGGATAAAAGTATTGCTTTCGATCGAATTTGCTGTGCTCAGCGATATTCAGATTCAAGGCCATCGCAGCCTTGACGGCATACTCGAGCACTTTTTGATTCAAAACAGGAAGCGTCCCTGGGAGGCCACAGACCACCGGATCGATGTGGGTGTTGGGATCATCTCCGAAAGCGGTCGAAGCAGCTGTAAAAATTTTGCTGTTAGTACCGAGCTGCACGTGGGTCTCCAAGCCAATCACGGCTTCCCAGGCCTGTTCCGTTGCTGCAGGTGCTGCCATCAACTGTGAGCGTCGTCAAAGCCAGTCAATCCTATGGTGCTGACACCAATAATTAAGGTTTGACGCTTACGGAAGGCAGTAATCCCCTCCAATCAGCAAGGCTCCACAACTGCAACCGATGAAGCATCACCATCCTGAAAAAGATCAACAGCAAAAGGGATAAAATAAGGTATCTCATGTCTAAAAAATGTATTTCGATTGCCCTACACCGACACCAATCGAAAGATCTACTAGTGCAAACTATGATCAGAAAAATATAAAAGGCATAACTGTATTTGGCGACAGCATGAGCGACTTTGGATCGAGATCAGCAGCCATGTATAAAAACGTTCTCTACCCTAAATCTCAGCCTGGATGGAGCGGCACAACCTTCAACCATTCGAATAACAACTGGCAAACCTTCTTGCGACAATCCGCTGGCGCATCCATTCAAGATAATTTCTGCCAAGACATTACAAATAGCTTGATTGGAGGGGGGCCAAGCCCGATCAAAGCAAACGACCTAAATCCTTCATATGCTCTGGGCGGTGCATTGACTGGCCGAAATACAATCTTTGATGTATTAAATTCCCTTGGACAATTCCCTCTAGAACTACTGAAGCCTCCATATGCAGTTAGTAAACTAGGAATACGTTCACAGATTGAGCACTTTTTTCAAAGTGACAACCATGACCTCTCTGGCCAACTCACAGTGATATGGGGGGGAGGAAATGACCTCTTGGCGATGGTCCTACAACAACAAGATCTCAGCACAGGTTTTGAGAAGATTCTGAACAACAGCAAAGCCAACCTGATCACCTTACTGCGCAAAAGCAATGCAAAAACTATCTTGATCTCAAGCGGTGCGCCGATCTTCGGCAGCGTAGATGGGGTGAGCTATGCCCTTCCTTACCTAAGAGATCTTCCAAGGAGTTGGCAAGATCAAATTCAATCTGGTTCCGCCTCAGACCTACATGCCAAAACCAAACAAATAGCAGAAGCTGTTACAAAAATGTTCCCCTATGCAACGATAATTCCTTTTAATAATGAATACCAATATAACTGGGAGCGATTTGGCAACGAACTCGGAAACTTCAAAAAATACGGAATCATCAACACAACAGAATCTGCGCAAGAGGAGGCTCAGCTAGATCAGAAAGACGGAATCCTCTACAACGCACTCCCCTTCGCTGAACGGAATCACACAATCCACCGGAAGCGAACCGAAGATGGTTTTCTCTACTTCGACTCACTGCATCCAACCGAATCCGGGCACAAAATACTTTCTAAAGCCATCGAGCTAACTCTCAAGGAACATCAATCGGCAATCAAATCATCACTGACGCAAACGGTAATCTCCACAAAAAGCTCTTTTTATGTTGGAACATTAGGCAACGATTTCATCACTTCATCTACCCATGGCAGCACGCTTCAGGGTTTACAAGGGAATGACATCCTTCAAGGCGAAGCAGGAGATGATTACCTCCAAGGTGGATTCGGTAATGACAAACTTAATGGGAATGGGGGCAGCAATCGCCTAAACGGCGGACCTGGTGCCGACGTTTTTGTCATTGGCCTCAAAAGCCTTATCGATGGCCCGCAAATCATTGAAGACTTCAACAGTGAGGAGGGAGACAGGATTCTGCTTTCACCTGTTCTAGGTGAATTGTTGGGAGATCCTTTTATTGTTCCCACTACTGCGAAGTGGGACAAAGCTCTTAAAATTGATGTCACCAAAAAAGGAAACCTCAGGCTTGAAATCTCCCTAAGCCCAATCAGCAAAAGCCCTGGTGTCGTGATCCTTAACAATATTGAAACTTTGAACTTTAATGCTCTGTCCTGACCTACATCTCAGGCCTTAAGGCAGCGCCCAACAGCACATCAGAAATCATTCTGGGAGACAACACGGCACGGCAAAAGCGGACCGGAACTCGACATGACGGCACGAAGCAGCGGTTTCAGAGAGCAGATTTTGATCCTCGGCGGCGGACTGATGGGCCTCGCCGTAGCCCATCAACTCGCTAGGCGCGGCCGTGCAGTGACAGTCTTGAGTAGGCGCCGCAACGAAGCAGCTGGCTTCGTTGCCGCAGGGATGCTTGCACCACACGCCGAGGGCCTCAGCGGAGACCAACTCACACTCGGTCAACTCAGCCTGGAACGAGTTCCAAGCTGGGTGGCACAAATTGAGGCCGACAGCGGCCTGTCCTGTGGACTGCGCTCGACCGGAATCATCGTTCCATTTCACGATGCAGAGGAGCGAGACCGATATTCCACCAGTGGTTTTGGACAATCCCTGAATCGCAGCCAGCTCGAACAGGAACTCCCCGGACTTAGCCCGTCCTGGAGCACAGGCCTGCTCTTTGAGCAAGACGGCCAGATCGACAATCGCCGCCAGCTGATGCGTGCCCTGGAGAGCGCCTGCGTGGATCGCGGCGTGATGTTTCAAGAAGGGGTCGAAGTTGAGGGACTGCTTCACAACAGCACCTCCCTGACCGGCGCACGCATCCGCAACGCCGAAGGAACACTCGAGACCGTTTTAGGTAACGAAGCCGTGCTTTGTTGCGGAGCCTGGAGTGCCAAGCTCCTGCCCCTGCTCCCTGTATTCCCCGTCAAGGGGCAGATGCTGTCACTCCAGGCACCAAGAGGAGCTCTCAAGCGCGTGATTTTCGGGCCTGGAACCTATTTAGTTCCCAGGGAAGACGGTCTCGTAGTAGTTGGGGCAACAAGCGAAAAAGACGCTGGTTTTTGCGAAGGGCTAACTCCACAAGGTCAGCGACAACTCAAGAGCGGCCTTGCTTCACTGCTCCCTCAAGCCACTACGTGGCCACCGATGGAGCGCTGGTGGGGATTTCGCCCCTGCACTCCAGACGAAGGCCCACTGCTGGGGGCAGGTCCCATCCCTGGGCTATGGCTGGCCTGCGGTCATCATCGCAATGGCGTGTTGTTAGCAGCCATCACCGCAGAGCTCCTGGCAGACGCCATCACCCATCAGGCCATTAGCCCAGAATTCACAAGGCTGCTCAACGGCTTCCGCTGGGACCGATTCCAATAACTAAACAGACAAAACAAAACCCCCAGGTGGAAATCCCGAGGGTGTCAAGCCAACAAGCCGAGGGCAAAGCAGAGCAATCAGTCTTCCACGCGCCAGCTCTGATCGGACGGAGTCCAATCACTCAACTCAGAGGGCTGGAACCACAGGCCAATCTCAAACTGAGCCGTTTCTGGAGCATCGGAACCATGAATCACATTGCGTCCGATATTCACGGCCAGATCACCTCGAATGGTTCCGGGATCGGCCTCCAGCGGCTTTGTGGCGCCAATCATTTTGCGAGCACTGGTGATCACACCATCTCCCTCCCACACCATGGCCACCACGGGGCCAGAGGTGATGAAGTCCACCAGACCAGCAAAGAAGGGACGCTCCTTATGCACGCCGTAATGCTGTTCAGCAAGCGCACGACTGGGGGTGAGCTGTTTCAGACCTACCAACTTGAAACCTTTTCGCTCGAAGCGACCCAGGATCTCGCCTACAAGACCGCGTTGAACGCCGTCAGGCTTGATAGCAATAAAAGAGCGTTCGGCAGCCATAACATTGAAAAAACCGTCGTCATCGTCAACGCCAGACACCCCAATTGGCAAGTACAACCACGGCAAAGGAGTTCTAGCTCCTTAGATTCTCCCCATTAGATCGTTACCCGTTCCCATGGTGCT
Organism: Synechococcus sp. AG-679-C18; assembly: GCA_003210755.1. GTDB lineage: Bacteria > Cyanobacteriota > Cyanobacteriia > PCC-6307 > Cyanobiaceae > Synechococcus_C. The sequence continues at coordinate 145,884 of QCUL01000001.1, forward strand.
CGCCGACTCCATCACCTGGACGGGGAGCGATAGCGCCCAACTTTATGGACTTGAACGCTGGGGAGATCCTTACTTCTCCATCAATCCACGCGGCCATGTCAGCGTTCAACCGCGCGGAGACCGTGGCGGAAGTCTGGATCTGATGGAGCTTGTGGCCGGCCTTCAAGACCGGAGTCTCGGATTGCCCTTGCTGATCCGCTTCGATGACATCCTCGAAGACAGGCTCGAACGCCTTCACGCAGCATTTGAGCGAGCCATTACCCGCTACGACTACAACGGTCGCTATCAGGGTGTATTCCCTGTGAAGTGCAACCAACAGCGCCACGTGGTGGAGGAATTAGTCAGCTGCGGGAGACGTTGGCATTTCGGATTGGAAGCGGGCAGCAAAGCCGAACTCCTGATCGCGCTCTCACTGATTGACGATCCAGAAGCCCTGCTGATCTGCAACGGCTACAAGGATCAGCGGTATATCGAAACAGCCATTCTCGCGAGACGCCTAGGGCGTCGACCGGTGGTGGTCATCGAACAGCCCGACGAAGTGCAGCGCATCATCGATGCAAGCCAAGAGCTCGGAGCAGCTCCGCTCATTGGAATCAGGGCACGTCTCTCAAGCCGTAGCACTGGACGCTGGGGAAGCTCCATAGGAGACAAAGCGAAATTCGGGTTGCCCGCTCCTGAAATCATTTCCACGGTGAACGCCCTGCGTGACGCCAACCTTCTCAGCGAGCTGCGGCTTTTGCATTTCCACGTTGGCAGCCAAATCAATGACATTGCCGTGGTGAAAGACGCTTTACAAGAGGCCTCCCGCATGTACGTGGAACTCCATGCTCTCGGTGCACCGATGGGATATTTGGATGTTGGCGGTGGGCTCGGCATCGATTACGACGGCAGTCGTACCGCAACGGCGGCTTCCACCAATTACTCCCTGCAGAACTACGCCAACGACGTAGTGGCGACCGTAAAAGAAGGATGTGAGCCCAAGGGCGTTCCAGTACCAACACTCGTCAGTGAAAGCGGCCGAGCGATCGCCAGCCATTTTTCAGTGCTGGTCTTCAACGTTCTCGGCAGCGGAGGCCTGCAACAACCGGCACCCCCACTTGAAGACGATGAGCCTCTGATCGTTCGCAATCTGCGCGAGACCTTTCAAAATGTGGAGGCCTTGCCGATCGAGATGCCGATCGATCCATCGCGTCTTCAAGAAGCCTGGAACGATGCCCTCAAATTCAAAGAAGATGCCTTAGCTGCATTCCGCCTTGGCTACCTGAGCCTGAAAGAACGCAGCATGGCGGAACAACTCACATGGGCATGCGCTAGAGCGTTACTCGATCGCCTACCTGACGATGAAAAACTGCCGGATGATCTCAAAGCACTTCCGGCTGTCTTAGCGGAGACTTACTACGCCAACCTTTCAATTTTCCGCTCGGCTCCAGACACCTGGGCTATCCAGCAACTTTTCCCGCTGATGCCGCTGCATCGTCTCAATGAAAAGCCCACACGTCTGGGACATTTCGCCGATTTAACCTGCGACTCCGACGGCAAGCTTAATCGTTTCATCAATGACGGACAAAACAAGCCTCTGCTCGAACTCCATCAGCTGAAACCAAACGAGCCTTATTTGATCGGAATGTTTTTAGGTGGCGCCTACCAAGAGGTGATGGGAAATCTGCACAACCTGTTCGGAAGCACAGATGCAGCTCACATCCGCCTTGCGCCCGGTGGCGATTACCAAGTGGATCATGTGGTGCGTGGAGATACCAACGCCGACGTCCTGCAGATGATGGAACATGATCCAGATCAGCTCCTGGAACGGCTACGCATGGCCAGCGAGAAAGCAATCAGCAGCGGCACCTTACGCATCAATGAATCAAGACGATTGATGGATCACCTCGAAATCAGTTTGCGCCAGAGCACCTACTTACAAGGCTGAACCAAAGCCTTCAGCAAGAAGATCTAGTTCGCCGGCAGTAGTCCTCTACGAATCAGTGGATTGAGATCAGCAATCGTGAATGCCCCATCCTCTGTCACGGTCACAGTGCCGCGAGTGCGCAACTTACTGAGGGTGCGAGACGCCGTCTCCCGAGCCAACCCCGCAAGCAAAGCTATTTCTCGTTGTGCCAAGACAGGAATCAAAGCTTGCGGATCATTTGCTGCCGAACTTTTTCGGGCCAAGTACGCCAATGCATCCAACAGACGTGTCGTTGCATCAGCGGTCTGCAACACAAAACGTTGATTGAGATCCCTCAACCTTGATGCTTCGAGCCTGGCCAAAGCAAGTGCAAAACCAGGTTGCTTTGCCAAAAGAGCAGTAAATGGCGCAGCACGAAGTTTGACCAGTCGGAGGGGTGTCAGAGCAACCACATCCGCTGACCGAGATGCTCCATCAAGCGCAGCCATCTCACCAAAAACATCACCAACGCCGAGCAGAGACATCACCACCTCATCTCCATCTGCGGAGTAGGTGCGCACTTTGGCCAGGCCAGAGCGAAGCAAGAACAATGACTCTCCCCAGTCTTGTTCCATCACGACTACCTGATCAGGCTGATGGGAAGACTCACGATGCCTATCGAGCAACTGCGACAGGTGGTCTTGTTCCAGGGAGTTAAACATCTGCATTTCAGCCAATGCAGTTACGGAAAGTGGCGGCATCTCAAATCCTGATCAAGAGCAACACCCACATCAATGCTCAGAGCAAACGAGAGTGAAGCGACGACGGCGTTGCAACCAATTCATGATGGCGTGAAGCGGCGTCCCCAGCCTCCTAAGCCCTGCAACCCTTATCAGGAGAACAACGAGCGGCAAGTTCATGAGTGGCGGCTGTGACCCCACTACCAACTCCAATGCAGCCTGCGGTCTCAGCCTGACATCCTGTCACCTGCTATACGGTCTCTCTAAGACTCGAAATCGCAGACGGAATGGAGTAACAGCAAGAGAGACAGGACGTGGAATGATTCCAACAGTGCTGCCAGCAAAGGCGCAAGCCGCTATAGCGGAAGAGACCAGTCAGATAGTGCAGCATGAAGGGCGTCTATCCCCGACTGAGTCAGCTTCTGGTCACTCACCTCCAAGAACTCAAGGCTGAATCCAGGCATTACGCCCAAGGAGATGTCGTGATTGAGAAGCAGAAACATGCCGATGAAATTTTGCTTCTAATGAGCGGAGAGCTCAGTGTTGAGATCAGCCCTGAATGCGAGTTAGCCCGAATCAAGCCCGGAGAAATGCTCGGCGAAATGGGCTTATCTGGAGACAATCGACACAGCGCAACGGTACGCGTCCATGACGGACCGGCAGAATTGATCCAAGTGAACGCCGATGCCTTGCTTCGCTTGGCCCTTTTCGATGGCGATCTTGCTCTGGAGATGCTCGCTTTGAGCAGCGCTCGCTGCAGGCAAAGCAACCAGCAAATGGCCTTGCTACTGGGCGCAATCCAGGCTCTCTCCGACGGCAATAGAGACCAACTTCAAACATCACTGAACCACTTACAAGCCGAAGCTGGTGGATTTCAAGCTGCTGCAAAGCATTTGGCAAGCATCAGTGAGCGTCTGCTTAAGCCCAGCCGCAGCGGGGGATGAGGCGTGTGAGCTGGTTCAAAAAGTACAGCACAATCCTGATCTTCAGCGGGGCAATCGGGATTGCAGGCTCACTGGGACACAACGGGCTGCTCCAGACGGAACTGTGGTTTGCCGACTGGGCTCAAGAGATCACCGGTCCAAGAGCGGTGCCCAAAAAGGTGGTCATCGTGGCGATCGATGATTTCAGCCTGCTCCAGGCTGCCAACGCTGATCTAAGCGATCACCAGACAATCCAGAGATTGCAGCAATGGCCCTGGCCTCGCAGTACGCATGCATTGGTGTTGGATCGCCTGATTGAAGCAGGCGCGAAAGTCGTTGGCTTCGACTTGCTGTTTGACACTCCAAGTAGTTATGGCAGGGACGACGATGCCACCTTCGCTGACAGCCTTCGACGCCACGCAGGCCAAGTGGTCTTAGGGGTACAGGCATTAAGCAGCCAAGGACCAATTGCCGGGTTGTCATTGCTTGACCTCACTCCCGATTTGAAAGACGCGCACCCGTCGATAAAGCGCGGACTACTCAACGGCCGACCAGATCCAGACGGAGTGCAGCGAAGACTACCTGGCAGCACCAGCATCGAATTCGGTCAAAAGCTTGGTCAAGCAGTCCCACCTGGGATGGCCTCAGCCTTATTGAACGACAAGCCTTTGCCTGTTAAGGCAGGACTCTCACTTTTGGCCCCATATGGACCACCCCGCACCATCCCCAACCTGTCGATCTGGGAATTACTGGAGCCAAAGGCCTACGCCTCGCTCAAACAATCGGGGAAGCTCCAGGATGCAGTCGTGCTGATAGGCCCCACTGCAGCCGTATTTCAAGACCTACATCGCAGTGTGTTCTCCGGTTCCACGGGAATGCCAGGAGTTGAGCTTCACGCCACTGAAGTTGCTAACCGCCTCGAAGGCCGTAGCCTTCAATTTCTACCACCCATGCCTGGTTGGAGCCTGGTTCTTGCCACCCTCGCAGCCGCATTAGGGATCGTCATCGCTGGCATAGAGCGTCCCTTGCAGCGACTTGGAATTGCAGCAATCGGAACTGGAGCCACACTCCTTGCTGGTGTGTTGTTAATCACCAAGGCCTGGCTTGTGCTTCCACTCGGCAGCATTGCCATCACAATCTTTGCCACAGGGATCGTTTCTAGCGCTGATGCAACTGTGAAGTTGCAATGGCAGCGACGACGTCTACGCAAGACACTAGGTCGCTACCTGTCTCCTGCGGTTGCCGCAGAAATCGCAGACCAACCAGATCATGCTGATGGCTTATTTCAAGGTCAATTAGTGAATGTCGTCGTGCTGATGAGCGACATCCGTAACTTCACAGCCTTCACTCGATCAATGACTGAGCAGGGCGAGGTTCGTAGGCTCGTAGAACGGCTGAACGCGTATTTCACAGAAGTCGTTGAAGCAGTTCACGCTCAGGAAGGAACCGTCGATAAGTTCATCGGCGATGCAGCACTCGCCGTATTTGGAGCACCACTGCAACGCAGTGGTGAACTCAACGCACAGGCAGGAGTCAAAACCGCGATTGCCATTCAAGAACGTCTGAATCATCTGAATCAGCATTGGATTGCCAACGGCCAAAAGCCATGGGAACAGGTGATTGTTCTGAGTTATGGGTGGGTTGTGAGCGGCAATATCGGAAGTAACAGCCGAATGGATTACACGGTGATTGGTGATGCAGTGAATACGGCAAGTCGACTCGAACACATTGCCAAACAAAGCAACCGCTCAATCGTGATGAGCGAAGCTGTGGCCGAACTGATCGGGGATCAATGGCCTCTGGAAGATCTCGGTGAATTCCCCATCAAAGGGCAGAAGCCCCAACGTGTGTTCGCCCTACAAACCGTCACCACTTCGTAGCAGCACGATCTCAGACATTCCTAAGTGGTGTCCATCCAACACCTTTTCGATGACTTTGCGCCGAAGCCTGCTTGGTCTGCTGGCTATTACCTCACTGACCACGCCGGTAATGGCTGCACCATTTCAAAAAGCCACGATCCGGAGGATCGTGGACGGTAAGGAGGTGTTTATTGACAAAACACCAGCTCGAATCAATCAAACGGCAGGTGACGGCCAAGAACTGAGTACGGGTCAAAGTAGAGCGGAGCTGCTTTTTGATCACCGCGCACTGGGATTCCTTGGAACCAACAGCTTGATCAGGCTTGGAGAAGAGTGCTTTCGTCTCGACCAAGGCCAAGTTCTGATTAACGGCCCGCAAAACAGTTGCCTTGGCACCAAGGTCTTGGGAATACGGGGCACAACTTATGTCTTGAATGCGCTGAATGAAGGTGGCTATCGCCTATCCGTTTTGAGCGGAGCTGCAACAATCTCAGAAGAAGGAGCTATCGAATCCGATCCGAGTGAACAAGACATTCTTGAACAGTATCCACGTCTTAATCCTGTGATTGGTTTTGGCTCAAGTGCCTGGGGAAGCAATGCAAGTGGAAATACTCTTGGGCAAGCGGCAGGCTTAATTCTTGGTGACGCCTCCTTTTTCCTGCCTTTAAGCCAAAGTGAAGGTAGCCAACTCTTTTACAACTACTCAACAGCGAGCAGTAATTTCGATAGCGCCTGGGGAGCAAGTACCGAATTCGGTTACAAGTGGTTTGACCCCAACAACCGCAGCATCAGCTCGCTACTCGTTGGCTATGACGGCTGGGAAACGCCAGGATGCTTTCACTCTCAGTTAGCCATTGGAGGCCAATGGCAGAAAGGGCGTTGGCAGCTTGGTGCCACCGGTGGAATCCCTATGGACGGTTGCAACAACAACCTGGGTTTCGCCATGGGACAAATTGGAGTTCCAATCATTGATCTCGGCCAGCAATCTATTCTGCTCTCCCTTTCCCCCTATGTGATGAATGGCATAGGCAACACCTATGGCGGAGGCAGGATTGGACTCAACATTCCCGTCAACGAGAACATCAATCTCTCGGCCTACGGGCAATACGACGAACTTCTTGACACCGTGATTGGTGGGCAAATCAGCTACCGCTTTGGAACCAACGGTGGATTCATCATCGACCCAAACATGCAGACGCAAACTCCCTCAACACCAGTGCCTTGGCAAACATCTGAATTCAATAGCGGACGTCCAGTCAATGTGGCGTTAGGAGGTGAGATCAGCGTTTTAGGTCAAACAAGTTCAACTCCGAAGGGCTTATTAGCTCAACAAACTGAATCGCAATCCGCCATCATCATTTCGGCAGGAGAAGAAGCAATTTTTGATTCTGATGGAAAACTTGTCAGTCGTAGTGCGATGTCACAAAAGCGATTTGAACAACTTATTCTCGACAATATGGCCGGACAAAATCTAATACCTGAAAGCCATCTAATCAGCTTGGTCTATCAACAGTTGTATGGGTTACCAAATCAAGAGCTGTTAGCCGTTCTGGGATCTGATTGGCTCATTGCCGCACGAAGGCCTTATCCGCGTCTCCGAGCAGCAAATAACCTCATCGTTCCAGAAAACAAATTACCAAAGAAAGAAAAGCCAGCTGAAGCTGAAGCTGAAGCTGAAGCTGAAGCTGAAGCTGAAGCTGAAGCTGCGCCAATCATTTTGACCTACGTCTGTCAATCTCAAACGGCCGCTACCGCATCTAGCTACTTCAAAGGGTCATCAACGGGGGGAGATCGCTCAGAAGCGGTGAGATTCCAAACGACATCGAAAGATTCAGCGACTTGTTCTGGGCGAGGTGCTGGCACAGGTGGTGATGAAGCCACAGAACCAGTCTTTTTATAAGGATCTCTAGAACTTATCGAGAGCCACACGATCATCACCCTGTGGCAATTCAACTCAACAAACGATTTAAACCTGCGGTAGAACAAGAAACCAGGAGCCGAATCAGCTCAGGGAGAGACTATGCATGGCCAGCGAGAAAGCAATTAACAGCTGCACATTCCGCATCTGTGAATCCAGTGGATTGAGAGTTCATCTCGAAGTCAGTTGTCGCCAGAGCACCTATTCACAACGCTGAACCAACCCGCACGAGACCCCATCAATGTGCCGTTGTTTCATCACAACGCAGGGCGATCAGGTTCTCTGACTCCATCGTCAGAGAGGGGTTGGTCAGACAAACTGGATCATCAACACAGATTTAAAATGCAACTCAAATTGCGCGAACGCCTGCAAAATTTGAAGATGGTGGCCGCTCTAGCCAGCTTTCTTAAAACTCCAGGATCTTTAGACAGCGTGTTTGCTGTTGCCGACAGTGTCAAAGACGGTCCTCTAGGTGAGCAAGCCCTTCGCCACCTTCTCTCTGACAGACACTTCAAAGGCCTTGTCGATGAAGGATGGAGACCGGGGAGAATTGATCTGCAATATTTACAAACCCTGCCGGAGGGCAGCCTTGGACGATGCTATGCCGATCAGCTGATCAGCCAAGGCATCACTCCAGAAACCTTGATCGATCCAACACCGGTCACCAACGCCACTGAGTTCGTCGTTCATCGGGTCAGGGAAACCCACGACATCGTTCATGTACTCACCGGTTTCGGCCTTGACGGCGATAGCGAAATAGGCCTTCAGGGCTTCAATCTCGCCCAGAACCGCTCACCAGTGGCGGTGATGCTGATTTTTGGGGCAATGCTGAGCAGCCTTCAAAACGATGAACCCCTGGAGCCACTGTTGCGCGCTCTGGCCCATGGATTCCAGATGGGTCTGGATGCAGAACTGGTCATCGGCCGCAAGCTGGAGGAAGGGTGGGAACGTCCGCTCAAAGACTGGCGAGCAGAGCTGAAATTACCTTCAATCACTCAGAGCTGAGCACAAAAGGATGAGCGCAGCAGGCCGAAGAATCACATTGCAATCTCAATACTGGATCGATGCTAAGAGCTTTCTCCAAACCATCAGAGAAAGTGAAAGTTGATGCTGACAACTCTCAAAATTACTAAAACAAAATGATCAAACCTCAGGCTTCACACGTGGAGGTTCTTTAGACAATCGAGCTCCCAGATTTTTAATAAAAACATAGACAGAAGGTACAACACCCAAAGAAAGAATGGTACCTACAAGAAGGCCACCAAATACAACGGTACCGATCGATTGCTGAGCATTAGCTCCGGCATTCCTTGCAACCACAAGGGGAAAGAATCCTGCCAAAGAAGCAATGGATGTCATCAGAATTGGGCGCAATCTAGATTTAGCAGCTTCGAGCGCTGCTTCAGCTGCCACCAAGCCATCGGCCATACGTTGATCAGCAAATTCCACAACAAGGATGGCATTCTTTGCAGCAAGACCAATCAGCATAAGCAAACCCACCTGAGAAAATATATTGAGATCCATAGATCTCATCTTTACAAAAAGAAGACTTCCCAATATAGCCAAAGGAACAGTCAATAAAATCGTAGTAGACGTGAAATAGCTTTCGTAGGTTGCCGAAAGAATTAAGAATACCGCCAAACCAGCCAATGCAAACAAGAATAATATCTGCCCGCCTGATTGAAGCTGAGTTCGAGCGATTCCGTCGAATTGGATACCAATATCTTTGAAATTATTTTCTACAAATACATCCTGAAGACTATTAATCACTTGTCCTTGAGAGAATCCAGGAGCAGCCTGAATATTGAACTTAACCGACCTATTGAATTGGAAATGGTCAATTGATGGAGGGGCACTGATTAATTCAGCATTAGCAAATTGTCTTATCTTAACCATATTGCCATTATTTGACTGAACAGAATAATTCAAAAGGTCATTAATTTCGCGCCTCCCCATTGAATCACTAATGATTTGAACATCCCTAACACCACCAGGAATCGATGTCTGACTCGCTCTGAAACCCCCAGCAAGATCTGCGAGTGTTGTCATCGCCTTATCAAAATCAACGCCTAGAGACGAAAGCTTAGAACGATCAATCCTCAACTCGTAAGCAGGCGCATCAGGAGAGAAGGTTGGGATAATACTGCCAATTGATGGATCTTTTTGAGCCGAGTTTCTGAAGCGCTGGGCAAATTCATTTAATTCTTCAAATGTGTACCTCTTATTGCTCTTATCTACAAGCAACATAGTAATCGAAGAATCCCTCGCAACACTAATCATTGGCTGCTGAAAAAATTGTGGAGGGAAGGCCGTTGGCAAAGGTAATAAATTTGCTGCCAGAGATCTTGCCTGCGCATCTGACCCTTGTGATTTCTTAGGACGATCCTCCAGAGGCTTAAGAGAGGCATAAACAAACATGCTTTCCGGAGTTCCACCAAAACCTGTAATAACAACTGCATCGTTAATAGCAGAGTCTTTCGATTGCTTATCTTGTTTCAAAATAGAAGAGGCTTGCGCAGCAACCTTGGCCGTTGCGGGGAGGGATGCACCTGAGGCTAACTGCATTGAACCATACAAAAGACTCATATCTTCTTGAGGTATCAACCCTGTAGGAGTTGAGTTCAACAAAAAAATCGTGAGGATGAAAGCAGGAACCAAGCAAGCCGTCACAACACGATGCTTATGAATCAAATACTGCACAAGACCTGCAAACTTTTTTTCAAGTGAGGCGTACACAGACTCAAAAGCCTGGAATACTTTATTGAGATAAAAACCAACAAGACCAAAGAAAGCAATCGCTATTGGTACAATTAAATCACCAAAGTTTGCACGAGTGAACATTCCGAACAATGCTCCTACAACCAAACCACCGATCCCAGTAATCCATTTAGATGCGGTTTTTTGATCTCCAGGAAGAAGTATCAGGCCTGCCATCATAGGCGAAAATGTTAGAGCATTAAATGTAGATATTGCAATTGCAAAAATAATCGTAACGGCAAATTGCTGATAAATCTGTCCTACAGACGAAGCAACCAACGTAACCGGCACAAACAACGTGATCAGGACCAGAGATGTGGAGACCACCGCACCTGAAAGCTCATTCATGGTGGAGAATGCAGCTTGCTTTGGTGGCATGCCTGCTTCTATGTTTTTAGACACAGACTCAACCACCAAGATTGCATCATCAACCACTAAACCGGTGGCAAGAACCAGTCCGGTTAGAGTTAAAAAATTAAGAGAAAAATCAAATAGACCTAAAAACAAAAAAGTGCCAACAATCGCCACTGGGATAGCCAGGGCAGGAATTAAGACTGTTCTCCACTTCTTTAAAAACAAGAGAAGTGTGACCAACACCAAGATAACGGCCAATCCGAGGGCATCAGTAACATTTTGAATAGAGTCTAAGATGAAAGATTTTTGATCGTTCATCTGCACAACCCTAATACCAGGTGGAGCTGTTTCTTTGAAGTTGTTGATAACTTCTTCTATTTCTCTAGCAACCTGAACCGCATTACTACCTGATTTTTGATTAATAGATATAAAGCTCGCAGGATAACCATCCAGAGTTTTCAAAGATTGGGATGGATTAGAAATATATTCTACCGTACCAATATCTTTCACTCGAATCAGTGCTCCGGAGGGAGCTGTTCTCACCGCAAGATTTTCAAATTCCTCTACTGTCTGAATATACCCGCCGTCTTTAACCAGTACCGGATAGGAGTAAGAAGCATCATCATCAGTAATTAAAGTGGCTCCTACAGTACCGGCTGATGATGGATAATTTTGTGATCGTATTTTTTTATCAATGTCATCAATTGTTAAATCATAGGCTTTCAGCAAATCAGGATCTAAAAACAGCTGAAATCGGGAGCCTTCAGGATAAATAGTGACTGTACCAACACCATTAACAATCTGAAGCTGTTTTTTCAGATTATCCTCGATCAAGGTTGCAAGATATACTGAATCATATTGGCCTTGATCAGATGTAATCATATAGCCACTGAGCTGAGTATCAGAAGACTGGGTAACGGTAACACCATAATCTTGTGTTGTTTGTGGTAAAAATCGGATTCCTTTTTGAATGCGATTTTGCGCATCCAACATTGCCGTATCTGCAGAGGTTTCCGGCGCCAAAAACATACTTATCGTACTAGAACCTGCGGTTGAACTTGATGTCAAGTAATCCACGCCAGGAGTATCAGAGAGCAAATCCTCTAACGGATCAGTAACTGATTTCTCAACAATATTGGCATTTCCACCCTGATAAGTAGCATTAACTTGTATCTGAGGCTGCGAAACATCAGGCACAAATTCAATTGGCAGCGTTTGATAAACAACCAGTCCAGCAATAAAAATTGCAAGGCTGCAAACACTCGTGAGAACGGGTCTTTTTATAAAGGGATCGGCAAACGACATCAGATTATTTTCCTGGAAGATTTGGCAGAATTTTGATCGGCATCCCACTGCTCAATACTTTTGTCTGGCTAATTGCCACCTTGTCACCTGCCACCAATCCTTTTAGCACCGGAAACTGGTTGTCCTGAAGCTCGCCTATATCAATAGGCGATTCAACAGCTATTAAAGAATTGGGAGGCAATGCTTTCAAAGGTTTACTTTGTTTTTCATCAAGTTTATTCAAGCGAAGAAAAGTGTTAACAGGAATCAGCTTAAACACAAAGGCTTGCTGCGCTTTCATCGTGATTGCACCAGTAGGAATGGCCGGCAGATTGCGGACTCCAGTTTGGATTTCCGTGCGCAACAACTCACCAGGCTTAAGACCAGCCTGTACATTTGGGAACGAAGCTTGAACGGTCAATGTATTTAATGGAGTAGGCGTATTGCTATCAGTATTAAAATCAAAGAATGGAGCTACATAATCAACTTTCCCCTCAGCAATAACTGTGTCTGAGTCTCCCGAATAGATCCGAGCAGCCTGACCCAAATTAATGGATTTAGCCTGAGCTGCAGGAACTTTCATCGAAACCAAAAGCTCGTCATTATTAACAAGACCCCCTAAAGTAGAATCTTCTTTTACATAAGTGCCTACATTGATGACAAAGTCAGACCCAATAACGCCATCAAAAGGCGCTTTGATATACCGGTGACTCAATAAAATCTTTTTTCCGATAGCTGCATTAGCAAAAGAGATTGCACTAATTTTCTTTCTCTCAAAATCTTCTTTTGTAGCTGCACCTACATCGAGCAAGTATTGATATCGAGATGCTTCTATTTTTGCTTCCTGAGCTTTGGCTCTAGCAGTGGCAAGGTCGGCAACTTGTATCTGATTCTCCAAAACAAACATCACCTGACCCTTCTGGACCTTTTGACCAGCCTTAACCAAAACTTGAGTGACGATACCGCTTTCTGATGGTCTAAATGGAACAAAATTGTTATTTCCTATCGTTCCTTCGGTACTAACAATCTGCCTAAAGTTCTTTTTAACAATCGTATCAGCGTACAGAGGCAGAGGCTGAGGCGCTTTCGATTGAGAGCTACAACCAACAACCAATAGGCTAAATGAAAGACAAACCAAGGACAAAGGATACTTTTGCCTACAGGTTTGTCTTAGCGATTGAAGTTGCAAAATCATCGCCTGGCAAATACCTTAGTACTATAGAGCTTGCGCCTAAAAGCTGCATTAATATTTCATGAGGACGCGTTCCCGAGGCATAATCAAAACCCTTAAATGCACATCTTTACCTATTTTTTACCCACAAAAGGAACAATCTTTCATGGGCAAATTGCAGACTTGGAGTTCTAAAGCGTGATGCATCACAGCTTCAGCAAAACAACGTGAAACCATCATCATTCCAAAGACTTTTCTAATTCAGCGCGCGCTCTCTTGAGTGCAGCATCCAATGCCGCAGCATCACGACCTCCGGCCTGAGCCAGGTTGGGGCGGCCCCCTCCTCCGCCTCCGCAAAGCTTGGCGATCGCACCGATGAATTTGCCAGCTTGCTGGCCACTAGCCATCACCACCTTCCCGAACGCTGCCACCAGAATCACCTTTCCGTTATCGCTCGGGTCAGGACATCCCCCCAGCACAACAGCAGAGGCATCGCCCAACTGATCCAGCAATCCCTTGGCCGCCCCCTGCAAGCCATCTCCATCCACCCCATCAAGACGAGCCACCAACACCTGGTAAGTACCAACCGCCACCGATTGCTTAGCCAATGTCGCCGATTTCGCGACAGCTAATTCAGCACGGGCCGCTGCCAAAGCTTTTTGACTGTTCTTAAGGTCCTCTTGTAACGCCGCAACGCGCTCAACGATCTCCGCCGGCTGGGCTTTAAAACGTTCTCCCAATTGCTTCACTACCCCATCTCGCTCATTGAGATAGGCGAGAACCGAAAGCCCAGAAACCGCTTCAATCCTGCGGATACCGGCAGCCACGCCACTCTCACTCACGATCTTGAACAGGCCAATCTCTGCTGTATTACGCACATGCGTGCCGCCGCAGAGCTCCATCGACACACCTGGGACGTCAACAACACGCACCACCTCGGAGTACTTCTCACCAAACATCGCTACCGCACCTGCAGCCTTCGCTTGGTCAATCGCCATCTCATTCACCTCAAGGGTGTGTGCAGCGCTGATCCAGCCATTGATCAGGGTCTCAATCTGCTCCAGTTCCTCAGGTTTGACTGCCCTTGAGCAATGAAAGTCAAAGCGCAACCGTTCAAAATCCACCAGGGAACCAGCCTGCCCAATCTCCGGATCCACCACCTGTTTTAGTGCTGCTTGCAACAGGTGAGTAGCCGTGTGATTCGCCTGTGCGCGACGGCGGCAGTCGCGATTCACGCTGCCATGCAACACATCGCCAACATGAAGCGTGCCCCGCTCCACTCGGCCGCTGTGCACAAACACACTGCGATTACGGCTTACGGCATCAATGACGACGATCAGGCCATTGCCATCTGGCCCAGCACCGGCCAGCACTCCACGATCACCCACTTGGCCACCACCTTCTCCGTAAAAAGGAGTGGTATCAAGCACAACCTGAACTTCATCCCCAGCCTGTGCTTGTGTCGCCGATACTCCATTAACGACGAGGGCTTGCACGCTACTGGTCTGCTCCAAGTGCTCATAACCTCTGAATTCAGTGCCTGCAAGGCCAACTGCAACTTGATCAATCGCATCTTGCAGCGTGAGGTCAATGGTCACTGCTGCTGCCTTTGCTCGCTGGCGCTGCTCGTTCATCGCCTGCTCAAATCCATCTAGATCGACGCGAAGACCCTGCTCCTCAGCAATTTCCTGGGTGAGTTCAAGAGGGAAACCAAAGGTGTCGTACAGCTCAAAAGCCTGATGACCTGAAATTTGTTTTGGCTTCGTTGCCAATACTTCGGCCAATAGCTTCTCTCCTCGTTCCAAAGTCTCAAGAAAACGTGCTTCTTCGCGTTGAAGCTCTGCCAAGATCACTGCCTTCCGTTCGATAAGTTGTGGATAAGCGGTCTCCATCAATGCAATCGATGCCTCGCCCATCGCCGTCAGGAATGGCTTGTCGATCCCAATGAGACGTCCATGCCTTACCACTCGTCTTAGGAGGCGGCGCAGGATGTATCCCCGTCCAAGATTGCTAGCAGTCACGCCATCACAGATCAATTGCGTGATCGCCCTGCTGTGATCGCCGATCACCTTGAGCGATGTTTTCCCCTTCTCATCGAGCTGGTGATAATCAACACCAGCAAGGTCTCCTGCAGCCCGAATCAAAGGGAAGATCAGATCCGTTTCATAGTTGTTCGGAACCTGTTGCAAGATCTGAGCCATCCGCTCCAGGCCCAGGCCGGTATCGATGTTGCGGTTCTCCAGCGGCGTGAGTGCCCCGTTCGAATCGCGGTTGTATTGCATGAACACCAGGTTGTAAAACTCGATGAAGCGGCCGTCATCCTCCAGATCGATGCCCTCATTCCCCAGTTCAGGCTTGAAGTCGTAATAGATCTCCGAACAGGGACCACAGGGTCCTGTAGGCCCCGATGCCCAGAAGTTGTCGGCTTCATCCATGCGGATGATTCGCCTGGGGTTAACGCCAATCACATCCCGCCAGATCTGTTCCGCTTCATCGTCTTCTCGAAAAACACTCACCACTAGATGGTTTGGATCGATGGCATAGATCCCCGTACTGAGCTCCCAGGCCCATTCAATCGCCTGCTGCTTGAAGTAATCGCCGAAGGAAAAATTGCCAAGCATCTCGAAAAAGGTGTGATGCCGAGCTGTACGCCCTACGTTCTCGATGTCATTGGTGCGAATGCACTTTTGGCTGCTGGTAGCCCGCGCAGACGGCCGCTCCACTTGACCCAAAAACACGGGCTTAAATGGCAGCATTCCGGCAATCGTGAGCAACACGGTGGGATCCTCAGGAACCAGCGAAGCGCTTGGCATCACGATGTGCTCGCGCGACTGATAAAACTCCAAAAAAGCAGCGCGAATCTCATCACCTGTGCGGGGAGTAGCACCGGCGGATCGCGATGAGTGTGCAACAGCCATGACGAAGTCCGCGTAAACAGCAGATAGAACGGCCATGATCGCGCCTCGCCGACTCACCGCCTCTTTTCAGCGAAAGCGTGCTCTCTCCAGGTGCTCCCACTGGCAATCGTTCCTGGTTGGACTGCCAATCAGTTACGAAGCCTTCGAATGCGATGCCCTTGCCCCTTGTCAGGGGCCGACACCCTGGCATGATGACCATGGATCTCCTCATCGAGTAGTTGCCGTTGATCGGCAGTGAACTCCTGCTTTACGGAACCCAAAGCATGTTTTCTGCGTCGCGGCCATGAGCCTGCTGCACGCCACCTGGCTTCCAGCCATTCGCACTCCTACCAGCTCCGGACGAGCTGCCCTCTTGGTATGGGCTGACACCTGGCGTGTTGCCGAACCCGCAGGCCCGAGCGCCACTCCAGCCATTCATCCCTTCACCCTCAATACAGATGAACTGCGCGCTTTGCTGAGTGCAAGGGATCTCTTACCTGAGGGGATCATTGATGCCATGGCCTGCCTCACCCTGCCGAGCCGCAGCGTGAAACCCCGAAAAAAACGAGGTTCTGAAGCCAGTAGCACTGAAAGTCCGGAATGGACGGGGCTTCCCTTGCAAGCTGGCGAGCCGATCCCCAAACAAACCGAGTGGTGGCCTTGGCAGGTTCAAGGTCTCGCCATCGAGCCGATGGCGGCAACCGCTTGGCTTTCCAAGCTCCCCCTTTCCGGACGCCATCCCGACCTGGCTGATGAGCTGCGCTGGTGGAGCCACATGCAGCGATGGTCTTTAAGCCTTGTAGCGCGTAGTCGCTGGCTACCCCAAGTGGAATTGAGTAAAGGCGAGGGCTATCCCCATCGAGCCCGCTGGGTGCCGCTGCTGAATCGAGAAGAAGACCGCCGACGCCTTGAAGACCTGGCATCAGGACTACCTCTCGTTGCCACCTGTGCCCTGCCTTGGCGCGAACCAACCGGACGCCGAAGCAACCGAATGACACGGCTGCGGCCAGAAGCCATGCGCGCCGCCAATCCGGTGGCCTGCTGCAGGCCCCGCAGCGGTCGCCTACGGGTGGCCACGCTTTTGGCCGACCTCATGGATGCCCAGCTACGCAAGGGCTTCACCCCCGACCATGACGGCTTGGATCCTTTGTTATGCGCCTGGGAGGAGGCCCTGAGTTCAGAGACAGGAGAAATTCAACTCGGCGATGAAGACGCCGAACGGCTGGCCACCGCCAGCAACCATTGGCGCGAAGGAGTCGCCGGAAATGTGGCAGCGGCCCGTGCCTGCCTTGAACTCGCTACACCAGAAGAGGGAGAGGACCTTTGGCCACTGCGTTTCTTTTTACAAGCGGAAGCTGATCCAACACTCAAACTGCCCGCGGGGGCAGCCTGGGCCGCAGGGCCAAGCGGCCTACAACTTGGAGAGATCAAGGTGGATCGTCCAAGTGAGGTGCTCCTCGAGGGCATGGGTCGGGCCTTGACCGTGTTCCAACCGATCGAGAGAGGGCTGGAGACTGCCACACCAGAGAGCATGCAGCTCACACCGGCTGAAGCCTTCGTTCTGGTGCGCACGGCTGCCCGACAACTCAGAGATGTTGGCGTTGGAGTTGACCTACCACCAAGCCTTTCGGGAGGCCTTGCCAGCCGACTCGGCCTCGCCATTAAGGCCGAACTCTCCGAACGCTCCCGCGGCTTCACACTCGGAGAAAACCTCGACTGGAGCTGGGAGCTCATGATCGGTGGTGTGACGCTGACGTTACGCGAGCTGGAGCGTCTTGCCGGAAAGCGCAGCCCACTCGTACTTCACAAGGGGGCTTGGATCGAACTGCGCCCCAATGACCTTAAAAATGCTGAGCGCTTTTGTGCGGCGAATCCAGACCTCAGCCTCGACGACGCCCTGAGGCTCACCGCCACTGAAGGCGACACGATGATGCGATTGCCGGTGCATCAGTTCGATTCCGGCCCGCGGCTCCAAGTTGTCTTGGAGCAATACCACCAGCAGAAAGCTCCAGACCCACTGCCTGCACCCGAAGGATTTTCAGGGCAACTCAGGCCTTATCAGGAGAGAGGGCTGGGTTGGCTCGCCTTCCTGCATCGTTTCGATCAGGGCGCCTGCTTGGCCGATGACATGGGTCTCGGTAAGACGATCCAATTATTGGCGTTTCTTCAACACCTCAAAGCAGAAAACGAGCTCAAGCGCTCGGTGCTGTTAATCGCCCCCACTTCAGTTCTCACCAACTGGAAACGCGAAGCAACAGCTTTCACGCCAGAACTGAATGTTCATGAGCACTACGGTCCAAAACGCCCCAGCAGCCCTGCAGCCCTGAAGAAGGCTTTGAAGGATGTGGACCTAGTGCTCACCAGCTACGGGCTGATGCAACGGGACAGCGAACTGCTTGAAAGTCACGACTGGCAAGGTCTCGTGATCGATGAAGCGCAGGCCATCAAAAATCCTTCGGCGAAGCAAAGCCAAGCGGCCCGAGACCTGGCCCGCCCGAAAAAGAACAGCCGATTCCGCATCGCGCTTACAGGTACACCCGTTGAAAACCGCGTCAGCGAACTCTGGGCCTTGATGGATTTTCTCAACCCACGGGTGCTGGGAGAGGAGGAATTTTTCCGACATCGCTATCGCATGCCGATTGAGCGCTACGGAGACCTGTCATCCCTTCGCGACCTCAAGGCCAGGGTGGGGCCCTTCATCCTCAGAAGACTGAAAACCGACAAAGCGATCATCTCAGATCTGCCTGAGAAGGTGGAATTAAGCGAATGGGTAGGCCTGAGCAAAGAACAGAAGTCGCTCTACGCCAAAACCGTTGAAGACACCCTGGATGCCATTGCCCGTGCACCGCGCGGGAAACGTCATGGTCAGGTTTTGGGGCTTCTCACCAAACTCAAGCAGATCTGCAACCACCCCGCCCTTGCCCTCAAGGAGCAGGGCGCCAGTGAGGATTTCCTCAAGCGATCGGTGAAGCTGCAGCGTCTTGAAGAAATTCTTGACGAGGTGGTGGAAGCTGGCGATCGAGCCTTGCTCTTCACCCAGTTCGCGGAATGGGGCAAGTTGCTCCAGGATTATTTGCAACGACGCTGGCGCAGTGAGGTGCCCTTCCTCAGCGGAAGTACCAGCAAAAGTGAACGGCAGGCCATGGTCGATCGCTTCCAGGAGGATCCGCGCGGGCCTCAGCTTTTCCTGCTGTCGCTAAAGGCCGGCGGAGTTGGCCTCAACCTCACGCGCGCCAGTCATGTCTTTCACATTGATCGCTGGTGGAACCCCGCCGTTGAGAATCAAGCCACCGACCGTGCCTACCGCATCGGCCAGACCAATCGGGTCATGGTCCATAAATTCATCACCAGCGGCTCAGTGGAAGAGAAAATCGATCGCATGATCCGAGAAAAATCCAGACTCGCTGAAGACATCATTGGTTCTGGTGAAGACTGGCTTGGGGGCTTAGAGATGGGACAGCTCAAAGAATTAGTGAGCCTGGAGGACAACTGAAAATGAGCATCACCCCACCAGGCGGCATCAACACCTCGATCAGCGACGACGGGCTTTCCCAGCAGCCTTGGTGGGTAGAGCAGTGGATGGAGCTGATCAACTCCTATCGCTTCAAAAAGCGTTTGGAACGGGCCTGGGCCTACGCGCGCGAAGGGCATGTGACCTCCATCCGTTTTGAAGGCCGACGGGTGCACGCTCGCGTTCAAGGCACCGACGAAGACCCCTACAAGGTGAAGCTCTGGCTCGACGTTTTAAAAGATGAGGACTGGCGGTATGTGCTCGAAGCGCTCACGCAAAAAGCCCGCTGGTCCGCTCAACTGCTGGCCGGGATCATGCCAGCCGATATCGAACGAGCCTTCGCTGCCAGTGGTCGCCGTCTCTTTCCCTTCAAGCTTCAAGAGGTGAGAAGTGAATGCAGCTGTCCGGACAAGGCCAACCCTTGCAAACACATCAGCGCCGTTTACTTCCTGATGGGAGAACGGTTCAGTGAGGATCCATTTGTGCTGTTCCAGCTGCGTGGTCGCACGCGAGCCAAGTTGCTGGAGGACCTGGCAGAACACCGTCTGAAGGCGCTGCAAGCCATCGCAGAAAACCAGAACAACAACGAAAGCGCCAAGGCACTTGCCATCGATGCCAAGAGCAGCGAGCTCAACCCTCCCCATCCCGCGGTGCTCGATCCCACGCTCTGGTGGAGATACGACGCTGGCCTCGACAGCGACCTCGTTGTGATCACACCGGCGATGGAAGGAGACACAGGGCTGGACGCAGCGGGGGAACTCCCTCTTGCCGAAGAACCACGCTTCCCTGAAGCCCGTCCCCGTTTTTTACAGCACCTGCAGCAACAAGGCCAGGCCCTAGCGCAGCAAGCCATGCTTGAGGCGATGGCAGCAGGGAACTAATGGTGACGAGCGTCTCCGAGACCGCCGTTGCCCCCTGGTTAAGACTTGAATCCCAGACGCTGGTCAAGAACCTGCTGATCTCTCATGAACGAGCGTTCTCAGAACTCCTCCTGTCAAGGAATCAGATCACGCATTCCAAGCGCACTGCTGCTCAAGAGCTCTTCGCGAGCCCCTTAGCCGTTTTGGCTCATGACGGGGGCAGTGACCCCTTGCTGACCTACGCCAATAGCACCGCCCTTCGGCTCTGGGGCCGCAGCTGGACAAGCATGGTGGGAATGCCGTCTCGATTCACAGCTGAGGAAAGCGCGCGACCCGAGCGGGCGAGCACTCTCAAACAGGTTCGCCAAGGGGAAGGCTTTCGCGGCTACAGCGGGATTCGAATCAACCGTGCAGGCCGGCGTTTCATGATCAGCAATGCCCGAATCTGGTCCCTCTGGGGTGACATTGATGAGATCCCTGGACAAGCAGCTGCCTTTTCCAGCTGGTGGTGGATTTGATTTGTGATCACGCCATATCTCATTACGGGCGCAGGGCTGGAGTGGGTTCAGGCACCCCAACCGAAAGCCGACCAACCAATAAACAGCAAGCTGAAGCCTGTCAGAAAGGCCAGGCCAAACCAGGTGAGCACTTGCATGGCGGGACCATCACGATGCTCCACAGCCACCATGTCACTGTTCATCGTGTCCATGGCCATCCAGGCAAATAACGGAGCCGTCAGGAAGCTTCCTGTCATCGCACCAAACACGAAATCTTTCACTCCAATCCCCCCACTAAACGCAAACAGCAAGGCCACCAATGCAGCGAATAAATGAAGAACTAGCCAAACAGTGAGCCGACGATGCTGAGGAGCCGAGGCCAAATCACCTCGATCGGAGCCCTGAAGCAAGCCCTGGATCGCAGAAATACTGCGTGGATAGGCATCTAAACAAACAAGCGAAGTGCCAAACATTGCTGCAAAGGCAGCTGGAACAATCACCCAAGCCGCCCAGCCACCCATCGCTTCGGTGTAAAGGCGAATGAGGTTTTGAGCAAAGGAGACCCCACTTCCAGCAAACATTCCCTCCCCTGTTCCATACATCGTGTAGGCCCCCAAAATCACAAAGAGGGTGGCTGTGACAACAGTGACCACATAACCAAGGTTGAAATCAAATTCAGCCTCCCTAAACGTGGCTTGATGATTGCTATCTACAGCGCGGGAGAACATCCACAACGACGGCCAAACACACATCTCCACCGGACCGGGCATCCAACCCATTAAGGGGATCAAGAACGCCAAATTTGCAGCTGTCCAGGGAGATGGAGTCGTGCCCACCCAGGTTGCTGCCACATCCCCAACAGGACCACGCAGCAGCAATGACAATGCGGCCACCCCAGAGAGGAGGGTCAACAGAACCACAAGCACTTTTGAAAGACGATCCAGAGCTCGGTAATGACCAAAAAGAAGGATCAATCCACATAAAACCAACACGGCGATGGCCAGGGCAAACGTGTTGACATTCGCCAAAATCGGCACATTGGTCAGCAGAAGGCCAGCAACAAAGCTCACCGCCGCAATCGTGAGCGTTCCGGTCACCAGACTGACGAGGAGATAGAGGGGTAGGTAGAAGCGATTACGGCGCTGGAAGCCCTCCAACAACGTCAATCCTGTGGCTGCAGTAAAGCGTGTACCCACCCGCAGAAATGGATACTTCACCAAATTAGTGAGCAGGATCAGGCCCAACAACGCAAAGCCAAACCTGGCCCCAGCCGTTGTGGATGACATCAAGTGAGACCCACCAATACAAGCCCCAGCCATCAAAATCCCTGGTCCCAGGCTCTGCCTAAGACCAGCTGCCGAACGGGAGCCAAACCTGGCCATAGAAAACGAATGATGCGCAGCCATCCTCCTGCCGCGCCTCCCCGAACCAACAGCCTTGTCAACGGCATCGAAACAGCACTCCTTCGCTCGGACCGCAGCAGCCAATGCCAGCTGTTTCACCACCCCCTGAGGCGTCGCAATCAGAGATCCATGGGTGAGCCCCATCAAGACGGGGGACGACATCGCTTCACAGGCCTACTGATCAACCGTGAAGGCATACTTTTCATTCCAAACAACGCAGAGCATTGATCCAATTGGGATCAAAACGATGAGATCAACTGAGGCGCCAATTCCATTTCCAACCAGCACTGGTCTTTATCACCATCAGAACGGTTCGGCTCTTGCGATATCTCAGTAGTAGCAACCGAACTTAGTAGTCCAGACCGTACCAAAACTGGCGGTTCCTACGCTCCCTATTCCCATCAAATTAGCGCAGATTGGCGTTGTGGAAAACAAAAACTTTTCCGATTTCATACTCAATCTAAGGAATTACCATGATTACCCTTCGCCAATCACCTTTCGACCTACTTGATCGTCTTGAGCAACAAGTTTCTCAAGCGGAACGCGTTCCGGCCGCTGAAGTGATCGAGAATAAAACCGGCTATATCGTCCGCTTGGAACTTCCAGGTGTCGATCATGACTCGATTGATGTCAAAGCCACTGATCGTTCCCTGGTCGTTAGCGCTGAACGAACACCCGCCGTCTCCGAAGAAGGCACCGCAACCCCAGCAGAAGCTGAAATGCAACAACTTCTTAGCGAGTTCCGCACAGGAACATGGAGTCGCAGTTTTCGTTTCGCCCAGCCCCTCGATCGCGATCATCTTGAAGCGTCTTATCGCGACGGCATTCTTGAAATCAAGGCCGCAAAAAGTGACAACCGCACTTCAGTTTCAGTGAAAGTAAGTAGTTAAGCCAGTTCAAGGCAAACCAATTTATTGGAATGAATTCAACGGGAAAGAGGGCAAAGGCTCCTCGCTGCGGCGGGGGCCTTTTTTTTAGCCGTCAACTCCTGATAAAGAAGACTTAGAAGTGCTCGATAAAGTTGATGGTTGATCCGTCGACTAAGCGACGGGCTTCCTGAGGACGCAAGCCATGCAACGACGGCAGCTGCTTCGCAGAGGTGGGCAGGCCGCTGCAGCGGCGGCAGGGTCCGCTGCCTTGGGCGCCTGCACCATTCGCAGAGCGGAAGAAACTCGCGCCAGCGGCCTGCCCCAGATCCGCTGGCGAATGGCCACCAGCTGGCCCATATCCCTAGACACCATTTACGGAGGAGCGACCACCATCTGCAACAGCATCGAAGCGATGAGTGGTGGAGCGTTCCGAATCGAACCCTACGCAGCAGGTGAAATCGTTCCTGGGCTGGAGGTGCTTGATGCCGTTCAAGCCGGGTCGGTTGAATGCGGCCACACCGCCAGTTGTTACTACATCGGCAAAAACCCTGCTTTTGCCTTTGGAACCGCTGTGCCGTTTGGGTTGTCTGCTCAGCAGCAAAACACCTGGCTGTATTACGGAGGCGGCAACGAGGCAATGAATGAACTCTTCGCCGATTTCGGAACCATCAGTTTTCCCGCCGGAAACACAGGCGGGCAACTCGGAGGATGGTTCAAAAAACCGATCAAAAGCCTTGCCTCTCTTCAAGGCTTGAAAATGCGAATCCCTGGGCTCGGAGGCAAGGTGATGGCCAAATTGGGAGTGAATGTTCAAGTCCTCCCCGGAGGCGAGATTTACCTGGCACTAGAGCGTGGAGCCATTGATGCCGCCGAATTCACCGGCCCTTATGACGATGAAAAGCTTGGGTTACCAAAGGCGGCCCAGCACTACTACTACCCAGGTTGGTGGGAGCCAGGGCCAACACTCATGGCGCTGGTTAACCGCAAAGCCTGGTCCGGTCTACCCAAGGAGTACCAAGCGATGTTCCACACGGCTTGTTATCAAGCCAATCTGGGAATGCTGAGCGATTACGAGCGCCGTAACAGTGAAGCCCTGCAACGCATCAGCCGTCAGGGCATCAAGCTCGAGCGTTACAGCGACGAAATTCTCACAGCTGCTCGCAGTGCAAGCGCCGAAATTTTTCAGGAGCTTGCCGATGCCGACCCGGGATTCCGAACGTTGCTTGAACGCTGGCGCTTATTTCGCCGTGAAGCCAGAATCTGGAACAGCATCAATGAACTCCCACTGGCTGAGTTCGATGACAGCCGCGACACATCCCTGAACGGAGCTCCAAGCGGAGAACAGAGATGAACGATCGCTTTGCAGGCCTGGTGCGGTTGCTCGATGGGATTAATACCGCTGCCGCCTGGCTGGCGCGCTGGTCGGTTTTGCTGATGCTGGCGATCGGCTTCTGGAATGTGGTGGGCCGGTATGTGGGATCAGCCATCGGGATCAACCTCAGCAGTAATGGGCTGATCGAAGCCCAATGGTATTTATTTGACCTGATCTTTCTGCTTGGCTTGGGCTGGACGCTTCAAAAAGGCGGACATGTTCGTGTTGATGTTCTTCAAAACCGCTGGAGCGCACGCCGGCGCGATCGTCAAGAACTCAACGGGCTACTCGTATTGCTTTTGCCGTTCGCTTTTGGCGTTATGGCCCTCTCGATTGCCCCAGCCCTGCGCTCCTGGAGCATTGGAGAGATCTCTCCAGATCCGGGAGGGTTGCCCCGAACCTGGCTGAAATCACTCATTCCACTTGGCTTTCTATTGCTGGGTCTTCAGGGCGTCGCCGAAGCCTTACGCCTGCGTTGGCGGCTGATGCATCCAGATGAGTGTTCTTCGGCTCCGGCTGACGCCGATAGCGACCTGGATCAGCAACAGACTCAAGGAGGAAGAGCCTGTGATTGAAATCGAATCCATGGGTTGGGTGCTGAGTTTCGACCCCTCAGCCGTGCTGGCACCAGGCATGTTCCTCGCCCTAATTGTGGCCCTTCTGAGTGGATTCCCCGTGGCCTTTTGTCTGGGCGGTATCGGCGTGATCTTCGCGCTCCTAGGAATGCTCAGCGGCGAAATCGAGCCCCAATTCGTGACGGCACTGCCCCAAAGAATCCTTGGAATCATGGGCAACTTCACGTTGTTGGCCATTCCTGCTTTTGTGTTTATGGGATCAATGCTTGAGAGCTCAGGGATTGCTGAACGACTGCTCGAAAGTATGGGTCGCCTGCTGGGACGTGTTCGTGGAGGACTGGCCCTTGCCGTGGTGCTTGTTGGGTCACTCCTTGCCGCCACCACAGGAGTGGTCGCTGCGACCGTCACCACCATGGGAATGATCTCTCTGCCCGCCATGCTGAAGGCCGGCTACGACAAAACCCTTGCCACAGGTGTGATTGTGGCGTCTGGAACCCTTGGGCAAATCATCCCTCCCAGCATTGTGCTCGTCGTGCTTGGAGATCAATTGGGGATTTCAGTGGGCGACCTGTTCATCGGTGCCCTGCTTCCTGGCCTCTTGATGGCGACAGTCTTTGCGATCTATGTACTGGTGATCAGTGCCATCAAGCCCGAGCTCGCTCCCCAGCTGCCGGAACAAGAGCTCGGTTCAACCCGGCCAATGCAGCTGATCCAGTCGATGCTGCCGCCGCTGGCTTTGATCCTGATTGTGCTGGGGAGCATCTTTTTCGGGATCGCCACTCCAACAGAGGCCGGCGTCATCGGAGCTGTTGGCGCGATCCTCCTGGCAGCACTCAATGGAGGCTTCAGCCGTAACCAATTGTCCAAGGTGTGCGAAAACACGATGCGCACGACGGCCATGGTGATGGCAATCCTTCTGGGATCAACGGCTTTCAGCCTTGTTTTCCGAGGAGTTGGCGGTGACCAGCTCATCTCTGACGTCCTCCTGAACCTGCCTGGAGGTCGCATCGGATTTCTGGTGTTCAGCATGCTGATCATCTTTTTGCTCGGCTTTTTTATTGATTTTTTTGAAATCGCTTTCATTGCCGTGCCATTGCTCTTGCCCGCTGCACGGCAACTGCTTGGCCCCGATGCACTGATCTGGTTCGGCGTGATGATCGGGGCCAATCTGCAGACGTCGTTTCTCACACCACCCTTCGGATTTGCCCTGTTCTATCTGCGTGGTGTGGCACCCAAAGAGGTGCTGACCCGTGACATCTACCGAGGAGCCTTGCCTTTCGTTGGCTTGCAGATGGCCGTTCTGGCTTTGATCATTGCCGTGCCAGGTCTTGTGGACTGGTTACCGCGCCTTGCAGCTGCGCTCACACCCGGACAATTGACCTGATGTTCTCCGTAGAGTTTGGGGCCGTTGTTGAACTGCTATGGCCACCTCCAGCTTGAAGCCATCAGTGACTGCGGCAAGTACCAGTCCGAAGCTATCGCTCCAATCAGAAGTGATTGCTGCGGACAGCAGCACAATCCGCTCCCTCGACTGGGAGCGAAGCCGCTTTGATATTGAATTCGGCCTCCGCAACGGAACCACTTACAACGCATTTCTGGTGCGCGGTGAACGCACAGCACTGATCGATACGAGCCACGCAAAATTCCGCGACACCTGGATCCCCCTATTGCAGCAGCAGATTGATCCCAAACAAATCGATTACCTCATCGTTAGCCACACCGAACCAGACCACTCGGGGCTGATTGGAGATCTCATTGATCTCAACCCTGAGATCGAGATTGTCGGCTCCAAGGTGGCGATTCAATTCCTAAAAGATCAGGTGCATCGGCCGTTTCACTCAAAGGCCGTGAAGAGCGGAGACGAGCTGGATCTCGGGGTCAATCCAGACAGCGATATTCAGCATCGATTCGAATTTTTGAGTGCGCCGAATCTCCACTGGCCTGACACGATTTTCTCTTTTGATCACGGCAGCGGAATCCTTTACACGTGTGATGCCTTTGGGTTGCACTACTGCTCAGAGGAGTTGTTCGACAGTGATCCTGGTGCGATCGCTCCTGATTTCCGTTTTTACTACGACTGTTTGATGGGGCCCAATGCCCGCAGCGTGATTCAAGCGCTCAAGCGTATGGATGGCCTGCCAGACATCAATACCATCGCTGTAGGCCATGGCCCTTTGCTACGTCATCACCTCAGCCACTGGATCAGTGATTACCGCGAATGGAGCGGTCAACGAAATAAAGGAGAGAGTTATGCCGCCGTTTGCTATCTAAGCCAATACGGATTCTGCGATCGGCTAAGCCAGGCGATCGCTCACGGAATCGGCAAGACCGAAGCACAGGTGCAGCTCGTGGATCTGCGTGCCACCGATGCCCAAGAGCTCACGGCGCTCATCAGCGAAGCGAAAGCCGTTGTGGTTCCTACCTGGCCTACAGAAGCGGATGCGGAACTGCAAAGCAGCATTGGAACGCTGCTTGCTGCTTTGCATGGCAAACAACTGGTAGGCGTTTACGACGCATTTGGTGGCAATGACGAACCCATTGATTCCGTTGCCGGACAACTGCGCAGCCAGGGGCAAAAGGAGGCCTTTTCACCTCTGCGCATTCGCCAACTCCCGCAAGGTAGCGACTACCAACGGTGCGAAGAATCAGGGACTGACCTTGGTCAACTACTTACGCGCGATAAAACGATCGCCGCCATGAAAAGCCTGGACGGCGATCTTGACAAAGCCCTAGGTCGTCTCAGTGGTGGGCTCTACGTCGTCACCGCCAGCCAGGGAGACGGTGAGAGTTTGCGTCGCAGTGCGATGGTGGCGAGTTGGGTTAGTCAAGCCAGCTTCACCCCACCAGGCATCTCGGTTGCCGTCGCGAAAGACCGAGCGATCGAAGCCCTGATGCAAGTGGGAGATCGATTTGTATTGAACATCCTCCGAGCAGACAACCATCAACAACTTCTCAGACATTTTCTCAAGCGCTTCCCACCCGGCGCTGATCGTTTCGCTGGAGTGAACGTTCTGGAAGAGGAAGCTCAGGGTGGTCCTGTTCTTGGTGATGCCCTTGCGTACCTTGATTGCCGTGTAGATCAACGCCTTGAGGGGCCTGATCACTGGGTGATCTATGCCGTGGTGGAGCAGGGGAATGTGGCTGATGCCAACGCCATGACCGCCGTACATCACCGCAAAGTTGGGAACCACTACTGATGGCAACATCCAATCTGACGTCACCGGCAGCAAGGACTCGCCAGGTGATCAATCTGCCCATTGATGACGGACTCACCTGTCTGCGGGGGCTGAGTCCTCAACGCCTGCGCTTTGAGCTGGAATACGCCCTTGAGCGAGGGAGCACAGCCAACAGTTTCCTGTTTGATGCTGGCGTTGATGACGCAGGTAAGCAACAGAGTGCCTTGCTCGTGCATCCTCCAGGCAAGGCCTATGACGAAGCCTTTATCCCAGCTCTTGCAGCCCTGCTTCCAGATCAGACGCGTGCGCTGCGCGTTGTTGTAGGCCACGTCAACCCCAACAGAGTGGCGCTGCTGCGCGAGCTGGCAAGCCTCTATTCCGACCTCGAATTGATCGCCTCCAATCCAGGAGCAAGACTTTTGGGGGAGCTCTGGTCACAACGCAAACCAACAGCAGCGGGGCAAGAGAACGAACAGCCTCCGATTCCCGATCTGCCACCCATCCAGGTGATGCGCCATGGGCAAACGCTGCCTCTCAGCCATGGGCACCAGCTTCAGTTAGTGCCTGCTCCGACCCCCCGATGGCCAGGAGGCTTGGTGGCCTTTGAAGAAACTCTTGGGATATTGATGAGCGGCAAACTCTTTTCAGCACATATCTGCACCCATGACTGGGCTGAAGCAGGGCGAAGTGCCACAGAAGAAGAGAGGCGCCACTTCTATGACTGCCTGATGGCCCCGATGGCGAGCCAAGTGGATTCCCTTGTAGAGCGCTTGGAAGAGCTGGATATCAGCACGGTGGCGCCTGGCCACGGACCCGCCATCGACACCAGTTGGCGCAGTCTGTTCAACGACTATCGGCGCTGGGGGGAAAGCCAACAGCAAGCGAGCTTGTCCGTTGCCCTTCTCTTTGCCAGTGCCTACGGGAACACTGCCGCCATTGCCGATGCCCTGGCTCAGGGCGTTGGCCGGACAGGGGTTCGGATCACAAGCCTCAATTGTGAATTCACCCCTCCAGAGGAATTGATCAATACGATCAAAACGGCGGATGGCATTTTGATCGGCTCACCGACCCTTGGTGGCCATGCGCCAACCCCGATCGTCTCGGCCTTGGGAACACTGCTAGCGGAAGGTGACAGGGGCAAACCCGTAGGGGTATTCGGCAGCTTTGGCTGGAGTGGTGAAGCCATCGATCTTCTGGAAAACAAGCTTCGAGATGGCGGGTTTCGCTTCGCGTTCGAACCGATCCGGATCAAGTTCAGCCCCGATGCATCGATGATTCGCACCCTGGAAGAAACGGGAACCCGTTTCGGGCGACAGCTGCGAAAAGATCAACAAAAACAGCAGCGCCGCAGTGGCGGCGGACTCAGTGAGAGTCGCAGCGACCCGGCGGTGCTTGCACTTGGCCGAGTGGTGGGATCACTCTGTGTACTGACTGCTCGAAAAGGGGATCTGAGTGGCGCCATGATCGCGAGCTGGGTCACTCAAGCCAGTTTCACTCCTCCAGGTTTCACGGTGGCTGTAGCCAAAGATCGAGCGGTTGAGGCGTTGATGCATATCGGTGATCGCTTCGCTCTAAACGTGCTGGCAGAGGGTCAAACCAGTGGACCGATGAAGCAATTCCTGCAACCATTTGAACCTGGTGCCGATCGATTTGCGGGCCTAGAGCTCAACGCAAGCCCGAGTGAACAACCACTACTCCCTGACGCCCTTGCCTGGATGGAAGCAACGGTGAAACAGCGCATGGAATGTGGTGATCACTGGCTGATTTATGCCGAGGCCGCCTACGGAGGGGTGCTTGATTCAGACGGAAATACGGCGGTGCATCAGCGACGTAGCGGCGCAAGTTATTAATGAAATAAAGAACATAAACAACCCATTGAGACGCAGACGCTTTACTAATGTTCTTAACGAGAAGCCAGAGGCCACAGAGCAATAAAATAACTGAATCAAAGACAAGAACGAGTCATAGCTGATCGAGACAGCCTTAGATGAATACACCTAGGCACGCAATATGTTGAATTAACACTGGACGAGAAGCCGCAAAAGCCAATCACTGATCAACGCTGCGCAGCAAAACCATCTCAGGTTTGCCAGCCATAGGAATCCACTTAATTAGAAACCCAAAAGCGAACAGCTAAAGAGAGCCCAATAAAACCAGGAACACAAGACCGAGACCTCAAGTCTTAGGCGACGAGGAACAAGACAGCAGGCAGAGGACAAATTCACACCGATAGTCACATCTTTCTGCTTCCAGTCACATCTCCGTCACACGCCTAGTGGCGCATTGTTGACTACTCATTATTTTTTTAAGACAGTTTCTACAAAACAATGACCAGTTCTTTCAGCAAATTAGTACGCAGCCGGCAACTCAAGCGAGCTGTTGGTTTTGGAGGCTTAGCTCTTGCAGCTGCGAGTTTTGGCTTAGTTGATGTAAAACCATCTCATGCTCAAACAGTTATAAGAACCGACCTGGGTGGGTTCAATCCTCAAAATGCTGGAAGCTTCGAAGTACGTAACTCTGCCATAGGTGCTAGTCGCCTAAGAATCACCCAAACTGGTGATGTTTTTATTGGAAGCGATGTCCCGGTTCTCGGAACAGGTTTTGTAGATGTAAAATCCTTAGGAGAAGTTGAAATACGAGCCATAAATGGTGTCGGTAACACAAAAGTAGTTACAGAATCAGAAATACTCACAGGAGCAGGAGGAAATTCAGAACTAGAACTAAATGCAAAATCATCATCATTAGCTGGCAACTCCACAGCGGGTCTTGTTAGTTCAAACAATAATGCAAACGCAACAGGAAATGTGATTACCGGAGTTGTTGCTACAAGCAACAGCCCAAATACCAATCCTAAAGTAGAAATTTTAGCTAATGGAAATAATAATTCAGAAGTATTGATAAAAACGCAGACTACAACCGGCAACGGCGGGGATATAAACGTTGAAGCGCAAGGAGAAATTGGTTTAACAACCTCTGGGACCAACAACTCGATAAGATTGGAAGCAAACGGAGCTGGGACCAGCAACAATATAGATTTGGAAGCAAACGGAGAGATAAATTTGAATGCATTCGAGGGAGGAATTTCTATAGAAACCTTTGGGACCAACAACCCGATATATTTGGATGCAAACGGAGATGTTGATCTTATAGCTCGCACTTCTGGTGCTGCTCCTGGAAATGTAAATATTCAAGGCGAGGGAAATATCACTCTCGACGCACCAGAAGTAGTACTTGGTGCCTCCGATGGATCCTCTACACTCACGGTACCCGGATTGGCATTGGCCGGTGCCGGTACAGGTTTCGTGACTGCCGACGCCAACGGAGTTCTTAGCAGAACTCCGTTCAATGTTAATGGTGTTTTAAGCGACATCAGTAACCTTCAAAACGACGTTAGCAAACTTGATAAGAGAACCAGCAGACTGGAAAGTGCCGTGAGAGATATCGACAATGCTGTCGAGTCTGTTGGAGCGATGGCATTAGCTGTATCTTCCATTCCAAACTTGACAAGTGGAGACAAAAAGTACGGCTGCGGACTAGGTACTGGTGTATTTGGATCTAGCTGGGCCGGTGCTGCTGGCTGTGTCGCTAAAGTTAGCGATGAGGTTTGGATCAATGCAGCGATCACTTATGCTCCAGGTGTAAGCAATAGCTTGTATTCCACAAGCTCTGTTGGTGGCAGACTCGGAGCTTTCTGGCAATTCTGACCTCAACACACCTATTGCGCATCAAGCATGATCTAGAAATAAACGGCGCTTAATAGACTAGATAAAGTAGAAAGCCTGCTTCGGCAGGCTTTCTTTTGTTTATTCACTAAACAAAGTAGCAATTTAGAAACACATAAGAAGAATCAGGTGGTAAGTTGGTTCTAAGATAACAATTTGGGCAGCACACAATGAAGAAGGAACTCTCGATTATGGCGGTAGTTGGCGCAAGCCTAATATTACTGGCTCCATTAGCGACGAAATCAGCGGTGCACGAACCACATTTCAAAGCATTGCCTGCCAAACAAAAGAGCGATCAAACTCAAGGAAGCATTAATTTTCTGATGGCTCAATCAAAAAACAGCAAGGATCTTGCAGAGGGGATCACACTGTTCAATGCGAGAAAGTACACTGATGCAATTTCATCATTCAGCAGAGTAATTACAACAGACTCTCCACGTAAACTCAAAAATAAAGCCTTATTTGGAAGGGCACAAGCCTATTTAGTAATCAAACAGCCGGCTTTAGCGATCCCAGATCTAAGAATGATAAAATACGCACCCGCTGAAAGAGTAGAGCAGAGCAAGAAAGATTTAGTATTAGGCGTATCTTTCATCCAACTAAAGAATTACGACTTAGCAATAAAGTGGCTTACAGAATCAATCAAGCTGGTTCCAAATCAGGCTTCTGCGCACTTAAATCGAGCAGTTGCTTACCAATCCAAAGGAAATTTACAAGCAGCGTCCAAAGACTTAGAATTATCTCTAAAGCTAAATCCAACACCGTCAACGATCTACAATCTAGCCGTGCTTGAAAAGAAAAAACAAAACTATCAACGCTGTTATAATCTGTTAGCAGAACTAGAAAAATCACAACAACCCTACTCAGGCGTCTTTTTACAAAAGGGACTATGCGCCGCCAAGCTCAACAAGACGGATCAAGCCCTTAAAGATTTAATCAAGGCAGCTTCCATTGACAAAAGCAATGCCTTTACTTTAGAAAATATTGGATTAATTTTAGCCAAAGGAGGGAAAACCAAAGCAGCAATAAGCTATCTAGAAAAAGCAGGGCAACTGTATCTCATCAACGGTAAAGCCGAAGAATATACAAAAGTATCAAATATCATTTCGAACTTAAATAATCAATAACCCAATCGAACACCCTAACAAAATCTTGAATTCATAACCAAGCGCAACAAGAAAATAGCAGATTTACAAATAGAACAACCGAATTTATTTAGTCGGGATAAATCAGCGAGTGATAACCTTACACTTTGCAGCCTCTGGACTTAACAACACAGGGATCAATCCGGATGCCTGAGGTACTTTTTTTAGCATTTGCTCAGTAGCAACTAACTCCCCAAAAGTATACCGAGCAAGGAAAGCATTTGCATAGCACTGACAAGCCTGAGACTTAGCATTGACATTTTTCACAGCTGCTGTGGCATTGCATCCCTTCACTGTGTTATCAAACCATTGTTGCCGATACGCTTTTTCAGCTTGCGCTGCCTGAGCTGGTGTGACCTGTGAATCCTGGGCATGCAATGCGCCTGCAGAACAGACAACCAAAGCAGAACTGAGCGCAAGAGAATGCAAAAATTTCACACAACTAAAGCAGATTGTTGAAGTTTACATGAAATAGATATATAAAACTCGCCTACGAAGACGAAAAATTCTGCGGCATAAAAAGGACGCTTAGCGCTGCGAGAAAGCGCAAGAAATAAAAACCCAAGACCCTCTACGAGAGTTAGCATCGGATTAGAAAGGAATTGAAAGACTTGCTCCTACAGATTGATTGGAAGTATTTTCAGAATACTGTCCGCTATAGCTGAGCTCAATTGACATGCCATTTTGGAAAATAACATCAAGACCTAGCCCAGCAGATAGATAATTGGAATCATTCGTTCCCCAGTTAACAAACGATGAGGGGCCCCCAGGAGCACCCTGTAACTTCGCGTTCACGGTAGCCTCTCCAAAATAACCAAGGTAACCAACAGCCAACCTTGGCCTAAAGATCACATCACCAGAGATCAATTCCGTGCCAAATTCAAGCGAGGGGTTGAGAACATAATAGTAATTATTGCCTGACTGGATTTCAAGATTAAGGGCACCAGCTCCAGATTCAGTGAAACTCTTTTGATCAATATTCATGTAACTAAGATCAAGTATTGGCCTTAGATAAGAGTTATCAGAAAGCTCAATATCAGTCGAAAAGGAAAGAGTAGAGGTGAAATAGCCGATATCCTGAGTGCCTTCGGCTGTTGCATTTTCTGGGAATACATTTCTACGGATTGAATCATACGATGCCGAACCGTAAGCGATTCCTAATGCAATTTTATTCTTACCAAAAAGCTTTTTAAATGCTAAACCACCTTCCCAAGAACTACCATCCAAAGATGAGGAGATGGAACGCTGTGGGTTTGAAGTGGATTTATATTGTGTAAAATTCTCATTTTTTCCAGCAGCCAAGCCAAAGAACCAGTCGCTACCTATTTCCCATTGCGCTCCAACTGAGATGGTATAGGTAGATGAATCAAATCCAAAGTTTTGACCATTGGTGGCGCTTGTA
This sequence comes from Synechococcus sp. AG-679-C18, assembly GCA_003210755.1. Lineage (GTDB taxonomy): Bacteria > Cyanobacteriota > Cyanobacteriia > PCC-6307 > Cyanobiaceae > Synechococcus_C. Next base: position 180,204 of record QCUL01000001.1, read on the forward strand.
TAAAAATCGTATTGCGTATTCACCCAGACACATTCATCCTCACTAATAAATTTATAAGGACCATCGGCCTGATTGCAGCTGAACATATCATCAACGAAAGCACGAGAAGCAAATTTCACATTGGTAATAGAAGACGTATACGGTTCAGGAGATATTGAGTTGTAGGCTTCTCGAAGCTCGATAGAGTTAGGCAAATCGTGAATAGCCTCTACAAAAGTGGCCAAATTATTCTCTGGGGAGCTGGCTTGCACCCTATTGATATAGTTACCGATGGACCGCTGATTACGATTTAACGAACCGAAACCTGCAAAGTTCACATCTAAAGCGAGATATGAATTCAACGCATCATAAACAATGTCATACCTAGCAACGGCTGATGGTGCCACATTTAGATCGAGATTGGTATCTAGCAAGCCTTCTTCAGTGATAACAAAAGGCAGTTCCCGATATCCTGGCTGAATCCGTGAAGAATCACGAGTTGAAAGATTAACATCACCATTAAGAGAAGCAAATCCAGACACGAAAAGCTGCGTGATGACATCATTATCAAAACTCAAATCCGTATCAAAATCACTGCCAGCTGTCGAAATATAAGATCCATATAAATCAAACGATCGGTTGGGATCATTGGCGGGAGCCAAGATTCCCTCGTTGATGAAGACGGAATCAGAAGTGTTGCCGATAAACAAGGTATTACCAGCAAGCACAACAGCACCAGACTTATTCGTAAAGGTATTGGTTCCACCACCAAGATTCACGTCTCCGAAGACAAGGGCTCCGCTCTCATTACTAACATTGTCATTAGCAGAACCACCTAAAATTGCGAGACCATAGGGTGCTCGATAAGGAGAATTACGCTGCGCAGCAAAGATTGAACCAGAATTAGATATCTGATTATTACTACCACCCACAGTTTGAATGCCAACACCCTCAGGGCCAGCGGAGATAACAGCTTCAGATGCAATCTCAATCTCAATATCTCCTTGATCACCGGTCGCCTCGCTTTGCGCAAAAATACCAACGGCGCCGGTAGTCCGAGCCTCAAGAGTACCTGCATAACGAATCGAGACAGCATCAGAAGAACCTTGCCCGCCGGCAGTGCCTCTAAAGAAATTATTGACCATTCCACCACCTCCACCGAGAGACTGAACAGCGATGCCCATCGAGCCTTCACCAAGAACAGTAATATCGCCAGCTTGAGAAAAATCTACTGAGCCTCCATTGCCAGTATTATCACTACTGAGTTTTATATCGACGTTTTCCACATCCAAATCAGTAATCTTTAGACCACCACCTCCACCAATCGATTGGAGCACAATTCCCGAGGAGTTATTACCTGCAGTAGAAATCGCTCCTTGGTTATTCAGTGAAATATTACCTGCATTACCTTGGCTGCCATCGTCACCTCCAAGCGTGATTGCGAGTTGATCGAAACCTGACCCAATAGAAGCACCACCACCTGCAGCGATTGACTGAATGACTAAGCCAGGTGAAGAGTCATCTTTGGTGGTCAAATCACCTTTAAGAACGTGGGTTGAATTTCCAGCATTTGAATTTGTAGTAGCGCTTGAGCCCAGAATTACATCATTGGTAGAAATAGTATTCGAAGCTGCGTCACTTGATGTGGTTTTATTGGCTGAAAGATATCCACCACCACCAGAAATAGTTTGACTTAATGAACCAAGAGCACTTTGACCCTCAACTGAAATATCACCTACTCGAGAAACTTCAACATTAGAAGAGTTGAAATTTCCTGATTCAAGAGCACCGAGTCTTGCCTGCGAATTGACTGTTCCTAGTTCATCGGTTTTAGCCTCCTTTGAGGCCGAACCACCACCACCAGAAATAGCTTGCTTAAGTGATGCAATAGCGTTTTTGCCTTTAGCTTTGAGATCGCCAAAATGGTTATCAACAAACTTTTTAGCGGCAGCAGTTACATCCTTTTTAACGCCAGCTGCTCCAAGAGTGATCGCATCCTTTATGATTGCAGGCGTTTTATCCACTTCAGTGGGAGTACCGGGTGGAAGATTTGTGCCATCAGGATTAAGTGTTCTGGCTTGATCACTAACATCCATAAAGGTAGTCACGTTGCCACCACCATCACTCACCATCTGGGTAAATTTAGCCCTGCTATTAGCACCTTGAACATCAAAAGTACCGAGGTTCGAGTTAACAATAACTTGACCCGCTTGACCATTATTATTTTCAGAGCCGCCTAAGATAAATTTTCCGATAGCATTAGCTGCAGACCATGCGGGACTTGTCACCGCATGCTTCATGTTGCCACCACCACCGCCTACAGACTGTGCATAAATACCATAAGTATTATCGCCTTTCGTTGTGATACTACCTTCGTGATCAACGATGACATCCCCAGCGTCACCACCTTGACCACCGCTTCCACCCAAGGTGATGTTATACAAAGACTGCTTAAAAGCTTTTTTGTTTGCAAGATCCTTCGACAGCTTTGCCTCAAATCCCCCATCACCACCGCCGCCACCGACGGATTGAGCATAAACGCCATAGGAGTTTTCACCAGCGGTAGTAATTGCACCACTATTTTTAACCTTAACAAGATTACCCTTTCCGCCATCACCACCCCTTCCTCCTAAGGAGAATTTTCCACCCTTACTCTTGTCATCGTTGGTTAAAGAAGTATCACCACTAATCTTGACGAACGCATTGCCACCAGTTCCCCCTACGGATTGAGCAATAAGACCATGCGCATCTTTTCCATACGTCTTGATTGTTCCTGCATTGACAACTTCGACAGTCCCTGCCTCGCCTCCTATCCCTGCCTCACCACCAATCGCAATGGAATAGCTCTTCACATTACTAGGCTTAACTTTCTTCTTATCTTTCTTTTGTTGAGCTGTAGAAGAACTTACCGTAGAAGCATTACCACCACCACCACCAACACTCATGGCCAAGATTCCATGAGAACGATCACCTGAGGTGATAATACTTCCAGCAGACTGATTATTAACTTCTACTCTGCCAGCAGAAGATCCAATACCACCATTAGCTCCAATCGCGAGGCTGTAGGAGGAGGATTCAGTGCCTGCACTGGATTTCACCTCGGTTGCACCGGCATTACCTCCACCTCCACTAATTGACTGTGCAAAAATACCAATTGAATTTTCTTTCTGAGTCGCAATTAATCCAGTATTGGTAACACTAACATCGCCAGATTTTTCAGCAGTGCCGCCACCACCACCAATTGCAACTTGAACAGAAGTCGCTTTGGAGGCTTCCTGATCTTTTGCAACTTTTGTACCAATCGAACTCTTCGCATAACCACCTGTTCCACCACCACCACCAATACTTTGAGCAAGAATTGCGTGCGAGTTCTCTCCTTCAGTTGCAATTCGGCCGATATTATTAACATCAACAGATTGCGACTCATTACCAGGGCCACCCTGACCACCAACAGTCAGGCTCAATGATGTATCTGTTGCGGCATTCGTATAGGTACCTGAATCACTCGCTGAACCTGTACCACCACCTCCACCAATTGACTGAGCGAAGATACCCAGAGCTTGCTTACCTATCGTCTTGATTGAGGAATCACTGTCAACACTTACTTTAGAACCCTTGCCACCTCCACCTCCCTTGCTGCCGAGTGTCACAGCAATGGTGGGTGCTGTACTGCCCTTAGTGGAAGAGCTGCCAGCATTACCACCACCACCACCGATACCTTGTGCAAAAATAGCGTGCGCATTTTCACCACTTGTTTGTACTGAGCCGTTTGCAGTAACTGAAACAAGATCCCCACTATCACCACCATCAGGCCCTTCTAAACCAACCGAAACAGCAAGACTCTTCGGAGTAGAGCCCTTTTTACCTTCATCTTCAGGAATATCAATCGAGACAGATGTTGATGAGCTGTTACCACCACCACCACCAACTGATTGAGCGAATAGACCATAAGATTTTGCTCCGTCTGTAGAGACTTTGCCAATCGCATCAATAATTGCATTACCCGAAGATCCTCCTTCCCCTCCATCTTGGCCCACCTTGACGGCGATATTCCCTGCATCACCACCCGCGCAGGCATCTCCGCATTTATCGGCAAGTGGTGATTCATTGCTGAACATATCAAAGCCAGCATTACCACCGCCTCCGCCAATACTTTGAGAAAGAATTCCATAGGATTCCTCACCAATTGTAGAAATATCGCCTTTATGAGAAACAGTTGAAGAAGAACCGCTACCACCAGATCCAGTTGAACCGCCCACAGACAGTTGAAGGCCCATGACCTTTTTAGATTTATCTTTGTCTTTGGATTGCTTCTGATAACCAACACCTAAATTATACGTACCACTACCGCCACCACCGCCGATCGATTGGCTAATCACACCATGGCTCTTATCTTGATTAGTACTCAGAGATGAGTAGTTTATAACAGAAGTCTCACCTGCATTGTTACCCGAACCACCACTACCACCTACATTAATCTGGGC
>QCUL01000002.1 GCA_003210755.1 Synechococcus sp. AG-679-C18
GGCGGGGCGGGAAGCAACAGCAGCAGCGGGAGCCATGACGCTTCATTGAGTTGTGTAAAGACTAACCCTAAGAAACGTAAACGAACTCTCAGAAAGTGAGCGGAGTTGCTAATTGAGTAGAAATACTGGCTCTCTCCAGAAGTTGAGGTGCGTTCAGCAGCAGCCACTCCGCTGTTTTCAGGTAGATGAACACGCCTGCCACATCTGTTGCGGTAGTGATGAAGGGAGCTGACATCAGGGCTGGATCCAGGCTCATCCGGTTAAACAGCAAAGGCAAGGCCGCACCAGCTGTAGCCGCCAGAGTTGTGATCGCCATCAGGCTTATACCCACTGCCATCCCCACCAACGGACCATCTCCACGCCACCAAGCGAAAGGCACAACGACAACGAGCATGAGAAGCCCCAGCAATGCACCCGCCACTGCTTCACGGAACACAGCACGCCATGGCCCAAGGGCCTGTATGCGTTGGGTGCTCAGACCGCGAATCACCACAGTTGAACTTTGGGCTCCCACATTCCCTCCTGTACCAATCAGTAAAGGGATGAAGGCCGCCAATAACACGACCTCTGTCAAAACCGCATCATTCATTGCGATCACTTGGGTGGTGAAAATATTGGCAATCACCAGGACCAACAGCCAAACCACCCTCCTCCGGGCGACGGTAAAAAGATTGCTTTGGAAATAATCGTCTTCATCGCCAGCCTGCACCGCTCCGGCGGCGTAGATGTCCCGGGTCGCTTCCTGTTCGATGACGTCGATTACATCATCAACCGTGACAATCCCCACAAGACGACGCTCCCTATCCACAACGGGTACCGCAAGAAAGTCATAACGCTGGATCGCCCTGGCCACCTCCTCCTGGTCCGTATCGGTGCCAACGCTCACGGCTTCCCTCGTCATCACATCACCAATGCAATCCGTTGGGTCCGCTGTGACCAAATCTCGTAAAGACAGAATTCCTGTGAGATGTCTCTGTCCATCGGTCACATAAAGGCTGTAGATCGTTTCGGTCTCCTGCGCGCGTCGCCGCACGATCGTCAGGGCCTGAGCAGCACTATGAAATTCCTTGAGATCGATATATTCAGTTGTCATCAAACGGCCAGCCGTTTCGGGCGCGTAACCCAAGAGCTGGGCCGTCACACGCCGCTCAGCTGGGCTGAGCTCCACGAGCAGGCGACGCACCACCTTGGCCGGGAGCTCGTCGAACAAACGCACCCGATCATCGGGCGACATCTCTTCCACGAGCTCAAGGACTTCGCCAGAGCGGAGCCGTTCCAGCAAGCTTTGCTGAACGGTTGGTTCAAGGTATTCGTAGACCTCAATCGCTTCATCTTTTCCGAGCAATCGGAACGCAAGTGCCTGCATCGTTTGCGGTAGACACCCAATCGCTTCCGCCACATCCACAGGCTGAACAGGCGCTAACAGCAATTTCACGCCGTCGTAATTGCCGACAGACAGCATCGCCTCCAGCTGCTGGGTCACTACCGCAGCAACCAGATCGTTAGCAACGCTCACGCCGCTGCTGCCCTGGGCTTCTTCCATGCTCTCCACCCAGCCATTTGAAGTGTAAGTCGATCTGCAGCCGGTTATCGTCAGCGCCGATTGCACCTCCAACCGCCATGGCTCCCAACATCAGCAACGTGTCCGTCAGCACCCCCGACGGAACCGACAAATCACTCGGTTCCTATTCCGGAAAAGTGCTGTTGATCGTGAACGTGGCTAGCCGCTGCGGCTTCACTCGTCAGTACAGCGGACTACAAGCATTGCAAGACAGCTACGGATCCAAAGGGCTCGAGGTGCTGGGTTTCCCCTGCAATGATTTCGGCGGCCAAGAGCCCGGCACTCTGGAAGAGATCAAAAATTTCTGCTCAACCTCTTACAACGCCAATTTTGAGCTGTTCAACAAAGTGCACGCCACCGGTAGCACCACCGAGCCGTACACCACCCTCAATCAAACAGAGCCTTCCGGGGATGTGGCCTGGAATTTTGAGAAGTTTCTGGTGGGCAAAGACGGCACTGTGATTGCTCGATTCAAAAGTGGTGTCGAGCCCGATTCTGATGAACTGAAGGGCGCGATTGAATCCGCACTCAGCGCCTAAACCAAGCGCGACCCAACATCACCCCTAGGGCTGCGGCGCCAAGCCCCAGTCCGAGGGTGAGTCCTATCAAACCAAGGGCGGCGGGCCAGTCGCCCTTGGCGATGAAGGTCACACAATGCACCATCCAGCTGCTGAACGTCGTCAGCGATCCGCAGAAACCAATACCAATCAGGAGCTGACGTCTCGGGCGTAGAGGAAGGCCAACGAGCCAACCCAAAATGAAGGCCCCAAACACGTTCACAACCAGGTTGTTGTCATCAAGGTGGACGCCGACCTGCCAGCGCATCACGGCACCGGGAACAGCACCAGCCGCCACGAGCAACAGCTCACTCAACTCCTGCCGCAGGGACATCTGATTCGGAGCAGGAACTGAAGGCTGCGGCATCAGGCAATCCTTTCGGCCAAACCGATGCTGTAACCAAGACCAGCCATGGCCAAGCCGCCCAGGATCGAACCAATTCCGAGAAAGAATGACTCACGCCAATGCCCTTGCTTCAACGTGGTGAGGAGCTCAACAGCAAACGTGGAGAAGGTGCTGAGACTGCCAAAAAACCCGACAGCGACCAACAAGGTCAATGCAGAAACCCGCTCAGAATCAGTACAGGGGTCGTTGATATGAAGACCGAGCACTAGACCCAAGGCAAAAGCAGCCGTGAGATTGACAGCGAATGTTCCCCAGTGCTTACGAGGAACCATCGGATCGAAGTGATTGACAATCCGTAAACGCAACCAGGCCCCAGGGATTGCACCAATTCCAACCAGCACAACCTGGCCTGGAGTTATGGGATCAGCCATGCACCCAACCGCGAATGGATTGGTAACTGTCCGGCAAACCTTGGCAGGAAGCGACTTGCACTTGAACCCAATCGCGGCCATCTTCTCCTCTCCAGTGGCGCAACATCTGAAGCGGGGTGCCCAGTTCAAGCCTGCGAAGGGCAGGGGCCTCAACCAGTGGGCTTGACCTCAACACGCAACGATCACCACTTAGCAGCGGACCTTTGCCCTCCTGTCGGCGCAGAGGGGGCAGCCGCCGCTGAGCGCCACCTGCTGGCAGCGCTGCTGGGGCCATCAGAGCAATACCTAAAAGCCATCCCCAACGAAAAACAACCCCTGCGGACATCGGCATCAAATGTCGAGGGAAGCCATGTCCAAGTCGGCGCTGTGGGTCTCAATGAATTCCCGTCGCGGTGCAACTTTGTCGCCCATCAAGATCGTGAAGATTCGATCCGCTTCAAGCGCATCTTGAACCTCAACGCGCTTCATCATGCGGGTTGAGGGATCCATCGTGGTTTCCCAAAGTTGCTTGGGCATCATCTCTCCCAGCCCCTTAAAACGCTGGATGTTGTAGTTGGCTTTCTCTCCGAATCCAGCCAATGTTTTTTGAAGTTGCTGTTCGTTGTAGCAATACGTGTGATTTTTTCCACGCTCAACTTTATAGAGAGGAGGGCAAGCGATATAGATGTACCCACCTTCAACCAACTCCTTTTGATAACGATAAAAGAAAGTTAAAATCAAGGTTCGAATATGAGCTCCGTCCACATCGGCGTCAGTCATGATCACAACTCGGTGATAACGCAAGTTTTTGACATCAAAATCTTCTCCTTTGATCCCCAAACCTAAGGCAGTAATTAAGGCCTGAATCTCAGTGTTTTTGTAGATTTTAGCGTCGTCAGTCTTCTCAATATTGAGAATTTTTCCGCGCAAAGGAAGAATCGCCTGAAAACGACGATCGCGTCCTTGCTTAGCCGAGCCACCAGCAGAATCACCTTCCACGATGTAAATCTCAGATTCAGAAGGATCCCTAGTGCTGCAATCAGCCAATTTGCCTGGAAGCGTTGAACTTTCCAGCACACTTTTCCTGCGCACCAATTCACGGGCCCTACGAGCCGCTTCAGCCGCGTTGAAAGCCTGGATTGCTTTCTCCAGGATCATATCGATCACACCAGGATTAAATTCCAGGTACTGGCTAAGGGATTCCCCGACCAAGCTATCGACGATGCCTCGAACTTCGGTATTGCCTAACTTTGTTTTTGTTTGACCTTCAAACTCAGGCTCGGGCACCTTTACCGAGAGAACGGCTGTTAATCCCTCTCTGATGTTTTCACCCGCCAAATTCGAGTCAGCTTCTTTGCGTTTACCTCGCTTCTTTGCAAAAGAATTAAGCGTGCGAGTAAGAACTGTTTTTAGTCCTTCAATATGCGTGCCACCATCAGCGGTCCGAATGTTATTTGCGAAGCCGAGAATACTGTCTGAGTAAGCATCAACACACCATTGAAGTGCTGCTTCCACAGTAACGCCATCTTTCTCCGCGTTGACATAAATAATTTCAGGATGCAGGGGATCCTTTTCTGAATTCATGTAAGCGATATATTCCTTAATTCCGCCTTCGTATAAATAAATTTCTTCACGAGGCTGGCCTTCAGCATCTTGAGCGGCTTGGCGCTCATCACGAAAAACGATCTTGACTCCACCATTGAGGTAGGCCAATTCTCGAAGACGAGAGGAGATCGTGGAGTAATCAAATTCGATCCCAATCGAAAAAATCTCGATATCTGGCTTAAAGCAAACACTTGTCCCTGTCAGTCCATTTTCGCTATCAGGCTGTGGTTCGGACTTGAGGGTGCCAATCGCCTCACCGCGTTCAAATCGCTGGCGGTGCACCTGTCCTTGCCGGCGCACTGTGACCTCAACCCATTCACTTAGAGCATTGACGACGGAGACCCCAACACCGTGCAAACCTCCAGACACCTTGTATCCACCAGCTCCAAATTTGCCACCGGCGTGCAAAACAGTGAGCACTGTTTCGAGGGCACTTTTACCCGTGCGGGGATGAATATCAGTGGGGATACCGCGGCCGTTGTCGCTGACAAATGCCGATCCGTCTTCTTTAAGAGCAACGATGATTTCGTTGCAGTGGCCTGCTAGTGCTTCATCAACTGCATTGTCCACCACCTCGTAGACCAAATGGTGCAAACCACTCGCACCGGTGGTGCCGATATACATTCCCGGTCGCTTGCGCACCGGCTCCAAGCCTTCGAGAACCTGGATTTGCTCTGCACCGTAAGCAGCCTGGACTTTTGAGGCTTCGCTCATGCGTACTTCGTCGGCTAAGCCACCTTTTCAGCTTAAACTTAACACCGGTATGCCAGAGGCGCTTGCAGATGCCTCTGAGAGGTCATTTTTAGAGGGGGTGCACCCATCACTTCTTCGATGAACCATGTCAGCGCTGCATCAAGGACCGCCACCAGTGCAGAGAATCCTCTTGTCGTGGCGTTGCTTGGACCAACGGCGAGTGGCAAAACCGCCCTCGCCCTTGAGATCGCCGAGCACTTCCAGCTGGACATCCTCAACATCGACTCTCGCCAGCTTTATCGCGAGATGGATATCGGCACTGCAAAACCCACCGCTGATCAACAACAGCGCGTCAAACATCACCTTCTAGACCTTCGTGCACCCGATCAACCGATCACCCTTCAGGAGTTTCAGCAAGAAGCTGCAGAAGCGGTGAGCCAAGTCCTCAAGACCCGCGGCGTGGCCTTTCTCGCCGGAGGCAGTGGCCTGTACCTCAAGGCCCTCACCCAAGGGTTGCAGCCCCCGGCTGTCCCCCCTCAGAACGAACTGAGGCTCCAATTAAGAGAGCTCGGACAACCCAACTGCCATCAACTCCTCCAACAGGCCGATCCGCAAGCGGCCGCCAAGATTGCTCCTGCAGACGCGGTTCGCACCCAACGCGCTCTGGAGGTGCTGTATGCCAGCGGCAAACCGATGAGTGAGCAACAGTCGGCCAATCCACCACCCTGGCGGGTGCTGGAACTTGGACTCAATCCCCAGGAATTACGCTCTCGAATCGCTGAGAGAACCCATCAGATTTATCAGCAGGGTTTGATGGCAGAAACGGAGCAGCTGAGCCAGCGCTACGGATCCGACCTTCCCATCCTGAAAACGATCGGCTACGGCGAGGCTCTTGGAGTGCTTCATGGAGGTCTCAGCGAAGCGGAGGCGATAGCAACCACCACCCGACGCACGCAGCAATTTGCAAAGCGTCAACGCACCTGGTTCCGTCGCCAACACAGCCCCTACTGGCTCAGTGGTCAGGATGCCCTGAGCGAAGCGATACGTCTGATCGAAGCAGGGCTAGGCTGAAGTGAATAACTCTGCTGACACTTCTAACAATCAGCAGTCTTTTTCATCACTGAATGCCCCCACGTCCTCGCTTTGACCGTCGTGCCCCCGTCCGGGAGCTCCCCAACATCAATGACCGCATCAGCTACCCGCAGCTCAGGGTTGTTGACGCAGACGGAGAGCAGCTCGGGGTGATCGACCGGGAAAAAGCACTGGAAGTTGCGCGTGAACGCGAGCTCGATCTCGTGCTGGTGAGCGAGAAAGCCGATCCTCCGGTTTGCCGGATCATGGACTACGGCAAATTCAAATTCGAGCAAGAAAAGAAAGCCAAAGAAGCCAAGAAGAAATCGCATCAGACCGAAGTCAAAGAGGTCAAGATGCGTTACAAAATTGATTCTCACGATTACGACGTCCGCATTGGTCAAGCGCAGCGATTTCTAAAAGCCGGCGACAAGGTGAAATGCACGGTTATTTTCCGCGGCCGTGAAATTCAGCACACTGCATTGGCCGAGGTCTTATTACGCCGGATGGCCAAAGATCTGGAAGAGCCCGCCGAGGTGCAACAGCCTCCGAAGCGCGAGGGCCGCAACATGATCATGTTCCTCACACCCCGCAAAGCTCCGCTCTTGAAGAAAGACAAGGAAGACGGAGTGGGGAACAACGCGGTGCGCACCATTCCTTCACCGGCGCGTCGGATTAGCACTCAAGACTGAGCTGCTTCCAGAAGCAGTCGCCAGCCCTCCTGCGCTGAGGTCTGGTGACACTGCTCACGGGCTTCACACATGAAGCCATGATCAGCGCCCTCAAAGGCGCTTTAGCGCAAACGCAGTCCAGTGGGATCCTCCCCTTGCAGTGCAGCCTGAATCGCCTATTGCTCTGAGTTTGGGATTAGGGGATCGATGCTGCCCCACAAGCAATGAAGCTCTCCTTGCACCGAGGGCAGCAGCTCCAAGCTGGGGGCTCCTCCACCGTGCCGCCCAAGGCTCACCCCTGCCCCATAGAAATCCAAGCTGACATGCACGTCGGCCAGGGTGGCGGCCAGCAGAGCGGCATGCCCGCCAAAGCAGAACCCCACCACCGTGATGCGCAAGGGCTGATCACGGGATTCAAGAGCCTGCCGCAACCAATCGATCGAGGCTTGGACATCCGCAAGAATCCCCTCGGTTCTCGTGGCCTCCTTATGGCGCCGACCTTCGCTAGTGAACTCGGAGTCGTACCCCAACTCCAGCTCTGGAGCTGTGCGCGCAAACAGTGGCATCGCTAGGGCCGGAACACCTGCTGCCGACAAGCGGTCGGGCACACCCCTCACCCAACGATTCAGCCCAAAGATCTCAGGAAGCACGATCAAGGCACGCGTCGCTGGCTTCGCGTTATTGATGGGCGCCCACCAACAGCGCAACGGCACAGGACCGGTGTTGATCGACACCCATGCCCCAGGCGATGGCTCGGGAAGAACAGGAGGGAAAAGAGATGAAGTAGGCATCAGCGCGTGAAGATAAGCCGCTAGATCGGGGCAAGGATCAGCTCAGCAATTGTCACCAAGCCATCCAGTCCTTAAGGTGGCCACATCAATCCGGTCCACCGGCGTGCGATTCCACATCCAACAGGAAAGCGACATTCCGGCATCGACCCAGCTCTACAACCAGATCTGTTTCGCCATCGCTGCCCGGCACTACCCCCCTGGGCATCGGTTACCCAGCACGCGTCAACTCGCGATGCAGACCGGCTTGCATCGCAACACCATCAGCAAGGTGTACCGACAGCTTGAAACCGATGGTGTGGTGGAAGCCATGGCAGGGTCTGGGATCTACGTACGCGATCAACAAAAGCCACGGGAAATTCGAACACCACCCCACATCCGCAATCGTGGGGTGACCGATCTCGATCGAGAGGTTCGCAAATGCGTAGATGGCCTTCTCAATGCCGGTTGCACCCTGCAGCAAACCCGGGAACTACTCACACGGGAAATTGATTGGCGCCTACGTTGCGGGGCTCGAGTGCTTGTGAGCACCCCGCGCGAAGACATTGGCGCTTCGATGCTGATCGCCGAAGAACTGGAACCAAACATCAACGTTCCCGTGGAAGTGGTACCGATGGAAGAGCTGGAAAGCGTTCTTGAAAACGCGAGCAATGGAACTGTGGTGACCAGCCGCTACTTTCTCCAGCCTGTGGAAGAGCTAGCCAAAAAGCATGGTGTACGCGCCGTCGCGGTGGATCTCAATGACTTCCGGGATGAGCTGGCGATGCTGAAAGAGCTCCGCCAAGGTAGTTGTGTGGGCTTGGTAAGCATCAGCCCTGGCATCTTGCGAGCCGCCGAAGTGATCCTTCACAGCATGCGCGGCAATGACCTGCTCCTAATGACGGCCACTCCTGATATAGGAAGCCGCCTCCTGGCACTCCTGCGGGCCTCAAGCCACGTGCTCTGCGATCGCCCCAGCATGCCTCTTGTGGAGCAGTGTCTTCGTCAGAACCGCTCCCAGCTGATGCGCATGCCTCAAGTGCACTGCGCTGAGAGCTACCTCAGTGGTGACACCATCGAGCTTCTGCGCAAAGAAATCGGCCTGATCAGCAGCTAAACCACAACACTGAGGGTTACCCGCACGAGATGATGCCAGCATCAGCCACAGGCTCAAAGACGCAAGGCCATGATTGATCAAATCAGGGCAGACTTTGCGATTATCCGCGAACGGGATCCGGCGGCACGCGGTCCCCTGGAGATTCTTCTCTGTTATCCAGGATTTCAAGCGATCAGCCTGCACAGGCTGAGCCATCGGCTCTGGAGATCCCGTCTACCCCTGAAGCTTCCTGCACGTTTGCTCAGCCAGCTGGGACGGGGCCTGACTGGTGTTGAAATCCATCCGGGAGCAACGATCGGTCGTGGCGTGTTCATTGATCACGGAATGGGCGTCGTAATCGGAGAAACAAGCGAAATCGGCGATCGCTGCCTGTTGTATCAAGGCGTCACGCTGGGCGGTACGGGCAAAGATCACGGCAAACGTCACCCAACCTTGGCCAAAAATGTTGTTGTTGGTGCAGGCGCCAAAGTTCTTGGCGCGATCACTGTGGGTGCCAACACCAGGATCGGCGCAGGATCGGTTGTCGTTCGCAATGTGGAGCAAAACTGCACGGTGGTGGGCGTCCCAGGGCGAGTCATCCATCAAAGCGGAGTTCGCATCAACCCCTTGGCGCACTCGGCTTTACCGGATGCGGAAGCCAATGTGATTCGCAACCTCATGGAGCGGATTGATCAACTTGAAAATCAAGTCGGCGAACTGCAGACCTGCCTTCGCGAGGTTGCCGCTGGTCGCCCCATTCGTGAGGTCTGCGGCGGCAAGTCCCAAAATCTCAAAGATCGAGAAATTCTTGAGTTTTTGGGTGAGTAATCATCGCTTCTATTCATGCACTAGTGGTCTGGGCAGCCGCCGGCGGCGCGGGTTGGAACATAAACATCGAGTAGATCACATTACGGCGCATGTTTGTCATCATCTCCAGGAACATGTCGTAGCCCTCGTTTTTGTATTCAATAAGGGGATCTTTTTGGCCATAGCCCCTCAGGCCTACTGATTCACGCAATGCATCCATAGCTTGAAGATGTTCGCGCCATAGGGTATCGATTTGCTGAAGGATGAAGAAACGCTCTGCTTCTCGCATCAAGCCTGGACGGAGCTCTTCGATCTGACCTTCTTTGAGGTCATAGGCATTGCGCAGTTGCTCCTGAAGAAATGACTTGAGTTCATCCATGGATAGCCCCTGAAGTTGCTCTGCCTTGAGGTCTTCCAGCAAGTACACAAACTCCTGCACCTTGCTCACCAACTGCGAAACATCCCATTCTTCTGGCGGAAGGTCTGGATTCACATAAGCCTCCACAATTTCATTCATCGTGCGCTCCCCATAACCGATAACTTGCTTCTTAAGTTCACGACCATCGAGCACACGACGCCTTTCGGTATACACCGCTTTGCGTTGATTGTTCATCACCTCGTCGTACTCAAAAACCTGCTTGCGGATGTCGTAGTAGTACGTCTCAACTTTCTTCTGGGCACCCTCCAGAGAGCGGGTAAGCATGCCTGATTCAATCGGCATATCCTCCTCCACTCGGAAGGCATTCATCAGCCCGGCTACGCGCTCACCTCCAAAAATGCGCAGAAGGTTATCGCCTAGAGATAAAAAGAATCTGGTGCTGCCGGGGTCCCCTTGACGGCCCGCGCGACCCCGGAGCTGGTTGTCGACACGACGCGATTCATGCCGCTCAGTGCCGATCACGTGGAGACCACCTGCTTCACGAACGCCAATTTCCTCCTGCTTCACCACAGCGTCATATTCAGCTTTGACGTCATTGATAGAGGTACGCAATTGGGCGATCTCAGGGTCCTCAGTCGGTGCTTTTTCTGCCGCTGTTGCGATGCGATCTTCCAGTTCGATCACGCTGAGAGTGCGATCACCCCAAGACTTCACCAGTTGCTTAGCCAACCCAACAAGAGCCTGATCGGTGTCATCAGAGAGCTGGCAGGGATAAAGATTGCCAATCGCCTTGGCCTCACTGGGGGCACTGCCATGAGCACCACTCGCAGGGGCAGGCTCAGAGAAACCGCCGCCGCCTTCAGCACCGCCCTGGAGAGGAACCGGGGGACGATGACCTTCTTCTGGGCGCACCAGACGAGGCAGTAACACTTCGCGCACCTTGAGGCGCGCCATGTAATCGCTATTCCCACCAAGAATGATGTCAGTGCCGCGGCCAGCCATGTTGGTGGCGATGGTCACAGACCCCGCCCTGCCAGCCTGAGCAACAATTTCAGCCTCCCTCTCCACGTTTTCAGGCTTGGCGTTCAGCAGGTTGTGGGGGATCTCCTCCTCCGCCAACAAAGCGCTTAACAGCTCACTCTTCTCCACACTGGTAGTACCAACGAGCACGGGGCGACCCTGCTTGTGCACCTCAGCGGTTTCCTTGGCAACGGCACGCCATTTGGCCTGCTCGGTTTTGTACACCTGATCCACCCAGTCCTGACGAGCTCGTGGCCGGTTGGTGGGAACAATGGCGGTCTGCAGGGTGTAGGTCTTCTCAAATTCCACTTCCTCAGTTTTCGCGGTGCCAGTCATCCCAGCCAAACGGGGGTAGAGCAGGAAAAAGTTCTGATACGTGATGGATGCCAATGTCTGCGTCTCTGGCTGGATAGCCAACCCTTCCTTGGCCTCAATCGCCTGATGCTGGCCATCACTCCAGCGCCGTCCAGGCATCACACGTCCTGTGAACTCATCCACAATCACGGCCTCGCCATCGCGAACGATGTAATTCACATCGCGAACAAACAGCTCTTTCGCCTTGAGAGCATTCGTGATGTAGTGCGCCCATGGATCCTGAGGGTCATAGAGGTCAGCAACACCAATCAGCCCCTCAGCCTTAGCGAACCCTTCATCGGTGAGCGTTGAGCTTCGCTGCTTTTCATCCACCTCGTAATCACCTTCTGGATCGATACCGTCCTTGCCCATTTCTGCTGCCCGATCCAGCGCTTCAGCGACCTCAGCTGCTTTCTCATATTTTTCTTGGGGTCTTTCCACCTGGCCGGAAATGATCAAAGGCGTGCGTGCCTCGTCGATCAGGATGGAATCGACTTCGTCGATCACGCAAAACTGAAACTCGCGCTGCACCACCTCATTGATGTCAGCAGCCATATTGTCGCGCAGATAATCAAAGCCAAGCTCTGAATTGGTGGCATAAGTGATATCGCAGCCGTAATTGATACGACGCTCTGCAGGCGACATGTCCTGCTGAATCAAACCAACGGAAAGCCCCAAAAAACGGTGGACCTGACCCATCCATTCCGCATCGCGGCGAGCCAGGTAGTCATTCACCGTCACAACATGGACGCCTCGTCCGGTGAGCGCGTTGAGATAGCTGGGAAGAGTGGCGACAAGCGTCTTGCCCTCACCTGTTTTCATCTCAGCGATCTGGCCCTCATGGAGCACCATCCCACCGATCATTTGGACATCAAAATGGCGCATCCCTAGCACCCGCTTGCCCGCTTCTCGTACCACCGCAAAGGCTTCGGGCAATAAATCGTCGAGCAGAGGCCTTTGTTTCTCCAAGGAGCCTGCGTTCTCTAGGCGCTGACGAAACTCAGCTGTGCGCGCTCTTAAATCGTCATCGCTCATCGGAGCAATGTCTTCTTCAAGCAAATTGATGTCGGACACGATCGGCTGATAGCGCTTCAGCTTGCGGGCATTGGGGTCACCCAGCAGGAGCTTGAGCATGGGAGCAGCCAAATCGTCTGCGGGACAGCCTACTGAGGCCTCCCTGATGGCATGGCTATGACGAGTAAAAATCTGGCTCAACGGCCTTCACCTCAAAAGAGGCTCACGAAAGAACCGATTGCAGGCATCTCAACCAAACCTTGCGTGCAAACAAATTCAGATATCTTTCCCGTGCCTCAAGTCCCAGCTCCCTACGCAAATCAGGAGAGGTCGCCAACTGATTGAGAACCATCAGAAGCTGATCAGGTTGTTGCGACCAGGACAAACCGGGCAGCTGTCCTACCCAGCCCATTCCAGAACGATGGTGCTGAAAAGCGAGTGAAGGCATTCCGGCCGCCATCGCCTCCAACTGCACGATGCCAAATGCTTCTGTAGAGCGATCCGAGGGAAGCACCAGTACATCTGCAGAGGCCAGTTGCTCGACCTTCGCCGCTTCATCCAAACGGCCTAAAAAGGTCACCGCAGCGTTCGCACCAAATAATTGACCACTGAGAGCTTCGAAGACAAGACGGCGAGGACCATCTCCCACCACCGCCAAAGACCAAGGATCCTTCAAGGAGGAGAGCGCTTCCAACAGCCAATCCAATCGCTTGTAGCTATCGAGCCTGCCGATGAATAACACTCGTAATGGCGTTGCCGTTATCGGTCGTGATGGCATCGCCAACAAGATCTTTTCTTGCTCTGCATTCAGACAACAGGGCAACACAGCAACACGAGCCTGCTGACAGCCACAACGAATCAACTCGGTCGCCACAACAGGGGATGTTGCAATGACTTTCGTCAAATGGGGAACCACACGAAGTGCCAACCACTGATACAAAGCAAACAGTTGACCCTTCGAGCCTGGCTCAGGAGCAACAAAGCAATGCCAATGTGCGAACACCGGCCGATCCGGTTTCAACAAACGGGCCAAGAGCAACACCAACAACACTCCTGGCGAAGGCAAGTGCCCGTAAAGAGGTCGAGAAGAACGCAATAAGCGCCACAACACTCGTGATGGCAATGGAAGCAACAAGCGACCGAAGGGTGAACACGTCGGCAAAACCCTTCGGAGGTAATCAACCTTCAAAGCATCGATTTCATCTTCACTACGAGATTGCGCATCAAAGCTGTAAACCGTCCCACCCCATGCACTCGCCAATTCATGAGCCACCCTCTCCACTCCGCCGTAGCCGGGGGGCCATTCGCGCATCAGCTGAAAAGGAGATTCCATGACTCAGCAGCAGTCACGAGATTGGATACTGTCCTTTCATCCTCTCAGCCGAGCTCAGTTCAACGGTCTCCTGCATGGGCCGATGATGAGGCTCTAAGCGATCCATCATGGCCCGCATCAAACTTGTGCAACATGCCGCCGGAGCACCTGGCCTGCGCTGGTTTGGGATCGGTCCAGATTTAAAACCAAGCCGAGGTCTGCTGAAATTGCGCCGTCTGCTTCACAAACACGCCTTCTGGGCCCAGCAGCGTGATCTGCCTCAACTGAAGGCGATGCTGGCTGGCAGCACCGTGGTGGTGAGCCTCTGGCGCGGCAAGCGAATGGTTGGATTCGGGAGAGCCACCAGCGATGGAATCCACCGTGCTGTGCTCTGGGATGTGGTCGTCGCAGGAGACCTTCAAGGCCGCGGTCTGGGAAGAAGGGTGGTGGAAGCGTTATTGAGCGCTAAAGCGATCCGCGACGCAGAACGCGTTTACTTAATGACCACAAACAGCTCTGGATTTTATCAACAGCTTGGGTTCCAAAGTGTTGACAAGCAACACCTTCTTGTCCGCAGGCAGTAATCAAGATCAAGCGGATGAAGAGATTCGAACTCTCGACCCTCTCCTTGGCAAGGAGATGCTCTACCACTGAGCTACATCCGCAATGGCGTATTGAACAACACGTTCATCACGACTGAAGCAGCATGCAGCACAAGGGTGCCCTTGGTCAATGACCAGGTAAAGCCTTCATGAGAGAAGCCATTTCCAAGGCTTCCAATCCATAGCTCCAGCCAAGATTACTTTTAATTCCTGCCCGCTCCAGCGCCTGTTGCATCGTGTCGGTGGTCAACACACCAAAGATCACAGGGACGCCCGTATCACGCGCAACGGTGGCAATCCCTTTGCTCGCTTCCGCCACCACCACGTCGAAATGGGGCGTATCACCACGAATCACCGCCCCAAGAGTGATCACCACCTGATAGTGACCGCTTCGCGCAAGATTTTGGGCCACAAGGGGCAACTCAAACGATCCCGGCACCCAGGCCACATCGAGCTGGCTACTGTCCGCAGCGGTATCCACGCCATGACGGGAAAGACAATCCAAACAACCGCTCAGCAGCTTTGCTGTGACCAAATCGTTGAAACGGGCCACAACAACAGCAATACGAACTTGGCCTAAATCAGTGAACCGTCCTTCAAAAGTGGCCATAAAAAGGCTGGGGCAAGTACAACCATGCTCCCATCAAGATGCACCACCGGCTGAAGACGTTGTCAGACCACGAAGTAGCTCACGCCCCAGTTGAGGAGCACGAGGCCTACCCAGGCGATTCCTCCGAGCAGAATTAGGCGGTTGGAGCGCCCGCTGTCCTCATTTGAGGCATACAGCACAGGAACCGCCACAATGAGGGCAAACGACATCACCACCAAGGCCAAAACGGTGAGGGTGTTGAGGATCTGCATGGATTTTGAGCGACGCCCGGTCGGTGCAAAAGATTCTCACACGCACGCTGATCCCTCGTGCACCTTGGAATCAAGCTTCACAGCTTGTGGTGATCCATTGAAGTCATCCTGTGGTGTGAGTCTTACGATCCTTTCGTCGCTTGCCACCCGTGCCTCAATCGGACTTGGCCCTGCAGGGCGACCTTTTTGGGGATGCGGAACCGTCCAGCTCGATGTCGCCGACATCTCAGCAGGACCAAGCTGACTCCAATCAGTTGGATGACCTCGAGCTCACGGAAGACGCCAAGCAGCGCCCACGGCTACGGAAACATTCAGAATTTTCAGTCGGCAGTCAAACCGAAGCAACAAAGACTGAAACCACCGCAAATGACAGCTGCGAAAACGACAGCAGCAACAACGATGACCTCCCGCCTTGGTCGCACCACAGCCAAGTGAAGCCCGATCAGCTCACACCGATGCTGCGCCACTACGTGGAATTAAAACTCGCTCATCCCGAACGGGTCTTGCTGTACAGGCTCGGTGACTTCTTTGAATGCTTTTTCGAAGACGCGATCACTCTCTCCCGGGAACTCGAGCTCACTCTCACCGGGAAAGAAGCTGGCAAAAAGATTGGACGGGTGCCGATGGCAGGGATCCCTCATCACGCCGCTGAGCGGTACTGCTCAGATCTGATTCAGCGTGGCTTCAGCGTGGCCTTGTGCGATCAGCTCGAGGCGGCCCCTGTTAGCGGCTCTGCCAAAGGAACCTTGTTGCGCCGCGACATCACTCGCGTGCTGACCCCCGGCACGGTCCTAGAGGAAGGCATGCTCAGTGCCCGCCGCAACAACTGGCTCGCGGCAGTGGTAGCTGAGCCAGCCCGCGGTCAGCAACCGTTCCGCTGGGGGCTGGCCTGCGCCGATGTGAGCACTGGAGAATTTGTCGTGCGTGAACAGGACAGCAGCGCCTCCCTATATCAAGAGTTGGCACGGCTCGACCCAGCTGAGCTGATTCACCACAGCCAAGACAACGTTTCACCCACTTGGTGCCCAGAACGTGTGCAACGCTGCGAACTGAGCAACACCTCCTTCAGCCAACCACAGGCCGAAGCACTGTTATTGGAGAGGTTCCACTTGCAGTCTCTGGACGGGTTGGGGCTGCAAAACGTTCCCCTAGCAATGCGCGCAGCCGGAGCGGTGCTGGCGTATCTAAGCGAGACCTGTCCTCTAGATGACGACGGCATCACGCCTCCGCCCTTGGAGCGACCGATCACCTGCTTCCCTGGCGACGCACTCGTGCTGGATGCCCAAACCCGCCGCAATCTCGAGCTGACAACGACGCAACGGGACAACCAGTTCCAGGGGTCATTGCTCTGGGCCATTGATCGCACCCTCACCGCCATGGGTGCTCGCTGTCTACGCCGCTGGATCGAAGCCCCATTGATGGAGACAGCCAACATTCAGAGCCGCCAACGAAACGTGAGCCATCTCGTGAGCGCAAGACCTTTGCGGCAAGCCTTACGCCGCCTGCTGCGTCCGATGGGTGACCTAGAACGTCTCGCTGGACGCGCCGGAGCTGGTCATGCCGGAGCTCGAGATCTCGTGGCAATCGCCGACGGCTTGGAGCGACTCCCCCAGCTCGCTAATTTGATTGGGAACCAACTGAATGACGGCCCTGCTTGGCTCAAGGACGTACTAAACCCAGATCCATGCCTATCAGCTCTGGCAGCGAGCATCCGCCATCAACTTGTTGACAGCCCACCGCTAAGCCTGAGCGAGGGCGGCCTCATCCACGATGGCGTTGAGCCCCTGTTGGATGGTTTACGCAATCAGCTCGATGACCAAGAACGCTGGCTGGCCGAACAAGAGCAGCTCGAACGGCAGCGCAGCAACAACAACAACCTCAAGCTTCAATATCACCGCACCTTTGGTTATTTCTTATCGGTGAGCAGGGCCCGCTCCGGCACCGTGCCAGATCACTGGATCCGGCGCCAAACCCTGACCAATGAGGAACGCTTCATCACCCCAGACCTCAAAGCAAGAGAAGGGCAGATCTTTCAGATGCGTGCCCGTGCTGCGCAACGCGAATACGAACTGTTCTGCAAATTGCGATGTCAGGTGGGGGAAAACGCAGAAGCGATACGCCGTGCAGCGCGAGCCCTAGCAGGCCTTGATGCTTTGGCCAGCCTGGCTGAGACTGCCGCAACAGGAGGTTGGTGTGCTCCAGAGATCACGGCCGATCGCAGCCTGATCATTCAAAAGGGCCGTCATCCGGTGGTCGAGCAGCTGCTGGTGGAGAGTTCATTCACTCCGAATGACAGCGATTTGGGAACTGGCATCGATCTGGTGGTCTTGACCGGTCCAAATGCCAGCGGAAAAAGCTGCTACCTCCGCCAGATCGGTTTAATTCAGCTGCTGGCCCAAACAGGGAGTTGGGTGCCAGCCCATTCGGCCAAGATCGGGATTGCCGATCGGATCTTCACTCGGGTCGGCGCCGTGGATGACCTCGCCGCTGGCCAATCCACCTTCATGGTGGAAATGGCAGAAACGGCCAACATCCTTCATCACGCCAGCGAACGATCACTCGTGCTCCTCGACGAAATTGGGCGAGGGACTGCCACGTTTGATGGCCTTTCCATTGCCTGGGCGGTAAGCGAACATCTAGCCGGCGATCTCCAAGCACGCACAGTCTTTGCAACCCACTACCACGAGCTCAATGCCCTTGCAGGAGAGAGAGCCAATGTGGCCAACTGCCAAGTACTGGTGGAAGAAACAGGCAGCGATCTGGTGTTCTTGCACCGAGTGGCTGCCGGCGGCGCCAGCCGCAGCTACGGAATTGAAGCCGCTCGATTGGCAGGGGTACCCCAACCCGTGGTCCAAAGAGCCCAGCAAATCCTCGATCAGCTCGCCGCATGACGCAGCAAGGCATTCACCGCCGCTGCAACCAACCCTGCGCCACCACGGGTTCCTTCCAATCGAATTTGATCCAAGCTCGTCGCTGCCAAGCGACGCTTGCTTTCAGGAACTCCCACAAACCCCACTGGCATGCCGATCACCAGGCTTGGCGATTTTGCCCCGGTATCGAGCTGATCCAGAAGTTGCTCCAAAGCCGTAGGAGCGCTGCCAATCAGCACCACAGGGCAAGGTTTGCCTCCTGCCTCGGATGCCTTGACCAGATCTGACCAAGCGCGAGCCATCGCCGCCGCCGATCGAGTTGATCCTTGTGGCGACTGACCTGGGGCCCAATCGAGCAAGCAGCGCACCTCGTTATCCAAAGTGCGCATTGCCATTGGCCGAACCGCTGCCGCAGCCATCGCGGTGTCCGTGAGGATCACAGCTCCTTCACTTAAAGACTGAATTCCGGCTTCACAAGCACCAGGACTGAATCGCAGCAAACTCGTTAGCGAAAGATCACCACTGCTGTGCACAAGCCTCTCTAAAACTTGTTGCTGCAAGGGGTCCAGATGGGTGTCTCCCAAAAGAGCACGAATGCGACGGATGCTTTCGCTGAAGATCGGATGATCAGTGTTCAGAGGATCGAGGCGCGATTCCGGCATCATCAACGCACATCAGATCTCTGTCCGCTCTCTCCCTCCGCCATGCCCATTCATCTTCTCTGGGGTGATGACAGTGCTGCCCGTGATCGTGCCGTCGCAGCCCTGATCGAAGACGCCATTGATCCCAATTGGAGCAGTATCAACCTCAGCCGACTCGATGGCAGAGAAGGCGGCCAGGCCCTGCAGGCCCTGGAAGAAGCACGAACCCCACCCTTTGGCGCGGGGATGAGAGTGGTGCTGCTTCAACGCTCACCGTTCTGCAACGCCTGCCCAAGCGAACTTGCCGATCGCTTTGAATCCGCCCTTGAGCTAATCCCAGAAAGCACGCAACTGGTGTTGACCAATCCAGCCAAACCAGATGGACGCTTGCGCACCACGAAGGCTTTGCAGAAACGGGTGAAACAGGGATTCGCTTGCGAACAAAAGTTCCAACTTCCAGCGATCTGGGATGGAGCCGGCCAACGGCAACTGGTGGAGCGAACAGCGGCAGATCTCAACGTGAACATTGAATCGGATGCCGTTTCAGCCCTTGTCGATGCCATTGGCAGTGACAGCGCACGCCTGAGCATGGAGCTACAAAAACTGGCGCTTCATGCCGAAAGCAACGGGCAGGATCGCATCAGCGCAGAAGCGGTTCAGTCCCTGATTGATGGCCAGGCCACCAATGCTCTAGCCGTAGGTGATGCCTTATTAGACGGAGATGCTGGCAGTGCAATTGGTCTTCTTGATGCCCTAATCGATGCGGGAGAACCAGCACTGCGCATCGTCGCCACGCTCACAGGACAACTCCGAGGTTGGCTGTGGGTTTTGCTTCTGGAACAACAAGGAGAGCGTGATGTTGGCGTGATCGCCAAAGCCGCTGGTATCGGTAATCCCAAACGTATCTACGTGATGCGCAAACAATTACAAGGACGCACACCTCAGCGTTGCCTCAAGTTGCTTGGACGATTGTTGAACGTTGAAGCAGCTCTTAAACGCGGAGCTCAACCTCGTGATGCTTTCCGCGATGGACTACTTGGCTGAGATCTTTCCAGTTGAACTGGAATAATCAAGTTTCAACTGAACCGCGTTGATGGCCCTGCTGGTGCAGAAGTTCGGTGGGACATCCGTCGGCAGCGTTGAACGACTGCAGGCTGTCGCCCGACGCATTGCCGCTTGCAAGGAAGACGGCAACGACTTAGTGATTGTGGTGTCGGCAATGGGTCACACCACCGATGAACTCACCGCCAAGGCAAACGCCATCAGCTCTGCTCCCCCGCAGCGTGAGATGGACATGCTGCTTTCTACCGGCGAACAAGTCTCGATTGCGTTGCTGTCCATGGCCTTGCACGAGTTAGGGGTACCTGCCGTTTCGATGACCGGCGCCCAGGTGGGAATCGTGACCGAATCCGCCCATGGCAGGGCCCGAATCCTTGATGTGCGGACCGACCGACTACTCGCCCGGCTCGCAGAAGGCCAAGTGGTTGTGGTGGCTGGCTTCCAGGGCACCAGCCTCAGCAGGGGCGGGACCGCCGAAATCACCACCCTTGGCAGGGGCGGATCCGACACCTCCGCTGTCGCCTTAGCGGCAGCCCTGGGGGCCGATGGCTGCGAGATCTTCACCGACGTACCAGGGGTGCTCACCACTGATCCGCGCAAGGTGGCTAACGCACAGCTGATGCCGCAAGTGAGCTGCGATGAAATGCTCGAATTGGCCAGCCTTGGTGCAGCAGTGCTCCACCCACGGGCCGTAGAGATCGCTCGCAACTACGGAGTCAACATGATGGTTCGCTCCAGCTGGAGCGACGAACCAGGCACCACGCTCACCAGTCGCGATGCCAGACCGGTCGGCCGCAACGGACTGGAACTTGGTCGCCCCGTTGACGGCGTGGAACTGATTGAAGATCAAGCAGTTCTTGCCCTTTCTCTCGTACCCGATCAGCCAGGGGTCGCAGCCAGACTCTTCGAAAGCCTCTCCGAAGGTGATGTGAACGTGGATCTGATCATTCAGGCCACCCATGAGGGCAGCAGTAACGACATCACGTTCACGGTGGCGGAAGCGGATCTCGAGCAAGCCCGCAACATCTGCACCACCATGGTTGAAAGCCTTGGTGGAAACCTCAGCGCAGACGGTGGAATGAGCAAGTTGAGCATCAGGGGCGCCGGAATCATGGGCCGCCCCGGCATCGCTGCTGGGCTCTTCGACACACTTTCAAGAGAGGGAATCAACGTTCGCCTGATCGCCACCAGCGAAGTGAAGGTGAGCTGCGTCGTAGAGGCATCAATGGGCAGCAAGGCCTTGCAAGCCGCTCTGCAAGCGTTTGAACTCAGCGCAGAGCAACAACACATCAACCCTCCAGCTAGCGGAGAAGGAGAGCCCGAGGTGAGAGGCGTGGCTCTCGATCGTGATCAGGCACAGTTAAGTGTGCGCCACGTCCCAGACAGGCCTGGCACGGCAGGTTCTCTGTGCTCCGCTCTGGCCGATGCAGGCATCAGCCTTGATGCAATCGTTCAGTCCGAACGACAGCACGCCGATGGCAGTCGTGACATCAGCTTCATCGTGAAACGTGAGGATCGCGCAGCCTCTGATCAAGCACTAGCGCCGCTCCTTGCCCAGTGGCCTGGCGCCGTTCTGGAAGATGGACCAGCGATTGCCCGTGTCAGCGCAATCGGTGCAGGGATGCCTGCCACCGCCGGTACAGCAGGTCGCATGTTCCGATTTCTCGCCGAAGTTGGTGTGAACATTGAACTGATTGCAACCAGTGAGATTCGCACCAGTTGTGTAGTGGCCGAAAGTGATGGCATTAAAGCCCTTCAAGCTGTTCACGCAGGCTTTCAATTAGGTGGTGCTGAATGCCATCAAGCTCAAGGAACGGAATCACCGTTAGGGAGCTGATTACCGACTGCTCCCAACTAACTTTTGCCGCAATTTTTTAATGCGGTCTCGAAGATTTGCAGCCTCCTCGAAGTCAAGCTTCTTGGCTGACTCTTTCATCTTCATCTCCAACTGATCGATGAGCTCTGGCAAGGCATCTAGAGCCATGCCATCGCTATCTTCTTCTAAAGCTTGCACAGCTTTACCAGCTACTTTCACCAAGTCAGCATCCGAACCATCGGACTTGAGTTTTCGCGATAACTCCAGAAAACTAAGAATCGAGTTGCTGGCTTTCTTGCCAGCGGGTGTGGGCACGATGCCATGTTTCTCGTTGTAGGTGTGCTGGATCTTGCGCCGACGATCAGTTTCCTCGATCGCCTTCGCCATCGACTCAGTCATATTCTCGGCGTAGAGCAGTGCCTTCCCCTCCACGTGACGCGCTGCACGACCTATCGTCTGGATTAGTGAACGTTGAGCCCTGAGAAATCCTTCTTTATCAGCATCAAGAATTGCCACCAATGAAACCTCTGGCAAATCAAGGCCTTCCCGCAATAAATTAACTCCAACGAGAACGTCATACTCACCAAGCCGAAGATCTTGAATAATCTCGATCCGCTCAATTGAGTGGATCTCAGAGTGCAAATAGCGCACACGCACTTTATTTTCTGCCAAGTAATCAGTTAAATCCTCGGCCATCCGCTTCGTAAGCGTCGTTACTAATACCCGTTGGTTCTTTGAAGCACGATCGCGAATCTCACCCAAGAGATCATCAACTTGTCCAGTGGTTGGTCGCACTTCCACAATCGGATCAAGCACACCCGTGGGGCGAATCACCTGTTCAGCAACTTGACCATCACTGACCTCCATCTCCCAATTACCAGGGGTGGCACTGACAAACACTGTCTGGTGGGCCTTACTCCAAAACTCCTCTGATTTAAGTGGCCTGTTATCAGCAGCGCTTGGCAAACGGAATCCATGATCAATAAGTACTTTTTTCCGAGCCTGATCGCCGTTATACATCGCCAACAACTGCGAGCAAGTCACGTGGCTTTCATCCACAATTAATAACCAATCGTCAGGGAAATAATCAATCAGGCATTCGGGTGCTGATCCAGGCTCACGTCCAGCCAAGTGGCGTGCATAATTCTCTACGCCATTGCAGTATCCAATCTGCTGCAACATTTCCAGGTCATACATTGCGCGTTGTTCAAGACGTTGAGCCTCAAGCAGTTTGCCCTCTCCATTAAGAAACTCGAGGCGGTCCTTAAGTTCTGCGCGAATCTCCTTCACAGCATCATTAAGGCGCTCTTTGGGGGTCACAAAGTGCTTAGCCGGATAGATACTGATTGCCTCCAAACTTTGAAGGATTTCTCCTGTGGTTGGATCCACATAGCGGATCGCTTCAACCTCATCACCAAACAACTCAACTCTCACGAGTCGATCGTCGTAGGCAGGTCCGATTTCAAGAACATCGCCTTTTACACGAAAACGTCCACGGCCCGCCTCTGTATCATTTCTGTTGTATTGATTATTTACTAATTCACGCAAGGAACCTCGCAAATCAAGGTTTTCACCCACCTTGAACGGCACAGCCGCCTTGAGATACTCGCTGGGAATTCCTAGACCGTAAATGCAGCTAATTGAAGCCACAACAATCACATCACGGCGCTCAAAAAGTGATCGCGTTGCCGAATGTCGAAGCATATCAATCTCTTCATTGATTGACGCTGTTTTGGCGATATAAGTATCACTTACTGGAACATACGCTTCTGGTTGATAATAATCGTAGTAAGAGATGAAATACTCAACAGCATTGTGCGGGAAAAACTCCCTCAGCTCATTGCAAAGCTGAGCCGCCAATGTCTTGTTGTGAGCTAACACCAATGCTGGACGCCCCGTTTGGGCAATCACGTTGGCCATCGTGAACGTTTTACCCGTCCCCGTTGCACCCAAAAGAGTTTGATAACGCTCTCCGCCGTTTACACCCTCCACCAACTTGGCGATTGCGGTGGGCTGATCCCCTTTGGGTGTGTAAGGCGCCGATAGCTCGTAGGCAGGCATGGTCAGGGGGCGTCGCGCCTGTTTAAGGCCATTCAGGCTACGGCGATTCCCAAGACATCGGGGTACAAGTAGCGGCTCCAGACAACTAGTACGGAACAAAACATCAGGGCTCTACGCCAGAGATCCGCTCAAGGCAGCCCTGGTGAAGTCCACATCGGCAATTCCAAGCGCGCGCAGCACAATCGCACTAATCACGCTGTAAACAACTGCACCAAAAATGGCGCTGATCAGACCGTTCTTCAAACGAAAACCCTGAATGAGCCATGCCGCCAAACCAAACAGAATGACTGTGATAATCCAATTAAATAAAAACGAAACCGGAGAAATCAATCCCCCGAGCGAGGTGATGGCCCAAACGGGACCCAAAACCAACTTGAGAGGAAGGATTAGGAGAGTGCCCAACAATCCGATTAATACCGCTGCCCAAAGGGCCGTACCAAAACTGGCCAGCTCTACACCAAGGGGAAGCGCTGCCACCACAAGCAGCACGAGTGCCCTAATCGGCCACTGCAACAACCAGCCAAGCGTTCCCATCTCGATCAGACTTCACTGGTCGCAAACTAGGAATTACAGAGCAAGTTGCCCACAGGCAATGAGGCTTGTCAAAGATTGTCTCTGGCTTTCTTCATCACAAGACCAATACTTGAGGCTTGCGCCTGAACTCGTGAATTCACTACGACATCACGCTAAGGAGTGCAGAGCATGAGATTCGTCGTTTTGAATCCAGAAAAGTTCAGACGCGGCTTTTAACAGGGCTGCCAAGAGCTTCTCGGAGTGCACGCACTGCCGCGGTCATGGACAACTCGTCGTCGAGGCGGTTCACCGCTGATCCCACCCCCACACCAGAAGCTCCAGCAGCAATCGCCATTGGTGCGGTCACTGAAGACAAGCCAGAAGCACAAAGCACAGGCACAGCGCTCTCTGATTGCTGCAGAGCTGCAGTGATGCTGTAAGCAGCAGCCAAAGTGGGAGCGGCTTTCTCAATCAAACCGAGGCTCCCAGGGCTAGCTGGCTTAGCACTAGTGCCGCCCTCGGTTTGAATCAAATCAGCACCGGCTGCAACCAAAGCCACAGCAAGAACTTCTTGCTGATCCATGGGCAGGATATGCGGCACCGTCACGCTCATCACCACATCGGGAAGGAGCTGACGGGTTCGGCGTGTGATCGCTAAGACTTCAGGGGCATCAAAGATTCGGCCTTGCGGATAGAAGGCGTCGTAATTGCCAATCTCCACCATCGCAGCACCTGCATCAACAGCGGCAGGAAACAACTCAGGATCCACCGCAGACACACAAACCGGCACACCACCGGAGGAAGCGATCGCCAGCTTGACCAGCTCCGAATCACAGGCCACATCAAGAAGATCAGCACCACCAAGACCTGAGGCTGAGGCCACCATCGCCACGATGGTGGGATCGAAGTTCATCAGACCGGCAATCACCTTGAGTGTGGAATGCTGTTCCAGGCTGCGGCGGAGCTCAGCGGGCAGCAGAGAAAGGCGGGACATCCCAGCGAAATCAGATCCCACCATTCTCACACCGCATGCGTGATTAGGCCTGAAAACAGCCAAGATCAATGCCCTGCTGTTCCACACGATGGCCTCGTCATGGCTGCCTGCAAATCCTGGATGCACTGGCACGACAAGCTGCACCGCCAACTGTTGAGGCAGCGAGACCTGCTGCCGGATGGGTCAACATTGCTTTTAGCCATCTCCGGTGGTCAGGACTCGATGGCCTTACTCGGCCTGCTCATGGGCTTGCAACGCTTGCACCATTGGCAATTCCAGCTTTGGCATGGAGATCATGGCTGGCACATTCAATCTGCTGCCACTGCCAACGAATTGGAGGTTTGGTGCAAAGAGCAAAACCTCTGCATCCACATCAACACCAGCACCCCCAAGACCACTGGCACAGAAGCCAGCGCTCGAGCATGGCGGTACCAGAAACTCGCTGCGCTCAGCAAAGAACTCTGCTGCCGCACTGTTCTCACGGCTCACACGGCCAGCGACCGAGCTGAAACGTTGTTGCTGCAAATGGCCAGAGGGGCCGATCTTGCCGGCCTCGGCAGCTTGCGGCTGATCAGACCACTTCAAAGCGATGTCCCATCCAGCCCAAAATTGGTAAGACCTCTACTGAGCTTCAGCCGAAGCGACACTGCTCAGATCTGCAACGACTTGCAATTGCCGATTTGGCTCGATCCTTCCAATACCAATTCTGCTTTCTGCCGAAACCGCATCCGCAACGAGGTACTCCCGGTGCTTGAAGAGCTGCATCCTGGCTGTAGCCAGCGAATCTCAGCGCTCAGTGAGCGGGTCTCTCAAGTGGAAAACAGCCAACGCACACTCGCAACACTGGCCCTCGAACAGCTGCGTTGTGACGGCGGGTTGCTGAGAAGCGAACTCACGGACCTACCAGAAGCCACTCGGCGAATTTTGCTCAGTCATTGGTTCAAAGAGCGAGGAATTCGCCCGCTCTCTTCCAGTCATCTCAGTGCGTTGAGTGTGGCGATCGGCCCTGGATGTCCCCCCGGCTGCCGATCTTTACCGGACCAAATGACTCTGCAATGGACCCGTGACTCGGTACAACTGGAGTGCAACTGGTAATCATCAGGATTGGACGCAGAATTTCAGGAGCAATATGTCGCCGCTGAGCAGGCCTATAGCGCTGGGGATTTCGGTAAGGCCGAGGTTGTAGCGCGCCAACTTCTTGGCAGGCTGGATCCTCTTCCAGTGTCAGGAGCTGAACGGGATGCAACCCTGGCCTGGAGATCCTTTGTGGCACTGCTGCTCGGCCACATTTCCCTTTATGGAAAGGACGATGTCATTCAGGGAGAAGAGTTTTATCGACTCGTTTTGGCAAGTGAACCCCAGGACACCCTGAGAGAACTCGCACAACAGGGCCTCAATGAAGCCTTAGAGAGATCTCCTGTGGTTGCTGTTTCTGTTTCGACGCCTGAGGTGAATGAATTCCCTCGATCAGGCGAAGCAACAAACCAGAATTCCAGCAATGATTTGACTCGCGATCCATTTTTGAACTCCAGTTCAGCTCGCGCATCCGACGCACAACGAGATCCAGAAGAGATCGAAACAGCGATGCCTTGGCTAAAAATAGAAACGCAACAACCAAGACGAGCGAGAGAGCCCAAAAAGCAAGCTCACAACAACTTGCAACAAGGAACCAAAGACACTTCCACAAAGTCGACGAAAAGCGAAGTTGAGGACGAGCTCAGTCGATTGGAGGCGGGACTTCTGCGTGTGGTGATTAAGGACGGCGAAACACTCGAATCTTCAACCGTTCCATCTCCGGATGACAACCAAAGCAGCCAACCTCTCTGGCTTGAGAGGTTGGGGTTTGCCTGGCGATCTCTACGCCGCAGCTGAACGACGACGACGGGTACGGCCAGCAGGCATCTCTGGCTCTGGTGAACTGGAAACGGCCACCGCCGTCGCTGCCGCAACAGGTTCTTTCGCAGGAGCTGGCGCTGGAGTCGACACAGGCGCAGACATTGCCGGAGCTGGAGATGGTGCTCCAACAACACGGGAGGGCAACACCCGAGCCGGGGCTGCATTGCGATCACGCCGGACATGGCCATTCCCGCTATCTCGGCCGGGACCACCATGACGACCGCCACCGCCACGACCGCGAGACACCGGACGAGTATCAGGCTCTGCATCAGCCCGACCCTTGTACACCGGTGTGCCACCAGGAGCGGGCTGAACCAGGCAAAGGATCAAGGGCTCAACCTGCATCTCGCGGCGCATCCGCCGACCCAAACCCACTTCCACTTCACGCTGTACACCCATCCAATCCACTTCAGGAGAGGCCCCGTCCACATTGCGGCAAAGCTGTTTCCAGCGATTTTCCAGTACCCACTTGATTTCCCGTTCTGTCCAAAGCGACATCTTGCGAGCATCCGCTGTAGTGACCACACCGCGGAGGTTCACGCGAGGAGGAGCCACCATGGCCCCATCAGTGCTGATCGCAGCAAGGATCGTCACAATTCCGTCTACTGCGAGCTGTTGACGCTCTTTGAGCACGCGTGCATCAACGATTCCGTTGCGGGACTGATCGAGCAGCTCAATGCCTGCTTTCACAGGATCGCCTTTCCTCATTGAATCCGGAGTGAGTTCAACCACATCACCGTTGTTAATGATCAGAGTGTTGTTCTCGTGCACACCCATTGAGTGACCAGTGCGGGCATGACGGACGAGCATGCGGTGCTC
Source organism: Synechococcus sp. AG-679-C18 (assembly GCA_003210755.1). GTDB lineage: Bacteria > Cyanobacteriota > Cyanobacteriia > PCC-6307 > Cyanobiaceae > Synechococcus_C. Next base: position 27,796 of record QCUL01000002.1, read on the forward strand.
ACCATGCACCGGCACGAAATATTTAGGGCGCGTGAGAGCCAACATCAGCTTTTGATCTTCCTGGAAGCCGTGTCCAGACACGTGAATGCCTTCGCCTTTGCCGTACACCACCTTGGCGCCCAAGATCATCAATTTGTCGATGGTGTTCACCACTGAGATGGTGTTTCCCGGGATCGGGCTCGCAGAGAAAATGATCGTGTCTGAGGTCTTCACCTTCACTTGAGGATGATCGCCCCGTGAGATCCTGCTCAGTGCTGCCAGAGGTTCACCCTGGCTTCCTGTCATCAGCAACAGCGTCTCACGGTCTGGCACATCATTGATCTGCTTGATCGGCACGAACAGCTCATCCGGTGCACGCATGTAGCCGAGTTCACGAGCCTTGGCGATCACATTGAGCATGGAGCGCCCAAGCAGGCCCACCTTTCGTCCGTTTTTAAGCGCTAGCTCAAGAATCATCGAGACCCGATGAATCGAGCTCGCAAACGTGGTGATGATCACCCGTCCTTCCGCTTCCGCGATATGGCGGTCCAGGTTGGGGAAGACGGAACGTTCAGGCGGGCAATAGCCAGGCACCTCAGCATTCGTGGAATCACTAAAGAGACACAGCACGCCCTGATCGCCGTAATGGGCAAGACGAGCCAGGTCGAAGTGCTCCCCATCCACGGGGGTATGGTCGAACTTGAAGTCACCGGTGAAGATCACAGTGCCCACAGGGGTGCTGATCGCCAGCGAAAAGCTGTCGGCCATCGAGTGGGTATTACGAATGAACTCCACCGAAAAGTGCTGACCAACCTTGACCACATCTCTTGGGCCCACCGTCTGAAGGGTGGTGCGGTCAGTCACGCCAGCCTCGTCCATTTTTCCAGTGAGCATGGACAGGGCCAAACGGGGCCCATAAATCACAGGGATATCGAAATGCTTGAGATGGTGTGCAATACCACCAATGTGATCTTCATGACCGTGGGTCACGATCATGCCGCGAATCCGACTCTGGTTTTCGCGTAGGAAGCTGGTGTCGGGCATCACCACATTCACCCCGTGCATTCCATCGCTAGGGAACGCCAAACCAGCATCAACAAGCATCAGGTCATCGCCGTACTCGAACACACAGGTGTTCTTACCGATCTCATGCAAGCCACCCAGTGGAATCACACGGAGGCAGGCCTGCTTGGTTTTAGAGAGAGTGGATGTCATTAATAAGAACGCAAGAGAATTAAATAAAAGACGGATTAACGCTGAATCGGCAGCCGGAGCGTCAGGTCTGACGCAGGGCAGTAAGGAGGTCGGCTAAGGAATCGCGCATGGCTGAATCAAGGGGTAGTAAAGGAAGACGAGGAGAACCCACTGGCCATCCACTCAGTTCAAGAGCAGCTTTCACAGGGATGGGGTTGGAGGTCGAGAAGAGGGCCTGGAACAGCGGCGTCAACTGTTCGTGCTGACCGAGGGCAACAGCGTTCTGACCGCTGAGAAACGCATCGATCATGTGGCGCAAACGCTTGCCAACGACATGACTAGCCACACTCACAACACCAACAGCACCAGCGGACAACATCGGCAAGAGCAAACCGTCATCACCGCTGTAGACGGCGAGGCGAGGGCCACAGGCCAAACGCAGCTCGGTGACTTCTTCGATTGAACCACTGGCCGCCTTGAAGCTCACCACATTGGCGCAATTCATCAGCCGAGCCACTGTGGCTGCAGCCATGTTGGCTCCGGTTCGCCCAGGCACGTTGTAAAGCATCAGCGGTAGCTCAGGGGCAGCTTTCGCAAGCGATCGAAAATGAGCTTCCAAGCCGTCTTGCGGGGGCTTGTTGTAATAGGGGACAACGAGCAGTGCTCCATCAGCTCCTGCAGCAGAGGCTTCTCGCGTTGCCTTCACAGCTTCACTCGTGCAGTTGCTGCCCGTGCCTGCAATGACATGCACGCCTGAACCCACCGCTTGACGGACCGCATCCAACATCTGTACTTGCTCCTGCCAACTCAAGGTTGGAGATTCACCAGTGGTGCCGCAAACAACGAGCCCTTCGGAGCCTTCATCAACAAGATGACGAGCCAACCGACCAGCTAAGGCCAAATCCACACGCCCCTCCGAATCAAAAGGAGTCACCATGGCCGTCAACATTCGGCCAAACGGCGTCGGAGAAAGTTCAGCAGAGAGACTCATAAAGATCAGTCAGAAGGAAGAAGCAGTTCGGCAATTTGAATGGCATTCAGTGCGGCCCCCTTGCGGATCTGATCACCGCAAAGCCAAAACTCGAGTGCGTTCGGCTCACTAATGTCCTGACGGATCCGCCCAACCATCACCGGATCCCGACCGGTCACATCAGTGGGCATTGGGAACCGATTGTGGACAGAATCGTCGATGATCTCAACACCAGGAGCAGCCTCTAAAAGTGATCGAGCCTCCTCTACCGAGAAAGGCTCATGGAATTCCACATTGACCGCTTCTGAATGAGCGCGAAACACCGGAACCCGAACACAAGTGGCGGTGAAACGCAAATTTGGCATCCCCATGATTTTGCGTGTTTCATTAACCATCTTCAACTCCTCCTCGCAGTAACCGTTGGATTGAAGCGGAGAGTTATGCAAAAAGAGATTGAAGGCGATGGAATGCGGCAACACCTCGGGATGAGGGGTGCCGCCATCAAGCACCACACGGGAAAGATCTCGAAGCTCGTCCATGGCGCGGGCACCGGCGCCACTGGCGGATTGATAAGTACTAACCACCACGCGGCGAAGAGTTCGCCTGGCCGCCAGTGGCGCGAGAGCCAAGCTGAGAAGGATTGTGGTGCAGTTTGGATTCGCGATCACGCCCTTGTGCTGCTTCGCTGCAGTTGGATTCACCTCGGGAACCACAAGAGGCACACCCTCCTCCATTCGAAAGGCACTGGAGTTGTCAACCATCAGGGCACCAGAAGCCACGATCTCCTCACGCCAAGTTTTTGAAACGGATCCACCTGCCGAGGCGAGAACCAAATCCACGCCTTGAAACGACTCAGCGGTCGTTTCTCTAACGATGAGCTCCTGGCCCCTCCACTTACAGCGACTTCCAGCAGAGCGAACTGAGGCCAGGAGGCGCAACTCGGCGATAGGAAAGTTTCGTTCCTCAAGGAGCTGCAAAAGCTCCTGACCCACAGCACCACTGGCACCCAGCACAGCGACAGTGAGCGGTCGATTAGGGAGAGGTGAGGCTGAAATCAAGCGAATGAAACTGGAACAAAAATCTGATGATGGCAATGGCTACTTGCCACTCACTGCATCAATCCCTGACGTTATGAAGACGAAGGGAACTGCCAAAGCGTTGTTGTCATCCTACGTGGATGGCACTGGGCAGGTTCTTAATTAGTGTGATGGGTCTGCTCTAACTGCCGCCGATGAGTGCCGCCAGCCTGAAGGTCACCTCCACAGCCCGCCCAGGCAGTCGTCTGGCCGTTGAAGTGGCGATTCCCGCCGAACGCAGCAAGGCTAGTTACGAAGCAGCGATCTCTCAGCTCAGCCGGAGCGTCAATCTGCCTGGATTCCGCAAAGGCAAGGTGCCTCGCACCGTTCTCGTGCAACAACTCGGTGGATTACGCATTCGTGCCACCGCTCTTGAAAACCTCGTGGATGGCATCTGGCGGGAAACCATCGAGCAGGAAACCATCGAGGCCCTTGGCCAACCCGAGGTCGACGGTGGGTATGAAGCATTGCTCGAATCGTTTGAACCAGGCAAGCCACTGTCCGTCACCTTCGAAGCCGATGTGGCCCCTACACCAACGCTGAAGGCCACAAAAGGTCTGAAAGCCGAGGCCGAAACAGTCAGTTTTGATGCAGCGAAAGTTGACGAAATGTTGGAGCAATCACGTCGTGAACTCGCCACAGTTGTTCCTGTGGAGGATCGCAAGGCCGTTGAAGGTGACATTGCCGTAGTTGGGTTTAAAGGCACCTACAGCGATGACGGCAGTGAGATCGAAGGTGGCAGTTCCGATTCAATGGATGTGGACCTCGAGCATGGCCGCATGATCCCAGGTTTCATTGAAGGCGTTGTAGGAATGGCAGTTGGTGACAGCAAAACAGTTCCCTGCAACTTTCCTGAGGACTACCCCAAAGAAGATGCCCGCGGACGTAAAGCCAGCTTTGAGATCGAACTCAAGGATCTCAAGACCAGAGAACTACCCGAACTAGACGACGACTTCGCCAAACAAGCCAGCGAAAGCGAAACCCTGGCAGAACTCCGTGCCGACCTGGAAAAGCGTTTGAAGGATGACGCTGAGCGCCGCACAACCAGCAACCGACGCGACGCTCTTCTTGCCGCGTTGGTTGAGGAACTCGACGTGGAACTCCCAGAAACTTTGGTACAGCAAGAAGTACGCAACCTGGTGGAACAAACCGCAGCTCAGTTCTCACAACAAGGAATGGATGTGAAATCTCTGTTCACGCCTGATTTAGTCCGCAATCTGATGGAATCCTCACGCCCTGAAGCTGAGGAGCGCTTGCGTCGCAGCCTTGCCCTTTCAGCCCTTGCAGAGGCTGAAAGCCTCAAGCTTGAGGACCCCGAGATTGAGGCGAAAATGAAAGAGGTGAAGGAACAGCTTTCAGGCGAGCGTGACATCGACCCCAACCGCCTTCGCCAGGCGGTGATTGAGGATCTATTGCAAGAGAAACTTCTTGGCTGGCTCGAAGAAAACAGCACCGTGACCGAAAAAGCTCCGGAGAAAGAGAAGTCGAGCGCCGCAGATGACTGACCAGCGACCATAGATTGAATCCACCTGTTCCCCCGCCCGCCGCCGCGTGATCAACGCCCGCAGCCACCATCCGATCCAGAACCGCTGGCAGGGAACTCTTCCTGTTTCAGCTCACGCACCATTTGCTTCTCCCGGAGTGCCCACTGTTGTGGAGCAGTCTGGAAGGGGTGAGCGTTCCTTTGATATTTACTCCCGGCTTCTCAGGGAAAGAATTATTTTTCTTGGGACAGACGTCAATGACCAAGTGGCTGATGCCCTTGTTGCTCAACTTCTGTTTTTAGAAGCCGAAGATCCCGAAAAGGACATTCAGGTGTACATCAATTCACCAGGCGGCTCAATAACGGCCGGCTTAGCGATCTACGACACGATGCAGCAGGTCGCACCTGACGTCGTCACTATCTGCTACGGCCTAGCTGCATCAATGGGAGCATTTTTGCTTAGCGGTGGTTGTAAAGGAAAACGATTAGCGCTTCCTAACGCCAGGATCATGATTCACCAGCCTCTTGGCGGCGCCCAGGGACAGGCAGTTGATATTGAAATCATGGCTCAGGAAATTCTTTTTCTTAAAGAAACCTTGAATGGCCTGATGGCAGAACATACGGGCCAACCACTTTCTAAAATCTCCGAAGATACTGAGAGGGACTACTTTCTTTCTCCTGCAGAAGCGGTTCAATATGGCTTAATCGATCGTGTAGTGGACAACCTCGGAGGCGAAGGAATCATTACGGGGGGCTGACATAACCCGCTTTCCACACGATCCTACGTACTCAGTTCGATCCCACTCCGACCGACTGTTCTTCCGTTTGATGTGACCAGAGCCCGATGGCCAAATTCGACGCCCATCTGAAGTGCTCCTTCTGCGGAAAATCCCAGGAGCAAGTGCGAAAGCTGATCGCCGGTCCGGGGGTCTACATCTGTGACGAGTGCATTGACCTCTGCAATGAAATTCTTGATGAAGAGTTAATCGACGCTCAGGGCAACTCCCGTCACGGTGCCGAACCATCTAAAAAGGCCGCGGCAGGCGCCACTCGTAAAACCAGCAAGCCCGCGCCGACTCTGGCCTCCATTCCCAAACCTCAGGAAATCAAGGGCTTCCTCGATGAGCAAGTTGTGGGGCAGGAAGCCGCTAAGAAGGTGATGTCTGTTGCCGTCTACAACCATTACAAGCGCCTGGCTTGGCAAGGTGATGGACAAGGAGAAACAGCACAGACCGCCACACGCCTGCACAAGAGCAACATCCTCCTGATTGGTCCAACGGGCTGTGGCAAGACCCTTTTGGCTCAAACCCTGGCAGAGATGCTCGATGTGCCCTTCGCCGTTGCCGATGCCACAACACTCACGGAGGCTGGCTACGTCGGAGAAGATGTTGAAAACATCCTGCTGCGGCTTCTCCAGAAAGCCGATATGGATGTGGAACAGGCCCAGCGAGGCATCATCTACATCGATGAAATCGACAAGATTGCACGCAAAAGCGAAAACCCCTCGATTACTCGAGACGTGTCGGGTGAGGGTGTTCAACAAGCCCTTCTAAAGATGCTCGAAGGCACTGTGGCCAACGTGCCGCCTCAGGGTGGCCGCAAGCACCCGTATCAAGACTGCATCCAGATCGACACAAGCCAAATTCTGTTCATTTGCGGTGGAGCTTTCGTGGGTCTGGATGATGTGGTGCAAAAGCGCATGGGCCGCAATGCCATCGGATTTGTGCCCAACGATGGACGAGGTCGCAACCGTGCCACCCGCGATATCCAAGCAGCGCAAGTGCTTCGCCATCTTGAACCCGATGATTTAGTGAAATACGGCCTTATTCCCGAGTTCATCGGGCGTATGCCCGTTAGCGCTGTGCTCGAGCCCTTAGATGAGCACGCACTTGAGTCGATCCTGACCGAGCCTCGTGATGCCTTGGTGAAGCAATTCAGGACCCTTCTGAGCATGGACAACGTTCAGTTGGACTTCGAATCCCAGGCCGTTGAGGCGATTGCCAAAGAGGCCCATCGTCGTAAAACCGGTGCCCGTGCCCTGCGCGGCATCGTTGAGGAATTAATGCTTGATCTGATGTATGAGCTGCCCTCCGATCAGACAGTGAAAGCTTTCACCATCACCAAAGCGATGGTGGAAGAACACACCGGGGGGAAAGTGCTTTCCCTACCCGCCTCCAAACAGCACAAAGAGTCAGCTTGAGCATCAACATGAATGGCCGCAGCTGACCACCTTTCAGTACCTCGCCAGCACGGTCTTTTTCTGCATCACGGCATCGATTTAGGTGATGGCAGCGTTGCTCATTATCTAGAGGGGCGAGAAATTCTTCGAAGTCCCTTAGATGAGTTCAAGCGTGGTCTGGAGATAACCATTGTTGACCATGACCATCCATCACCCATCGGCGTCACGCTTCGACGAGCGATGAGCCGTATCGGCGAACAGCGTTACAACCTGCTGTTCAACAACTGCGAGCACTTCGCCAGCTGGTGTAAGACAGGTCGTCATCATAGCGGCCAAGTTGAAGGTTGGTTGCACAACACAAGTCTCGGCGCTTTGGCCCTTGGCCAGCTCATGCCTGCTGCTCTTCTCACTGGACTCAGACTTCTGCTGAAGCGCGGGTTAGTGAATGAACGATCACAAGAGCGTGCTCGCCGAGGTCTTGTACAGCTCAGGGAGCTGCGTCAAATCTTGCTCGAAAAACTTGAAGGAACCCTTGAACAGGCAGAGGGCTGGATTCGTGGCGGTCCCAACAATGGCGCAAGTGATCGCTACGGAATAAAAGGCAAGAAGCTGCTTCAAGCTGGCCAAAGCCTGGCCGATGAACTCGCTGCCGTTGAAGAACTCGAGCAAAAAATCAGCGATTTACTTAACGATCATCACGAGCGTTCCATCAGCGATCAAGCTGAGTAGCCTCAAGTTCTTGCGGGTAGTGCATGAGTCAGGCCTATCAGCCGCTGCATCACAAATACCGTCCTCAACGGTTTGATCAGCTGGTGGGTCAGGAAGCGATTGCCACCACACTCAGCCATGCGCTCACATCGGGAAGGATTGCCCCTGCCTATCTCTTCAGTGGCCCACGCGGGACTGGCAAAACCTCCAGTGCAAGGATCCTTGCCCGCTCACTCAATTGTCTCAGCCATGACAGCCCAACCCCTAAACCCTGCGGCAATTGTGAGCTCTGCACCACGATTGCGCGTGGTACCGCGCTCGATGTAATCGAGATCGATGCCGCCTCCAACACAGGTGTCGATAATATTCGGGACCTTATTGAACGCTCTCGATTCGCACCCGTCCAGGCGCGCTGGAAGGTGTACGTGATTGATGAGTGCCACATGCTCTCCACAGCTGCTTTTAATGCGCTGCTCAAGACGCTGGAGGAGCCACCACCGCAGGTGGTTTTCGTGTTGGCCACGACCGATCCACAACGGGTGCTGCCTACGATCCTCAGCCGCTGCCAGCGCTTTGATTTCAGGCGCATTCCACTGGAGGCTTTGAACAAGCACCTGGCCTGGATTGCCGAAAAGGAATCCATTCCCATCCAACCAGAGGCGCTGCATGTCATTGCCCAGCGGGCCCAGGGTGGCCTGCGCGATGCTGAAAGTCTTTTGGATCAGCTCAGCCTTCTACCAGGACCGATCGAAGCTGATTCAGTCTGGGACCTGCTGGGCGCTGTTCCAGAGCAGGAATTACTCAACCTGGCTGAATCACTTGCAGAAGCAGAACCACTCACCCTGGTGGAGGCAACCAGACGCCTTTTAGATCGTGGCAGAGATCCCAGTGCTGTACTCCAAGGACTTGCAGGCATTCTTCGCGATCTCGTATTGATGACCGCCGCACCGGACCGTCCTGAACTCACCGGTGTCTCACCACAATTTCGAGATCAACTCCCTCCGCTGGCGAAACGGCTCGGTCGCCAGCGGCTTCTGCTCTGGCAAGCAGAACTGAAAGGAACCGAACAGCAACTCCGTTTAAGCGTTCAGCCAAGACTATGGCTTGAAGTTCTGCTGCTTGGTCTACTCGCTGAAGACGAGAAAACGATTGTTAAGCCAGTCATCCCGGCACCTGTCAGCACGACATCCATCTCAGCTCCAACACTCCCGTCAACTTCAAGCCCCACAGCTTCAGTTACAGCTGAGCTGTCAGCTACGCCAATCGACCTTTCCGATACGAACCACCACCCGCACATCCAGAAAGAACAAACTCCCACATCCACTCAAGAGCAAGTACCTGACAGCGATAACCTGCCTGAACTGTGGCAGCAGATTCTGGCCAGTCTCGAGCTTCCCTCCACCAGGATGCTGTTATCTCAACAGGCCCAACTCGTACGACTGGATCCCCATCGTGCTGTGGTGCAGGTTGCTGGGAATTGGATGGGAATGGTTCAAAGCCGGGCCAGCTTGCTGGAGGAGGCAATTAAGCGTGCTGTCGGAGGGAACCGACAACTCGTCTTGGAAAACCATGGCGGTGCCGCTCCTATGGCTTCAACTCCACCTCCCGCCACCACGCGAACGACTCCACCATCACCCATTGCCAATCCAACGCCTTTTGAATCAAAGCCCTCGCCACCGTTAGAAATTCATGCTCTGTCAGAAGCTCCTGCTGCAACCTCAAGACCAACCGCCGCCCCGCAAACGATCGTCTCAAAAGACGCCACGAGATCTGTCGCACCTAAAGATGACTCCACAACTCCGCAAGCGCCTATAGAAACAAGTCCCCCTTCGATCATGGATGAACAAGTGAAGAGATTTGCCGACTTTTTTAACGGTCAGGTTTTGGATGTTGAACTTGGCGATGAGTGAAGCGATCGGAGTCAATCATTAGGCTTTCGCCGTTTCCTCATTCCCTCGATGGGTGGTTTTGGCCCAGACCAATTTCTTCGGAAGCAGAGCCATTCTCAGCGAGACCCAGGGAATTACCAAGAACCAATGGCTCAAATAGGCAATACCTAACAGCAAAGACAGTGGATCAGGTTGAGGTAGTGCAGGACCTTCGCTGAGGCGCCTGCACCCTCTCCAATAGGCCACGCCGGACACACTGAAAGCAACGATCGACAGTGGCCAATACGCAGGCGTCGTTCTGGTAACCACACTCGTAATCAAGTCAGCAAAAGAGAGCACCGGTAAGGCGTATTGAAGTAAGAAAAAGCAGGCCAGGTCTCGACGTTGACTAGATGTCAGACGATCAGATATCAGACCCGGCAAGTAATCAAAGAATCGCTGTAACCCTCCTTCTGCCCAACGCTGTCGCTGCTTCCAGAGCGCCAGAACTGTCTCCACCGCCTCCTCTCTCACCGGTGGATTCCAAAGCAGTGTCGTGCGGGCACCCTGAAGCAAAAATCTGAAGCTGAGATCCAGATCGTCAGTCACAGTGTCTTCGTTGAATCCGCCGCAGGCTTCCAACACATCCCGGCGCAGCAATTGACCATTCCCACGGAGTTCAGCGACCCCTCCGCCTAGCAGCCTGCCCTGCTGAATCAGCGCATCGAAAGCCATCTCCATAGCTTGCGCACGTGTAAGCAGGTTGGTGTCAGCGTTCGTTACGGCCTTACGCATCTGCACCGCAGACCAATCACCCATGACGGCGATGGGAATTATCCGTTCCAGCTGGTCGTTACTGATCTGACCATCTGCATCAAGCACAAGAATCCATTCCCCAGTGCTTTGAGCCAACGCAGCGTTCAGAGCACCTGACTTGCCACCGCCTTCATTGCGCTGACGACGGATCACATTCAGGTTTGGATAGAGAGGCTTCAGTTCATTCAGCAGATCTGGTGTTCTGTCCTCACTGCCGTCATCCACGATCCATGTTGTGAGTTGTTCAGCTGGATAACGCAGTGCTCCCAACCGCTCCATCAAACGCGCCACCACGGCTTCTTCATCCCTGGCCGCAACCACTACATCCACATCAGGCCATGAGGTAAAGCTCTCCAGGGCAACAGGAACCAATGTTGAGACTTCAGCACCATCCTTCACAGGAGCGCTGTCTGTTGGGAAGGAGTTTTCGTCAGAACTACGGAGTGCCGTTCTGAGGGAATATCCACCGAGCACTAATGCAAGCGTGATCGAAGGGATCAGACTCCTGTAGGCATCAAGCCAGTGAGGAGCCGCACCAGCACAACCGCAAGCCACCACAAACAAGGCCGTCTTGCCGCGTCGGCGATCGCCTGTCCCTGCGGCCACAACCCTCTCAACGTTCGAATGCATCAGATTTTAAGGGGCCTGACTAGGCAGGGAGGTCGCTGAAGGCTGGACCTTGGTCAATGTTGTATCCGGGTAGTAGTACCTGAGGATCCTCTCGAAGCTCCAACCTCGAGCAGCCAGATCAATGGCACCTGCCTGTGAAAGCCCGACTCCATGACCAAATCCTCCACCCTCAAATCGCCAACGACCAGCTCCTTGTGGCTCAATCACAAACAGGGTGCTGGGCAAGCGGCGGAGAGTGCGACGGATCGCATCCAGGCGCAACATGACGGACTCATCTTGATCTGTCATCTCAACTTTGAGGGCAATCACCCTTCCACTGGCTCCTCGCTCCTCCACCTTTATGGCCCTTGGAACACCATCACGATGGCCAGCAGCTCGCAAAGCCTGTGCGATCTCAGCAGCTCCATAGCTCCGAGTCCAACGAAAACGAGGGTGATTCGTTCCGTAGGCACCATCGCCTTCTGAGAGAAGAGCACTCACTTCGGAGACAGTCTCAAGCGGCAAAGACACCCCACTCCTCCATACCTCTGATCCATCGACACGAGCCCTTATGTAAGGAAGCGGCTCCATCGCCCAGGCCTCCTCCCCACCTGCCATCACCCCACCATTACTTGCGTGATACCACGCTTGAATGGGCTCGCCCTTCCAAGCTAGAACCTGCCCGGACGTGGCCAGAATCGCCTCACGCACAGCTGGACTTGCTTGACGGGGATCGCTGTACACCTGGCACTGCGTGTCACTACAGAGGTGATAACCATCAATGGCAAACCGATGGCTATTTGCCAGAGCCCAGGTACGCGCCAACACAGCCTGAGCCTGAAGCGCTGCTGTTGGAGACCCAGCGCCAATTTCATGGGGAACCACCCCCTCTAAGTAACGCTCCAGGGGGACCTGTTCCAGCAACGTCCAGCTTCCATAGGCATCCGGCTGAAGACGAAAAGGGCCTCGCAAAACACCTCCTTGCCACAAAAGACCACTGGGAGCCTCAACTATCAATGGACCTTGCAGAGTGCGTCCACCAGTGGGACCCTCCAAAACTGCTTTGATTTCAGTCTTCAAGGTGCGATTCAAGGGCCGCATCGGAACCCCCTCGAGAGGCACTGCATCAAAGGGAACCCAAACCTCCCACTCACCTGGGTGAGCGACACGAGCGTGGACATCCCGATCACGCCATCGCACCGCAATCCGTTCAGCTGATTCAAAACTGGCAAAGGGGCCAGCAATCTTTCGCGCTACCTCAATGGGTGCGGCCAAAGAAGCCAGTCGCCAACTCAGTCGTATCGTCCCCCCCTCAGCAACTTCGGTTCCGGATCCATCCCTTAATCGCAAAGGTTCGTTGCCAGCACTGCTCAAAGTGAGCAAAGGGGCTGAATGATTGGTCCTGGTGCCGTGGCCGAGATAGTCAGCCAATGCCACCCATAAGGTCGCCTCATCCGCCTTGGGCGGAAGAGGCACCGATCGATGGGTCACGACGACAGGAGAAACTGGCTCAAGCAAGGTTTCTTGGGCTCGACAGCTACAAGCGATCGCACTGACCAGAAACAGTGGTACGACGACTCGGCGCTTAAGCCAGCCAGAGGGATGGGTCAAAGCCAAGTCCACAGCAACTCAATTCAGCATGACGTGAGCTGGATTGATTGGCTGAAAGCTAGGCAAGGTTCTATTGTTGTTGCTTATGCAACGTGCAGCCAGAGACATGCCGAAGCTCAAGACCCGCAAAGCAGCCGCCAAGCGGTTCAAAGCAACTGGCACTGGCAAGTTCCTTCGTCGCCGCGCTTTCCATAATCACCTTCTCGATCACAAATCGCCGAAGCAGAAGCGTCATTTGAAGACCAAAGCCGTGGTTGACCGCACCGATGAGGAGCGCGTCACCCTGATGATGCCCTACGCATAAGTCCACTCTGAATCCTGTTATTTCTTCAAAAATTCAGGATATTTACCCTTCAATTTCTCTACTTCTGATTCATGGCTCGCGTCAAGAGAGGCAATGTTGCCCGCAAGCGTCGCAATAAAATTCTTCGTTTAGCTCGAGGATTCCGCGGCAGCAACGGAACCCTTTTCCGTACGGCTAACCAACGCGTGATGAAAGCGCTCTGCAACGCCTACCGCGACCGTCGTCGTCGCAAACGTGATTTCCGCCGTCTTTGGATTGCAAGGATTAATGCTGCTGCACGGATGAACGGGGTGAGCTACAGCCGCTTAATTGGTGGTTTAAAAAAAGCTGATGTACGCATCAATCGCAAAATGTTGGCTCAAATGGCTGTCGTTGATCCCGCGAGTTTCGCCAACGTCGTCAACGCCACTCAGGGTTAATGACCAGTCCCAAGTGGGACGCTTCTTGTCTCTGACATGAATGCTCTTCTGCCTCAGACCTACTTATTAGGCCTGATTGCTCTGCTCGCGATCGTTGCTGTCGTAGCCGGTCGCCAGTTCTTGCGAGTTCGTCGCGATGAACAGAGTTTGCTCAAGATGGAGCAGGACAATATTGCCTCTTCAAAAGACGCAGGTGCCCTTTACGAATTGGCATCTGTTCAGTTGCGCAAGCGCCTTTATCCTCAAGCCATTATTAGCTTGCGTCAGGCTGTTAAACGCCTCAATAAAGAGCCTGATGAAGCACGAGCTCTGATCGAGAATGCTCTTGGCTACGCCTTGGCAGCCGAAAAGGATTTCTCTACCGCAGTACGCCACTACAAGGCAGCGCTGCGAGCGAAAGAAGATTATCCAGTTGCCATTAATAATCTCGCCTTTGCTCAAGAGCGCCTTTTGCAGAATGAAGAAGCTTGCGATCTTTATCGCCAAGCTCTTGTTTTGGACCCCAAAAATAAAACAGCACGAAAACGTTTAAAACGTTTGGAACGTGCGGCAATGAAGGAAACTAAAATTAAAGGCGCTTCACCAAAGAGCTCGGACGGGGGCGGGTTCTAACCGAGCGCAGTTTGGAGACAGGTCAAGTCGACCTCCTGTATTGGTCATTCTGGGTGCCTCCCAACCAGCCAGTGAAAATCCCTGCAATCCCAGAAATCTCCCACCAATTTCTAAGTCATCTGTCAATTGGGGCGACAAGGGCAGTAAGTCAAGCTGATCCGACTTGGCATTGAGATTGCCTTGAACAGGCGTCGAGATCGAACCAATGCGCATGTCACCGCGGAGATCAACCATTTGACCCATTGACTTCACGCTGGCAAGCGTCAGTTCCACATCAACAGTGGAATTCGAAGCAAACGCCGTGTAGTTTCCGCACCATTGCTTGGGCATAGTTGAGGCAAGATACGAAGCACGCGCTACAGGATCGAAACTTTCAACCGATCCCTCAACGGCTAAAGGGAGGATTGGTTGTGAACTGTCGAACGACTGTGAAGACGCAAACGGAGCCTGAATCTCGACCGGTACGTCCATGACGGGAGGAACGGGCATGCAGGGAATTAACGATGGCCGCACGGTAGAGCGGTTGCGGCCCGCTTGACCGCATCACGATCCGGTTCTCCAACTAAACCGCAACTGACCACTATGGATCCGACTCACTCTTACGACGACGCACTCCAGATCGGAGAGCGCAGCTTCCAAAGCAGGCTGATCACAGGAACAGGCAAATACCCAAGCCTGGAGGCGATGCAGCACAGCTTGGAACGATCACGCTGCAACATGGTCACTGTTGCCGTTCGGCGGGTTCAGGCTGTAGCTGAAGGGCATGCAGGCCTGATGGAAGCGATTGACTGGGCACGAATCTGGATGCTCCCCAACACAGCAGGATGCACCAACGCCGAAGAAGCGGTGCGGGTCGCCAGGCTCGGCAGAGAACTGGCGAAGCTGGCCGGTCAGGAAACCAATAACTTTGTGAAATTGGAAGTCATCCCTGACAGCCGTCACTTACTGCCCGATCCATTCGGAACGCTAGAAGCAGCAGAAAGACTGGTCAAAGAGGGCTTCACGGTGCTCCCATACATCAATGCTGATCCCTTACTGGCAAAACGTTTGGAGGAGGTTGGCTGCGCCACTGTGATGCCACTGGGATCACCAATTGGCTCAGGACAAGGGTTGCGCAATGCGGCGAATATCGGCCTCATCATCGAGAACGCAAGCGTGCCGGTGATTGTCGATGCGGGAATCGGCGTTCCAAGTGATGCGGCCCAAGCGTTGGAGATGGGGGCTGATGCAGTTCTCATCAACAGCGCCATCGCTCTTGCAGCACACCCTCCGCTGATGGCAGAAGCGATGGCTTCAGCCGTGCAGGCAGGGCGGCAAGCTTTGCTCGCCGGACGACTACCAACCCGTCCAGAAGCATCTCCAAGTTCCCCTACCAGCGGACGTATCAACGCCTCAGCCAGCTAACGCTGTGATCCCACACCATCCCCGCGTGAAGGAGCATGAAGGAACACGGGCGCAAGAGCGGACAACTCCATAACCTCCCGTTCAGTTGCAGCTCGATCCATGCAGGTCACTCAAGAAGATGGCGGCCGTCTCAACGCCTTTGCTAAAGAACCAAGGATGGAAATAATTAGCGATGGCGCCTCTCTCAGCAACAGCTCTCGCCTCCTAATCATCAGCGGTGCGGTGCTGGTAATGGCTCTTATGGCCCTGTCCGTGGCTGTCAGCTGAAAACCCTGTAGTAGCTTGCCAGAAATCAGCGGCTTGCTCGCTTCAGCAGGAGTTTGGGGTGAAAGTTCTCGTTTTAGGTGGTGACGGCTTCTGCGGCTGGCCTTGTGCGGTGAATTTGGCGGACCAAGATCACGATGTTTTGATCGTGGACAACCTCAGCCGACGCAAGATCGACATCGATCTTGAGGTGGAGTCGTTAACGCCGATCGTGAGCATCGGCGAACGCCTCAACGTATGGGAAAGCCTTGGCGGTAAGCCCATGCGATTCATCCATATGGATATCGCCCACGAATACCAACGGCTTCTCGATTTGATCATCGAAGAGAAGCCCGATTCAATCGTGCATTTTGCGGAACAGCGTGCTGCGCCTTATTCAATGAAGAGCAGTGCCACCAAGCGCTACACCGTTGACAACAATGTGAACGGCACCCACAACCTGCTTGCAGCGATTGTGGAATCGGGCCAAGACATCCACGTGGTGCACCTCGGCACGATGGGTGTGTATGGCTATGGCTCCCACCGTGGCGCCACCATTCCTGAGGGCTACCTCAAGGTGGAAGTTCCCCAACCTGACGGCAGCCGTTTTGAAGAGGAAATTCTTCATCCGGCCAGTCCTGGCAGCGTTTATCACATGACCAAAACGCTCGATCAGTTGCTATTCCTCTACTACAACAAAAACGACAAAGTCAGAATTACCGACCTTCACCAAGGGATTGTTTGGGGCACCAACACCGAAGCCACGGATCGTGATCCGCGCCTCACCAATCGCTTTGATTACGACGGTGACTACGGAACGGTTCTGAACCGCTTCCTGATGCAAGCAGCGATCGGGTATCCACTCACCGTGCATGGCACGGGCGGTCAAACCCGCGCCTTCATTCACATCCGTGACTCGGTGCGTTGCGTGCAGCTCGCGCTCGAAAACCGGCCAGAGAAAGGCGAACGGGTCAAGATCTTCAACCAAATGACCGAGAGCCACCAGGTGGGCGAACTCGCCAAGAAGGTGGCTGCGTTAACGGGCGCTCAGGTCAACAATCTCCCTAATCCACGTAACGAAGCCGTTGAAAACGATCTGATCGTGGACAATCGCTGCTTCATTGAGCTTGGACTCAAACCCACCACCCTGGATGACGGTCTCTTGAAGGAAGTGGTAGAAATTGCCACTCGCTATGCGGATCGTTGCGATCGCAATCGCATCCTTTGCACATCGGCATGGACCAAGACGCAAGCCCAAGCCATTGGCAACGCCTCCTGATTGAGACGAAACCTTGAAAATCGCCTTCTTTACCGAAACCTTCCTACCAAAAGTTGACGGCATCGTCACAAGGCTCACCAAAACGGTGAAGCACCTAGTCGATGCAGGAGACGAAGTGGTGGTGTTCTGTCCGGAGGGCGCACCTAGTCATTACATGGGAGCCAAGGTGGTTGGTGTTCCGGCTATGCCTTTGCCGCTCTACCCGGAGCTGAAGCTGGCATTGCCACGCCCAGCCGTCTCCGAGTCGATCGATGAATTTCACCCAGACCTCATCCACGTCGTCAACCCAGCAGTCCTAGGCCTGGGAGGCATCTGGCTAGCCAAGACCAAATCCATCCCCCTTATCGCTAGTTATCACACCCATCTGCCGAAGTATCTCGAGCATTACGGCATGGGCATGCTCGAACCCTTGCTCTGGGAGCTGCTTAAAGCGGCTCATAACCAAGCCGTTCTGAATCTCTGCACGTCCACGGCAATGGTGCAAGAGCTGAGCGACAAAGGCATTCAGCACACCGCACTTTGGCAAAGGGGGGTGGACACGGAACTGTTCCGACCCGAGTTGCGTAGCCAGAAATTACGTCAACGTTTGCTCGGTGAATACGACGACCGGGGAGCTCTTTTGCTGTATGTCGGTCGGCTCTCCGCAGAAAAGCAAATCGAGCGGATTCGTCCGGTGCTGAAAGCGTTGCCCGATACGCGACTGGCGCTGGTGGGCGATGGCCCTCACCGTCAACAACTCGAAAAGCATTTCGAAGGAACGGCCACCACATTTGTGGGATATCTTGCCGGAGACGAACTAGCCGGGGCCTATGCCAGCGGTGATGCCTTTCTGTTCCCTTCAAGCACCGAAACCCTTGGTCTTGTTTTGCTCGAGGCAATGGCCGCTGGTTGTCCAGTCGTGGGAGCCAACCGTGGAGGCATCCCGGATATCATCACTGATGGTGTGAACGGCTGTCTGTATGAACCTGACGGAGCAGATTCTGGTGCGGCCAGTTTGATCGCAGCCACCGGCAAATTACTTGGTAATGACCTTGAACGTCAGGCACTTCGCAATGCGGCCCGTTCGGAAGCCGAGCGCTGGGGCTGGGCTGGTGCCACCGAACAGTTGCGCAGCTATTACCGCCAAGTGCTCGCCTCAGAGATCAACTCAGCTGCTTAGGTCAATTCAGCTTGCGATTGCGATTCCACACCTCAATCACTTTCTTAGCCATCGGCAACGCATGCACTGATCCACCCCCAGGTGTGTTCTGAGCGAAGGCCACCACAACGATCTCGCCGTTTGGGTACGGGGCATAGCTAGCGAACCAAGCATGATCTGGGCCTCCCGTGCTGTCTTCCGCTGTTCCGGTCTTCCCAGCCGCAGGAGGAATGCCCGCTCCGTTGAGGCCATAGCCGGTCCCATCCTCAACCACCTTGCGCAGCCCTTCTCGGATTTTGGCCAGGGTGGAAGGCTTAATTAATACCTTGCTGCGCCGCGAAGGGGCCATCCAATCAAGACCCTGATCCGCAAGATGAGGGGTTACCAGCCAACCACCGTTCGCAAAAACGGAATAAGCCCGCGCCAATTGAAGAGGGGTGATCTGGACCACCGACTGGCCAATCGAAGCCGAGGCCATGTCTTCAGGAATCCAGGGAGTAGAACCAGGTTTCGCCCAGCCGCGGCCCGCCGCCGCCCAGTCTTCATCTCCTACAAGGCCAACGTTCTCTTCCCAGCCGATTTCAATCCCCGTCTTACTCCCAAAACCAAGTTGGGTAGCGGCTTTCTTGAGTGCTAAGGAACCCGAACCAACACCGACTTGATAAAAAAACGTGTTGCTGGAGAAGCGCAGGGCATCGGCGTAACCAATCCGTCCGAAACCAGCACCATTGTGATCAGGAAAACAGTGCCCTCCGTAGGTGATACATGCCGTGGTGTTCAACTTCACGTCAGGAGGAAATCGACCCGTCTCCATCCCTGCCATCGCTGTCACAGGCTTCCAGGTGCTGCCAGGGTCATAGGCATTCATCGCACGGCTCAACAGCGGCTTTTTCGGATTGGAGAACAGCGCGTCGTACTCCTTCTGAGTGGTCACCAACTTGGAGAAAAAATTAGGGTCAAAGTTGGGGTTACTCGCAAGGGCCAAGATTGCTCCATTCCGAGGGTCCATGGCCACAATCGCGCCACCAGGCTTGTCAGCTAAGGCTTTCTCAGCCACCTTCTGCAAATCGAGATCTAGCGTAAGTGTGAGATCTTTTCCAGCCACAGATGGGCGATCGCCAAGGTGCCTCTGCACCTCACCCATCGCATTCACTTCCAGCATTTGCCCACCCCACTCCCCGCGCAGATGAGACTCATAGGCCGCCTCCACCCCAATCCGACCGATCCGATCTCGAATCTCATAGCCACGCTCAGCAAGAGCTTTGTATTCCTCCTCTGTAATCGGCTGGGTGTAGCCCAGGGCATGAGCTGCGAGGGTCCCATGGGGATAGGAGCGAAGAATATCCACATCCACCTGTGCCCCCTTCAGCTCATGAGACTGCTCACGAAACCTCAGGACCTGCTCAGCCGAAAGTTCTGTCGCCAAATTAACTCTATATCCGTTGCGATCAGGACCTGACTGGCGACGCTGATCAAGGGTCGATTCATCAATTTTTAAAAGACTGGATAATCGAACGCGCAGCTCAGGCCAAGTTTCATCGTCCACCAATCGTGGCTCCACATAGAGCGAATAGGTGAGCTTGCTAGAGGCCAAAACTCGACCTTTACGATCCAAAAGTCGACCACGAGTTGGTGATCTGGGGACCAGGCGAATGCGATTTTCATCCGCAAGTTGTCGATAGCGAGGCCCTTCCAAGAGCTGCAGCCAAGCCAACCGCGACACCATCGCTCCACAAAACAGCAGCACCAATCCGAACAAGACAAGAGGCTGTTGACGCAAACCGCTTTGACGCTGAGCGTCCCTTTGAGGTGTGGCTGAGCGGGTCATCTCCCTCAGCTCTCAGGCTCAATCTGAGCCTCTAAAGCTTGAAGGCGTTGTGCAATCCTCTCCAGGACCTCATGCAACTCCTGATCATCCTGCTCAGGAGAACAGCCCTCCTCAAGAACGTCGTACACCTCAGATGAAGGTTCTTCCACGGCCACCTGCACAGGCATGACTGGATTTCCCAACCCAGGACTCAATTGATCAAGTCGTTCACGAACATCTTTAGCCGCAGGTTCCCCCTCGTCGCGCAACTCACGCAATGGATCTGACGCACCCGATGTGAATGACTCCACTACTTTCCCCGGACCACCCGCACGAACGCGTTCAACCAAAGCAAGTCCTACGGGTAATACCTCCTGCATTAATGACAATCTCAAGGTGTCAAACGGTTGACTCTCAGCCATGAGCAGACCCGATTTCAGCGCACTCCAGTCTGCTCCGGAGGAGGCAAAAGTGTTGGACAGGTTGAATTAGATGACCCCAGCCACCAGCCACCGAAGCCAGTCAGAACCAAGAGAGCTACCGCTGGTCCTAGTGCTTGGTGGGTGGCTTCTAGAGCCAGCCACTCCCCCCAGGATCGCCAAAATCGATCGCGAACAAAGCGACGTCGTTCCCGCGTCTCATTCTTTGCGCGTCGACGGTAAGACTTCTCTACCCAGCGCTCGAAGGATCGCTTCTTAGTGATCGCCATCTTGCGCTCCACCTCAAGAAGGTGTCCCGAGCTCAGCTCAGGGTGGAACGTCCCAATCAGCTCAAGGCTCTTGAGGAACATCTCCACGGCACCATCCTTGATCTCCCGATCAGAGGTTTCAAGCGAAGTCCAATCGAGCTCTGGATAGAACCGGCTGCGATTGGAAGCGATCTGCTCCTCGGGGAGCTGGCCCGGTTCACGCAACCAGCGATCTGTGTTGCTGTCAAAACGTCGCCAATAAAGGAATGGATTGATGTAGATCGCTTTCCCAGCAAGCGGAATGCTGTCCTGCTGAAGGCGGCGCTGAAGCTGGATGTCCTGCTCTTGAGCAGTGGTCAAGGATTTGCAGCCGGGCGCTAAGGATATCGACATTGAGGCTGATTCACCAGCCCTTCAAACAGCCTTATTCATTCAATCGGAATTTGCCACTCCAGGCTGCAAAATCGTGCTGAGAACGTTCTGCGGGGTAAAACCAAATGAAATCCGTTCATACTGGCAGAGACTAAGGTATAGGATGACTTAAACTAGTCACCTACATATAATCCGTAGAGAAGGAGCCCAGAATTCAGTCCATGGTAACAAATTGGGGAGCAAAGTTTGCATCCAACTCAAACACATCGCGCGTATTCACACCACCAAATCCAGACAAATAATTGTGTAGCACAATAAATTGTTATTGTTTTTATAGCTAGAATTCCTACTCTAATAAAATAATCATTTCCTTGCTTTTGCCGAGACAAAAATTAAGAGCTGACGGCGACTTTCATGTTAGCCAAAATATATTTTTCATGAAGCAAGGCACAACCTATACATTAAAACCTTTGCTGCCAATGATTATACAAAACCTCGAAGTAACTTGAGCGTTTGGAGGCACGTTAATGAACAGTACCACCATTAGCTGGCGTAATATGAAAGCCGCGATGTGTACTGATCTTCGGGCGACTAACATAGACAAATCCTAATTGCATTCGCAAGGAATGCGCAAAGAGAACAAGCGCTAATCACGGCTGAGCAAATACCAGTCATCGAACATTGACAGGTGTTGAAACACTTGTTTGTATCCTTTGTCGAGCAGCAAAGCTTTTATTTCTACTCTGTTGTTTTCTACATAATTATGTTCCACGCAAATTGAGTAGATTTTTCGGGTTCTGAAATTATGTGATTGAAGGATTTCCAGTTCCCCTCCTTCGGTGTCTATGGATAAAAATTGAATTTCGTTGGGCGCGTGGTGTTGGTCTAGCAAGTCATCAAGAGAAATGGTTTCAACTTCGTAGCAAATAGAGTTTTTTAGTCGGATATTGGAAGCCCAATCTCCATTGTTGGCAAACTTCTCAACACTTGATAACTCAGGAAAGCTATCGCTGGAATTTTCCACCTCGAGGAATTGATAGTTGAGACCACTTGTTTTTGCTACGCATCTTGTGTCAATGCTGCAGCTTCTATTTTTGGCTAAGGCGTCGTGCCAGATTTTGGCTGGCTCTGCCAGAATTCCATTCCATCCAAGCTTTTTTTCTAAGAGCCAGGTATTGCTGAGGCTAACCCCATCTGTTGCGCCAAACTCAACAAAAAACTTAGGAGAAATACTTTCTGTGAATGCTAATGCAAATAAATCTTGGGCAAGCTGTGCTTTTGAATAGGGTAGAAACGGTGCTATTAGTTCTCGCTTTTCTTGCGGAAGCTGACTATAAAGAATTGAGGATCTATCTAAACTGCGGTAAAATCTGACCTCGTTCCTGAGCTCACTGACCTCGTTCCTGAGCTCATTTAGGTTGTCGGCGCTCGCGAGCTCTTTTCCTGCCGAGCGAAGAACTTTTTTTAGGGCTCGCTTAAGCATAATGATACAAAATCTTTTCTGATCTTAGTCCCACAGCCAGCAACGCCAATCTGTTGGCCTCCAAGATATTGCCCAGGATTTCAAGGAGGTTTGGACAATATATCTCAAGAACACTTCTAAGCATTTTCTCTACAGGTCTCTCTTCACATTCTCTACCGCTGCCTTTGTCATATTGTCACATCAGGAACCACGAAATTCTCCTTCAGTAATAGGCTTGGCACCCAAACAATCTCCTTATCCATATTCATCAGGTCAGCAGTAGCAAAACTGCTTAAAGTATGGTAACAGTATTTCCGTAAGTAGGTCCGTTATGCGCATTTTTTCGCAAAAAGTATAACGAGTGGTGCCGTACTGTCAGAAAAGAGTGGCGTATAGATGTCTGAGTAAGTAGAGCACCAACTCCTTACCCAACGCTCGTTTTCTTTCGTATAGAAAATCATTTTCCTGAATAGATCCCGAAACGTCTTCGTTGTGAAATGGAGTTCCGTCTAAATTGCAGAACAAATAAACCTGCTTCTTCTCGTGCTCAGATTTATCCCACACACGCTTGGCGAACTCCTCCCCTCCCCCCACCGATGCCCTATCTAGCTCCTGTCTTGGTAGAAGCGTGGACTTGGACTAAAGCAATGATGCTCTTCAGCAAGTTAGAACCTTCTCGCTCACTGAACTGGATGCCTTCCTCTTCACCTTCATGAGTTCCCCACTTCTCATCCCGCTATTTGCCCAGGAAGAACACCATCTGCTAAGCCACGAAGGCATCACAGACCTGCTTCTCGGACCCATCTGACTGGGTAATTAGCAATCACGAACACGACGGGGCAATGAATTCCACTCTTGGGCTTCCAAGATATCCCGACGAACTTTATCGTCCATAATTAGGTGCTCATCTTGAAAAAGAAAGTTTGGATGAAAAGGAAACATACCCGTTCTCCATCTCCCACTTCCACAACTCCCTATTCATCCCCATCTCGTGCTGGATGGTGATTGCCTGAGGGTTCTTGCCGCTCAGTGTTTGCTTGTTGTCCTTTCTCCAGACCTATGAAGTTACAACACGATGGGAGCCTACTTTGGGCATGATTATGAAATTGGAAGCTTATTCAAAATAATAAACCGCTTGCCTAAGTCACAGCCGCCGCTCATTGCAAAACGAAACGCTGTATATATAGATTTTTTATATCTAGATAGGTGATGACATTCACCAGTGCGTGAATACACCGATCAATTGCATAACAAAAGCGAAATGAGACAATACATATCTGTCATGGATTGGTCAGCTTCAGACTTTCTGAGTTGTCTCATGCCTTGCCAGCCAGCACTGCTCCCATACCGAAATCGGAAGCCAAGAGAGAAACGTAACAAAGTAAAGCTAAGCTGATTACAAAGTGTTCAAACCTGCTCAGAACGATGAAAACAAATTCCAATTTTTTAATTTCACAAAGTCTTATTACTTACCATCAAACAAAAACACAATCCTATAGATTGCATTTATTGATTTTCAAATTTAGCAAAATAATCTAAAATATTATTCTTATCAATTGATAAATCATGAGCCAAACCATCTCTGCCAACAAACTCTGGAAACGCGAGCTTTTCTTGTGAAAGATGTTGCGCAAAAATCAGTCCATCAAAAGAGGTCGCTTCAACTGAATAATTAGACTCAACCACTATTAGCATCCCATATTTTCTCAATAAATCGATACATTTATAATGCAAATCATCACTATAGGCAGAAACAAATGTGTTTTTACGCTACCCTCAATAAATAATTTTTCAGTCCCTAAAAGCATTTTCTCTTCATAGTCTTGTATATCATAATGCAGTATTGTCAGATTATCGCTTGATTTCGAAAGAAAAGAATCTACGTTGAACATATCATGGTCATCCCTTACAAATTAGTTTATAAAGTTACCGCGGTAGTTATTTATTTTGAAATTGTGAATTCCTGCTTCAATATTTTCTTTGCAGGGCTCAACCACAACAGCCTTAGCTGACGGAAAAGCTTGCAAAAACCACATTGAGTAATGAGCCCAGTACGATCGAAGCTCTAATAGACAAGGGTCAAGTAAATTTTTGGACTTAAGAGAAGCAATGAGCTCTTGAAATATAAACTCTTCTAGAGGTTCATGCACTCTTCGATTGATAACTAAGATTTCACTAAATTCTTTGTAATACGAAAAATCACCTTTATGATTTATAATGTGGCCATTGCGCAAGCACACTTATTCGCCAAGACATCTGGCCAAATCCAGGATGACGGTTAATAAGAAAATTAATTGGATCAGAAATAGTCTCTCTATATCACCCCAAAAACTCTGATGATCTTGGAGGGGATAGACTTTTGCATGATTTCAAAAATTGATATCATTTTCAGGATTCAGTTGGACTACGCTTCTTCCTCGATTAAAGAAAAGATTTTTAAAAGTGTTTTATTGATATTGCCTAGAAAAAGTGAGCAGATTTTTGACTTTGGCGATTAATGCTATTAAATATTTTCAAATCATTTAGGGTTTGCTCTTGAAATGTTTTGGAAAACAACACTGCTTCAAACTTTGGGTAAGGATAAAGGTGAAAAGTATCTGTTACCACACCTAGCAATCCCAGACCAGTTTCTCAGCCTAATCTCATCTGACTGGATAATTGCCACTCTCGAAGACGCCGAGCAAATGACGAGCACTCCTTCGCCTCCCAAGTGTCCCGACGAACTTTGTCGTCCGTGATCAGGTACTTGTCGTGAAACGGAAGTTTGGGGGTGAAGGCAATGAGCGAGTTCTCCATCGCCCACTTCCAGCACCAACACTTTGTGCAACAAAAGCAGGAGAATATTGCCCACTAGTTTGAATAGATCCATTATATCCAGAATCTACAGATAAGGAATTTATGACCTGATCTTTATCTCCAACAACAACTAAACCACCATCTCCACCATTGCCAGATTTACCTCCAATCGATAGAGCCAATGAAACACCCACTGGACCTCCACTTGCAGCTACGGTTGTGGAATAACCACCACTACCACCAACCCCTCCGACACTCTGTAAAAATACACCAGTAGCAAACTCTCCAGTTGTTTTAACAGAAGTGCGGCCGATTTGAGTATCAAGTTTTACTTCGCCACCAGCTCCTCCTTCGGATCCTTCACCACCAAGAACGATAGATGCTGACCCAAATAAACCTGCGGAAATTGCGACTGATCCACCACCATTTCCACCACCACCGCCAACTGATTGGCCAAATAATCCAAATGAATTATTCCCAGTAGTAGAAATATTTGATGTGCTTCCACTGGTTTGACCACTTAAGTTTAAATCAACATCACCTCCAGCACCACCGGCATCTCCCTTCCCTCCAATAGCAAGTGCAAAAAATGGACCCAGAGCAACCGATGATCCACCATTGCCGCCCCCACCGCCGACAGATTGAGCGAATATTCCATGCCCTCCTTTCAAAGTAGTGCTAGCTGGTGAGATATTTATAGAAGTGCGAATTAGCCCTTCATTGGTTATGTTCACATCATTACCTTTACCTCCGTTAGAGCCTTCTCCTCCTAACGCAACGAGTCCACCGGCATTCCCAGCTTCTCCTCCACTACCTCCAACAGACTGCGCAAAAACTCCACCGGAATTAATCCCATAGGTGGAAATAGAACCAAAATTTCTTACTGTCACAGTGCCTGCAGTACCGCCTAATCCGCCTTTTCCCCCTACGGCGAGCAGCCCATAGGCATCACCACCACTTCCTCCTCCTCCTCCAATACTTTGTGCTTGAACACCTCTGGAATAATTGCCAAAAGTTTTCAGCTCTCCATAATTATCAAATATTAAATCACCTGAGTCTCCGCCAGAAGAGCCTTTCGCATTCCGACTCCAAATCAAATTCCCTGAAGTTCCTGCATCACCACCAGCGCCTCCAACACTCATGGCATAACAGCATGAGAAAAATCGCCATTTGTCTGAATGATTGGTCCAGAAGAAGAATCACCATTAATAACCGTTACTTTGCCGCCATTTGCACTTCCGCCACCCTGTCCAGTCCAACCGGTAATACCTCCTGCATTAATGACAATCTCAAGGTGTCAAACGGTTGACTCTCAGCCATGAGCAGACCCGATTTCAGCGCACTCCAGTCTGCTCCGGAGGAGGCAAAAGTGTTGGACAGGTTGAATTAGATGACCCCAGCCACCAGCCACCGAAGCCAGTCAGAACCAAGAGAGCTACCGCTGGTCCTAGTGCTTGGTGGGTGGCTTCTAGAGCCAGCCACTCCCCCCAGGATCGCCAAAATCGATCGCGAACAAAGCGACGTCGTTCCCGCGTCTCATTCTTTGCGCGTCGACGGTAAGACTTCTCTACCCAGCGCTCGAAGGATCGCTTCTTAGTGATCGCCATCTTGCGCTCCACCTCAAGAAGGTGTCCCGAGCTCAGCTCAGGGTGGAACGTCCCAATCAGCTCAAGGCTCTTGAGGAACATCTCCACGGCACCATCCTTGATCTCCCGATCAGAGGTTTCAAGCGAAGTCCAATCGAGCTCTGGATAGAACCGGCTGCGATTGGAAGCGATCTGCTCCTCGGGGAGCTGGCCCGGTTCACGCAACCAGCGATCTGTGTTGCTGTCAAAACGTCGCCAATAAAGGAATGGATTGATGTAAATCGTTTTTCCAGCTAGCAGGATGCTGTCCTGCTGAAGACGGCGCTGAAGCTGGATGTCCTGCTCTTGAGCAGTGGTCAAGGATTTGCAGCCGGGCGCTAAGGATATCGACGCTGAGGCTCATCCACCAGCCCCTCAAAGAGCTTTCTTTCAAGTCAGTATCCCCGCATGACTTATTGGTGATATCGCTACAACGCGATTGATAATTTTGGGCTCAGAAACAATCCGACTAGTAATCAACTTTTTAAGCCCTGAGGATCCACCGAACAACCAACAATATTTTCAACTTCACTAGAAGGAAAATATGCCACAATCGAACATCTAAGGATATTTTTTGTGGGTTAATTAGCCTTCTCTAGGGAATGGATACGAACTCTCGCTAAATCTATAAAAAACGCCAACACTTTCAGAAAAGTGCTGGCATGTCAGCAATACAACGGATAAACAATTCTTTTAATACTGGGCTAATACTCTCCATTGGGTTGGAAGAAGCTTTGCAACCAGATCAAACTTGCCATTTCCCATTGGTTTAACTACATAAGACACACCCATTGGGTCAGGGTAAATACCCTGAGGTGGCTCTACTCCCATTGTTGCACCTTGGAATGGATCATCATGCCCAACTAAAAATGTGTTGGTTCCAGAAGCCGGTTTCGCGGAAAGGAGAGGTGAAACTCGTCGGCTATATTCTTTATAATCTTGGGGAGTACATTCAACACAAGGAAGGAAGTTTAGGTTTGAATTTTTAGTGTATTTACCAAAAGCAAGTTGCGCTGTGTTGTAGGCACGGCAATAATCGCTGGAAACAACTTGACCTACAGGAACTCTTGCAGATTTAACACCTTTACCAATAATCATGGCCTCTTTTTTACCATCAGGACTCAATCTACGCTGAGTGCTGCAATCCGAAAGATTGAGAGTTTTGCTGATTTGATCCCCCCAATCCTTATTGGTCCTTGCATGACGCATATAAATCACATATCCACCTCTGCGGAGATCGTTGGCAAGCTGCTGGGCTCCAACTTTATTAATGAAATCAGCATTTCGCTGATCTCCGGAAATAGTTGCAGCATTAATTTCGTAATCTTCAACGTTGGCTTTTGCCGAATGCGTGTTTCCAATGGTTGACGCAGCAAGCAAACCCCCAACAATTACAGCCGCTGGAAGTGAAAGAGAGCGAATGTTTTTGAGCTGATTCATTACAAATTGAATTTCTATTAAAAATTAATCCCTAAAGAGCGATTAGGCAAGTATAAAAAAATACCTCAAAAATCATTAAAAAGAAGCTGATATGTATTAGCACAATCCTCCTTAGCGTTTATTTGATACATGCTGAGAATCAGATGAGAGCTGATTGCCGTATGTTCCGAATTTATAACTACAATTTTTAATTCAAAAATACAAGAAAATCATTTTTTCTAGTCTCCTGGCTTTGCAAAACCATATTACAATTATTTCTCGATGAAACGACACGTCAATCTTCATTTTGAAGATGTTCAATACGCCCTGTAGCACTAAGCAACATTATCAAAATAACGAATTGCAATAGCAAAAAACTTAAGCCTAAAGTCCAAACATTTAACCAAGCGTTGATTAAGTAGCAATGATATCGATCACATTCTCCATTTCCATTTGATACGTATCGTTCAGCCTTCCTTTGAGCAATGGCTAAGAGTCATTCCCACTCTATCGTTCCGGGAGGCTTACTAGTGATATCCATCACGACACGATTCACTCCTTTTACCTCATTTACGATCCGGTTGGAAATTGTTTCCATCAGGTCATAAGGAAGTCTTGACCAATCAGCGGTCATACCATCCTCACTCGAAACACAGCGCAGCACAATGGGCCAGGCATAGGTGCGCTTATCACCCATGACACCCACCGAGCGCACGGGAAGAAGAACGGCAAACGCCTGCCAAATATCGTGGTAGAGCCCAGCTGCACTCACCTCCTCGCGGACGATTAGATCGGCATCACGCAAACAATCAAGCTTTTCTTCTGTCACTTCGCCCAGGATGCGAATCGCCAGTCCAGGGCCTGGAAAGGGATGGCGGCGCACGATTTCCTCAGGCAAACCCAGCGATCGGCCCACCTTGCGCACTTCGTCTTTAAAAAGCTTGCGGAGGGGCTCCACCAACTTGAACTGCAGATCTTTAGGCAGGCCACCGACGTTGTGGTGGCTTTTGATCTTCACAGCCACACGCTCACCGGTTTTGGGATCAACATTGGTTCCGGCACTCTCAATTACATCCGGATAAAGAGTGCCTTGGGCTAGGTAATCAAAGGGTCCAAGTCGGCGACTTTCCTCTTCAAAAACACGGATGAATTCCGTTCCAATGATTTTGCGTTTAGCTTCCGGATCAGTGATGCCATCAAGCTTCTTAACGAACCGTTCTCGAGCACTAATATATTCAACATTGATATTAAATTTACGGTCAAAGAAGTCCATTAAAAATTCAGGCTCACCCTTACGCATAAATCCCTGATCAATGAACATGCAGGTGAGCTGATCTCCAATTGCCTTCTTCAACAGAAATGCAAGCGTTGAGGAATCCACCCCGCCAGAGAGAGCCAAAAGCACACGCTTGCTGCCAACTTGTTCGCGCACATGATTAACAGCTTCATCAATGAAGGCGTCGGTAGTCCAATCAGGTTCGCATTCGCAGATGTGATAAACAAAATTGCGAATCATCGCCATTCCACAAGTGGAATGAACAACTTCAGGATGAAATTGAACACCGTATAAATGTCGATTGTGATTAGCAATCGCCGCCTCAGGCGTATTAGCCGTATGGGCCAAACGAACAAAACCTTTCGGTAAGGCTTCGACCGAATCACCGTGACTCATCCACATCGTGGAGCCAGTGTCCACGTTCGTAAGCAGATCGGTGGGATCATCCACCAAGAGAGGTGCCTTCCCATATTCAGCTCTACCAGAAGCAGCCACAACCTGACCTCCAAGCTGCTGAACCATCAACTGCATGCCGTAACAAACACCGAGGACTGGAATTCCCAGATCCCAAATCGCTGGGTCGCAAAGAGGAGCCTCATCGGCGTACACCGAATTTGGTCCTCCGCTGAGGATGATTCCGCGCGGAGCCAAAGCACTTAATTCTTCAGCGCTGGTGCTGTAGCCCAATACCACCGAGAAAACCTCTGTCTCACGCACTCGACGTGCGATCAGTTCCGAGTACTGGGAACCAAAATCAAGAATGACGATGGCCGGTTTGCGCTGACCTTCGCTCTGGACTGATGACATACCGCACTAGGACCGTTTAAGAAACGGCCTTCCTAACCTTCAGTGACTTCAGCGTAGAGAAGGATCAAAGCCTCCCTCTTTCCCTTCCGAATGAATGCCAAGTCCGCAGCGAGCAATAAGCGAGTGTCCTGTGCAGCCGAACCAGCGCAGATGACGTTGGCGGTCAAATAACGCTGCACCCACCCGCATTGACCAGGTGCCATAGCGCTTCAGATAGGCTTCACTGCGCACTTCAACCGCCTGAGCGATCGCCTCCCAAACGCGATTGGCCTGAGCCCAGTCGCGCCTCTGAAGCTCCTGTAGAGCCTCTTCCATCGATGCAGCGCCAAGCAGATCTTGAATCAGATCAACACCAAGACCCTGTTGAAGTGCAATCGCAGCGAGAACCTCTAAACGACCATCAGCCAGATGGTGATGTGTATGGAAGATCCCACCAGCCAACTTGACCAGCTTCCCGTGATACCCAAGCAGCAGAAGGTTGTTGACCCCCGATTCCGCACTGGCAACCAGCAAAGGGCCAATCCAATTCCCTGCTTTCAATAGGGGCTGTTGATCAGCAATGCCCAGCTGATGAGCAAGATCCAGCCCGTTCT
This sequence comes from Synechococcus sp. AG-679-C18, assembly GCA_003210755.1. GTDB lineage: Bacteria > Cyanobacteriota > Cyanobacteriia > PCC-6307 > Cyanobiaceae > Synechococcus_C. The sequence goes on from QCUL01000002.1 coordinate 58,533, forward strand.
CCCCAATCACCAGAGTCAAAGACCCACAAAAATCGGATGCGGTGGTCATCACTTGAAGAGCATCAAGGCTGGCGCGCAGCTGATCTGGCGAGGCACTGGACTGCACTTCAGCTTGCGTGCCAATCAAGGCCAAGCCATCCACAACACCAAAAGCTGCATTGCTCGTGCGCTGGGCAAGCTCGCGGCCAAGTGGAAACACAACTTCCAACTGCAAACAACGGCCAGGAGGAACCAGATGGCGCAGATTGACCTCCAGCAAACGGCGCGCAAAGTCAGAGGCGCACACATCACCATCACGCCCTAAGGTTCCGATCCCTTCTCCGGGCACGATCTTCAACCAGCCTCCTTCCTCTTGGATCCAAAGCGCCTGAACCCAAATTTCTAAATCTCGAGTGAGATCGAGACCTGGGCCTGGATCACAGCGACTGATCGCCAGCGCTTGAGCACCTCCATGCAAAGGCGCCGCCGATTGAACCGGCACGCCTAAAGACTGTTCTTGGCCTGGAATCTGCAGCGATTGTGGATTTTCAGCGTGCTGTCCGCATAGCACTTGCGTAGCTGCGCGAGCTGCAGCGGCAACCCAGACGGGGAGAGTTAGCCCTTGATGGGGATTTGACAGGTGCTTGGTGATACCCACTTAATGCGGATCGTTTTTTAGGATGGACGATTGGCGCTCTTCCGGACGTGCAGGACAAGCTCACCCTGATGATCCCCGGACCAACCCCGGTGCCAGAAACGGTTCTGAAAGCAATGGGACGCCATCCCATTGGACACCGAAGTGGCGAGTTTCAGGCGGTAGTGGAACGAACCACGGCTCAACTGCGCTGGCTCCATCAAACCAATAGCGATGTGCTGGTGATCACCGGCAGCGGTACGGCTGCGATGGAAGCCGGAATCATCAACACACTTAGCCGTGGAGATCGCGTGATCTGCGGCGACAACGGAAAATTCGGCGAACGCTGGGTGAAAGTTGCTCATGCCTACGGACTTGAAGTGACCGTAATCAAGGCGGAATGGGGTAAGCCCCTCGACCCAGACGCATTCCGGAACGCCCTGGAGGCCGACACTGACAAGCAAATTCGCGCTGTGATCTTGACCCACTCGGAGACCTCCACGGGGGTGATCAACGATCTTGAAACGATCAGTCGCCATGTCAAAGCCCATGGCACAGCCTTGACCATCGCCGACTGTGTGACCAGCTTGGGCGCCACCAACGTTCCAATGGATACATGGAATCTCGACGTGGTCGCCTCCGGCTCCCAAAAGGGATACATGATGCCGCCTGGTCTCAGCTTCGTAGCCATGAGTGAGCGAGCTTGGAATGCCTATGAGCGCTCTGACCTGCCCAAGTTTTATTTGGATTTAGGTCCTTATCGGAAAACAGCAGCCAAAAACAGCAACCCTTTCACGCCCGCGGTGAATTTGTACTTCGCTCTGGATGCAGCACTGGAGATGATGCAGGAGGAAGGGCTGGAGGCAATCTTTGCCCGCCATGCTCGTCATCGCGACGCGGCTCAATCCGCAATGAAAGCAATTGGGCTGGCACTCTTTGCAGCTGAGGGGCATGGAAGTCCTGCCATTACAGCGGTAGCGCCAACAGGAATTGATGCGGAACTGCTTCGTAAAACTGTCAAAGATCGTTTTGACATTCTTTTGGCCGGAGGCCAAGATCACCTCAAGGGAAAAGTGTTCCGAGTAGGCCATCTCGGCTTTGTCTGCGATCGAGATGTTTTAACAGCTGTAGCAGCCATTGAAGCTGTCTTGATCTCACTCGACGCCCATAACGGGAGAATGGGGGCAGGGGTTAGCGCTGCATCATCCATATTAAGTAAAAGCTAAAACATTTATTCTTCTATTAAAACAATGATGATTTGGAGATAGTATTAACTACATGCGGGTGTAATTCAGCGGTAGAATGTCAGCTTCCCAAGCTGGACGTCGCCGGTTCGAATCCGGTCACCCGCTTTATCAAGTTCTTGGTTTGATCAATTGCATTACTTGCGGGCCAACTGTTCCAGCTCGTCGCTCTTGCTCTAGGGCCTTAAGAATCAAAGAACCTGATGAAATGAAATCACCTGTTTCAGCAGCCGACTCAGCTTGTTGAAACAAGACATCAGCTTTTGCAAGATGCTCCATTTTTTGATTGGGAGCCGATTGCATCATATTTGGAATACCAAAAACATTTATAATATTATTACTTCAATAGTCTAACGAACGGACTCGCTCGTCGATCAAAATTCATGTACCTGGTTCTTCAATATTGCCTCCAAGCTCAGCAATTTGACCACGAAGCAACTCGCAACGATCATTGTCACCGCGTGTAATTGCAACTGCAAGCGCGAATTCTAATTTTTCAAGTTGATGACCGCCTTCAAAAAAACTTTGACGGTTGCGCAATAAACTGGATTTGGAACAACTCTCAACTTGCTCGGTTGTCTCGCAAGTCGCTGCTCGATTGGCGGAAGTAGAAGCCATAAGCAACTTTATTCACATTTTGCCACCCGTGATGGGTGTTAGGCCGCTAGGTCTTGCTCCGATGACATATCAACTGGTGTGTCTTCCAACAATTGCGGCTCGGAATGAAGCAGAAGATCTCTGCAGTCGGTGAGCATGCGATCCACTTGATTGAGACGTTCGATTTCATCCGTTGGCATAGCGCTTGTTTCAGAAGACTGACGATCTAACTGAAGCTCCAAACTCTCAAGACGATTCTCAATCTTGATCAGACGCTGAGATAAAGCGGTAAGGGTTTGAGCAACATCCTCGGCAGTGTGTGTGATGCGAAAGGAAACTGACTGGGTCATCGCCCCAATGAATTGACGTGACCCGATGAGAGCACATCACAACCTTTAGATCCAGACTGAGGACTGATTTGCAGCGTGGTGTTCATGCCCCCACTCATAACGGTGCTCATCTACATCCTTGCTGGAACGGGTATGGGATTACTGGCCACTCGCACTGGAATACCGGCTGCGCCTCTTGCAGGAGCTCTAATAGGAGCAGCGTTAGTAAGCATGAGTGGGCGGCTTGAGGTCGCTCAATGGCCAGCAGGAACAAGAACAGGGTTGGAAATCGCCATCGGCACTGTGATAGGCACAGGGCTCACAAAAGCCTCGCTCGATCAATTGCAGCTCTTGTGGAAACCAGCGATTCTGATCACTCTTACTCTTGTGCTGACAGGAATCGTTGTAGGTCTATGGAGCAGCAGGCTTCTCGGAGTTGACCCTCTTGTCACTTTGCTTGGTGCTGCGCCAGGGGGAATCAGTGGCATGAGCCTAGTTGGAGCCAGTTATGGCGTTGGAGCCGCTGTTGCCGCACTTCACGCTGTACGTCTGATTACGGTTTTGCTTGTGATCCCCATCGTGGTGAAGCTGCTCACTCCACTTGGGCTGGGTGATTCCTAACCAAGACCTAGACAGAGCGATTCCAATCGATACGTTGGCGCTGATTGCTTCATTTGTCCTGCCATGGCCCTACTGCGCCAACGCCTTGCGCTCCTCCTCCCACTGGCCGGATTGGCTGGACTCAGCTTGGTTCCCCTACAGGCGATCGCCGGAACCCCTGAAGCCATCAAAGGAGCCAAAATTTATTGCTACATGAGAAGCAGCAATAATGATCACAAAGTGAGCTGGGAAGCGGCTTATGCGCTGATCAAACGCCAGAAAAGCGGAATGTTCAAAACCTCGCCAGAACATGCTGCAGTGATGATCACCGAAGCCGTGGTTGAAGATCCTGGCAGCTATCCAGACTGCGGTCAGTACCTCGGTGATCTTTTCGGGGGAACCACAAGCTCTAGAAAATCCCTAGACAGTGTTCTTAACTCAAATAATTCCGGCAATAGCGATACATCAGACTCATCAAATTGGAGCGAGGATGAGCGTTACAACTACTAGATCATCAATAAGACGACCTTCTCTAACTTCCATGCGACTGATTCCCATACTGATGATCGGTGGTTTATTACTCACAGGTTTGGGCTGCCGCAGTCGCTCCGAGCCGAATGGGGAAAATGTCTCCATGGAAACGTCTGTTGCTGACTGCATGTCAAATCTGGATCTCAACAATCTCGAAGATGCACTTCAGCGATGCAATGAGGTTGTAGATGCTCATGGAGACAAGCCAGCCGCACTTGCCGATCGCTCCCTCTTGCTCACTCTGATGGGCAAAACAGATCAGGCATGCGCTGATGTCAATCAAGCGATTGGGCTTCTACAACAAAACAATCGTTCCGTTGATCCGATGGTGGTACACGAACTGAATGTGCGTCAGAAATCCTGCAAACAACGAGACACCATGGTTGGTAACGGTTGACGATCAAGTGTGATGCGACGCGGGCCAAGAAGCAGCTCGATCCTTTCCGCCTTGCTGGCTACCAAATTGTCGACCAACTGATCAGCCAAACCGAGCTGAAGCCAATGGCTGATTAGACCCCCATCCATTCCAATGCGATGACAACGATCTTCCGCTTGATCGATATCTCCAGGGGTCCAAGGACGTTCTAGAAGAACAACATTTTGGGCGCGGTGGAGAGTGAAACCAAGCCCACCTGCAGCAAATGTGGCCAGAAGTAAATCGATCTCCCCAGCTTGAAAGCGATCCACTGCCAGTTGACGCTGTTCAGGTTTCTGCCGACCTGTCAACAAAACACCTCCCAAGCGTTCCTCAAGTAAGAGCAAAGGGTCCACAAAACTGCTGAACAACACAATCGGCTTGTGCTGCTGACGTAGACGCTGAATCAAATCCTGCGCTGCTGGCAATTTGAATTCGGCTGCAATTTGTCGCAATGCTGTCAGGACTGCTAATGACTCAGCATCAGAATGCACCAAACCCTCCGCTACACGTTGGCGATAGTCATCGATAACAAGCCTTAAGCGGTGATCAAATCCTTTGGCCTCCTCACAGTCAAGTTCGATCTTTTGCAGCTGCCTTTGTTTTGGTGGGAGATCTGATACCTGTTGCTTACGGCGATGCAAGACAAGAGGTCGCGTTAACCGTCGCAGCTCTTCTAGTCGGCTGGCTCCTGCCGCCTGCCAACGCTGCCGACCCCCCTTCTCCTGAAAATGACCTTGACAAAACAGTTCCTCGTAGCTGCGCTGATCCCTTGCGATTGGATGGTCCATCGCAGCCAGCAAGGGGTACAGCTGATCAGGACGGCCGTTTTTCATTGGTGTGCCGGTGAGCATCCAAATTGCTCGGAGGCGAGGATGACGCGCGAGACGAAGGAGGCTCTGAGTGCGTTGTGCTCGCAGAGTCTGGGCGTAATGAGCCTCATCCACCAACAACAAAGTGCCCGCCTCAGGGAGCTCTGCTGGGAGCCGCGCCCAGCTGCATAGCTCGGGCATCAGTTCAATTGTCGCAGCCTCTCGGCGCCAATGTGAATGCAACCCCACAGGAGCTACAACCAACAATCGCAGCGGTAAAGCACGTAGCAAGGCCCGTGCCGCCAGCAAAACCGTGAGGGTTTTGCCAAGCCCCATCTCATCAGCTAGCACCGCTCCACGACGTGCCAGCAACCAGCGAGCACCCGAGCGTTGATGAGGCATCGGCAGTCGTCCATCGCGCAGGCGTTGATCGAGATCGGCGAGAGCGATTAGGTCACGGTGGCAAGGCAATGGGGGGAGCGGATGTCGATGCCAGTGCAACCAGCGCAAGAGCTCTTCGTCGACTCGAAAGCGCCCTTCAAAACGCTGTAACAGAGATTCGGCTGAAGAAAGAGGAAATTCCCAACCCAAGCAAGAACCACGCCAAACACCCCGTGGGCGAATCTTGCGCATCTCCGCGTGGGTCACCGCATCGAAGGGGTAACGAGCCTGCACCAAGCCGGAAGGCGTCAATCCAAGCGCGCAAACTGTTGATGATGAAGCCGTGATTCAAATTCAAGAAAGCAGACGTTAATCGTTCAGACCATCAAACAAAATGCAAATGGCTGATCAAAAAGATCAGCTAACGTTGAAACTGCAGTTTTCGATACGTTGACGAACACTGCCCTCACGTCAAAATTCAGTAGTTGAGGAAATTGGATGCACAGCAGGGATGCAGTATTCCTTGAAGATCTCTGCCCCAAGCTGCGTAATCGACGTTGGCGCCAATCCATCCACCGCCACACCAATCACTGTTGTATTTACTGCGGTAAACCCTCTGAGTCCATTGATCACGTCTTCCCGCTGAGTCGCGGAGGAATGAGTGTCACAGAAAATTGTGTCCCGGCATGCCTGTCCTGCAACGGACTCAAATCTGACGACAATGTATTTGATTGGTACCGTCGCCAACGCTTTTACGACCCTCGCCGTGCCATGGCCATTCGCGCCTGGATTGACAGCGATTTGCGTCTCGCTATTCGATTGCTGGAATGGGCCCAGCCAAAACAGATTCAATCATCAAGTTCTTTGCTCCATGGTGAATCTGAATCGAAATCGGAGGACAAAAAGGACTGGGGTCTGCGTACGGCCTGATCACCAAACACGACAAGCTTCTACCGAGTGGTATCGCTGACAGATAGATGCGCTCTGCTCAGGCCTCTCCGGAGCAAGTAGAAATGCACCTGTGATCAACGCAGCAGCCAAAAGTAGGGAGCCAGTGTGAACTACGGCAGCCCCTGAAGTTCGAGATCCATTACCTCGAGATACCCGGCTCTCGGGCAGCATGGAGCCCTTTGTAGAAACCAGTGAAAAGGACGACTCAGCCACAACCGAAACGCAACTAATACATTTGTACTGATGCTTAACGATCTTGTCAAGCGTTGTCGCCCTCTCTCATCGCAAGCGACGCTTTGCATTCTTGGTGCTGGATTCAGCGGCAGCCATCTTGCCAAGCTGTCCAAAGCACTCGGAATGAGGGTGATCTGCACGCGACGTAGGCCGGAGCCTGGCAGCAACAATCTGAGTTTTGACAGCACCATTGGGATCCTGCCTAATCGCGAGGCTCTCGAATCAGTCACCCATCTGGTGAGCACGATCCCTCCAACAAAGGAGGGAACGGATCCAGTGCTCTCTGCTCTGGGAGAGCTGCTTCATCAATTGCCACTTCAGTGGGTGGGTTATTTCTCCACAACAGGGGTCTACGGAAATAGCAACGGCAACTGGGTTTATGAAACAGACGAGCCAAAACCCACTCAGATCCGCAGCAAGAGGCGCCTGGAATGTGAACTGCTCTGGCGCAACACTGATCTACCTGTGCAGATCCTGCGGTTGCCGGGTATCTATGGCCCAGGACGCTCCCCGCTAGCAGCCATTCACTCTGGTCAACTGAAACCCGTCGATAAACCAGAGCAGATGTTCTGCAGAATTCACGTTGATGATGTTGCAGGAGCCTGCCTGCATCTCATGCATCAGGCCGCAATTGGACAACAACCCAAAGTGATCAACATTAGTGATAACAGGCCTGCGTCCAGCCTCGAGGTGCATCGTTATGCCGCCAGATTGGTGCAGTGCGAACTCCCCTCGCCGATTCCGTTCAGAAACGCCAAAGCCAATATGAGTCCTATGGCTCTCTCCTTCTGGGCAGACAATCGCAAGGTGAGCAATGTTCGCCTACGAGAAGAATTGGGCTATTCACTAATGCACCCTGATTTTCAAAGCGGGCTCCAGGATTGTTACCAAGCGGAGGGTTTTAGCGAGATGAATCCTGATCCGACAGTGGAACCTTGAACAACGGCAATTCGTGTAGCTCAAGCGGCTTATTTGGATCATCCACAGTCAGCCCAGCATCATCAAGCAACTGCTGCCATTGCACTTCGAGCCAACCCTTTTGCAGCGCCGTGCCCAACCCATAAAGCAATAAACCCAAGAGCAACCAGCGCAGCATGACTTTTTCTCATCCCTCGTCTGACGCTAATGATCGCCTGGTCATTGCTTTGGGGGATCCTGCTGGGATCGGCATGGAAGTGACTCTGAAAGCGCTCGCCGATCCACGCCTGCCATCTGGAATGAACCCACTGGTGGTTGGCTGCAGAGCTAGCCTAGAACAAACGTACTCAAGGCTAAAGGCTCAACAGTGCTCGCAGATCGCTGATCCAAGCGATCTTGACATCGACGACCTACCTATTGGTGAAGACATAACGCAAGGAAAGCCAAGTTCTGCAAGTGGCGCGGCCAGCTTCCGCTGGCTGAGCCACGCCGTTTCTCGTGTGAAAGAAACTCGCAAGCTGGCTTTAGTGACCGCGCCAATCGCCAAATATGCCTGGCATGCTGCAGGACACCTTTACCCAGGCCAAACAGAACGCTTGGCAGAGCTTGATGGAACGAATCAGGCTTCAATGCTGTTCACAGCCATCTCACCAACTACAGGCTGGAGACTGAACACACTTCTCGCTACGACCCATATTCCACTCCAAATGGTTCCCACTGCACTGACATCTGAGCTCTTACTCAGCAAGTTGGATGTGCTGTGTGACTTCTGTCAACGCTTTAATCCCAACCCTCATCTCCTCGTCGCTGGTCTCAATCCCCATGCGGGTGAACAAGGCCGTCTTGGCCTGGAAGAAAAAGATTGGCTCATTCCCGCACTCCAGATGTGGCAGGAAAGCCATCCCCACGTTCAGCTAGATGGACCAATGCCCCCTGACACGTGCTGGTTGAGCGCTGCCAAGGCCTGGCAACAAGGGAAACAACCGGAATCACCCGATGGAATTCTCGCTTTGTATCACGATCAAGGCTTGATCCCGATGAAGCTAATGGCCTTCGACGAAGCCGTTAACACCACGCTCGGGCTTTCTTTTTTGCGCACCTCACCCGACCACGGAACTGGCTTCGATATCGCAGGACGTGGTGTGGCGAGATCCACAAGCATGGTTGCAGCAATTCGGGCCGCCTTGGACCTCAGCCAGCCTTGACCCGCATCAGCACTTGTCCAAATTCAACTGGGGTTCCATTGTCAACCAAAATTTCCACCACTTCACCAGCCATTTCTGACTCAAGCTCATTCATCAACTTCATCGCTTCAAGAATGCAGATCGTCTGACCAACAGCAATTCGAGTCCCGATTTCTACGAAGGAGGGTTCTCCTGGTGCAGGAGCCCTGTAGAAGGTACCAACCATGGGTGCCGTGACTTCTAAAAGATCCGAACGAGATCCTGCAGCAGGTGGCGGACTGCTGGACGTTGCATCAACAACGGCAGGCACATCCGAAGGAGGAGGAGCAACTGGCGCTGAAGCCACTGGCATCAACGGCGCAGCCACGGCAGTAACGGGGAGATTGCGACGTACTTCCAAACGAAAGTCGTCTCCCTCGAGACGAAATTCCTGAATATCACTCTCAACGAGAGCTGCAAGCAAGCTATGGAGCTGATCGTGGTCGAGCTGCATGATTAACCGTTCTCCCGTCCCAGATAGGTGTCGTTGCGAGTATCAACCTTAATTTTCTCGCCGATCGATAAAAACAGAGGAACCATCACCTGAGCACCGGTTTCCAAGATGGCAGGTTTCGTACCACCGGTTGCTGTGTCTCCCTTCACACCGGGATCGGTCTGAGCGATCTCCAACACAACTGAATTCGGCAATTCAACTTCTATGGGATTCTCATTCCAGGTGACAACATTCACCTCCATGCCCTCCTTGAGATATTTGCGACTCTCTCCGATCTGTTTGGCGGTAAGACGTGTCTCTTCATAGGACGACATGTCCATAAAGACGAAATCTTCGCCCTCCATATAGGTGTGTTGAAGTTTCGACTTCTCGAGCACAGCCTGGGTAAGACTTTCTCCGGCTCGGAACGTTTTTTCAACCACACTGCCGCTTTGAACGGCCTTGAGCTTGGTGCGGACAAAGGCAGATCCCTTGCCTGGCTTGACATGCAGAAACTCGATCACGCGCCAGACAGCACCGTCCAGCTCGATCGTGGTGCCGGTGCGAAAGTCGTTGCTGGAGATCATTCCCGCTGAACGGTTCAGTGGATCATACGGCTGTGCCAAAGTCCTGACAGCACCTGGGGTTCTCCTTGGCTCACCGCAGTCTGACCGCTCTCCTTCTTGCCTGGCTAGCCGCCTTTGGACTCTGGCTTGCCAAACCGGTATGGGCAGACCTTCCTCAAGGCAATGCCGTACAGGATCCTGCGGCGATCCTGCGCGATTCATTGCCGATGAATCAAGAGGATCTGCGCGAGCTTCAGCATCGGCTCGAATCCACCAGTAACGATTTACGTGCCAAGCGCTGGAGTGCGTTGGGACGCACGGTCAGTCGCAGCCAGAAACTGGTGGCCACTCGAGGCAACAGCATTGTTGAAGCCGTTCCTGAGGACCAACGCAGTGAGGCTGAGTTGCTCCTCAACGAGGTGCGCACTGACCTGGAGCATCTTCAGGAGGAGGCGAATGCCAATGACAGAGATGGATTCATCCAGATCCGTCGCGACACTCTGAGCCGGGTAGGTGATCTGGAAGCACTGCTGATCGACGATCGTCTTCCTGACATTCCCTCCGAGTTCGATGCCTTGCCACGGCTCGCTGGACGGGCAACCGTGGTCATCGAAACAACGCAAGGAAACCTCACTGCCGTTGTGGACGGCTACAACGCCCCTCTAACCGCTGGCGCCTTTATCGATCTCAGCCTGAAGGGCTTCTATGACGGTCTTCCTTTTAATCGAGCCGAAGACTTCTACATCCTTCAAACCGGAGATCCGGAAGGTCCTGACATCGGCTACGTGGACCCAAAGACCAAAGAAGAGCGGCACGTTCCCCTAGAGATTCGCATTCCAGGCGAACCCGACACCCTTTACAACGAAACCTTCGAGGACGTTGGACTGTTCAAAGCAGCAGCAGTTCTTCCTTTCTCCACCCTGGGGACCCTGGGTTGGGCGCATTCCGACCAAGCCCTCGACGATGGGTCATCGCAATTCTTCCTGTTCCTCTACGAAGCAGAGCTAACGCCTGCTGGCCTGAACCTCGTGGACGGGCGGAATGCAGCCTTCGGCTACGTGGTGGATGGCTTTGATGTGCTCGAAGAACTTGGCGTTGACGACGGAATCAAACGCATCCAGGTGATCGAAGGCGCCGATCGACTGCAAGCTCACGCCTGATGCTGCCGTGAGCATCACCCTGGCCGAACTCGGAGAAACGGAGCTACTTGACCGGTTGGCCAGCTTTGCTCCGGCCGGTCAGCTGAACGACGACACAGCCTTGCTGCCGCCTGATTCCAGGGCACTGCTGGTGAACACCGACGTGATGGTGGAGGGTGTTCATTTCAGCGCAGCCACAACTGCAGCTGCAGATGTGGGCTGGCGTGCAGTAGTTGCCAACCTGTCTGACCTTGCGGCTAGCGGTTCCGAACACGTGGAGGGAATCACGGTGGGCCTGGTAGCTCCAGGCAATACCTCTTGGTGCTGGGTCGAAGAGGTGTATCAGGGCATTTCCGAAGCTCTGGAGCGTTTTGGGGGGACGCTTCTTGGAGGTGACTGCAGTAACGGCAGCCAACGGATCCTGTCGGTCAGTGCCTTTGCCAGACTCGGGGCTTTGCGGCTGCATCGAGCACAAGCACGGCCTGGCGATCTGCTGATGAGCAGCGGTCCCCATGGTCTGAGCCGTCTCGGATTAGCCCTGCTTCAAGGAACAGCTTTACCCACGACACTCTCGTTGCCATCAACGCTAAAAAAGCAAGCGATTCAATGCCACCAGCGGCCATCACCAAGATTTGATGCCCTAAACACGCTCCTTGAATGCAAGCCCATAAATTTTCCCTGGCGAGCCGGTGGAACCGACAGCAGCGACGGTCTGCTTGCTTCTGTGAAAGCTTTGTGCCGAAGCAGTGGCTGTGGAGCTGTTCTTGATAGGGATGCCCTACCTCGCGCGACGGCATGGCCTGAAGAGCGCGCGTGGGACAGCTGGTGCCTGTGTGGTGGAGAAGACTTCGAATTGGTGCTAAGCCTGCCGCCTGAATGGGCAAAATCTTGGGCCCAACATCAACCTGGAAGCCGCTGCTTCGGAGCTGTCACAGCCGACAAAGGCAGGATTATCTGGACTTCCGATGGCGCTCCGATAAGAGAATCTGGGTTCTCTCATTTCCACTGAACCGCGAAATCAATATCAAATGAAAAGCGCCAATCTGTAGACACAAAAAAAGCTCTCCCAAATGGGAGAGCAGACATTTAAGCGAACTAACCGAAGATCACTTCCAACCCTTGGCTACAACCTCAGCCAAATCGACGACACGCTGGCTGTAGCCCCACTCATTGTCGTACCAAGCCAAGATTTTTACCGCTTTGTCGCCCATGGCATAGGTGAGATCAGCGTCAAAGATGGTTGATTCATTTGTACCGGCGTAGTCAGTTGAAACGAGAGGTAAATCGCTGTACTTGATGATTCCCTTCATGCCGTTATCAGCAGCGCTCTTCATCACAGCTTTGACGTCCTCAACGCTCGGACCCTTGGTCGTTCCGAAGGTCAGGTCAACGGCCGAGACATTTGGGGTTGGAACGCGCATCGCAAAACCTGTGAGCTTGCCCTTAACTTCCGGATACACCAATGCAACAGCCTTGGCTGCACCGGTAGTAGTAGGCACCATATTCAGTGCTGCGGCACGGGCACGACGCAAGTCGCGGTGGCTGTTATCAAGAATTCTCTGGTCACCGGTGTAGCTATGAATGGTGGTCATCAATCCCCATTCCATTCCAAAATTCTGGTCCAAAACTTTCACAATTGGAGCCAGACAGTTGGTGGTGCAACTGGCATTGCTGAGGATGTCCCAATCTTCATGCCGGTATTGGTCGTCATTCACTCCAACAACAAACGTTCCGACTCCCGCGCCCTTACCGGGAGCAGTGAGAATCACTTTTTTTGCACCAGCCTGAATATGCATGCTGGCTTTTTCATCGGTGTTGAATACACCTGTGGATTCGATCACTAGATCAACGCCCCAATCTTTCCAAGGGCAGTTGAGAGGATTGCGATCAGCAAAAAACTTGATTTCTTTGCCGTTAATGAACATCGATTCATCAGTGGTCTTGATGTCCACCGAGGGATCTAGCCGACCCAAAATGGAGTCGTAAGTCAGCAGGTGTGCGCTCGTTTTGGGATCGGATGTGGAGTTCATCCCCACAATTTCAAGACCAGTTTCAGCTCCGCGGCTGATCCAACCTCGCAGCACATTGCGACCAATTCGGCCGAATCCATTGATGGCAACGCGCAGGGTCATGGCAGGAGTTTGGCGGTCTAACCGCGTAGGGGTTTTGGGCGCCGATCATACAGAAATTATCTGGAATTTCCTGGCATTAACTTTTTGAAAATTGAAGGCAGGTCTCGACGAGTAGGTGACCACAGCAAAAATTGACTTACCCTTGCTCATCACGACGACGCGTCTTGGCCGATCTGCTCCACCCTCAGAAGCACATTCACTTCATTGGGATAGGGGGAATCGGAATGTCTGCTCTTGGCCTAATCTTGGCGGAGCGCGGCCACTCAGTGAGCGGCTCAGACCGCAAACTCACACCTGCCATGCAGGCTTTAGGAAACAAAACGCTCATTTTGTTTGTGAGCCAGGAAGCCAATAATTTTGCCGAACTTGGGTCTCGCGGAATCGATGCTCCCCTTGTGGTGGTCAGCACAGCCATTCCTGACACCAATCCAGAGCTGATCGAAGCGCAAAGATTAAATTTAACGATTTGGCATCGTTCCGACCTCTTGGCCTGGTTAATCGAACACCAACCTGCAATCGCTGTTGCAGGTAGCCACGGAAAAACCACTACAAGCACGGTTCTTACAACTCTTTTGGCCACTGTCGGCGAAGATCCCACAGCTGTGATCGGAGGTGTCGTTCCTTGTTACGGAAGTAATGGCCACACCGGCAAAGGGCGACTGCTGGTTGCAGAGGCTGACGAATCTGATGGATCACTCGTGAAATTTAGGGCGAGCCTGGGGGTTATCACCAATCTCGAACTTGATCACACAGATCACTACCGCAATCTCGAAGACTTGATCGAGACGATGAAGAACTTTGGACATGGCTGCAAACGTTTACTGATCAATCACGACGATCCCATTCTCAAAAAACACTTTCAGGCCGATGCCTGTTGGTCTGTCTGCCACTCCGAGAAAGTGGATTACGCCGCTCTGCCAGTTCACATCGAGGGTGATTGCACCATCGCCGACTTCTACGAGCAGGGGCAGCGGGTTGGTCAAATCACGCTTCCCCTCCCTGGCCTACACAACCTCAGCAACGTCGTGGCCGCCCTAGCAGCTTGCCGAATGGAAGGTGTTCCATTGAATTCACTTCTTTCCGCAGTGGCTGAACTGCGTTCACCAGGGCGTCGCTTTGACTTTCGAGGGGAGTGGCAAGGCCGTCAAGTGGTTGATGACTACGCCCATCATCCCAGCGAAGTGAAAGCCACTCTGACCATGGCACAGTTGATGGTGAAGAGCGGACGCAGCCCTTTACCTTGCAAACCACAGCGTCTACTTGCTGTTTTTCAACCTCACCGCTACAGCCGCACGCAAGAATTTCTCAACGCCTTTGCCCAAGCACTCATCTCTGCTGATGCCCTCGTTTTGGCACCGATTTTCGCAGCAGGTGAACCTCCAATCAAAGGGATCTGTAGTGAATTGCTTGCTCGCACCATTCGACTAATTGATCCCTATCAGCCCTTGTATGTGGCTAGCAGCATGGATGAGCTCACGAGTCTGGTAAAAAATCACAGCCAACCTGGTGATTTAATTTTGGCCATGGGTGCCGGTGATGTGAATAGTCTTTGGGAGCGCTTGTCTAAGAAAGGAATCGAAGGAGAAGCGTCATGTTCCTCGGCGATAGCAGCCTGAAAGCTCTTCTCGAGTCTGGGATCCTGCAGCAGCACGTTTCCCTTGCGAGCTACACCACTTGGCGTGTGGGCGGTCCGGCTCAGTGGTTGGCAGAACCCAATGATTCCTCACAATTTCTCTCCCTTCTCCAATGGGCCAAACAAGAGGGCCTGACCACCCGAGTCATAGGAGCTGGATCCAATCTCTTGATCGCTGATGCTGGCCTCCCTGGGCTCACCCTCTGCATGCGCCGTCTCCAAGGCAGCGAATTGGATGCCGAATCAGGGCTCGTGAAGGCTTGGGCAGGAGAACCACTTCCAACTCTCTCCAGACGAGCAGCCAGGCTTGGATTGCATGGGCTTGAGTGGGCCGTTGGCATCCCTGGAACCGTAGGTGGGGCAGCTGTGATGAACGCTGGAGCCCAGGGCGGCTCCACAGCCGAGTGCTTAGCCTCCGTCGAGGTAATCGATCTGTTGGATCCCGACACTTTGAAGACCACAACGACGCTAAATAATGCCGATCTGTCATACGACTACCGACAGAGCGATCTGCAGAGCAGCAAACAATTGGTCATTGCAGCAAATTTTCAACTAGAAGCTGGCCATGACGCCAAGGATTTGAAGCGGACAACGAGTGGAAATCTCAGTCACCGAACAACTACGCAGCCATATCAATGGCCAAGCTGCGGAAGCGTGTTCCGCAATCCAGAACCTGAAAAAGCTGGTCGACTCATCGAAGACTTAGGACTAAAAGGACGACGAATCGGTGGCGCCGAAATTTCACCAGTGCATGCAAACTTCATTGTCAACGTTGGCGGTGCGACAGCGGATGACATCCGTAATTTGATCGATTTAGTTCAGAACGAAGTGGATCGGGTGCATGGAATCTCATTGCACACTGAAGTCAAACGCTTGGGCTTCCAAGCGACCGATTAGCCTTGCCATCACTTCATTGGCGTCATGGCAGGGTTTGGACTTCCCAATTTTGGACAGCTCACTGAGGCTTTCCGAAAAGCTCAGCAAATCCAGCAAGACGCCCAAAAACTCCAAGAGGAACTAGATGCCATGGAGATCGAGGGCAACAGCGAAGATGGCCGAGCCAGCATTTGGTTATCTGGTAATCAACAACCTCTCAGGGTGCGACTTGATTCATCTCTGATTAGTGAAGGACAGGAGGCAACAGAAGCTGCCACATTCGCTGCCTTGCAATCGGCTTATGAACGTTCAACCACAACCATGAAAGAAAGGATGGAAGAACTCACCGGCGGCCTGAATCTGAACCTCCCCGGAATGGGCGGCTAAGGCCGAGTAGTTCCTCCACGGCTCGTCTGTAGATCGGGTACCTTTCCCAGTCACGTCTCACTCCGCATCCAGGCTCATCGCGGTGCAAACAATCCCTAAAGCGGCAGGGATGTTGGTCGAGCTGAGAACGCAATTCTGGAAACAAGATCTCGAGATTTCGAGGGTCATCAGGCAACTCTGGGCGATTAAAACCTGGCGTATCAGCAACGCGTGCATCACCTTCTAACCGATGCAACTCCACATGTCGGGTGGTGTGACGTCCGCGCTGCAGTCGCCCTGAAACAACACCCACCCGCAAGTCAAGCCCTGGCACCAAGGCATTCAGCAGTGAGCTTTTACCAACTCCAGAAGGCCCGCAAAGCACAGAAAGAGAAGAGTTAGCGAGACTGTGTCTCAGCGGAGAGAGACCTAGGCCACTAATCGACGACACCAATAAAGGTGGATACCCCCAGGCCTCAAGGCGTTTGCACAAACGTTCCAACGCCTCCGGCTCCATGAGATCGGTCTTGGTCAGTACTAAGTGCACTGCCAGAGACGTTCGTTCTGCTGTCAGCAAAAAACGACTGGCCTGGTCAGGGTCAAAGGCCGGCTGATCCACCGCCAATGCCACCACAATCGTGCTGGCATTGGCCACAGGGGGACGCTTCAAAAAACTTTGACGAGGTTCCACATCTGCCACCACAGCACGGGCATTGCTGACATCGATCGCTTCCACCCACACTCGATCACCCACAAAAACTGCCTCACCGCGATGGTTCAATCGAGTTCGACGAGTGCACAACAGCCTTTTAGGCATCACCTCCTGAACTTCATCCAGCTCCACCTCCAGATAATTGGCCTGGAGCGCAACAACCATGCCGGACTGAGCCGACTGCCTAACCACCGCCGCAAATCACCTGAAGACGGACCCAGTCCTCGGTTTGTCGAACCAGCTCCACACGATGGCCATCCCGAGTCAACCCCGGCACCACCATCTCCTCAGGTTCTCCACGATCCAGATCAACCTCTAAGCACTGGGAGGGGTTCATCGTCTCTAATGCCAGGCGACATCGGATGAAATTAGTTGGGCAAGGCGTGCCCCTTAAATCCAGATATTGTTCAGGAAGGGCATCACTCATTCGTCAACTTTGACCAAAAAAGCGTGCAAACAGTCCACTTTTGTGATGATGGTGCTGCTCGCCTCGAGCTGAATGATGTCCAGCTAATTCTTCCAGAAGATCGCGTTCCTGATTGTTGAGACGCGAAGGCAATGTCACCGTGACGGCGATGCGCTGGTGACCCCGAGCCACTGGATTTCCCAATTTCGGGATGCCCTTGTTCTCAAGCGTTAAAACAGAATTTGGTTGAGTTCCGGCTGGAATTTCCAAAGATTCAGGTCCGTCCACTGTTTCCACTTCAATGGTGTCACCGAGGATCGCCTGGAGGTAGCTCACTTTCACCTCAGAAAGCACAGTGAGGCCATCGCGCCTCAGGCTTGGGTGAGACTTAACCGTAAGGAAAACGTACAAATCACCTGCTGGACCACCGCGCAGGCCGGCATTGCCTTCGTTAGCAACCCGCAAACGCGTCCCCGTATCGACACCAGCCGGAATATTGATCCGCAATTTTTTACGGACTTGCGTCACCCCTTGTCCACCGCAGGAACTACAGGGATCAGCAATGACCTGGCCGGTGCCATTACAACTGGGACATTCAGCCACCTGCGTGAAATTTCCGAAGGGTGTGCGAGTCGCACGACGCACCTGACCGACTCCGCCACAAGTCGTACAGGTAGTGGGACCACTTCCAGATTTGGCGCCACTGCCACCACAAGTGGTGCATGTTTCTAGGTGAGGGATACGAATTTCACGCTCCTGGCCAAAAACGGCTTGCTCGAAATCAATCGTGAGGTCATAACGAAGGTCATCCCCTTGTTGAGGACCGCGCCTTCGCTGACGGCCTGCCCCACCTCCAGCGGCACCACCAAAACCACTGAAAAAGGTTTCAAATAAGTCTGCGAAACCACCCATATCGCCCATGTCGGGCATGCCGCCTCCGCCACCTAATCCGGCTTCACCGAACTGGTCATATCTCCCGCGGGTCTGGGGATCACTGAGCACCTCATAGGCACGACCGATCTCCTTGAAACGATCTTCTGCGCCTGCTTCTTTATTGATGTCAGGGTGATATTGACGAGCTAAGCGCCTGTACGCGCGCTTCAGAGTGTCGGCATCTGCATCCCTGCTGACGCCGAGGAGGTCGTAGTAATCGGCCATCAACTTGTCATCCCGCTGCGCACACTAAGAAAAAGTTTTCGATCACTCGCTCGCCTCTGAGGCAACAGTGGGGTCATCGTTTGGAATTGCTGCATCAATGGCGTCCTCAGATCTGTGAGGAGCTTCATCTGACTGCTGCGGACCAGGTCCCATCGACACCTTGACCAAAGCGTGGCGCAAAACTTTGCCGCTTAGGTGATAACCGCGCTGCAACTCTTCAACCACAACGTCTTCCACGTACTCGTCGCTCGGTTCCCTCAAGACAGCTTCATGAAGGCTGGGGTCGAACTCTTGACCAACAACGCGCATCGGGGCCACGCCCAGTTGCTTAAGAACGTCAACGAGCTGTTTGTAGAGACCTTGATAGCTGCGATGCAGCGACTGAGCTTCTTCGCCCTGCGGATCCAGCTGTTGGCGAGCACGTTCAAAATTATCAACCACCGGAAGGATCTCGGTGAGGGTGCTGCAAGTGATCTGCAACTTCAAATCGTCTTGATCCCGACTCTGACGTTTGCGGAAATTGTCGAAATCCGCAGCAATCCGCACGTATTGGCCTCGCAGGGTTTCGTGCTCGTCGCGAAGTGTGCCGTGCTCACGTTCAAGCTGCTCCAGACGCGCCTCATTGGTCTGAGGTGAAGACACCGATTCAGCTCCTTGATCAGGAGCTGTTGTCGCTGGCTCATCATCCACAGAGGTTGTGAGGTCCTGCTGGGCTTCGGGTACATCCGATGCCGAATCGTTAGCCGGGATGGAAGCGTCGCCGCTCATGCTGACCAGATGCGAAGTCACGTCTATACATGTTGATAGGTGATAAGGACTCACCACAAGCGGGGAAAGCCGAATCTGCATGAGCGCCGACTCCACCCGAATGCCGCTACCACCTGCTCTACCGGCAAAGCTGATTTCAGCAGTAGAACTCGCCGCAGGGGAATCACTTCTTCAATCCGGCAAGGTGCTTGACCATGAGACTTGGCAGCAGCTGCAGGCGCTTCCAATCCATGTCACCGAGGATGGCCTCACAGTGGCCATTGCAAGTAGCAGTGACCGAGACAATCGAGAATCGATCAAACAGGTTCTAAGAAGCCATGGCTACATCTGCAAACTCGTGCTGGCCAATGCGGCGGACCTTAAGCGGATTCTTGAAACAGGACTAGGCGAATTCGATTCAGAACCCAATCAACAATTAATTAGTGATACAGCAGAGTCACTACTAGAAGGATTTGATGTCGAAGGCATTTTCAATACCGATCCTGACGAAGCACAAATAAAGAATAATTCAACCTCTTCACTAAATAATAATCTGTCAGGCAGTGATCAATCACCGATTGTCACCCTTGTGGATCGTATTTTAATAAAAGCATTAGAGATGAATGCCAGCGATATTCATGTAGAGCCTCAACAATCTGGGCTGCAGATCAGACTTCGGAAGGATGGTGTCCTGACCAATTTGACACAACCTCTTCCTACTAAATTAATTCCTGCCATAACATCTCGGCTCAAGATTATGGCAGATCTTGATATCGCAGAACGAAGACAAGCTCAGGATGGACGTATTCGAAGGAACCATAACGGCCGAACCGTTGACTTTCGTGTCAACAGTCTGCCAAGTCGCTACGGAGAAAAGATTTGTTTGCGTTTACTCGACAGCCAATCCACTCAGCTGGGACTAGACAAACTCATTTCCAACCCCACCACACTCGATCTTGTTCGAACCCTTGGTTCAAAACCATTCGGCATGATTCTTGTGACCGGTCCAACAGGATCTGGAAAATCCACAACCCTCTATTCCTTGCTGGCGGAACGCAATGAACCCGGCATCAATATTTCAACCGTAGAAGACCCAATTGAATACACCTTGCCAGGAATTACTCAATGTCAAGTGAATCGAGATAAAGGATTCGACTTCAGCACTGCTCTTCGAGCCTTCATGCGCCAAGACCCAGATGTGCTCCTCGTGGGTGAGACCCGCGATCAGGAAACAGCAAAGACTGCCATCGAAGCTGCGTTAACAGGTCACCTGGTTTTGACCACCCTGCACTGCAACGATGCCCCAAGCGCCATCGCCAGACTTGACGAAATGGGCGTGGAGCCCTTCATGGTGAGCGCTTCCTTGCTCGGCATCGTCTCCCAACGTTTACTCAGAAGAGTTTGTGGCGATTGCCGTATTCCTTATCACCCTGATGCTCACGAATTGGGACGATTTGGGCTCATCACTAGCAACGAAGGTGACGTCACCTTCTTCAAAGCGAAGCATCATGAAGGACCTGGACCACCATGCCCCAGCTGTCAGGGCACTGGTTACAAAGGACGAATTGGTGTATACGAAGTGCTGCGTATGAATGAAGCGTTGGCCGCAGCTGTTGCAAAGGGTGCAACAACCGATCTAGTACGCCAACTGGCTTTAGAAGCTGGAATGAAAACTTTGCTTGGCTACAGCCTCGATCTCGTTCGAGAAGGCCACACCACTCTTGAAGAGGTCGACCGCATGGTGCTGACGGATGCTGGCCTGGAGTCGGAACAACGAGCTAGAGCCCTTAGCTCCGTTACCTGCCGTGGATGTGGTGGCGGCCTGCAGGAAGGTTGGCTGGAATGCCTCTATTGCTTGACGCCTCGCCAGTGAAAGGTCCGAACATGGAACCAATGATCGAAGACCTGATGGAACAGCTAGTGAACGAGGGGGGAAGCGACCTCCACATTGCTAGCGGACAACCCCCTTACGGACGATTCAGTGGCGAATTGCGGCCGATGCAAGAGGAGCCACTCAGTGAAGAGAGCTGCAACCGTTTGATCTTTTCGATGCTGAACAACAGCCAGCGCAAAACTCTGGAGCAGACATGGGAGCTGGATTGTGCCTATGGATTGAAGGGCGTCGCCCGTTTCCGCGTCAATGTGTACCGGCAAAAAGGCAGCTATGCCGCATGCCTGCGAGCTCTTGGAAGCAAAATCCCAAGCGTTGGGCTTCTCAATTTGCCACCAGTAGTGGTGGAAACCAGTAAACGCCCTCGCGGACTTGTGCTGGTCACAGGTCCCACCGGCTCAGGTAAGACCACAACGCTGGCAGCGCTTCTAGATCACATCAACCACACGCGTGCCGAACACATCCTCACGATCGAGGATCCGATCGAATTCGTTTACAAAAGTGATCTCAGTTTGGTGCATCAACGCCAACTCAACGAAGACACACGCAGTTTCGCCAATGCTTTGCGTGCCGCCTTACGCGAAGACCCTGACGTGATTTTGGTAGGTGAAATGCGCGATCTAGAAACGATTCAGCTGGCGATCAGCGCTGCGGAAACTGGTCATCTGGTGTTTGGAACCCTGCACACAAGTTCTGCCGCCCAGACCGTTGACCGAATGGTGGATGTGTTTCCTCCAGGCCAACAAACTCAAATCCGCGTCCAACTTTCAGGAAGCCTGACTGCGGTGTTCTCGCAGACTCTCTGCCGACGCCAAAATCCTGCACCTGGGCAGTTTGGTCGCGTCATGGCTCAAGAAATCATGATCAACACCCCAGCTATCGCCAATTTGATCCGGGAAGGCAAAACAGCTCAGCTCTATTCCCAAATTCAAACTGGGGGAGAACGTGGCATGCAAACTCTTGAAAGAGCCCTTGCCGATTTAGTCAACCAAGGTGAAATCAGCCTGGATGAAGCGAAAGGCAAAGCCAGCAAACCCGCTGAACTGGATCGTCTGATGAATCACTGAATCCTTTGCTCAACCCATGGTTTCCTTCACCGCCACCTACACCTCAATCACGGGCCAACCGCGAACGGTAAAGATCAAGGCTAGTGATGCTTTGTCGGCTCGTCGTCTGCTAAGGCGCCGCGGAATTAAAGCCGATGATCTTCGTCAAGACAAAGGAAAAAACAAAGCGAAAGCAGCTCTCAACAGCGGGAGTAACGCATCAGTGGGTTGGCTTTCGATGGATCTGGGAGAAGCTTTCCAGAAGCCACCCGGGGTGAAAGAGAAAGCCATTTGGGCCAGCAAACTTGCCGCACTCGTGGATGCAGGGGTGCCGATTGTGCGCAGCCTCGATCTCATGGCCACGCAGCAGAAACTGCCGATGTTTAAAAAAGCTCTCACCAGTGTGGGACTCGAGGTGAATCAGGGCACGGCGATGGCAGCAGCGATGCGCCAATGGCCCAAAGTATTTGACCAGCTCACCATCGCGATGGTGGAAGCAGGCGAAGCCGGTGGTGTTCTGGATGAATCCCTGAAACGCCTTGCCAAGCTTTTGGAAGACAACGCCAGACTCCAGAACCAGATCAAAGGTGCTCTGGGTTATCCAATAGCGGTGTTGGTGATCGCCATTCTTGTGTTTTTAGGAATGACGATCTTTTTGATTCCAACCTTCGCCGGCATTTTTGAAGATCTCGGTGCCGAATTACCCCTATTTACGCAGTTAATGGTGGATTTAAGTGCCTTACTTCGTTCTTCAGCCTCCCTCGTATTTGCAGGCATGTTGTTGGTCGCCGCTTGGATGATCGGCCGTTACTACAACACTCACAATGGCCGCAGGGTGCTCGACAAGTTGATGCTCAAGCTTCCGTTATTTGGCGATCTCATCATGAAAACGGCCACTGCTCAGTTTTGTCGCATCTTCAGTTCTCTGACACGCGCTGGGGTTCCGATTCTGATGTCTTTGGAAATCTCTAGTGAAACCGCAGGCAATTCAATCATCTCCGACGCGATTCTTGAATCTCGCACCATGGTGCAAGAGGGAGTGTTGCTTAGCACTGCTCTTACACGTCAAAAGGTTTTACCTGATATGGCGCTCAGCATGCTTTCGATCGGAGAGGAAACCGGAGAAATGGACCGAATGCTGAGCAAAGTTGCTGATTTTTATGAGGACGAGGTCTCAGCATCAGTGAAGGCACTCACGTCGATGTTGGAGCCAGCCATGATTGTTGTTGTTGGAGGAATCGTGGGTTCGATCCTGCTAGCGATGTACTTACCAATGTTTACTGTGTTTGATCAGATTCAGTAAGGATCGAAGTTGCAATCGCCATACCCGCTAGCCAGCCGCCACTCCAACAGGCCTGGAAATTAAAGCCTCCAGTCACCCCATCCACATCCAGTAATTCACCCGCTAGATACAACCCAGGACAGCGCCGACTTTCCATCGTTGCCAAATTCACTTCCCCCAAATCAACGCCACCAGCAGTGACAAATTCTTCTCCGAAGGGGCCGCGGCCCTGAATGGATAGACGCTGAGCGCAGAGTGTTTCCAGCAACTGTCGTTCCGACTTTGCCGGAAGATCAGCCCACCGTCGTTCCCCGTCCATTCCAACCTGCGTCAAGAAAGCCAGCCAAAGGCGGCGCGGCAAATGCTCAAATGGCTTTGCAGACAACATCGTGCGACGCGCCTGATCTCGGCGCGACTGCTGCAAGATCTGCTGAACACGTTCGCGACCCAAGCCTCCACTCCAATCCACCCGCAACTCACCCTTGTAGCGATTGGCATGAAGAGCACGAGCTGCAAACGCGGATAGCCGCAATGTGGCAGGCCCGCTCACACCCCGATGGGTGATCAGCACCCGGCCCGTCTCACGAAAGCGCTGATGACCAACATTTAAATCCAAGCCAACGTTGTCCAGTGCAATGCCACTGCATGCGCTCAAAGCAGGCGCTTGCACTTTCAAGCTGAACAACGACGGCACCGGCGGCACAATCGTGTGACCTAAATCCTGGGCAAGGCGTCTTCCGCTGGGATGGCCCCCGCTAGCTAGCAAAACCTGGCTGGCCTGATGAAAAGTAGACCGTTGATCGGAGAGTTGAAAGCCACCGCAATCAGAACAGCTGAGAGTTCGCACGGCAGAACCGCACTGAATCTTCACCCCTGCTGCCAAAGCAGCTCGCCTTAAGCACTCCACCACCGCCTCGGAGCGATTCAGCTGGGGAAACATCCGGCCGTCGGACTCTTCAACAAGAGTGAGTCCACGTTCATCGAACCAAGCAATCGAATCTCCGCAAGCAAATTGGCTGAAGGGACCCCGCAAAGGTTTGCTGCCCCGGGGGTAGTGACCCACCAACTCCATGGGATCCCAACAGGCATGGGTCACGTTGCATCGACCACCACCGCTGATACGCACTTTTGTGAGCACTTCTGGGGTTGCTTCCAAAATCAACACATCACGAACCCCTCGTTCTGCGGCGGTGATCGCCGCCATAAAACCGGCAGGCCCGCCACCGATGACGATCAGGTCATGCCGCGGGTTGGAAACGCAAGGCGACTCCGTTGTTGCAGTAGCGCTTGCCCGTCGGTCGGGGACCGTCATTAAAAACATGGCCCTGATGCCCACCGCAGCGGCTGCAGTGATATTCAGTGCGTGGAAAGATCAATTTGAAATCTACTTTCGTATCCACACCACCCGGGAGTGGATCCCAAAAACTTGGCCAGCCAGTGCCGCTATCAAACTTGGCTGCTGAAGCAAACAACGCAAGATCACAGCCAGCACAGTGATAAGTGCCGTTTCGTTTTTCGTTGTTGTAGGCACTGGTGAACGGTCGCTCTGTTCCGTCCTGACGCAAGACCTGATAAGCCTCAGGCGACAGACGCTTCTTCCATTCCTCATCGCTGAGATCCCATTTGGCATCACTGGCCTTAGATGCAGCCAGCACCTGATCTGGGGCTCTCAGGACACCAACAACTCCCGAAATCGAGGCCACAAGCATCGAACGACGGCTCATCAACCAAGGCTGCGTCGAAGCACTCATCACCAGTGTCTCAAAACAATGAGTTCGTTCTAAAGCGATACCGGCAGGAAACGAGGCAGCATGAAGGAATGGATTCCCCACTTAACTCAGATCGGGAACCCGCCTGGCGATTCAGTGTGGCGCCCATGATGGACTGCACAGATCGGCATTTCCGGATGGTGATGCGCCAGATCACCAAACAAAGTCTTCTCTACAGCGAGATGGTGGTGGCTCAAGCGCTGCATCACAGCAATCGCCGGGAACGACTTCTTGATTTTGACCCTGAGGAACATCCCATAGCCCTTCAATTAGGGGGTGACGATCCTGCATTGCTGGCAGACGCCACGCGGATGGCAGCCGATTGGGGTTACGACGAGATCAACCTCAATGTGGGCTGCCCAAGCCCAAGGGTGCAAGCCGGGAATTTTGGGGCTTGCTTAATGGCAGAACCACAAACCGTGGCACGTTGTGTGGAGGCCATGGTTGCAGCAACATCCCTACCAATCACTGTCAAGCATCGAGTAGGTATCGATGACCTCGATAGTGATGACCTACTGAGACAATTTGTTGACCAGGTAGCAGCCGCCGGGGCATATCGTTTTTCCGTGCATGCCCGTAAGGCATGGCTTGAAGGCTTAGATCCCAAACAAAACCGCACGATTCCTGCTCTACAGCACGATCGAGTGATCGCCTTAAAAGAATCCAGGCCAGATCTCACCATCGAATTGAATGGTGGCCTTGATACCCCTGAGGATTGCCTTAACGCCCTAAAACACTGCGATGGGGCGATGGTTGGACGGGCCGCCTATGCCCATCCATTGCGCTGGCGTGAGATCGACAGCCTGATCTACGACACCGCGCCGCGCCGAGTGATGGCCTCCGATGTTGTGGTTGGTCTGATCCCCCATGCCGAACGCCATCTCCAGCGAGGAGGACGACTTTGGGATTTATGCCGGCATCTCGTCCATGTTGTGGAAGGAGTTCCAGGAGCCAGGCACTGGCGTAACAAACTCAGCACCAGCGCTCAAAGAGCTGATGCTGGGTTATCAGTCCTTGAAGTAGCAGCTCAAGAGCTTCTCGATGCCGGACTCTGAGCATTCCCGATGGAATGAATCAGCCTTCGGCACCGCCATAACCACTGCTGTCATCGGCGCCACCTCGACGTCGACGAGTACGACCATCGTCGAAGGCACTACCTCCATTGGCCGGAGGAGCTCCACTGCCATAGCTACGGTCTTCCCAGCCACTAGCTCCAGATCGGCGTTCACCGCCACCGCCGTAGTTACCACCGCCGCCGCCGCCGTAGTTGCCGCCACCACCGCCGCCGCCGTAGTTACCACCACCGCCGCCGCCGCCGTAGTTACCGCCACCGCCGCCGCCGCCGAAATCACGACGTGGGGCACTGCCACGAGGCTCTGCCTTGTTGATGCGCAGGGGACGACCCATCAACTCAGCACCTTGAAGTGCCTCTATGGCAGATGCTTCAGCAGCTTCATCGCTCATCTCGACAAAAGCAAAGCCGCGTTTGCGACCAGTGTCTCGCTCAAGAGGGAGGGCACAATTCGTGACCTCGCCATAGGTGGAAAACAGCTCAATGATGTCTTCCTGCTCAGCGCGGAACGGCAGATTGCCTACAAAAATGCTCACTTACCTGATGGACCGAAGTTAGGAGGGACCAATGGGATCAAAGGGCCAAAAATTCATGGACCTGCAAAAGATCATTGAACCTTTGGCCTCTTAAGAGTAGTCCGATCTCAGCCGAATGATCACTAATCAAACAACCTGATCCGCGAGCCCAAATCGTTTGTTCCAAATTGCAAGCTGTTCATTAACGCGATCGAACCCTGTTCCCCCTTCGCTAGTTCGAGCTTTAACCACATTTCTGGGTGTCAATGCCTCGAACAAATTTGCCTCGAACGCTGGATGAAACTGCTTCCATCGCTCAAGACTCATTTCACGAAGAAGCATTCCCTCCTGAAGGCAATGCTTCACCACTGCACCCACCAGTTGATAAGCCTCCCGGAAAGGAACCTGCTTGGCAACAAGATAATCGGCTACATCAGTGGCATTGGAATAGTCCGCAGCAACAGCCGCCTCAAGGCGTTCGGTCCTGAAACTCAATCCTTCCTGCAGCAAAATCGTCATCGCCTCAAGGCATTGTGATGTAGTGGCAACCACATCAAACAACGCCTCTTTGTCCTCCTGAAAATCTTTGTTGTAGGCCAGTGGTAGGCCCTTGATCATCGTCAGCAAGCCTTGCAAATGGCCAAACACCCGCCCGCATTTGCCACGCACCAATTCAGGAACATCGGGATTCTTTTTCTGCGGCATCAGGCTGCTACCTGTGGCACAGCGATCTGTGAGCTGTATGAAGCCACATTCCTCTGACGCCCAAAAAATCACCTCCTCAGCAAGACGACTGAGATGCACCATCACCAGTGAGGCCGCGGCCGAAAATTCCACCGTGAAATCACGATCGCTGACGGCATCAAGGCTGTTGGCATAGATGCCATCAAAGCCGAGCGCGGTCGCGGTGCTTCTGCGATCAATCGGTACCGGAGTACCTGCCAAAGCAGCTGCCCCCAAAGGAGAAAGATTCAGCCTTTTACGCACATCCGCCATCCGCTGCCGATCCCTCTCCAACATCTCGACGTAGGCAAGAAGATGGTGAGCTAGGCAAAGAGGCTGAGCCCGCTGCAGATGGGTGTAGCCAGGAATCAGAGTGTTTCGATGAAGGTTTGCCTGCTGAAGCAAAGCGCGCTGAAAGCCAAAAAGATATTGCTCAAGTTCATCCAAACGCCGCCTAAGCCAGAGGCGTAAATCAGTTCCTACCTGATCATTACGACTTCGACCGGTGTGCAATTTTTTGCCCACCGGTCCAAGCAAAGTGATCAAACGGCGTTCAACGGCGAAGTGAATATCTTCATCAGCCAGGCCTGGGTGAAATTGACCTGATGCAGCTTCCTGGCGGATCTGTTCAAGACCTCTTACAAGTTGATCAGCCTCACCTAACTGGATCACACCGCACTCTGAAAGCATTCGGGCATGTGCGATTGACCCATCTAGATCTTCTTGAAGGAGGGTGATGTCGAAGCTGATCGAAGCATTGAAACGCTCAATCGCGGGATGTAACCCCTCCTCAAACCTGTCACTCCAGGTTGCGGAGTCTCCACCTGTCACCCCGCCTGCCATGGCATTCATCCTTTGTTCTTGTCCTCAGCTTGTCAGGCCAGAGACCGGGGCACAGACGGCAGCATGATCTCTTCCTTGACCTTGAGAACCACCATCGAGGCATCATCATCTAACTGACTGTCAGGCCCTACAAACCGATCGAGGCGACTGAACAACTGATCAAGAATTCCCTGGGATCCAGTTCCCGATCGGCAGGCTTGCTCAAGAGAACGCATCAACCGAGCCTCATCAAAGCGGTCTCCCGTCATTCCAGGAGCTTCTGTCACGCCGTCCGTGTAATAGAGAAGGACATCACCAGGATCAAGCACAAGTGATTCGCAGCCATATTCGGCCTCAGGCTGAAGGCCTATCAGGAGCCCAGGGGCGTCCAATCGCATCAATTTGCGTGACTGAGATCGCCAAATCAAGGGGGGATTATGAGCTGCATTGGCGTAACGCAGGCGCCTGGTCCGTGGATCGAAATCGGAGTAAAACAGCGTCACGAACCTGTGAGATTGAGACAGATCTTCGAGCGCTAACTGATTGAGGTCATAAAGAATGCGATCAGGCGGCAGACCACTCAAGACCTCTGCTCTCAACATGCCGCGGAGCATCGTCATCAATAAACCTGCTGGCACACCCTTACCCATCACATCGCCCATCACGAAGGCCCAACGTCCCCGCTCCCTTCGGCGACCGATCAATTCTGGACGGGTAGGGATGAAGTCGTAATAATCACCACCAACTTGGAAGGCAGGCCGGCATCGAGCCGCAAGGTCCACACCTTCAATCACTGGGCAGTGATCTGGCAAAAGCTGAGCCTGTATATCCGCTCCAATACTGAGCTGCCGATCAACCCTTTCGTGGCGACGAGCCTCCTGAAGCATCAGATCATTTTCAATCGCTACTCCAGTGAGATCAGCAACCAGTTGCACGTGTCGACGATGGACATCACTCCAAGCGAGAGGACTTGACGGATTAAACACGTAGAGGCGGCCTCTTGGACGACCCCTAGAGATCACAGACGTCGCAAAAAGTCCTGAACTGCCGAGCTGCCTTTGAACTAGATGATCGATTGAACGAACGAGGCTGTCGTCGGAGCCAAAGCCAACAGTATTTCCAGGCTCATGGGCAGCAAGAGCCCTCAATAAACCATCCGTACGTGGACCAGGAAGCATCTGTAGCTGATCACGCCATAGGCGTCCATCAGGCTGAAACGGAACAATCAGTGAACCTTGAACTCCAACAAGTCGAGCTGCCACCACAGGGACCAACTCCAAAAATCGGCTGAGGTTGCTGAAGCTCCGCAACGCAAAACCAAGTGACACCAACAGCTCCTGATTCGAGCGCTGTTCTCGTGACAAGCTCTCTAATAGCTGTCGTAACGAGGCTGGAGCCGTCGACGGTTGGCTGACTCCTCTTTGGGGAGGTGCAGGATGTCGCCAAGAAGGTGTGCTGCTCAAGGCATACCACTCAGCAGAAGGCGCAACGTAGCAAGTTCATGCAGATCAAGCAGTAATGCACAGCATCAACGCGTTGCCAATAGGGCCTCCACAAACTCAAAACTGTTGAAGGGACGAAGATCACGAATCGCCTCACCAGCTCCAATGAAACGAATGGGCAACTTCGCTTCTGAAGCAACAGCAAGAGCAACTCCTCCTCTCGCAGTGCCGTCCAGCTTCGTAATCACAACACCTGTAAGACCAGCAGCACGCGCGAATGCCATTGCCTGTTTCAAGCCATTCTGGCCCTGACTGGCATCGAGCACCAATAACGATTCAACGTGAGCATCAGGTGCAAGACGATCCACAACACGGCGAATCTTTTCAAGCTCCTCCATCAGATTGTGCTTGGTCTGAAGCCGACCAGCCGTATCCACCAGGACCAGATCCGTTCCTTTGGAACGTGCTGCACCGATCGCATCAAAGACAACCGCTGCAGGATCTGCATTCGCGGAAGGATTCGCCACGACTGGCACATCACTGCGATCACCCCACACTTGTACCTGTTGCACAGCTGCGGCACGGAAGGTGTCAGCAGCTGCGATTAATGCTGAATAGCCACTGCGAACAGCGAGGTTGGCGAGCTTGCCAAGGGTGGTTGTTTTACCAACACCATTGACACCAACCAAAAGCCAAACGTTCAAGCGCTCCCTCTGAGGCGCCAGTACGTCAACACCACTGGCCCGAATCGGTTCATCAAGCAGGCTACGAAGCTGTTCTTTAAGAAAACGAATACCTTCACTTGGGTCAACGACCTCTTCGTTCATTCTTTGTCTCAAGGCATCCAGCACCTGATCGGTAGCCTGAACACCAGCATCAGCCCTCAGCAAAAGCGACTCAAGGTCATCAACCACCTCAGGTGTGAGGGGATCGTCGCCAAGATTCTCGAGCAGGCCAGTAACAAAGCCCTGGCGAGTTTTCTCCAGGCCTTGACGCAGCCTCCCTAACCAGTCGATCTCCTCAAGTGTGACCTGATCTGCGTTACGTCCTTGTGCCGCTAGAACCTCAGCGGACCAAGTGAATGCATCATCAAATTCCCCAAGACTGGGTTCATCCTGATCAGTTTCATCGGGCTGAAAATTATTTTTGCTTACCGATACAACGGCTGAAACGGAGTCAAGCTCCGCAGGTTGCTCCAGCTCTTGCCGACGCTGATCGCGCTGAGCTGCTGCCTGTTCAAGAAAAGAAAGGGCCGGAGGGACGAGATCTGCTGGTGCCTCAGCTGGAACCTCTATTTCGGGGACAACTGGCTCCGAGCCCTTTTGTTCTGATGGCGATTGAGCAGTAGCAGAGGAAGCAACAGCTGCTGGAGAATCAGCGCTTTGAGCAGGAGGAGCTGCGAGTTCAGATTGAACTGCCTCAACTGTCTCCACTTGAGGATCTTTAGCCGCTTCTTTCGAGACGCCGGTGTCCTCTTTAGCCTTTTTCTCTGCCTCAGCAATCTCGGCCTTTTGAGCCTTCAGCCGTGCGTATGCCTGACGAGCCCATTCAAGAGGATCCTCTTCCGACGCATCAGATCCAGACTGCTGGGTGTCAACTTTTTGAGTTGAAGAGGAATCTTTCGGAGAAGGCTGATCCTTTCGATCAGCTTGGTCAACTGGAGGGTCAGCTGAGTCCTCAGGTGGAACAGCACTGCGATTAAACCAGTCGTAGACCATGATTTCAGGGCAACACCTGTGAGGGAGAGTTCTGCAGACGACGCAGTACACCGTTAATCATCTTCCGTCCTTGCTCATCACTAAATCGATGAGCTAGCTCAACAGCTTCATTACAAGCCACAGCCACAGGCGTTTTGAGTTCAGAGAGATCAATAACCGCCAAGCGCAAAATATCGCGATCAATGCGTGGTAGTCGTGCAATACGCCAGCCCTCCATCACACCATCGAGCAACTGATCAATCTCTTTGCGCTTTCGAAGAACAAAGGTCACGCGTTGCATGGCATCGCGGCGCACCTGATCTTGATTGGAAAGAGCCAACAAGCGGGGCAGCTCAAGACTCGCTGATAGACCATTCAGAACTTGTTCTGCACCTGATAAGGACGCTTGTAAAGACAAACGAACTGATGCGTGATCAGAAGAGGGACCATCCTTCAGTTCACTATCAAGCAAATGCTGCTGAGCTTTTTCCAAATCTCCAGCACAACAGTCAAGGACTTCTGTCCAGTGCTGTAACAGGCTATCGAGACCTTTCTGAAGCAAGGTATCCAAGGAGAGATCGAGGGGTTCACCTACTCGCTCAGGACATTGACCGAGCACTAGCAGCGCTAATTCACGGGAGAGGGATCGGGACTGCATGGACATACGGCCGAGGCGAGTTCAGGCTCCGGTGGTGGATGACGACGGTGACACAGAACCGCGCAGCTGAGAGATCAAACTTGAAAAACTTCGATTCACAGGTGCTTCTCTCTCATCTGGATTCACAATGCCAGCGGAAATAATCGTTCGAAACGCATCTTCAACTGAAATCTCGAGATCTTTGACAGAATTTTCTGGAACTAGCGTGTACCACCCGGTAGTGGGATTCGGAGCTGTAGGAATGAAAACGCTGAGGAGGGGCTCTGTGAGCTCAGCTTGCAGAGAAGGACCTACCACGCCAGTCACGAATCCCACGCTGTAAAGCCCCTCCCGGGGATATTCGACTAACACCACACGTCGGAAACGCTGAGAGTTATCTCGTAAAAATGTTGCGAGAAGCTGTTTCAGAGTTTTGTAAACAGACCCAGCGAGAGGAATTCGTTGCAGGGTTCCTTCTCCGAACTCCAACAACCAGCGGCCGACGATGTTTCTCGCCATCAAGCCGATAAGCAGAATCGCGAATAATGGAACCGTCAACCCCAGAGCCAAATTAATCAAATCCTGGAGAAGAGGATTCAGGGTGATAAACGGGTTGAACTGCTTGGGAATCGAAGTAAGAAAAGCCAACACAAAACGGCTGACTGTCGTTCCCAACCAAATTGTGGTTGCCAGCGGAATGACCACCAACAACCCAGCGATTAAATCGTTTTTCAGATCTTGCTGAAGCCTGGCGCCGAGCGGCAGGTCAGGTCTTGTATTGGACTGCACCAAGGAACGCCTGTGGCCTAAGGCTGACGTGATGTCACTAAGTTAACCAGCAGATCGGTTAAATCACGGCCGCCAGAGCCAAGAGCACGAAAGCGATGGCAAGAATCACCGCACTCAATGTGCCTCCATAGCGACGCTGGTTGACAGCAAGGTTGCGCTGGCGTTCCCCCTGTTGAATCTGCTGTTGCATCTGCTCAAGCTGTTTATCAATAAAGGTCTGAGCAGCTTGGATCTTGTCTTCATCACTGGCATCAGCGGGCAATTGTCCAGCCTGAGAAAGCTGATTACCGAGCATCTTCACGTTCTCAGGATTTGCAGATTGCTGACGCGCCATGTCTAACTGACCACGTTGCTGCTCAAGCGTTTGATCGGTTTCACCCGAAAGGTTCTGATTGCCAGAAATCGAAACAGGGATGACCACAATCATTACGACCGCCAAGAGCGCCGAAATAACGCAGACAAGCCAACGAATCGGAGGTCTTGCTTTCTCGGGATGGTCAAGTCGAGAACCCAAAAGCATGAGCAGAAGCCCGATGAACCCCATTGGGGCCTGACTTACCAAACGCTCGATTAAAAGTTGTTTGAAAACTCCATCGGCCCAATCGGCTGCGCTCAGCAGAACAGCCATCTGCAACCCCAGCAGCACGACCAGGGTGATGCCCAACCAACGCAGCACAGACGACAGTCGCAAGGTTTGATAACCCGATGGGGATGAGGACACGTCACGATGCTTAAAGGCAATTAATTTTACGTCCCATTTCCTTGACGTCCTCAGCCGGACAAACCCTCCTCAGTGCGGCTCTTAAGGAGCGAGCACGTCTTGAAGGATTTGATCCTGTGGGGATCGCATGTCTGCCGGGAAGCCCAAGGCTGCAAATGCGTACGGAAGCTCTGCAGCGATGGCTTGACGCTGGTTTTCAAGCAGAAATGGGCTGGATGGCTGCTCCGAGACGGCTGAATGCAAGTTCACTCCTAGAGGGCTCTCGCAGCCTTCTTGCCGTTGGATTGAACTATTACGTTTCAGAATCTCGCCAAACCAAGAACCTTGCGATTGCCCGATATGCGTGGGGCCGTGATTACCACCGTGTTATCAGCCAAAGGCTTCGTCGCGTAGGCCGCTGGCTCGAAACACAACGGCCCAATTCACGCTGGCGAGTCTGCGTGGATGCAGAACCATTGATGGACAAGGCCTGGGCAGAAGAAGCTGGGCTCGGATGGATTGGGAAACACAGCAATGTGATTCACCCACAACGAGGATCTTGGATGGTGATCGGTCACCTTCTGACGACAGAACATTTAGTGGCGGATCAACCTGCACAGCCTCGTTGCGGACGTTGCAGAGCTTGCATGGACGCCTGCCCCACAAACGCCATTCGTGAGCCATTTGTGGTCGATTCACATCGGTGTATCGCGTATCACACAATTGAAAATCGAGATCAGGAGCTTCCGGAGTTCATCAAAGCTGGAATGGGCCCATGGGTCGCTGGCTGTGATATTTGCCAGGACGTTTGCCCTTTTAATCAGAGACAGCTTCCGTTGAGTCAAGATCCCGAAGTACAGCCCCGTCAATGGGTTTTAAACCTCAGCGCTGCTCAGGTTGAAAAATGGGATCTTCAAACTTGGGATCTCAACCTGCGTGGATCGGCGCTCAGACGCATCAAACCCTGGATGTGGCGACGCAATGCCGCATCAGCAAAGCCGGTAGATCCACCTACTGTGGGTTCATCTGAGATTCGGTGATGGGATTCCATCGGCGTTCAAACCAACCTTTCAACACAGCCTGGACAGCAGTTGTATTAATAAGCACGATCGGTCTCTTGAGTGCAAAACCGGCGAAAGCCCTTATTCCTTATGTGTATACACCCAGCACTCAGGAATTAAAGGGTGCTGGGATCGGCATCGGCCGCACCGCAGCACAATTACTAAGGCTGGAACAACCAAAAGAGGCAGCCAAGCTGGCCTCCCTAGCCGTTCGTCTACAACCAAATGATGAGCGGCTCTGGTCAGTCTTAGCTGAATCCCAACTTCGCAGTGATCAGCTCGATGCTGCAGCTGGATCCCTGGCTCGAGCGAAATCACTCAATCCAACCAATCCAGGGCTTTGGTTTGCTGAAGCCTCTCTTGCGTTGCGCGACAACCGCCCGGACGACGCGATTCCGCTGTTGGATCGAGGTCTCAATCTGGATCCCAAAAATGCAACGGCTTACTTCGACCTTGGCAATGCCAGGGTGATGCAATCAGATCAGAAGCGTGCTCTTCAGGCCTTTGAACGCGCTACACGGATCAAACCCAGTTTCTGGGAAGCGCTAAACAACCAAAGTTTGGTTCTTTTTGAAATGGGCAACACAAAGGAAGCCATTCGCCGCTGGCGTTCTGTGTTGGCGATTAATCGCAACCCAGAACCGATGTTGGCCCTTGCCGCTGCGCTGAACAAAATTAATGCTGGTGACCAGGAGTCCTTGGATCTAGCCCAAACAGCCCTTGCTGAATCCCCTAATTACGTCTTACCTGGTCACCAGAAAAAACAGCTTTGGGGACTCAAATTACGCAATGCAACGGCTGAACTACTTAAAAACCCAAAACTACAAAATTCTGTAGAACGAGCCGAAGCCAATGCAGATCCAACAAGCGCCAACTGAGCGAATCCCTCGCCAATCGAGGGATGATCTGTAGGCTGACACACGTCTGCCCTCTTATTTCCCTGCAGGATGGCCGAGGAGCGCGTTCAATTGATCGCCCTGCATCAGGAGATGCAGCGCTCGTATCTCGAATACGCGATGAGTGTCATCGTGGGCAGAGCTCTTCCGGATGTGCGTGATGGGCTCAAACCTGTTCAGCGCAGAATCCTTTTTGCAATGCATGAACTGGGGCTGACCCCAGATCGTCCTTACAGAAAGTGCGCCCGTGTGGTCGGGGACGTGCTGGGTAAATATCACCCACATGGTGATCAAGCTGTTTATGACGCCTTGGTGAGGTTGGTTCAAACCTTCTCCAGCCGTCATCCGTTGCTAGACGGCCACGGCAACTTCGGCTCAGTGGATGACGATCCTCCAGCAGCCATGCGCTATACCGAAACGCGTTTGGCGCCGATCTCACACGAGGGACTGCTCGATGAAATTGGGGCCGACACCGTTGATTTTGCCTCCAATTTTGATGGATCCCAGCAGGAACCCACTGTTCTGCCCGCCCAACTGCCCTTTTTGCTGCTCAATGGCTGTTCGGGAATCGCTGTTGGTATGGCCACCAGCATTCCACCCCACAACCTCGGTGAAGTGGTTGATGGTCTCATTGCTCTCGTCCGACAACCCGATCTCAGCGATGAAGAAGTCTTAAAGCTGATCCCCGGTCCTGATTTTCCAACTGGAGGAGAAGTACTTCTAGGCAGTGGAGTCCGCGAAACTTATTTACGTGGCAGAGGAAGCATTCCAATGCGTGGGGTCGCCCACGTTGAAGAAGTACATCCCGGAAAAGGGAAGCATCGACGTAATGCGGTAATTGTGACTGAGCTGCCTTATCAGCTCAGCAAGGCCGGGTGGATCGAAAAACTGGCTGAGCAAGTCAACGAAGGAAAAATTGGAGGCATCGCCGATATCCGAGATGAGAGCGACAGAGAAGGCATGCGGGTGGTAGTGGAACTACGACGTGATGCAGATCCAGAAGCAGTGCTGACGGATCTGCAACGGCGCACATCACTGCAAAGCAATTTCGGCGCAATTCTCCTCGCCCTGGTCGATGGAAGACCCCAGCAGCTCACGCTCCGTCAGCTCTTACAAACCTTCCTGAATTACAGAGAGCTCACCATCATTCGGCGCACTAATCATGCGCTACGCAAAACAGAAGATCGGCTTGAGGTAGTGGAGGGCCTGATCACTGCTCTCGGATCACTTCAAAAAGTGATCGCCATGATTCAAGAAGCAAGAGACGCATCCAAGGCAAGAGCCAGCCTGATGGTTCACTTCGATCTAACAGAACGACAGGCTGATGCTGTCTTGGCTATGCCTCTGCGCAGACTCACAGGCCTAGAGCAAGAGAGTCTGCGCAAGGAATCTAAAGATCTCGGTCAAGAAAGAGAGCGTTTGACCCTGTTGCTGGAAAACCGCGAACAACTACTCGATGCCCTGATCGAAGAACTGATTCAGCTCAAAAAACGCTTTGCAACACCAAGAAGAACCAAGTTAGTTGAAGGTGGTGACCATCTCCTCGCAGAGCGAGCTGCTAGTCAGAGGCCGAATGCCGAGTTGCAGAGACGCCAGGCACTGGATGCTCTCCCTAGCGACTCCAGGCTGCTGATTCAAGACGATGGTCAGGTCAAAATTGTGAGTCCGCAGTTGCTTGGCCGCCTGCATCTCAATGATCCGGTTTCCATGGGTGATGAACCATCCCCAGCCTTGATCAGCCTGCCAATCAATCCACCACCTCGTTTACTCGCTGTGACCCTGAGCGGTCGTGTGGCACTAGTGCGCTGGGAATTTGCAGGACAGCAACAAGGAACCTTGGAACGATTCCTACCAACAGCTCTTGAAGGAGATGAAGTTGTCTCCTTGCTGCCATTGCCCAACCCAGACGACTTATCAGCTAATGAAACGAAATCCCTCGGATTGTTGACCAGTGATGGTCGTTTCAAACGGCTTCCTCTGAAGGACATCCAAGAGTTATCAGGACGAGCTGCCACAGTCCTAAAACTCAAAGAAGGTGTGAGCTTAAAGGCAGCCTTGATCTGTAAGAACGGCGAAGATGTGGCTGTTATTAGTGACATCGGCAGGATTCTTCGATTGCAATCAGAGGAAAAAAATCTGCCACTGATGGGCAAATTGGCTCAAGGACCAATTGCCATGCGTTTGCTTCCTGGAGAACAACTCGTTACCGCAGTCTCTGGAAACACCAAGGGGTCAACAACTATCTTGCTTGCCAGCCAAACTGGACGCTTACATTGCTTAGAATTGAATTCAGTACGCTTATGCAATCGGGGCGATTTCGGTGAAATCGGCTGGGATTTAAATTCTGAATCTACCAACGGAACCGAACGAATTGCAGCTGCTTGCGTTGCCAATTCATTAATCGGTGTGGTCACATCAAACGGTCGTCATGGACGAATTGATATTAATGAAAACAATCAAATCATATTAAAAGATAACGAGTCAATTATTCGATTAGCTCCTCTTATTAGCTGATAAAACACATATTTTCGATTTAATTAAATATTGGTAGCAGCAACACCAGCAGGTTCCAACATTAACTTACTGGCACGCATTGAAGCATCCATTGGAACGGGATAATTGCCATCAAAACAAGCAGTGCAGAAATGTTCTGACTGAGCATGAGCTGCTTCCACCATCCCTTCTTTGCTGAGATATGCAAGTGAATCAACCTTGAGATGCTGTTCAATCTCCTGGAGTGTGAGTCGAGCAGCGATCAATTGATCTTGTGTATCAGTGTCGATGCCATAAAAACAAGGATGAGTCACCGGTGGTGAACTAATACGCATGTGTACTTCTATGGCACCAGCATCACGCAGAGCCTGAACTAATTTTCGACTAGTGGTTCCACGGACGATCGAGTCATCAATCACCAGAACCCTTTTACCTTTCAAGACATCAGGAAGTGGATTGAGTTTGACGCGAATTCCCGCCTCACGCATCGCCTGGGTCGGCTGAATGAATGTTCGGCCGACGTAGCGGTTCTTGATAAGTCCATCGGCATATGGAATGCCACTTTTTTGCGAGAAGCCGATCGCAGCAGGAATTCCTGAGTCCGGAACACCAATGACGAGATCAGCTTCTACAGCTGATTCACGAGCAAGGATCTGGCCAATGCGTTGGCGATAGCTGTAAAGAGATTCACCAAAGAAACGACTATCAGGACGAGCGAAATAGATCATTTCAAACACACACATACGTGTTGTCGGCTCAATCCAACGATGACGTTCAGGTATCGGTTCACCGCAACGGAAAACCACTAATTCCCCTGGTTCGACATCAGCAACAAACGGTGACCCAATGATATCTAACCCACAAGTTTCGCTACTCAAAACCCAGTGACCAGATTCCTTATCACCTAGATAGCCGTACACAAGAGGTCGAATCCCGTAACCATCACGCAATCCATATAGAGCATCTGGAGTTCCAATTACCAAACTGAAAGCACCCTGACAAAGAGATGCTGCCGACGTAATCCCTTCTGTCCAATCCAGTCCGCTATCGACAGCCTGCTGAACCGCGTAAGCAATCAATTCTGAATCTGTAGTGGAAGTGAATTCCACCTGACCGTCGTCTACCTGAGCACGTAGCTCTGCTGCATTCACAAGATTGCCATTGTGAGCAAGTGCGAAAGGGCCTAGCCGAGTCATCAGGACCACAGGCTGAGCATTACAAACCTTGCTGCTCCCAGTTGTGGAGTAACGGTTATGGCCGATGGCCAGAGCACCAGGCATGCGAGCCAGAACATCCTGATCAAACACCTGACTTACTAAGCCCATGTCTTTGTGGAGCCTGACCTTGCCCTCGTTAAAAACGGCGATGCCAGCTGATTCCTGACCTCGATGCTGCAGAGCATAAAGACCGAAATAAACAAGGTTGGCGACCGGTTGTTCCACCGCCTGAACGGCGAACACACCGCAAGCTTCTTCCATGCGATCGGGACGCTCTATCTCGAGCTGATGCACCGGCCGCCTCGACTTCGAATTGGTGTCAGGATTCTGCATTAGACCGCACCTAAACGACGGGGAACAGCTTGTTCGTATTGATCACGTAATTGTGCAACGGAGAGATCAATCACTTGATGTCCCCCTACAGCCAGCTTGAAGCAACCATGATCAGCCACAGTTCCAATCTCTCTCACAGGAACGCCTTGATGCTTTTGCAAGGCAGTTAAGGCCTGCCAAGCACTGCGTTGTTCTGCGCGAACCGACACGACAATGCGTGCACCGCCTTCAGCAAATAAAACACGATCCAACCGAGCAGACCCATGCGGCAGGTTGAGATCAACGCCAAGGCCAGCGGCCAGGGCACTTTCCGCCAGCGCTACGGCCAAACCACCATCACTGCTGTCATGGGCTGAAGCCAAAAGCCCCTCAGCAAAACCCTGACGAACAAGGGACTGAACCTCACACTCCAAGTTCAGATCCACACTCGGGGGCCGGCCAGCTAGCAACCCATGAACAACTCCCTGATAGCTGCTGCCCGCCAAGCCAAGGCTTTCATTCCCCTCCTCATCGGTGGAGATCCCTAGCAACACCACAAGATCGCCAGGTTGACGCCAAGCCAAACCTCCTGAGCAATCGAGGTTTTCAACCAAACCGACCATGCCTACAACAGGGGTGGGATGGATGGGCTTAAGGCTTCCATCATCAGCGCGGGTTTCGTTGTAGAGAGACACGTTGCCCCCCGTTACAGGAGTCCCCAAAGAACGACACGCATGGGAGAGCCCCTTGCATGCCATCGCTAGCTGCCAATAGCCCTTAGAGGTTTCCGGAGAGGGGAAATTCAGATTGTCGGTCACAGCAATGGGTTCCGCTCCAACACAACTGAGATTTCGAGCAGCCTCTGCCACCGCTGCTATTGCTCCCCGCTCTGGATCGAGTGCCACCCAGCGATTAGGGCAATCGACCGTGGCAGCAACGCCACGGTGGGACGCTTGCAGCGACGCATCACCTTGTTGAGGACGAAGACGAACAACAGCAGCATCAGCGCCACCGGCTCGGATCACCGTATTGGCCAACACCTGCTGGTCGTACTGGCGATAGATCCAGCGTTTGCTTGCAATTGTGGGGTCATCAAGCAAACGCAACAGATCAGCATTCCAATCGCGATCGGTTGAAGGAATCGGAAGATCCGATTCACGCCATCTCCATAGCGTCTGGATGTCGTCTGGGGGCTCAGAGAGCAGCTCGTGCTGATTGATCGGAGTGTCCTCTGCTAGAGCCCTAGCGGGAACTTCTGCTGCCACGGCGCCGTGTTGCAGCACCCTCACCACTGGCTCCTCCAAGACGCGACCCACAACGGCTGCCTGAAGACCCCAACGCCGAAAACGCTGCATCAGCACCTCCTCCCGTCCAGCGCGCACAACAAACAACATGCGCTCTTGAGATTCCGACAGCAGAAATTCGTAGGCGGTCATGCCGTGTTCTCTTGCAGGCACCCGATCGAGATCCAATTCGACACCAACGTCCCCCTTTGCAGCCATCTCTGAACAACTACAGGTGAGACCGGCAGCACCCATGTCCTGAGCGGCCACAACATCTCCGCTCTGAAAGGCCTCGAGGCAAGCCTCAATGAGACCCTTTTCAAGGAAGGGATCTCCAACCTGCACAGCAGGACGATCATCCAGAGAGTCCGCGCTGAGTTCAGCGCTCGCAAAACTGGCACCACCCATCCCATCCCTTCCCGTCGTACTGCCTACGTACACAACCGGATTGCCCACACCAGCGGCTCCAGAGCGAACGATGTCATCGGTTTCCATTAAGCCAAGAGCCATCGCATTGACCAGGGGGTTGCCCTGATACGACGGATCGAACGCCACCTCTCCACCCACTGTGGGCACGCCTACGCAATTGCCGTAATGGGCAATTCCAGCAACAACTCCTTCCACCAAACCACGGGTCGCTTGCTCTTCCAGCGGCCCAAAACGCAAGGCATTGAGCAATGCAATCGGCCTGGCACCCATCGTGAAAATGTCACGCAAGATGCCTCCAACACCAGTAGCTGCGCCTTGAAAAGGCTCAACTGCAGAGGGGTGATTATGACTTTCAATTTTGAATGCCAAGCGATGACCTTCACCCAGATCAACGACACCAGCATTCTCTCCAGGACCGACAAGAATGCGAGGCCCTTCAGTAGGAAAGTCGCTTAAGAGGGGTCTGGAATTGCGATAACAGCAATGTTCTGACCACATCACGCCAAACATGCCTAATTCAGCGCGGTTGGGAGGCCTGCCAAGACGACGCTGAATCTCGCTGTGATCTTTTTCCGTCAGCCCCTCCTGGCGGAGAGCCTTCTCAAGATCAAATGCCGCAACCGCATGAGAGGACTGGGTCACAACCGATGAGTCATCTATACCCAGTGTTACCGACGATCAGACCCAGGGATCTTGTTCGTCATCGGGCCAATCATTTTGAGGCGAACGTCGACGTCCCACTCGGGGATCCTCTTGCCAATCAACATCATCCCAATCTTCAAGAGGGTCCACTGGTGACGCAGATGAGGAAGAATCCGAAGCCACAAAGCCAGAGGCCGAAGGTTGCTCATCCCAGGGAGGTT
Organism: Synechococcus sp. AG-679-C18; assembly: GCA_003210755.1. Classification (GTDB taxonomy): domain Bacteria; phylum Cyanobacteriota; class Cyanobacteriia; order PCC-6307; family Cyanobiaceae; genus Synechococcus_C. The sequence continues at coordinate 100,488 of QCUL01000002.1, forward strand.
CTTCCAACCAACCCTCCAAACGCTCACCAGCACGATCACCCAATTGCTGGAGCTGTTCTCGCCAGTGGCGTGAGCGTTGAAGAAAATCCTGCCGAACACTGGCACGAGCAAGAGGAAGATCATCCAGTTCGTGGATGGCCGTCGATACCAATCCCGGCTGTTGATCAAGAATTCGATCTGGCAACAATCGCCAACGGCTGCTTCCGGGCAGGCGGGGGTCACTACGAGCCACTAAGTAATGACTGATCTGCCCGTTCAATGGCATGAAAGCCAAGTCGGCGATGATTCCGACTCTCTCTCCATCTGAGTTCAAGAGATCAGCGTCAAGAAGCGTTGGCAAACGGTCCAGCGTGGTCTGATCCACTTCTGCCGGAGACCCTTTTACAAACACCTGCTGGTCATCGAATCCACGACACTGATCAAGTCGCCAAACGTCTCGACTTGTACGCAACGCAGAAGGCCGACTCACCCAACCAAGCAGTCGATGCACTGGCGGGTGCATCCACGCCATAACCCCAGGGCCATGATCCAGGCCCTGATCACAGCGCACCCTGTGGCGCAACAGATCGCTCAAAAGGAGCTGGTCCGGAATAGGCAAAGCGTCGTGAACGGCTTCAGGAACGGATCTGAACGGGCATCACCAGATAGGTGAGTCCTGGCTCATCGTTGGAAGGGGTAAGGATTGCCGGAGTGGTTGGTGCATTGCAAGACAACCTGACGCGATCACAATCCATGGCTTTAAGACCATCCAGTACATAACGCACATTGAAAGCAATTTGTATGGCTTCCCCGTTGATCTCAGCAGGTAGAGACTCAGAACCACTGCCTACATCTTGGGCATCGGCACTAATCTGAATCAACCCGGTTGTGGGCTCACAGGCAATTCGAACGACATTGTTGTGCTGATCAGCTAAGACAGCAATTCGTTCCAAAGCGGAAATGAAAGCCCTGCGGTCGAGATCAAACGTTCGGCTGAAACCCTCTGGAATCAGTTGGCGATAGTTGGGATAGGTCCCTTCCAGGGTGCGGCTTGTCACCATTTGATCAGCGGCTAGCACCACGACCTGGCCACGTTCACAAAACAGGCTGACCGGATCATTTCCTTTCCAGCTAGCCATCAACCGCTCAACCTCACGCAAAGATCGTGAGGGAAGGGTGACGGCCAATTCAGCTGAATCAGAGTCTTCGGAACTGATTTCAGCCTGCAACGCATCTTCCACCGTCAACATTGCAAGCCGATGACCATCGGTTGATGCCGCCTCCAATGTTTTTTGATTGAAACGCAGATGAACTCCGGTCAGGAGCTGTTTGGCTTCATCAGCACTGCTGGCAAACAGGGTTGACCGCAGAGCTCTCAGCAATGACGAGGGATCAACTCGTAAGGCTGTGCCGTTTTCCACGAGCGGAAGTTCAGGGAAGTCATCCGCAGACATACCTCGCATCTGGTAGCTGCCGCTGGAACTGGTGAGCTCAACTTGTTCATCGTTGGCATCACTGGACAACGCAACAGGTGAATCACTGGAGAGCTTGGAGACAATTTCTCCGAGTAATCGCGCAGGCAGTGTCACTGCACCACTGGTGTCAACAGAAGCAGGAAGCGATGTCTGAATCCCCAAATTCAGATCAAATCCAGTGAGGCTGAGTCGATCAGTACCGGCATCAGCAGTGAGCAAAACGTTGGCCAACACGGGATGGGTTGGACGAGAGGCAACAGCCCTACTGACCAATTGCAAGGCCGAATTGAATTCGGCCTGGGAACAGACCAATTTCATGAGGTCCGAATCAACGGCGTGAACAAATCTGTACCTACGTTTTCACAGGCTTGGGAGAAGTGCAATGCCTTTTCGTTTTTTTGGTGTTCCCCTGCTTTAAGGCTGTTTTATTTCTTTTAAAAAACTACTAAAAATAGCCGTAGTAGGTCTTGTGGAAACAGGGGAAAATCCATCAAATCTCTTTGATAAACTGGGTTTTAGCGAATCTATCGCTGTGGAATCAGATCAGGTAGATGGGGAAGAATGATTTGTTTCCCCACTTGCCACAGCCTGGGGAAAAGTCGTGTTGGGCTTTGAAGATGAGTTGTCCCTAGTTTTCCACCCTTTTTGACGGTTGAAATTGGATGGATTCCTCAGGCACTTTCTGTTCTGAAGCCATCAGATTTGAAACCATTTGTAAGCAAATCCACCCTTTTTAAAAGCCCATCACCTTGGCAACAGTGTTCAGATCGGGGTCGAGATCGGGGTAGAAGGCAGCGTCGTTGTTGTTGATGGCACAGTCAGGATCTTTCAGACCATTACCAGTCAGAACGCAAACGACTGTGGATCCATCAGGAACCTCCGTTGAGCGTTTGATCAAACCCGCGACTGAAGCTGCACTGGCAGGTTCACAAAAGATCCCTTCTCTTCCACCGAGCAGTTTGTAGGCATCAATGATCTCTTGATCGGTGACAGCCAGAAAGGCCCCGTTACTGGCCTGACGAGCTGCGATTGCTTTCTCTCGGTTGACCGGATTTCCGATGCGAATAGCCGTAGCGATTGTTTCTGGATTACTGACAGTGGTTTCGTTAACAAGTGGCGCGGATCCACTGGCCTGGAACCCCATCATTCGTGGAGATCGGCTACTCAGTCCGGCTTGTTGATATTCCTGGAATCCCATCCAATAGGCCGTGATGTTCCCGGCGTTTCCCATTGGAATACAGAGCCAGTCGGGAGCATCTCCCAAGGCATCAACGATTTCAAAAGCAGCTGTTTTTTGTCCCTGCAGTCGGTAGGGATTCACTGAATTCACCAAGGTGATGGGGTATTTCTCTGCCGCCTCGCGAACGATGTCGAGAGCACGATCAAAATTCCCCCGAATCGCCAGGACTTCTGCTCCATAAACCAATGCCTGGGCAAGTTTTCCTTGCGCGACATAGCCGTCTGGGATCAAAACGAAGGCTCGCATCCCGCCACGGCGTGCATAGGCTGCTGCTGCTGCACTCGTGTTGCCTGTGCTTGCGCAAATGACCGCTTCACAGCCGGCTTCCTTGGCTTTGCTGATTGCCATGGTCATTCCCCGATCCTTAAAGGATCCGGTTGGGTTGAGACCGTCGTATTTGATGAAGACCTTCACGCCGCGTCCAATCTTTTCTGCAATCGATGGGACTGGGATGAGAGGAGTTGCACCTTCGTGCAGCGTGATCACTGGAGTGGCGGAAGAAACTGGAAGCCAAGATCGATAGGCTTCGATCAGTCCGGGCCAGTCCTGCATGACAGGTTTGGCCGTTAAACGCCGGCGGAGGTTCTTGAGTAGGGACACCCGCAGAGAGCAGCAATTTCAGAAATCTATGTGTCTGGATCGATCTCCTGGGACTGAAAGTGCTTTATTTCAAACCATCTAGTGGTGAATCGGAGAAGAATTTCACAAGGTCAGCAATTGATTCTGCTTTTTCGATCAATGAGAGCAAAGCAGGAAGATTCACTTCCATCACGTTTGCCGGATAGGCCTCAAGGAAGGTAATCAGGCTTAGCCCGCCGTCTTCTTTTTGAAGCCCATTGATGACTCCAGCTCTGATTGCAGGAACGCTCACCGATGGATCGGGAACTTTCAGCGGATAAATGATCGTGGCGATGCGCCGAATGATGACATCTCCAATGCGCGTTGACATCAGGCGACTGGTGAGTACCAAGGGAAGCTCAAGCTTCTGATTCAATAATTTTGCGACTTGTTTTGGATCCTGTTTTCCCAGACGGAGGAGATCTGAGAGAAAACCTCGAGCTCTATTCGTCTCAGCAAGATAAGCAAGGTCTGAAACTGGAATCGATCTTCGGAAGGCTCCGCTGACAAGGGCAACATCCTTGGCTGCATTTGCGGGTTGAAACGCAGATGAAATACTGAGACCGATTGCGGCACCAAACGCCAGGATGGATTGGCGGCTGGATCTGCGAGGCATAGGTTTGAATAATTTGCGGAATCTAGTTCGAACCACCTGCTGCTGCTTTAACGAGACGGACAACTCCGCGTTCGGCCAGTCCTTGAGCTAGGTGAATTCCCATTTGTCTAGCGTCGCGTTCACGAATTAATCGTGGTAGCCGACTGAAGACAAGATCAGGATTAAATCCAGGCAATTGCTGCAGCACGCTGATGAGCTGCCGGATTGGTTCTAGGTCGAGATAATTGTCTTCATTGAGCAGTGGCGCTACGTCAAGCAGAAGTGGTGGCTGAAATGGCCGCGGTAAGCGTCGTCCGATGCGTTGCAAGGTGGACCACCCAATGGCATCCAAACGATCAGCAACTGCTTCGACCAGTTGATTACGGAGCATTCCTCCATTGACTGAAAACAGAAAATCGAGAACTTGATCAAGCAAAGTGTCGAGATCAAGTTGGCTTTGACTTGCCGCACTTGCTACGAGATTTTCCAAGCGAGTCCAGCGAAATGCGTCACCTTCGAAGAGCATCTCTTTAAGGCTCTGACGCAATTGGGGATCTGGATCCTCCATCAAACGTCTTGCGAAATAGGGATAAGCCGCTCCAAGAATTTTGAAATCCTTATCAACGCTTAGGGCGATGCCTTCAAGAGTGACGAGAGACCGGATGATTAGGGCGTAATAAGGCGGAACCCGAAAAGGGAATTTGTACATCACTCCCGACATATCGTCGGTGACACTTTTGAAGTCCATTCGATTGACTCCCATCTCGATGGCTTGACTGAAAACTGATTCAAAAGCGGGAACGATCGGTTCGAGATTGACATCTTCAGCAAGAAACCCGAGCGTTACGAAATCCTTAGAGAGTTTCCCAAAATTGCGATTCACAAGATGAACTACGGCCTGGATCAGTCCAGTACGGGACTCCCGGCTCACTTCGCTCATCATTCCGAAATCCAGGTAGCAAAGGCGGCCGTCGGCCATAGCTAAAAGGTTTCCAGGATGAGGGTCAGCGTGGAAAAACCCATGTTCAAGCAGTTGCTGCAGGCTGCAGCTCACACCAACTTCGACCATGTCGTTGGGATCAATTCCCAGGTCACGAACAGCTTCGAGGTTTGTGAGTTTCACACCATCTATCCATTCCATCGTGAGCACACGCCTGCTGGTGGCATCCGGGTAAATAGCTGGAACGGCAATTCGTTGATTGTGTTTGTGTAATTCTCGAAATTTCTCCGCATTCGCCGCCTCATTGAGATAGTCCATCTCTTCAAAAACTCGACTCCCCAATTCATCAATCAGTGCAACAAGGTCGCTGCGGATGAGGCCGATGTTGGTATTAAGCCAGGCAGCAATGTTGCGAACGATATAAAGGTCGAGAGTGATTTGTTCGCGTAAGCCAGGTCTCTGCACTTTCACGGCCACTTTTTGGCCAGTCTTTAAATATCCCTGGTGCACTTGACCGAGGGAAGCGGCGGAGATTGGCTCTCGATCAAGCTCGGCATAAATGGTGTCTACAGGTGCTCCGAGATCCTCCTCGATGCAGGCCATGGCAAGGCCACTATCGAAGCCAGGTAATTGGTCTTGCAATTGTGCCAGTTCTTCAAGTAGCACAGGAGGAACGATGTCTGGTCGGGTTGAAAGTGCTTGACCAGCCTTGATGAAGGCGGGGCCAAGGTCTACCAGCAAATTTGCAAATTCTCGTGCTCTGTTTCTCGCTCTCTCAGGATTACTGAGGAGTCCAAACAATTTGTCAAATCCGATTCCGATTAACAAAAGCCCAATGGGCACAAGGGTTTGCCAGAGTCGGCGCAGAAGCCGTTGTGGATGGCCTGCATAGATCCGTGTGATTGCGGCCGGGTCGTATTCGAGCAGACCAGCAGCCTCAATGAAATCTCCTAGCTCGTTTTGTGCCACAGCCGCCACTGCGTTGGGGATCCCCTTCTAAACCACCAAGGCCGTCGCTACGGTTGAGTGAGCTACCGGGGCCCACATTGCTGACCGGTCTAAGACTTGAAAACATCGCCCTGATCGACAGTTTGGAGCTGGCGTTCGAGAAAGGTTTTTCAGTGCTAACTGGGGAGACTGGGGCCGGAAAGTCGTTGCTCCTTGATGCTTTAGATGCCTTGCTTGGTGGCATGCAGGGAATGGCTTCAGGTCGGATGGTGCGAACAGGTTGTGATCGATCTTTGATTGAAGCCACTTTCGAGCCGGATGATTCTGTGAGGAGATGGCTTCAGGAGCATGAGCTAGACGACGAAGAATTGGTGTTGTCGAGGGAGTGGCGACGCCAAGACGAACGTTTAATCAGCCGGTCAAGACTGAACGGTGTTGTCGTGAATCGTCAGCAATTGCTTCAACTCAGGCCTTTGTTGATTGATCTGACAGTGCAAGGGCAGACTCAGCAGCTTGCTTATCCAGGACAGCAGCGTCGCTGGATTGATCGATTGGGCGGTGAGCCTTTGGCCCAATCTCTTCAAACCGTGAGTGAGAGTTGGCAGGCTTGGCAGACCTCTCATGCAGCTGTGCTGAAGATGGAGATAGATCGCCAACGTCTCCAGGAACAACAGGATGATGACGACGCATTACTGATGGAACTGGAGGCGGCGGATCTCGAAGATCCAACTGAAATTCTGCACTTGGAACAAGAGCAAGACCGCCTTGTCCATGGAGTGCGTTTGCTCGAAGGTCTTGGCGTTTTGATTGGTCGTCTTCAAGACGGAGCAGAACAAGCTCCTTCAGCTTTGGATCACCTCACAGCGTGTTCCCACGAGCTACGGCAGCTGCAATCTCTTGATGCGTCTCTGACTGTTTCAGCTGAGAAATGCTTAGACGTGGAAGCCGGTTTGCTCGATTTAATCCGGGCTCTTGAATCCTATGGATCGTCCCTTGAGAGCGATCCAGAACGATTGGGTTTGTTGCAGGAACGCCTTGCTTTGCTCAAGCGATTGGAGCGTCGTTACCACGTTGATCTCAAGGTTTTAATCAAGCAGCGCAATGCGCTCAGGGATCAAAAAACTGCTGGTGGCGCTGACGCGGTTTTCGATTTGTTGTGCCGTCAGGAAGAGGATGCGCGAGATCGTCGGGATTCCTGCAATCAGTCCCTCACAGAGTTACGACAGGCCTCTGCCAAACGGCTGGAGGAGCGATTAATGACGTATTTGCGACCGATGGGGCTTGAAAATGTGCGTTTTCAGGTGGATTTCTCTGCTGTTGAGCCAATGGAAACAGGCGCAGATGCCATCTGTTTTTTGTTTTCGGCAAACCCAGGTCAGCCTTTAGCTCCGTTAGCGGAAGTTGCTTCTGGAGGAGAGATGTCACGTTTTCTGTTGGCGCTTAAAACCTGTCTGGCGGATGTGGATGGATCCAGAACCTTGTTGTTTGATGAAATCGATAGTGGTGTGAGCGGTCGTGTCAGCGGAGAAATGGCCACATTGCTGCGAACTATTGCCAAGCATCGTCAGGTGTTTTGTGTGACACACCAGCCATTAGTGGCAGCTGCAGCAGATCATCACTTTCGCGTCAGCAAAGTTGTATCGGATGGGGAAACGTGCTCGCGAGTGTCCTATCTGCGGGACATTCAGGCCAGACGCCAGGAGCTGGCGGAATTGGCAGGAGGAGATTTTGATGATGCTCAGGCCTATGCGGCAAGTTTGTTGGATCAGCGAGCAGCCTGAACCCCATCGGTCTCCTTAGACTCTCTTGCTGCTGAACAATCTCCATATGGGGCGCCCTGCTCCGACTACCGAGGATCATTCCGCTTCTTCAAAGGCTGTGAACCTGAGTGGCGCCCAAGAAGAGGTGATTCGGGTGCGAGGCGCCCGTCAGCACAATCTCAAGAACGTGGATGTCACGATTCCGCGCAACAAATTGGTGGTGTTCACGGGTGTCAGTGGCAGCGGTAAGAGCTCCCTAGCGTTTGACACGATTTTTGCGGAAGGTCAGCGTCGCTATGTGGAGAGTTTGTCGGCCTATGCCCGGCAGTTTCTCGGTCAGGTGGACAAGCCTGATGTGGATGCCATTGAAGGTCTTTCCCCGGCGATTTCGATCGACCAGAAATCCACTAGTCACAATCCACGTTCAACGGTTGGAACGGTCACTGAGATTCACGATTATCTGCGTCTCTTATTTGGTCGTGCCGGTGAGCCTCATTGCCCTCAATGTGGCCGTTCAATTCGCCCTCAGACCATCGATGAGATGGTGGATCAGATCCTGACACTTCCTGACGACACTCGCTATCAACTTTTAGCCCCTGTGGTGCGCGGAAAAAAAGGAACGCACAGCAAATTGATTAGTGGGCTAGCTGCAGAGGGTTTCGCTCGGATCCGTATCAATGGTGAGGTACGTGAGCTAGCAGACAATATTGAGTTGGACAAAAATCTTCAGCACAGTATTGAGGTGGTGGTTGACCGTCTCGTCGCTCGAGACGGGATTCAAGAGCGGCTTAACGATTCCCTTCGTACTGCATTGAAACGAGGTGATGGTTTAGCTCTCGTTGAAGTGGTTCCCAAAAAGGGAGAGGAATTACCCGAAGGAGTTGAAAAAGAAAGGCTTTATTCCGAAAATTATGCATGCCCTGTTCATGGGGCGGTAATGGAGGAGCTTTCCCCTCGACTTTTTTCATTCAACAGTCCTTATGGGGCTTGTGAGGTTTGCCACGGAATTGGCTATTTGCGTAAATTCACAGCTGAGAGGGTCATTCCGGACCCTGGGCAGCCGGTCTACGCGGCAGTAGCTCCATGGGCAGAGAAGGACAATTCTTATTACTTTTCACTGCTTTATTCCGTTGGTGAAGCTTTCGGATTTGAGATCAAAACGCCTTGGAAAGATCTCACTGATGAGCAAAGAGATGTTCTTCTCAATGGCAGTCGTGAGCCGATTCTGATCCAGGCAGATAGTCGATATCGCAAAAGCTCTGGCGTTCATCGCCCATTCGAGGGCATATTGCCGATTCTTGAGCGTCAGCTGCGGGACGTTAGTGGTGAAGCACAACGACAGAAGCTAGAAAAGTATCTGGAATTAGTTCCCTGTGAGAGTTGTGCTGGTCTGCGCTTGCGGCCAGAGGCGCTTGCGGTGAAAGTTGGTTCGTTTCGGATTACGGATCTGACAGCAGTCAGTGTTGGTCAGACCCTCGAGCGGATTGAGCGCTTGATGGGTGTGGGGACCCATGAGGGGTCAGAACCTCTGCTGAATAACCGTCAGATCCAGATTGGTGATCTTGTACTAAGGGAAATTCGGATGCGTCTGCGTTTTCTGCTCGACGTGGGCCTGGATTATTTGAGTCTGGATCGACCGGCGATGACCTTGTCAGGGGGTGAGGCTCAACGGATTCGTCTCGCAACCCAAATCGGTGCTGGGCTGACAGGAGTTCTTTATGTATTAGATGAACCGAGTATTGGTTTGCATCAGCGTGACAATGATCGTCTTTTGGCAACGCTTGAGCGTTTGCGTGATCTAGGCAACACATTGGTCGTTGTTGAGCATGACGAAGACACGATCCGCGCTGCAGATCACCTTGTTGATATCGGTCCTGGTGCAGGCGTGCATGGAGGCTTCGTTGTAGCAGAGGGATCGCTCGACGATTTACTGAATGCTGAAGATTCAGTAACTGGTGCTTATTTAAGTGGAAAGAAAAGTATTCCCACTCCTATTGAGCGGCGCAATGTTGGTACCCGCAGCCTGAAGTTACTGAATTGTTCCCGCAATAATCTTGAGGAACTAAATGTTGAGTTTCCGCTTGGAAGGCTGGTTTCGGTGACCGGGGTGAGTGGAAGCGGTAAGAGCACTTTGGTCAATGAACTTCTGCATCCAGCCCTGGAGCATGGGCTTGGCCATAAGGTGCCTTTTCCTCAAGGGTTAGGAGAACTTCGTGGTTTGAAGTCCATCGACAAAGTGATCGTGATTGATCAGTCTCCGATCGGTAGAACCCCTCGATCTAATCCCGCTACATACACAGGAGCATTTGATCCCATCCGACAGATTTTCGCGGCGACGGTGGAGGCTAAGGCCCGTGGTTATCAGGTTGGACAGTTCAGTTTCAATGTGAAGGGCGGCCGATGTGAGGCTTGCCGCGGCCAAGGCGTAAATGTGATTGAAATGAATTTTCTACCTGATGTTTATGTTCAATGTGATGTTTGTAAAGGAGCTCGTTTCAATCGTGAAACTCTTCAGGTTACTTACAAAGGACACACGATTGCAGATGTGCTTCAAATGACAGTGGAGCAAGCTGCTGATGTGTTCTCTGCAATCCCTCAGGCTGCTGATCGTTTAAATACTTTGGTCGATGTTGGTTTGGGGTATGTGAAGCTTGGCCAGCCTGCTCCCACCCTGTCTGGAGGTGAAGCTCAGCGCGTGAAACTTGCTACAGAGTTATCAAAAAGGGCTACTGGAAAAACTCTTTATTTAATTGATGAACCAACCACTGGTCTTAGTTTCTATGACGTTCACAAGTTGATGGATGTCATGCAGCGACTTGTTGATAAAGGAAACTCTGTAATTTGCATTGAACATAACTTAGATGTTATTCGCTGTTCCGATTGGATTATTGATTTAGGCCCTGAGGGTGGAGACAAGGGTGGACAGATTGTGGTGACTGGTACTCCTGAAGAAGTTGCCCAGCACGAAACTAGTCATACGGGTCGCTACCTAAAGCAGGTTTTGAAGCAACATCCTCCGGAATCACCTCGATTGATTGAGGAGGCGGCATGACTTTTTTTATGAGTCGATGTCTGGATGGTGCTCGTGCTGCTTCCTTGGCTGCATTGTTGAGCGTCTCTTTTGCGGGGACAGCATCAGCCGTCGAACAACTCATAATCGACTTTCCAGTTTTGGAAACGAACTTATCGCTGAGTTTGAAGGGAGCTCGTACAGCCGGAGAATTGATTGCTGCCAATAGCGATCTTCAAGAATTTGATCGAGCTGGAGATGGGTCTCTATCTCGTCTTCTTGATCAGTTCCTTACAGCGCCATTCCCTAAACAGACATCCGGTGTCTTGGAGCAATCCGTAGGTAATCCATTGTTTGAGCAGGCTTTGTTGTCAGCGTCTCAGTTGGTGAAGATTGACGGATTGCCTCCCGATACCAGTGGTCGGAACTTGGCTGATGCTCTTGAAGCCGCTTATCGCGATGGGGAACCCAATTTGCTTGGCCTGTTCCGTCGGCTTCCTGGTGAATCTTTATCGATCGATTTGCAGGCTCTGGCGTACAACGCGAAACGACTGCGGGCTCATCAGGATGATGCCCGCCTGCTTGTTGAGGAAGGAATAGCAATGACACCAGCGTCAGATTCTCTTGCTGAATCTGGTGCGTCGGGTTGGACACGCTCTCAAGGCCGGTTTTCGGTATCTCATCGAACTCAGCCTCTTGAGATCACGGTTTTGCAGCCGAAGCGTTCTTCTAATCAAAAGCTCGTGGTGATCTCCCATGGGCTCTGGGATGAACCTGCCAGTTTTGAAGGATGGGGTCGATTGTTGGCAGCCAATGGCTACACCGTTTTATTGCCTCGTCATCCAGGGAGTGATTCCGAGCAGCAAAAGGAATTATTGAGCGGAGCTGCACCTCCACCTAGCTCTAAGGAGTTGCGGTTTCGTCCTCTTGATGTCACCGCTCTTTTGGATGGAATCGAGGCAGGCTCACTTTTGTCTGGTCAACAGTTGGATGTTGATGACGTAGCGGTTGTGGGGCATTCATGGGGTGCCACAGCGGCGCTGCAATTGAGTGGTTTACAGACCACCAGCAGGAAGTTGAAAACGCGTTGTCAGAACCCTCTTGATCCAGATCGAAATCTCAGTTGGGTGTTGCAATGCAGCTGGTTGTCAGGGGCTGATCAGGGATCACTGGCTGATCCTCGTGTAAAGGCTTCTGTAGTGGTCAGTCCACCAATGAGGCTTCTTTTTGATGAGTCGAGCGGTCCTTCTCTACAGGCGAAGGTCTTGTTGGTGAGTGGAACGAAAGATTGGGTTGTTCCTTCTGATCCTGAGGCAGTGGTGCCGTTTAGGGAAGGCCAGCCTTTGGAGAATGGGCATCGCCTTGTTCTGGCTTCGGGTGGAAGTCACTTCAATCTTTGGGCTCCCGCCGATCAGAAAGAACCTCCGATTCTTGGACCGTTGATTTTGGCTTGGATCAATGAACAACTGGCTGTTCCGTCTTCTCATACTTTCAGTGGAGGAAATTGGGGGAATGCATCCATTCCTCTGTTGGATGTCACCAGTCAGCTCTGAAGTCCATTCTTTAAATGTTTTCTAAAAACGATCAGAACAATCCCAAGGAAATTGGTTTGTTTACTTAGCATTTCGCATTAGTTGTACTTGGCTTATGCCGTCATAAATGGCTTAAGCACTAGGCCCAGGCTGGCTTTTAACCGATGAGACCCCTAGTAACTGTTGATATCTAAGGATCTCTTCAGATTTTGATTTGTTTGAACGCCTTAATCCTTGATCAAGACATCTACCTGATGTCTTGTTCTTTGGAACGTTGATTGTGGGTTTTCGGCTTCTCCATCTCCATCTCCACGGATTGTTCCGTTCCCATGATTTGGAGCTTGGACGGGATGCTGATACGGGAGGTCAAACTCTCTACGTGCTCGAACTTGCACGAAGCCTTGCGGCTCGGGCAGAAGTGGATCGAGTCGATGTAGTGACTCGCTTGATTCAGGATCGACGGGTTTCGACCGATTACGCCCGGCCTACTGAGTCGATTTCAGCTGATGCTGGCATTCAGCGTTTTGCTTTCGGTCCAAAGCGCTATCTACGCAAGGAGTTGCTTTGGCCCTACCTCGATGATTTAGCAGATCAGCTTGTGGTGCATCTTCAGAAGCCTGAGAATCGCCCCGATTGGATTCATGCTCACTACGCCGATGCTGGTTATGTGGGGGCACTTCTGAGTCGTCGTCTTGGGATTCCCTTGGTATTTACGGGGCATTCGCTTGGTCGAGAGAAGCAGCGACGCCTGTTAGCTGGAGGCGGAGATCATCAACAGCTTGAGCAGACCTATTCCATTAGTCGTCGCATTGACGCAGAGGAGTTGGCTCTGGCTCATGCCGATCTGGTAATCACGAGCACCCGTCAGGAATGTGATCAGCAATATTCCCGATACGGCGAATTTCGTGCTGATCGTGCTCAGGTGGTGCCTCCTGGGGTGGATGCACGCCGTTTTCACCCTGGCTCGGTGGCAGCTGAGATCAGCGAGGTGGAGAAGCTTTTGACTCCATTCTTGCGTCAGCCGGAGCTGCCACCATTGCTGGCGATCTCTCGAGCTGTGCGTCGCAAAAATATTCCCGCGCTAGTTGAGGCATTTGGCCGATCTGCTGTTTTACGCCAGCGTCACAATTTGGTGCTTGTGCTCGGCTGTCGGGAGGATCCCCGGCAGATGGAGAAACAGCAGCGTGATGTGTTTCAGCAAGTGTTCGATCTCGTAGATCGATATGACCTCTATGGCCGTATTGCTTATCCCAAGCAGCATCGGCGGGATCAGATTCCTGCCATTTATCGCTGGGCTTCTGAACGCCGAGGCTTGTTTGTTAATCCTGCTCTGACAGAACCGTTTGGTCTCACGTTGTTGGAAGCTGCGGCTTGCGGATTGCCGATGGTCTCGACTGACGACGGAGGTCCAAAAGATATTCTCGCTCGCTGCGACAACGGATTGCTTGCGGATGTCACCGATCGAGAGGCTCTTCAGGATGCATTGGAGTGTGCGGGTTCAGATCTCCAACGCTGGAAATGCTGGAGTAACAACGGTGTAGAGGCGGTTAGTCGCCATTTCAGCTGGGATGCCCATGTCTGCCAATACCTGGCGTTGATGCAGGAGCGGTCGATAGAGGTGAGCCATCCAAGGGTGTTGTCATCCCTCCAAACGGCTTCAAGTGGAGGAATTCAGCCTCTAGGAGATCGTTTGCTCTTGCTTGACCTTGATAACAGTCTGGAACAGCCCGATGGAGATGCGCTTAACACTTTGCGCAAGAAGCTCAATCGGTGTGGGTTAGGGATTCTGACTGGCCGGTCGTTGCCTGCCGCCAGACAGCGATTTGTTGAGCTCCTTCTACCGGAACCCAAGGTGTGGATTACAGGGGCTGGTACGTCGATTCATTACGGCCAAGAGAGTCAGTCTGATTTGCTTTGGTCAGCTCAGATCGGAGTGGATTGGGACCGTGTTGGTGTTGAAGATGCTCTCGCCGACCTCACAGATCACATTGAGTTACAGCCATCTGAGCATCAAGGTGCCTTCAAGTTGAGCTACACGATTCGAGAGCCTCGAGAAGAGATCCTTCCTTTGATCCGGCGACGTCTACGTCTGCGTCGTCAGGCGGCTCGCCCTCAGCTCCGCTGCCATTGGTTTCTAGATGTGTTGCCGTTGCGGGCCTCCCGTAGCGAAGCGATTCGTTTCCTTGCTCTGCGCTGGGGCCTTCCACTGGAGCAGATGTTGGTTGTTGCCAGTGAGCAGGGTGATGGTGAGCTGGTTTGTGGTCGACCCGCAACAATTGTTTTGGGCGGTCACGATCCTTGTCTGGAGGATTTTCGTCAGCAACAACGTGTGTACTTTGCAAGTCGTCCCCAATTGCCTGGTGTGCTGGAAGGCATCCAGCATTACCGGTTCTTGCGCGCTCGAGCCAGGAACGATCAGTCTTTGACTTGAACCCTTACAGCGGCTGCACAACGGTCCGCTTTGGCTAAAGCATCGTCGATGTTGCTCCCACGAGCTAAAGCAACTCCCATCCGACGCCCGGTCCTCGCCTCTCTCTTTCCGAAGAGCAGGAGATTGGTATCTGCTTCTTTAAGGGCTTCTGCGACTCCGCTGAATTGCACTTGGCTTCCCTTGCTACTTGCCAAGATCACTCGGCTGGCTGCGGCCTCGGCAGTAGTGATGATTGGGATTGGCAGTCCAAGTACGGCGCGCAGGTGCAAGTCAAATTCGCTCAAGTTTTGGCTGATCAGAGTTACCAGACCAGTGTCATGCGGTCTTGGAGAGAGCTCGGAAAACACCACCTCATCACCGCATAGAAAGAATTCCACGCCAAACAGCCCAACACCGCCAAGATTGTCAGTCACCGTGCGTGCCATGGCCTGAGCCAGATGCAGTTGGTTGTCTGAGATCTGAGCGGGCTGCCAGCTGCATTGGTAGTCCCCGTTGGCCTGCTCATGACCTATCGGCGGGCAGAACAAAGTGGTTCCATCGTGCTGACGGATCGTAAGAAGAGTGATTTCTAGATCGAAATTCAGAAATTCCTCCACGATCACCTGGGCTGAGCTTCCTCTGGCTCCAGCCATGGCCTGTTCCCAGGCCTGATCTAAATCGGCCGCGCGATGGACCACGCTTTGGCCCTTTCCAGATGAACTCATCACAGGTTTGACAACGACAGGCCAACCGAGCGGTTCACTAGCGCGATGAAGTTCTTTTGCATCGGTGGCATAGGCAAATCGGGCGGTGCGAAGGCCGAGCTCACCAGAAGCTAGATCTCTAATACGGTCACGATTCATTGTCACTGCTGTGGCTCTGGCAGTGGGAATCACTTGGATACCGTCATCTTCCAGTGCTTGGAGAGCATCCACCGCTAACGCTTCGATTTCCGGGATCAGCACATCAGGCTGATGCTTGTTTACAACAGACCTCAGGGCGTTCGGATCAGTCATCGTGAGGACCTCCTCCTGATCCGCCACCTGCATGGCTGGTGCTCCGGCATAACGGTCACAAGCGATGACCTGACAACCCAGTCTTTGGGCAGCGATCGCTACTTCCTTGCCCAGTTCGCCGCTGCCGAGCAGCATCACTTTTTTTGGGAAGATCGTCATGGCATGTTTCAAGGCAGCATGGCTTGATCTTCTCGCTTTGCCCTGATGCTTTTGCCGCTCGCGTTCACAACAGCTGGAGATGCGGCCAATGGGTTGCTATTCGGCTGGGAGATCGCCACAGTTCAAAAATGGGCTTTGATTTATCTAGGTCTGTCGTCGTTTTTATTTGTGTTGGTCTGGTTAATCGGAGGATTTCGCCGCCGCTGATTAATGGGCTGGTGATCCTTTGGTTGCATCATTCATCAGGGTCAGCTGACGGAAAGCAGGTTCTTCATTGATGAAACCCCATGATTCGAACACATCTGAATCGCGATGGGTGATTTGTTGTTCACGACCTTGAGTGTTGAGCTCAAACCCCTGTTTTGCCATCCGGCGCATCAAGCTTGCAGCCTCCTCAAATCGGGATGCCATTGCTTCAAGGCTGGCGCAGTCGCTGGTAAGACCGGCTTCTTTCCAGGTGAAGTAGGACATCGATGGATTTGATATTGAGAAGTTTCATTATTATGGATACTTTAAGGCTCAAATATTCAAAATTTAAAGACTAAATCCGAAACCAAAGAATAAGTATAATTATTAGTAAGAAGAATCTCGTTATCGATTCAACGAATGTGAGTCAAAAGATAAATTAACTTTAATCAAGAGAAAACACAATTTATAAGCCAATGGGAGTTAAAATTATACTTTTTGTGCATGTTCGAATACTGATAGCAAGCAAATTCAATTAATTGTTGCTGATCTAAGAAGCTTCTTGCCTTGGGTTTCGTTTGAGAAGTGAGGATTTTTATATCTGCGGGAAAAAGTGCAGCCCCGAAATTAAATCGGACGAAATATTACTCCTATTGTAACTAAGACTGCTGTAGCGATCCAAAATCCTGGCACCACTATTTGCTCTGGTGTGCCGCCTAATTCGAAGTGATGGTGCAAAGGAGACATTCTGAATACTCGTCGACCGACACCATCAGGTCCTTTGGTGGCTTTAAAGACCCACACTTGAATGATGACGGACAAGGATTCAGCCAGAAATACACCTCCCATCACTAAAAGGGGCCAAAGGCTGTTGGTCAGCAAAGCAACTGCTGTTAGTGACGCTCCCATCGCCAGAGATCCAGTGTCACCCATGAAGATTTTTGCTGGATTCCGATTGTGTGCAAGAAAACCAATCCAGCATCCCGCCATAGCCATGCAGAACCCCGCCAGGCTGGGGTCTCCAGCATTGCCGCGAAGCATTAGCTGAAGCGCCATCCCGGTGAACACCAACGCCCCGCAGCCAGCAGCGAGACCATCCAATCCATCGGTAAGGTTGGTGGCATTGCTTTCAGCTAAAAAGACAAAGAGAGCAAGCGGCCAGATCAGCCAACTCAATGGAAGGTTGATATCAAAGGGCAACGAAACATCGCTACTGATCCAACCGCGCATACCCGCCCAGATCAGAAAAATTATGGCGGCCAAGGCTTGAAAACATAATTTCCCGCGAGGGGTCAGACCTGTATTGGTGTGTTTCGTAAGACTGCGCCAGTCATCAATGCCTCCCACCACCATGAATGCCAAAGTGATGTAGGTGACGGCTAGGAGTTGTTCGGCTGGTTGTCCGTTCCAACTGATCAGGCTCCCAACGATCACGCCGATTGGAATCACAAGTAATCCCCCCATCGTGGGAGTACCTGATTTATTGAGATGCGCCTTGGGTCCCTCCTCTCGGATGACCTGACCCAGCTTCAAAGAACGCAGCCTTGGTACGCCCCACCAGGTGACGATCGAGGCGATCAGTGTGGCAATTAATAAGGGCGGACTGAGCAGACTGTTGGGTATTAGACGGTCTGATGCGAAGGCTGCTGAGAATACAGCAAGCGCCAATACCACTGCAGAGACTTTTCCGTTGAGGGATGAAGAGGTCTCTGTTGTGTCGTTCACTTCCCTTTCCTGTGGCTCTTTGTAGGGCGGGGACCTTAAATCAATCTTCCCAATTCTCTTCGCTTTGCTCATCGGCAGCGTTGTACTCCTCTTTCTCGCCCATGAGAGCTGACAGCTCCTCCTCTTCCACAGTGCTTACTTCAGGGGAACTGGATTCCTCATCCTCAACAAGGCGACCGCTTGTTTCAAGCCAACTCAGCAGATCTGGCTCTTCGCGCAGGGGCAACACCGGTGCGGGCTCTGTCCGCCCGTAACGCGTTAGAGCTGGGTTGATGTTGTCGAGGGTGCTCAGCTCTGACGACACTGTCCAGATCCATAATCAATCATCATAGGTGAATGCTTTCTCGAGGAAGTTTTGGGCAAGGCTTGGCTCCTTCTGATTGTGTGGGGTGGAGCATTGGTAATGAGTTTTGGCCTTTGGATGTGGGGGCGATTGCATCCCGATCCATTGGTGGCCACCACGATGCCGGTTCTCGCACTGTTGCTGACTCCTGCTCTGCTGATGACAATTTGGCTGTTTTGGATTGGTCGGTTGGCGTCACAACAGTCCCATTGGTCCGGCGGGAGTGGAGAATCAGTGCAATCTGATTCAGAGCAGGAGTCCACCTGATGGGACGCGCAAGCAAGGTCGTTCTCGCCTATTCCGGTGGTGTGGATACCAGCGTCTGCATCCCTTACCTAAAGCAGGAATGGGGAGTGGAGGAGGTCATCACCTTCGCCGCTGATCTCGGACAAGGCGATGAACTAGAACCGATCCGACTCAAAGCGCTGGAGGCTGGAGCCAGTCAGTCCTTGGTTGGCGATCTAATTCAACCCTTCATCGAAGAATTCGCATTTCCTGCGATTCGTGCCAATGCTCTTTACGAGGGTCGCTACCCCCTCTCTACGGCCCTTGCGCGTCCCTTGATTGCCCGTCGTCTCGTGGAGGTGGCGAGAGAGGTGGGTGCTGATGCTGTGGCTCATGGCTGCACCGGCAAAGGGAACGATCAGGTGCGTTTCGACGTTGCGATTGCTGCATTAGCCCCTGACTTGAAGGTGTTGACGCCTGCTCGCGAGTGGGGCATGAGCAGGGAGGAAACAATTGCCTATGGCGAGCGTTGTGGCGTTCCGGCCCCGGTGAGCAAAAAGATGCCCTATTCGATCGATCTCAACCTGCTCGGTCGCAGCGTGGAAGCGGGCCCTTTGGAAGATCCGATGGTTGCGCCACCAGAGGAGGTCTTTGCAATGACTCAGTCGGTTGATCAGTCGCCTGATGATGCCGAGGAGATCGAGATCCATTTTGAAGCCGGCAATCCGGTGTCCATCAATGGCCAAAAGTTGGATCCTGTTGCTTTGATCCGGGAAGCGAACCGCTTGGCAGGTACCCATGGCATTGGCCGCCTCGACATCATCGAGAACCGTGTGGTGGGGATTAAAAGTCGGGAGATTTACGAAACGCCTGGACTATTGATGTTGATCCAGGCTCATCAGGAACTTGAGAGCCTGACCCTGGCCGCCGATGTGTTGCGGAGCAAGCGTCAGCTTGAGATGCAGTGGGCAGATCTCGTCTATCAGGGCCTGTGGTTTAGTCCCTTGAAGGATGCTCTTGATGGTTTCATGGATCGCACCCAGGTCTATGTGAATGGGGTCGTACGCCTCAAGCTGCATAAGGGGAATGCCACGGTCACAGGGAGAGGCTCTGATAGCAGCAGTTTGTACGTCCCTGAGATGGCCTCCTACGGCAGTGAAGACAAGTTTGATCATCGAGCCGCTGAAGGTTTTATCTACGTTTGGGGCTTGCCATCACGGCTATGGGCAGCGAAACATCGTCGTTAATTTCAGGCTGCAATGTTGTGTTGCTGATTGTTTGAGTTTGCCCCCAAGCTGAATGGAATGTTCCCTTCCCTGGACAGTGCAGGCATCAATTGCTGAGCATGTGCCAACAATCGATAGCGCTCAAGTAGTGGTTCAAGCCTTTGTTGGAACTTGCGTTCGAATAGATCAGGAAGCTCGCCGATCAGCGTTTCATAGTCTTTGATCTGTTGTTCGAGTTCATTCACCCTGGTACGAAGTGCATCAACCTCCCGGTGAGGAGGTTGAGCTGCTTTCCACGCAGGTGGCGGTGAGTGATAACTGGAATCCAAATGCACCATAAATCGACGATATCGTCAGTCCATGGCTTGCACAATGGCTTTTAGGCAGGAGCGGTCTCAGCTTCGGCTGGTGCCTCTGTGCCAGGAGCTACGCGTGGGGCAGGCAATGGTCCCTCTTGCTTGACGGTGAGATAGCGAATGACGTCTTCACTCAGACGCATCGCTTTTTCGATAACACCGACTTGCTGACCGTCTCCGTTGTGGCTCAGTTGTACGTAGATACCTTCTTTGTGTTTTGCAATCGGGTAAGCCAGTCGACGCTTGCCTCGCATTTGGTTGTCGAGAATTTCAGCACCCGATTCAGCAAGAATATCTTTGTACTTGGTTACATGAGATTCAACCTCTTCTTCCGGAATATCCGGGCGAAGAATGTACATGGTTTCGTAATAGGGCTGCTGGGTCATGAAGACAAATCCGACGAGGACTGAAGGCTCACGTAGTGAGCGACGGATTCACAATCCTATCGCTTGGCGTTATGAGACTCAGTACAGCTGCATGCGAACCGCCTGGCTTAAGCCGGGTAGGTCAGGCTCCCGTCCTCGAGAGCACTCGATGAGGGCGAAGATCACGACTGCCAGAACACCCACCACCAACGTGCTGGAAAGGGTGCGCATCAACAGCCCTCCTCCCACTGGCAGCAGGATGTTGAAGGCATAGCCAATGAGCACCACCACGATGTCAATCAACAGCGCTTGCAAGGTGTTGAAGCGGATGAAATAGGGAACATTTGGGTTCCGTACCACCGCCAAAAACAAGACAAAGAAGACCAAGAGATTCCCAAGACCGAAGGGAATTCCCCTTTCCAAAATGAAGAGGGGCAGTGCCGGTAGTGTCAGCCACTGCAATACAGGAAATTGAATCAGCAGATGTTGGCCGATTGGTATGGCAGCGCTCCAAGGCAGCACATAAACCAACAAACCAAGCAGGCGCTGCCAGATGGGAATGGGCACAGTTTGAGGTTGGCAAATGAGTAGAGGCTAAGTGGCATTCAGAGATGACCCAGCTTTTTGAGTACCGCTTCTCGCATCACGTCCACCGGCACGTCGTCTAACAGGCTCCAACGTCGTAGTGCAGCGGCTCCTTGCTGCACCAGCATCTCGAGTCCGTCATAGGTGGGGCAGCCCAACGCTTCTCCGCGCTGCAGCCATGGGGTGGGACGTGGTGTGTAAATGAGGTCGTAAAGAACAGTGTGAGCGCTCAGGTTGTTCCAGATTTCTGCGCCAAGCGGCAGCAAGGGACCTTCCTCAGGCTTGTGACTGCTCATGCCAACAGGGGTGGTGTTCACCACTAAGTCAGCTTGTTGAATCCTGGTTTGTAATTGTGGGTCGTTGTTCAGGAGAGGTTGCAGTTGGTTTTTGCTTGTTGGCTTTCCTTGTTGAAGTGCATTGCAAAACGGTTGGAGCGTTTCAGCCCGACGCCCTACAACCGTGATTTGGCTTGGGCCTAAATCCTGTAAACCCGCCACAACAGCTCGGGCGCTGCCGCCACAACCAATCACCAGGACCTGCGTTTGGCTCCAATCAGAAAATTTCTCATGGAGCGGGGCCAGAAACCCCTCTACATCCGTGTTGTGCCCGTGCCAGCCACCATCGGGTAATGGAGTCAGGGTGTTGACGGCGCCAAGCCGTTTGGCGAGTGGGCTTAGTTCTTCGCACAGTAGGGAGACCGCCTGTTTGTGGGGAATGGTGATGTTGAGTCCCCTGCAACCCACTTTGCGTAGTCCACTTACCACTGTGGCGAGATCATTTGCGCTGCAGGGCAGTGCTAAGAAACACCAGTCGAGCCCCATCGCCTTGAGGGCTGCGTTTTGCATCACTGGTGATAGCGAGTGGCTTACCGGTTGGCCTAACAGTCCGACGATTGCTGTCGTTCCGCTGATCATTCCTTTTCCTTTATTTAATACGCCTAAACAAGACTGCCGCGCCGACTGTTCGGGAACCACACCTCGCCTCCTGGTGATGTCTCTGCCGAAGATGCATGGGTTCTAGTCACATTTTTCGAGGAGTTGGAGGGCACTGATGGGCAAGGTTGTCGGCATTGATTTAGGTACCACAAATAGTTGCGTCTCGGTGATGGAGGGCGGTAAGCCCACTGTGATCGCCAATGCTGAGGGCTTCCGCACCACCCCATCGGTGGTGGCCTACACCAAAAATCAGGATCAGCTGGTCGGTCAGATCGCGAAGCGTCAAGCGGTGATGAACACCGATAACACCTTCTATTCAGTTAAGCGTTTCATCGGACGTCGTGTTGATGAAGTGAACGAAGAATCCAAAGAGGTGAGTTATTCCGTCGAGAAGGCGGGCTCTAACGTCAAAGTTAAATGTCCCGTTCTTGATAAGCAGTTCGCTCCTGAAGAGGTGAGTGCTCAAGTGCTGCGCAAGCTTGCTGAAGATGCAGGTAAATATCTCGGAGAAAATGTTACCCAGGCGGTGATTACGGTTCCTGCCTACTTCAACGATTCTCAGCGCCAAGCTACAAAAGACGCTGGAAAGATTGCAGGCCTTGAGGTGCTTCGCATCATCAACGAGCCGACAGCGGCGGCTCTGGCCTACGGCCTCGACAAGAAGAGTAATGAACGCATTCTCGTGTTTGACCTAGGTGGCGGCACCTTTGACGTCTCTGTACTTGAAGTAGGAGATGGTGTTTTTGAAGTTCTCTCCACATCTGGTGATACTCACCTTGGTGGTGATGACTTCGACAAAGTGATTGTTGACCACCTCGCAGACAGCTTCAAATCCAATGAAGGCATCGATCTGCGTCAAGACAAGCAAGCCTTGCAACGCCTGACCGAAGCTGCTGAGAAAGCAAAAATTGAGCTGTCCAGCGCGACCCAGAGCGAAATCAATCTTCCTTTCATTACAGCGACCCCGGAGGGTCCAAAGCATCTCGATCTCACTCTTACCCGTGGGAAGTTTGAAGAGCTGGCGTCCACGCTCATTGATCGCTGCCGTATTCCTGTTGAGCAAGCTTTGAAAGATGCCAAGCTCTCGTCCAGTGAGCTTGATGAAATTGTGATGGTGGGTGGTTCCACCAGGATTCCGGCAGTGCTGGAGTTGGTGAAGCGCACCACTGGTAAGGATCCCAATCAAACTGTCAACCCCGATGAGGTTGTTGCGATTGGAGCCGCCATTCAAGGCGGTGTGTTGGCTGGTGAAGTCAAGGACATCCTGTTACTAGACGTCACCCCTCTCTCCCTGGGTGTGGAAACGCTCGGTGGTGTAATGACGAAAATGATTACCCGCAATACCACTGTTCCAACTAAAAAATCAGAGACTTACTCCACAGCAGTGGATGGCCAAACTAACGTTGAGATTCACGTGCTCCAGGGTGAGCGCGAGATGGCCTCTGATAACAAGAGTCTTGGGACCTTCCGTCTCGATGGCATCCCCGCTGCTCCGCGTGGTGTTCCTCAAATCGAAGTGACGTTCGATATTGACGCCAATGGGATCTTGAGTGTTACAGCTAAGGACAAAGGCAGCGGCAAAGAACAGTCAATCTCGATCACCGGAGCCTCCACTCTCTCTGACAATGAAGTTGAGAAGATGGTGAAGGATGCAGAAAGCAATGCCAGCGCTGATAAAGAGAAACGAGAGAAAATTGATCTGAAAAATCAGGCTGAAACTCTCGTGTACCAAGCTGAAAAGCAGCTCGGTGAACTTGGAGACAAGGTTGAAGCTGACGCCAAGGCAAAAGTCGAGGAGAAGGCCACCAAGCTCAAGGAAGCAGCTGAGAAAGAAGACTTCGACTCAATGAAAACTCTTTTAGAGGAACTTCAACAGGAGCTTTATACGGTTGGAGCTTCGGTGTATCAGCAAGCTGGAGCAGAAGACGCTGCGACTGGCGCTGATGGTGAAGCTTCGGGAAATTCCAGCGGAGATTCCAGTAATGCTGGCGATGATGTGATTGATGCAGAATTTACTGAAACCAAGTAATTAGTTTCAATCAGTTTTCACTCAATTTGAATCAAAAAAGGGGGTTTTACCCCCTTTTTTATGGTTGGGCAGTTGAAGACTGCCAGTTATTCTTTGATCGTATTTGCTGCCGCTTTGGCTTGAGCAATCACGTCTGGTGGAAGCGAAACGTATCCCAGTTCGGGTGCTTTTGCTTGTGACTCCTCAGACAACATGTAATCGAATGTTGTTTTGAGCAGCGACGTGTTGTTGCCATTGCCGTTGGCGTAGGCAAGTACCCAGGAAAAGGTCACGATTGGATATCCATTCATGGGATTGGCATTGCTTCCGATCAGATCGGGGCCAAGGTCAATCGAACCAAGGGCTTCACTGGCGGTGGCATTAGTTGGTACCACTTGCTCACCAGATCCATTTTCAATAGCCGCCGCTTGCAGTCTCCCTTTGACGTAAGCAAGTTCGACGTAACCAATGCCGCCATCGATCTGGGAGAGTTGTGCTGCTACACCTTCATTGCCTTTGGCTCCTACACCAGTGGGCCATTGCACAGATTTGTCAGCGCCAACGCTTTTGTTCCACTCTGGGCTAATGGCTGAGAGGTGTTTGGTGAAGTTGTAAGTGGTGCCGGAGCCATCGGAGCGATGCACCACCTTGATTCCTTTGGCTTCACAACCCAGCTCGTTGTAGTTGCGAATGGTGCCAAGAAAGATCTCAGCCAGTTGCTTTTGAGTGAGCTTAAGCTCGCAGCCAGGGTTGTTGTACGCGACCGCGATAGCACCTGCCGTCATTGGGACTTGAACGACTCCGCGACTCACTTTGGCGATGGCTTCGGCTTTCATTGGTTTGTCGGAAGCCCCGAAGTCGACGGTGCCTGCGGTGAACTGCCTCACACCGGCCCCTGAACCAACAGATTGATAGTTGACCTGGATGCCCTTGGGTGCCAAATCCTGGAACCAACGTTGATAAATCGCAGCTGGGAAGGATGCACCAGCGGCAGATAGGCGGCCTCGTTGTTCGACATTGCCCTTGTCACTCGTGGTGCAGGCAGCAAGACCGATTGCAACACCTAAAGAGGCAAGGGCTGCGCAGGGGCTGGGCAAGAAGCGGCGACGCATGAGGTCGAATTGAAGATTTGCTTGCGTGCCATTTTTGTACTTTGTGTTGTAATTGACAACTGGAATTCACTTAAATCATTTTTGTAAAGTGATGCTTTCAATATTGATTTGATGTTGCACCCATTCTGCTGTGGCAGGAGCCAGTAAAACGCCGTTTCGATAATGACCGCTCGCCAGAATCAGGCCTTGCTCCAGCACCTCAAGCAATGGAGCTGGTCGACCTGATGGTCTGGCTCTCAGCCCATGCCAATGATCTACTACTTCTGCTTGGAGTAGCCAGTTCGGTGCCAGGCCACCCAAGCGGCGCATGATTAATGGCTCATGAGCAGAGGGCTGCTCTCCTTCTTCAAGGGTTGCTCCCAGCAAAAGCTGGTCCTTGCTGTGGCGGATCAGATTGACTCCTGCGCAAACCAGAACGGCTGGCCAGTGATCCCAGGAAGTTGCTGGGGCAGACACTTGTAGATCGAGTACCTGACCAAGAACTGCTGCCATTGGAAGGGAGTGTCCAAGAGGGTTCAGCAACAGGTTGCTGGCTAATGCAGTGCAAACCACAACGCAATGGCAGTGTGTGATGTCGCCCGTATCCAGTTCAACTCGCCAGTGAGTGTCGTCACGATCATTCGGTCTATGGAGACTCTTCACTCGACTAGCCAGGAGAGAAACCTTTTTTCTTTCGAGGCTGCGTCTCAGCGCCCTTTGAAGTGCAAGGGGATCGACTCGGCCGTCGTTTTGTGAGCGCAACCCCCCATAACCAGGATTGGGCCAGGGGAGGTGTCTGGAACTTGTGTTTGCTGAGGTGAAGTATTCGAGTCCAAGTTCGATGCGTTGTTTCGCGAGACTCTGCATTCGTTCAGCTTCTTCAGGTCCTGAAGCCAGCTGGATGAGAGGGGTATCGAGATGTAGTGGCGTTTCGGGATGGTTCAGCTTCTCAACCCACTTCGGCCAGAGCTCCATGCTGCGTTGACGCAGCCTCCAAGCCCTACCACTTGATCGACGAAAAATGTGCCCCATCAAGACGCCAAGGGAAGCATCAGTTCCGTTAAGCGGTTCGTGATGACTGTTTTTGTGGTTGATTGACTCGGCCAGACAAGGGTCGATCAACGTGACCCTGTGTCCTTGACAAGCCAAATGCCACGCTGTGCCAGCGCCAACTGCACCGGCACCAATCACAGCGATCGATTTGGTCAGCTCAATGCTTGGGCAGGAATAACGCGAGCGTAGTTCGCAAAACCAGTTGCAACAGAGGTGTAAGCCTTCTGCAGACGCGTTCCGTCTTGAAGACGAGCAGCCTCATCCACATCAGCTAAAGCATCTTTGAGCTTTGTTGCCAATTTGTTGGCCTCTGCACGGTCGTTTGGAAGGAGGCGTTGATTGATGTAGAGCATTTCACGTCCAACCTCTTGCATGGGGCCGTGGATCAGGTTGCGAGTGAAAGTCCAGTCGCGTTCATTGACAAGGGCGGCTAAATCTGGAAGACGCTCCTGGGCTTGGCTGAATCCTTCAGCCTGCCTGCGAATGACAGCCATGTCCTCAGGGCTAATCGATGCGGGCTTGGCATTGCCGTTACCGCTGCATGCGGCAAGGCTGAAGCAAAGGCACACGCAGAGGCAAAACGTAGCTAGGCGACGTAGGGCGCTCAGCATGGGAAAAATGAAAAATGGAGACTTTGAGTTTACCTGCGGTGTTCCGATAGCAGACCTTTAAGTACCAAGAGAGAATGATCTTGTGAATATCTTCTGAGCGTGGACGGGTCAACAGTCATTCTTCAACTGATCTGTCCAGATCGGTCTTCATTGGTGAGTGAGCTGGCTGGATGGGTTGCCGCCAATGGTGGCAATATTCGTCATGCCGATCATCACACCGATTCTGGGGCTGGATTGTTTTTGAGCCGGATTGAATGGGAGCTTGATGGCTTCGGTTTGCCTCGGCTTGCGATCAAGCCAGCGGTTTGTGCACTCGCTGAGCGTCTTGGTGGAGAGGTGCAACTTCATTTTTCAGATGAGGTGCCCCGGGTTGCGATCTTTGTGAGCAAGCAGAGTCATTGTTTGTTGGATCTGCTCTGGCGCTCCCGGAGTGGTGAATTGCCGATGGAGGTTCCTTTGGTGATTTCAAACCACCAGGATCTGGAATCACTTTGTGGTGATTTCGGTGGGCAGTTTGTTCACGTTCCGGTTTCCCCTGCCACTAAGCCTGACGCTGAAGCCCGCATTCTTGAACTCCTTGACGAGCACCGAATCGAGCTGGCTGTTTTGGCAAAATATATGCAGGTGCTCAGTGGCAACTTTTTAGATCGCTTCCCTCAGGTGATCAATATTCATCATTCGTTTTTACCCGCTTTTAAAGGCGCTCAGCCTTATCACCGAGCCTGGGACCGGGGCGTGAAGCTGATTGGTGCCACAGCTCATTACGTCACCGAAAATTTGGATGATGGTCCAATCATCGAGCAAGCCACGATGCATGTAAGCCACCGCGACGAGGTTGGTGATTTGATTCGAAAGGGTCGTGATACAGAGCGTTTGGCCTTGGCACGCGCGCTTAGATTGCATCTCTGCCGTCAGGTCATGGTGTACCGAGGAAGAACGGCAGTTTTCGCGTGACGGTGGTCCTAAGCAGCGTTTTGCGTCGAATCGATGCAGCAGGCCCGCTTTCTGCGTCTCGTTGGGGATGGCGATGTTTCCAAATAGGTTTGTTTGTACTGCCCTCCTCAGCCCTACTGGCTGCTTTGTTGTTGTTCCCTTCACTGCTAGCGGGAAGTTGGCGTAGAGAGCGTTCGTTTTGGAGCGATCCCTGGAATGCGCCCCTGCTTCTGGCCTCTTTCTTGATGCTGATCGGGTGTTTGGGTGCTTATTCCGGATCACTCGCCTGGGTTGGCTTGGGGAACTGGTTGCCCTTCTTTTGGGCCTTTTGGGGGTTTCAGCCCTACGTCTGTACACATGAAGCCCGCCGCCGATGTGCTCTCTGGTTGGTAGCCGGGAGTGTCCCTGTGCTAATTACGGGTTTGGGTCAGCTTTGGTGGAGTTGGCAAGGGCCTTGGCAACTCCTGGGAGGGATGATTATCTGGTTCGTAACGCCAGGTGGTGAACCTCAAGGTCGTCTGTCTGGATTGTTTGATTACGCCAACGTTGCAGCTGCCTGGTTGGCGCTGGTCTGGCCCTTAGCGCTTGCAGCTCTCATTCAACCTGGTCTGAGCAAGTTGAGCAGAACTGTGGTTCTTGGCTTGGTGGTTGCATTGGTGACGGCCCTCGTGCTCACGGAGTCGAGGAATGGATGGGGTGCACTTGTTCTGGCTCTTCCGATTGTGTTGGGTCCTGTTAGCTGGCCATGGCTAATACCGCTCCTTGTTGTAGCGATTGGGGTGGTGATTTTGTCTGTTGTCCCTGGAGCTCCGCCGTTCGTGCAGGACTCAGTAAGGATGTTGGTGCCTGAGACGATCTGGGGCCGGCTCAGTGATAGTCAGTACGCAGGCGAGCGGGTTCTTGCTTCGACCCGACTTGGCCAGTGGGACG
The DNA here is from genome assembly GCA_003210755.1 of Synechococcus sp. AG-679-C18. Classification (GTDB taxonomy): domain Bacteria; phylum Cyanobacteriota; class Cyanobacteriia; order PCC-6307; family Cyanobiaceae; genus Synechococcus_C. Next base: position 128,742 of record QCUL01000002.1, read on the forward strand.
TTGCGGTTCGGTTGATTGCTGAGCGGCCATGGCTGGGATGGGGAGCAGCAGCCTTTTCTGTGATTTATCCCCTCCGCACCGGTCAGTGGCATGGCCATGCTCACAATCTTCCGCTCGAACTCGCCATTGCCCATGGAATCCCAGTGGCGACTTTGCTTGTTGCTTTGGTTCTTGGGCTTTTGATGGTGTCCTTAAGACGCGGGTTGTCACGTTTATTTGATCGGGCCTGGTGGGCAGCGGTTCTGATCTTGGTGGTGCTGCACGGCACCGATTTGCCTTTTTTTGACAGCCGACTCAACATCGCGGGCTGGATTTTATTGGCAGGATTGCGATGTTTACTCAGTCCAGTTCAGGATTGTTCTGCTGATGCAGGGCTTGCTGCTGATGCTTAAGGAGGGTGTTGCTCGGCAGTGGACCATCAAGATGGCACCAGGGGAGAATGCGATCGTTTGACCAGTTTTCATGCACAACCTCCTCCCAGGATGGTGGCCGCGGCAAGCTCACGCCTGCTGAGCACGCAGACGGTAGTTCCTCCGATCGTGCTGCTCGATAGGCCTTTTTCCAGCCTCCAAGACTTTCCTGAGACCCCCGCACAGCTGCGATCACTGGCGCGAGCCGACGGTCACTACGGGAGAGAAGGGCTTGGATCACGCTCCATCCATAACTCTCAGGTCTTAGCTCAACACCCTTGGGTTTAAGCCGTTTGGCGAGTCGTTTCAGTCGCTTGTCCGCTTCTGGCCTGACCCCTTGCCATTGAAATGGTGTGTGTGCTTTGGGAACGAAAGTGCTAACCCCCAAGGTGAAACGCAGACCTGGGGTGTGCTGTTTCAGATCCAGCAGTAGGTCTGCGGTTGCCTCGATGTCTTCGTCTTGCTCTGTGGGGAGTCCCACCATGCCGTACAACTTGAGGCTCTTCAGTCCGCCTTCTTTTGCAAAACGGGCTGCATCTTTGATTTCTTCACGGCTGAGTTTCTTGTTGACAACGCGTCTCATTCGATCACTTCCGCTTTCGATGGCAATCGTCACCGACTTGCTACCGCGACGACTCAGGGTTCCCGCTAGCTGGGGGGTCACTGTGGCAGCTCGCACAGAACTCACGCTGACGCGTAGGTCATCAAAGCGCTCCTGATCCAGCCACTGAAGCAAATCTCCGAATTGGGGATGTTGGGTGACGGAGGCACCAAGCAGACCAAGCCGACGGGTTGCCTTAAGACCTCTTTCCACCGCAGGAATTAGGCCGTCTTCAAGAGACGGGGTTCGAAAGGGCAATGTGAGATAACTCGCCAAGCAAAAGCGGCAAAGTTCGGGGCAGCTGCGGACCACCTCCACCATGTGAATGTCTGGCCATGCGGCCTCAGGGGTGATCACGGTGGAGTGGCTAAGGCTGTTCCCTCTCCAGGTTTGTTTTGCGATTCGTTCAGGAAGACCAATCTCTCTTGGCTTCACTCCCAGAAAGGCACCGTCGGTACTGAATTGCGGGGCATGGAGATCCGGTACGTAGATCCCCGGTATTTGGGCCAAATGGTGAAGGCGGTGTTCGCGGGATTCGTCCCGCAGCTGCTGAAGAGCATCGATGAAGGTGGGCAGCAGCTCTTCGCCGTCCCCGAGGAGCACTACATCGAAAAATGGGGCCAGAGGTTCGGGGTTGGCTGTCAGTACGGGTCCGCCACCGAACACGATTGGATCCTGATCACCACGCTCATGGCTCCAGAGGGGAATCCGTTGCTGTTCAAGGAGGTCTAAGAGAACGGGTCCATCAAGTTCCCAGCTCAGGGACAGCCCAAAAAGATCACATCGACGGTGTGGCGGATCCCCTTGATCAGTGAACAGTCGCCTCACATCCAGATCGGATCGCATGGCCAGGCTGGCCCATACGAGTTGGTAGCCAAGGCTCGTGATGCCAACGGTGTAAGTGCTGGGGAAGGCCAGCACAGTTTTTAGGGCACCTACCTCAGGAGCGGCAGGGTCGAATAGGAGGGTTTCTTGGTTCAGCAGCGCCCATGCATCACTGCTTCATCCTGCAGGATCAAAGGTTTCACCTCCACAATCGCTCTAATCAAGGGAACACATGACTGAAGGGACTACAACATTTCTATGGAGCTTTGCTGCCCTTGTCGTTCGGTTCGTTTTTTTCTGATTGAGGACTAGGCGGTTGAAAGGCTCGGTGTCGGATCGAACCATCCCATTCATGGTGAATTCCTCCCCGATGTTCATTTTTGGCTTGGAGGTGATCTTCCTCCAGCAACTCAAGCCCCATCTGTCGTTCGTAGATCGAGCGATGATCAAAGAGGCGTGCGATCAGAAAACTCGCTAAGCAGGCCACCAAAATTGGCTTTAAGACCAGCAAATCCTTGGTCAAAGCGAAGGCCAAAAACATGGCCGTAATCGGTGTGCGTGAACAACTGGCGACGAATGCTCCCATCCCCGCAAAGACATAGGTGCTGGGTACGTGGCCGGTGAGAGCTTCCACCCAAATCCCGCAGGCAAGCCCGATGGCACCGCCCAGGGTGAGCATTGGGAAAAACAAGCCTCCAGGAGCACCAGACGCTGCTGCTAATCCAGTACTGAAAAACAGCACTACAAAGGTGCCGAGCGCCATTGGAATATCAGCTTTCCCATCACCGATGAGGTCTTGTAAGCCTTCGAGGTTGTGAAATTCGGAGGGAAGGCATGAATACACCCCCCCTAGTAGTGCTCCGCTAATCACCATCCGCAGAACGAGGCGGTCGCCAAACCAACGATGACCTTGTTTCTGCATGGCGATGACATAGCGGCAATACAGCTCGGCCAACACACCCACAACAACGCCTAGTCCAATCAGGTAGCCCAGATCGATGGGTAAAAAGCTCACCATTGGTTCGTATTCCTTCTCCAGCTGAAAGCCAAGGCCAGTGTCCAGTCCGCTGCCACCTGTGCTTAAACCTGCTAATCCCAAGACATCTGCCCAGGCATCTGCCAAAAAGGTCGTGACGATCACCAGCAGCATTACCACTGGTCTTACGGAGTGCAGTAATTCCTCAATGGCGTAGAAAAATCCGCCAATCGGAGCGTGAAATACGGCCGCGATCCCAGCTCCACCGCCCGCTGCGACGATCACGCGACGAAATGCCGCAGGTGCTCTTAGCCAACGCGCGAGTTGCCAGGCCACAGACCCTCCCATCTGAACGGCGGGACCTTCTGGCCCAAGGGGGAAGCCACTGCCGATGGCGACGATTCCCGCTATGAGTTTGACCAAGCCAACCTTGAGACCCATTGGCACGGCCCGATGCTTCAGGAATCCCATGATGTGAGTAATTCCTGAACCTCCTGCAGCTGGAGCCAGCCGAGAGACCAGCAATCCAGACACCAAACCACCTGTTGCACCTAAACAAGGGAGAACGACCCAAGCCGGGAGGTCTGCCAGCAGTTCTAGCCGCCAGCCACCTAAGACCTTGATACCCGCCTTGAATAAGACCCCTGTGAGAGCCGCGCCGAGCCCCGTGAACATGAGTGCGAGCGCGACAACCAACCAGCGGCGTTCGAGCAGGCGGCGGATGCTGCGACTCGAACCCATCTGATGTCGTTGTGCTTTTGACTCTGTAAGAGCATTCATGGCTTTGGGCGGACTCCGTTCAGGTTCCGGCCATGACCTCCGCTTGTTCAGACACGCTCAGCACCCTTCCCTGTTCGACAAAGTCATCGATCTGGTCAAAGTTGAGATAGCGGTAAAGCTCTGAGGAGAGCGGATCGATTTTTTCAGCGGCAATCCGTTGGTACTCATCAGGTTTTGGAATGCGTCCAAGCAGGGCGCAAACAGCTGCTAACTCGGCGCTTCCTAGGTAAACCTGTGCCCCTTTGCCAAGTCTGTTGTTGAAATTGCGCGTGCTGGTGGAGAACACGGTGGTGTTGTCCTCCACCCGGGCTTGGTTGCCCATGCAGAGCGAGCAACCTGGCATTTCCATTCGGCTGCCGGCAGCCTCGAATGTCGCGTAATACCCCTCTTGCTTGAGCATGTCCTCATCCATTCTTGTGGGTGGGCAAACCCAGAGCTTTGCAGCGATGTCACCGGCCTCTTCGAGAACTTTGGCCGCGGCCCGATAGTGACCAATGTTGGTCATACAAGAGCCGATGAATACTTCTTGAACGGCTTCGCCAGCGACTTCGCTGAGCAGTTTCACGTTGTCTGGATCATTCGGACAAGCGAGGACGGGTTCTTTGAGCTCATCCAGGTTGATCTCAATGACATCAGCGTATTGAGCGTCGTCATCGGCTTGAAGGAGTTGGGGGTTGGCCAGCCAGTCCTCCATCACCTTGATTCTTCGGGCCAGGGTGCGGGCATCGCTGTAGCCCCGCGCAATCATATTTTTGAGTAAGGCAACATTGCTGCTCAGATATTCACTTACCGTGTTTTCGGAGAGTTTGATCGTGCAGCCTGCGCAAGAACGTTCAGCACTGGCGTCTGTGAGCTCGAAGGCTTGCTCCAGCTTTAGATCTGGCAGCCCTTCAATTTCCATGATTCGGCCATTAAATACGTTCTTTTTATTGGATTTCTCCACGGTGAGTAGGCCCCTTTGGATCGCCACCCAGGGGATTGCATTCACAACATCGCGCAGCGTGATTCCCGATTGAAGAGAGCCGCTGAACCGGACCAAGACCGATTCGGGCATGTCAAGGGGCATGGCGCCGATGGCGGCAGCAAAGGCCACAACCCCAGAGCCTCCCGGGAAGGAAATGCCAAGCGGGAAACGGGTATGGCTGTCGCCCCCAGTCCCCACGGTGTCGGGCAAGAGCATGCGATTTAACCAGCTATGGATAATGCCGTCGCCTGGGCGAAGGGCAACACCTCCACGCTGGGCAAAGAAATCAGGCAAATCCTTCTGGGTCTGCAGATCAACAGGCTTGGGGTATGCGGCGGTATGGCAAAAGCTCTGCATCACTAAATCTGCCGAGAAGCCCAGGCAGGCCAATTCCTTCATTTCGTCCCGAGTCATCGGCCCGGTGGTGTCTTGACTTCCAACGGTGGTCATCAACGGCTCACAGCTTGTGCCGGGACGAACGCCAGAAAGACCGCATGCCTTGCCCACCATCTTTTGGGCCAAGGTGAAGCCTTTGCCGGTGTCAATCGGAGCGCTGGGTCGGATGAACGTTTCAGAGGGGGCCAATCCACGTTGGCTGCGCACCTTGTCGGTGAGAGCGCGGCCAATCATGAGTGGGATTCGACCACCAGCACGCACCTCGTCACTGATCGTGCTTGGCTTGAGTTCAAATCGGCTGATGACCATGCCATCGCGTTCGATCGTGCCTTCATAAGGGCGAATGGTGATCACGTCGCCTGTGTTCAACTCGCTGACATCGCACTCGATGGGTAAGGCGCCTGAATCCTCAGCTGTGTTGAAAAAGATGGGGGCAATCTTGCCGCCAATGATCACGCCGCCGGCGCGCTTGTTGGGCACATGAGGAATGTCGTTACCGGTGTGCCACAGCACGGAGTTGATCGCGCTTTTTCGAGAGCTTCCGGTGCCGACCACATCCCCCACGTAGGCCACGGGATGACCCTTTTCTTTCAGGGTTTGGATGGTGTTGAGTCCCTCTGGATCACGGGTTTCCAACATCGCCAGCGCGTGCAAAGGAATGTCTGGACGCGTTGTCGCGTGAGTGGCTGGTGACAGGTCATCCGTGTTGGTTTCACCGTCAACCTTGAAAACGGTGACTGTGATCTCTTTGGCGAGCGGATCTCTCCGAGTGAACCATTCCGCTGCAGCCCAACTGTCCACTACCTCTTGGGCGTAACGGTTACTGGCTGCGAGCTCCATGACGTCGTTGTAAGCGTCATAGACCAAGAGAGTGAGACTCAGACCCTTGACTGCGCAGTTTGCAAGCGTTTCGTCCGGATGCTTCAGCAGTTCGATGAGTGCGGCGACGTTGTAACCGCCGACCATGGTTCCGAGCAATTGCACCGCTTCCAACGGGGCCACTAAGGGGCTTGTGGTTTGCCCTTGGGCGACAGCACTTAACCAGCTTGCTTTGACATAGGCCGCTTCATCCACGCCAGGAGGAATTCGTTCGCTGAGCAGGTGGAGCAAGGTCTGCTCTTCCCCAACAGGTGGCTTCTGTAGAAGCTCGGTCAGGGCCTGGGTCTGAGCGGCATCAAGAGGTAGCGGCGGGATGCCCTGGCTCTCCCGTTGTTTGGCATTCTCGCGATAGGTGCTCAGCATCGGTTTTGGCGGCGCAAACTGCGATACACACCATTGTTGTTGGTCAGCGTTCCATCCTGTTGTTTGATGCGTTGGATCGACTTGCGTAATCTGAGTTTAATTTCAGGCCATGGCATGACCACCACCCACGATCTCCATGTGGTGGAAACGCGACCACTAGTACCGCCGGCTCTTTTGCATGGTGATTTGCCAATTGATCCAAAGGCTCTTGAAACAGTTGCAACTGCTCGCGGCCGAATTCAGGCGATTTTGCGTGGACTTGACAGCCGATTGTTGGTGATTGTTGGGCCATGTTCCGTGCATGACGTGGAGGCGGCCCGAGATTATGCCCGTCAATTAGCTCCATTGCGTGAGCGGCACGCTGCAGAACTAGAGATTGTGATGCGGGTGTATTTCGAAAAACCACGCACCACAGTGGGTTGGAAGGGGTTGATCAATGATCCCCATCTCGATGGCTCTTACGACATCAATACGGGATTACGGATGGCCCGCTCCCTTCTGCTCGATTTGGCCCGAGAAGGAATGCCTACCGCGACAGAGTTGCTGGATCCAGTTGTCCCCCAGTACATCGCAGACTTAATCAGCTGGACCGCAATTGGTGCGCGCACCACCGAAAGTCAGACCCATCGTGAAATGGCCTCAGGCTTGTCGATGCCAATTGGCTACAAAAACAGCACTGATGGCAGTGCCACGATTGCCATCAATGCGATGAAGGCAGCATCAAAGCCTCATCACTTTTTGGGAATCAGTCGAGAGGGTCACGCCTCCATCGTGAGTACCACTGGCAATCCTGATGGGCACTTGGTTTTGCGTGGAGGGAATCGAGGAACAAACTTTCATTTGGAAGCGATTCAAGATTCTGTTGCTGAACTAACTGGTGCTGGACTTCCTGACCGCTTAATGGTGGACTGCAGCCATGGCAATTCGAATAAGGACTACCGCCGTCAAAGTGAGGTTTTATTAGCAGTTGCAGCCCAGGTGGATCAGAAATCAAATCACGTTATGGGTGTGATGATTGAAAGCCATCTTGTCGAAGGCAACCAAAAGCTGTCTGCTGATCGAACGTCCCTTACCTATGGGCAGAGTGTGACTGATGCGTGCATCAGTATCGAAACCACGGCTGAACTTTTAGATGAACTTGCCTCTTCGGTGTCGAAGGCTCGGTTTAGTTAGGTCGGCTTCTATGCCGTCAACCAAGCCCAGCTGATGGCCACTGCAAGGGGGACTGTCAGGTTGTCAACTCCCCAGATGCTGAATTGTTCCAGTGCAACGGCCAGTAGGCAGACGGCTAAAAGTCTTAGTGGGTCGATTGGACTGTGGGTGATTAGCGCCAGAGCGAATAAAACTGCAGCACTTGTCACTGCCATTGTTGTTGTGCCGATGAAGGACTTTCGCTGTTCCCAGATCGTCCAACTTGGAGAGTGAACAGCACGTCCAATGAGGCCAGCGAAACCATCTCCGAAGGCCATTACCAAGACTCCGGCACTCACTGCAGCTGCATGTTCAGGCCAGTACAGAACTAAAAGCACACAAATAGCCACCCCATAAGCAACCGTTCCATAACTCTCTCGATCCACATCTTCCACTGCAGGCAGAAGTTTCCAGCGGTGATTAATCAGGGCGATGAATGTGATCACGAAGGCAGATGGGATCGCAATCAGTGCTGAAATGTTTAAAAACCAAGCAATAGGTACAACAGGGCCTGTTCCAATATGAACAATTTTGCGACTCAATTCACGTTGATTCGGCCACAGTTTTCGGCAGGCCAGAGCACTGCCAAGAACCAAGGTCATCCATAAGACAATAAGCAGCAGAGATGGCAGAACCAAAAAATGATTTAAGCAGCCTGCTGATGATTGGTCATCGTACGTAATTTCAAAATCGCCTTGGATTCAAGTTGGCGAACACGTTCTCGAGATACATTAATTTGGCGTCCAATTTCAGCAAGGGTGAGAGGTTCTTCACCGCCAAGGCCAAAACGCAACCGCAAAATCTTTTGTTCGCGTTCATTGAGCTGCGATAACCAGCCGCCCAAATGTTCTTTCTGAATACTTCGATCCATGCCCTCCATTGGCTCATCACCGTTGGGATCGGGGATCAGTTCGCCAAGTGTGCTGCGATCTTCTTCGCCTCTTGCGTGAGCATCGAGCGAGGCACAGGGTGCACTTTGTGCGATGAGTTCCTCTAGGTCCCTGGGTTCAATACCCATGGCATGAGCTAATTCCAAACGGTTCGGCTGACGTCCGAAACGATGAGAGAGTTCACGTGTGATCTTCCTCATCTTCGAGAGCTTCTCGCTGATGTGGATCGGCAAGCGGATCGTGCGCGCACTGTTGTCGATCGCCCTTGTCATTCCTTGGCGAATCCACCAGTAGGCGTAAGTGGAAAACTTATATCCCATTGCAGGATCAAATTTGTCAACAGCGCGTTCGAGACCGATGGCACCTTCTTGAACGAGGTCGAGGAGTTCGAGGCCCTGGTTCTGATATTTCTTGGCAACGCTCACAACTAACCGAAGATTGGCAGCCATCATTCGATCGCGTGCCCGCTTGCCCATTCGGATTCGGTGGCGCTGTTTTGGAGTGCGATCTTCCTCTTGAACATCAAGCAATTCCTTCATGGCTTGCACGTGATGTGCAAGTTCAATTTCTTCTGCAGCTGTTAATAAAGGAACTCGACCAATACTGCTTAAGTAATGCCCAATTGAGTCTGTAGCTAAACGGCCACTTTGTCGACTGACCTTTGCAGAGGTTGAACTCCGAGAAGATTTAGCAGCGGTGCGTCGACTGGCCGACGGCAATAAAGGTTCCTTGGAAGTGCTGGTTGCAGCAACATCCTTGGACTCCAGAGGGATCCCCATCACCCTGGTCTCCTAACGAATTTGGGCGCAATTTAGCACCCATTTGGCGGAGAAGTGTTTGCAAATCTGTAGCTTTTCAGTAGCTAGTTGTTCCAAGCTCATATTGGTGTCAAAAGCTACTTAAGTGGGGTTATTTCTTATTTCAGCTTTCATGAGTTTTTCTCAATCTCTACGAATTCGGTTGAACTAAACCACCACCTTTCCATTCATCGATTAACTGTTGTTGGGAGTCTCGTACTTCGCCATCGGGATAACGCTGAATAAAGTTTCCGTCGCTTTGCATGTCCCATGCGCCTTTGTTGTCAGTTAAGTAGCGCTCAAGCAAGCGTTCAAGCTGCGTTCTTAATTCTGGTTCTTCGACTGGAGCAACTGCCTCTACGCGGCGGTCGAGGTTGCGTGGCATTAAGTCTGCGCTTCCAATGAATACTTCGGGCAGCCCACCATTGTTGAACCAAAAAATGCGTGAGTGTTCCAGGAAGCGGCCAATGATGCTGACCACATTGATGTTGTCACTGATGCCTTCGAGTCCTGGATAAAGGCTGCACATCCCCCTGACGACCAATTGGATTTTGACCCCTGCTTGAGATGCTTCATACAGGAGGGCAACGATTCCTGGATCTACTAGAGAATTCATTTTCGCCTTGATCGATCCGCCTCGCCCTTGCCGGGCATGTTCGATTTCTCGGCAAATCAATGCCTCCATTCCTTTTCTTAAGGAGACGGGAGCCACGAGAAGCTTGCGGAAGCTCTGTTGTTTTGAGAACCCAGTTAGGTAGTTAAACAATTCAACAAGATCTTGGCCAAGTTCAGGTCGTGCTGAAAGCAAACCTAAATCGGTGTAAAGGCGAGATGTTTTGGAGTTGTAATTGCCGGTGCCGATATGCACGTAGCTCCGCAGTCGTTCCTTCTCTTTGCGAACGACCAGAACGATTTTGGTGTGGGTCTTAAGGCCAATGACGCCATAGACCACATGTACACCTGAGCGTTCGAGATGCTTGGCCCACTGGATGTTGTTGTCCTCGTCAAAACGGGCCTTCAGTTCTACGAGGGCCATCACCTGCTTTCCGTTTTCTGCTGCACGGATCAGTGCCGCAATGATTGGAGAATCTTTGGATGTGCGGTAAAGAGTCATCTTGATTCCCATGACGAGGGGATCATCTGCCGCCTGGTTAATGAATTCCTCTACTGACGTGGAAAATAAGTCGTAGGGGTGATGAAGGAGAACGTCGCGGCGACGCACCACTGAGAAAATGCTTTCAAACTCTTCTTCGTTAATTGAGCCGTCTTCCAACATGCTCTTTTGAGTACGGCTGAGAATCGCTGGTGTTTGACCTGAGTGTGTTGCGTCTTTGAGGTGCGGCAGTGGAAGTCCCATGAGGGCAAACAGATCATCGAGTCCGAGCGGCCCATTCACTCTGTAAAGGTCCTCTTCAATTACCGACATTCCTTCCATCAACATCTCAATGACGTCTTGAGGGGTGTCGTCGGCGACTTCTAATCGCACGACTTCTCCACCCATCCGACGTTTTCGTAGGCCTTGTTCAATTGCGATCATGAGATCGTCTGCTTCAAGGTCTCTGAGCTCTAGGTCTGCATCGCGGGTTACACGGAAAAAGTAATGTCCTTCGATACTCATTCCCGGAAAGAGCAGTCCGAGATTGAATGCAATCACCTGTTCAAGAGGAACGGCAGTGTGTAAAGGCTTGGGATCATTGCCACCAAGTTCAGTTGGAATGGAAACAAAGCGGGGAAGGATTTTCTGAGGGACCTTTACGCGGGCCAGTTGGCGTTGGCCTGTGTCTGGGTCATGAATCAGAGCGGCTACGTTGAGGCTGAGGTTGCTGACGAATGGAAAGGGATGGGCAGGATCGACTGCCAGGGGCGTGAGTACGGGAAAAATTTCTGTTTGGAAGAAGTTATCCACCCAGAGACGTTGAGCCTCATTCAGCTGGTCGTAGTTGAACAGAAAAACGCCATGCTCTTCTAACCCGGTACGGAGATGGTTGAGGTAGTGCTTTTGCTGTGTTTCCAGGAGAGGTGAGAGCTGACTTCGAATCTCATGCAGCTGCTCACTGGGGGTGCGTCCGTCCTCACTTGCCTTGTCAATGCCAGCATCAACTTGCGACTTCAAGGAAGCCACGCGCACCATGAAAAACTCATCGAGATTGTTGCTGAAAATGGCGCTGAACTTGGCCTGTTCCAGCAGACAGGTTCTTGAGTCGAGTGCTTGAGCCAATACTCGACTGTTGAAGGCGATCCAACTGAGCTCCCGATTGACGTAGAGATTCTCGGGAAGCATGGTGCCGATCATGAATGGGCTTGGAGCTAATTGCTCCTAGACGAAAGGTAGCAATCGTCTGTCATGCCGCTGTTTCCTCAAGAGGACTGCGGCTCACCAACAGCATCACCAGCATGAGCAGTCCTGCGCCTCCAAAGAACGGACTGGTTTCACCTAGTAGGTCGTAGGCAACTCCGGCGATTGGTGGGCCTAAGAAACTGCCAAGACTTTGAAGTGCTTGAAGGCTGCCGAGGGCTGCGCCCTGCCCTTCATTGCTGAGACGGCGAGAGACGAGGCTTCTCAGGCTCGGCGTGACAAGACCAGTACCGCTCGCCAAAATTGCCACTGCTGTGAACACGCCGCTCCTGGCTTGTTCAGGATCAGTTGTGGGGATGAGCAAAGAACCGGCAATCACCAAACCGAGGCCAATCAGGGTGAGCTTCCACTCCCCAAACCTGCTCACCAATGGTCCGATCAACCCACCTTGAACCACGGTGGCAACCACGCCAACGATCAAAAAGGCGGTGGTGGCAAGTTCGGGTCCCCAGTTGAATTGTTGCTTGAAGTAGAGAACCAGGATCGCGGTGAAGCCATTGAAGGCGAGAAAATATAGAAAGAAGCTCAAGGCCAATCGGCCGACCGCTGGATTCCCAATAACACGGGTAATTTGTGCCAATGGGTTGAGGTCCCTTTTTCTTGGAAGGACACGACGTTCTGTTACTGGATGGGTCTCAGGGAGCAACGTCAGCACAACGGCAAGATTGAGCACAGCGAAGCCTGTTGCTACCCAGAGAGGCACGGTTACCGCAATGCGCGCCAGTTGGCCGCCGAGAAACGGTCCGATAATGAAACCAAGGCCGAAGGCCACACCGATCAATCCGAAAGCGCGTGCCCGTTTCTCAGGTGGAGTGATGTCGGCTAGTACGGCTCCAGCGGTGGCTGCCGTTCCACCGCTTACACCATCGATCAGGCGAGCTGCAAAGAGTAGAAGTAAAGGTACTACTGCTCCAGCAGGCCATTCATGGCTGAGGGTCACCGCAAATAGTCCGAGTCCAAGCACGGACCCACTAACGCAAATAGCGATGACGGGTCGGCGTCCAAAACGATCGCTTAGGGCCCCAATCAATGGAGTTGCTGTGAACTGTGCAAGTGCATAGCTCCCCGATAAGAGCCCGAGGGTGCGGCCATCAGCATTGAACGATGCCAGCAGAAAAGGCAGCAGAGGAAAAACAATGCTTTCGCTCAGACGGTCATTGAGTAGCGTTAGAAACGCACTCAATACTGTTGGAACGTGAGGAGGACGCAGGTTTGCTCGAGGCGGTCGTTAACCCTCCCACAGACGCTCGCCAACTGATAAGACGCTCCAAAATTGAGTTGCCATTTCCTTTTTCTTGCATCGATTTGGCTCGATCGACTCCGTCTTGCAAGCTTTTGCTAAGCCCGCTCAACCAGAAGTAGCAACCCGTATTCCACCGCAAAGAATGGGCCATGGGTCCATGCCCAAGAAGTGCTTCCTTGGCTTGAGCTGCCCAGGTCTCTTCGGATTCCCATTTGGGGTCGTCTCCGAAGCAGCCATGATCACGGGGATGAACGATGCGTCGTTCTGGATCACTTGGTATTTGAACCCGTGCCGTAATCCCAGCTCTGCTGACGGGAAGGTCTGTGCCGCCTTCCAATCCTTTGACAGTTATTACATTCGTTTCCCCGGCTATTTCCAGGGCTTGCCAGGCTCGACTTTCGGTGGGCGGATGTACGAAGCCGCTCACGAGTAAATGGTGTCCTTGGTGTGCGGTCCACAGCAACTCGGCACTGGCCAGTGGAGGCCGCTTCCCTAGATCATCCCTCGCTGGAATCAACGCCTCGCCGATTGGGAAGTGATCCGGTTGGTGAATCAATGCCAGACCATGCAGGTTGAATCCTGTTTGGACCTCGTGGATTGTCATTCCATGCAAGTCAAGTCCGATCGATGAAAACAACTCTGATGCCGTGACTCCATATTTAACGGGCATTCGCCTGCCACCTTGTAAGACCACCGGCTGACCAGCAGCTACCAAGAGCAAGGCTGTTAAGGGATAGATCGGTGCCGTACGAGATCGGCCGTCAAAAGGCATGCCGAAGCAGATGGGCCGTCTTTGATTTGGTTCACTGCGAAGGCACGGTCCCAGTCGTCTATAGGTATCGAGCATGCCAGTCAGCTCCTGAGGTTCTGGCCGGCGAATGCGATGAGCAATAAGGAAGGCACCGATTTGAACGTCGGATGCTCCTCCGGTGAGCATCAGCTCCATCGCTTCGTCAGCCTCGTTTCGGCTCAAGCCCTTGCTGGTGTGCTCTCCACTGCCAATTTTGCGTAGGAGTTGCTTGAAACGCTCACGCTTGTTGGCGTCTTGAGAGATTGCCATTGATGTGACCGAAACCGAAAGAGATCGTTCCGCAGAATTATCTCTTTCGGCGGTATTAAATGTTACCGGATTATCCTCGAGTGCCTGAGTGCTAGCTCCGGTAGAGCCCCGCATAGTTGCCATGCAATGGATGCAATGGATGCTGCCGTCCTTCGGCGTAGTAGAGACGCTCAGTTAAGAGATTTGGAAATGATTGATCTACAAGGGCTGGAGCCGCAGTAGAACTTTTTCTTGTGATGCTGCTGTTGATACTTTTTTGAATATGATTCATTAAATTATTGAATGTATGTGCCGGTGAAGAGCGAAACATGAAGATCAAATGATCATCGACGAATTTATGATGATGCCTTCCGCCTTTTGCTTCTGTTGCGAATGCTGCTATTGGCTTTCTTCAGATCATGAATTGGTAGTGAATGCATCAGTATTGGGCTTTGTTGTTGTGGATGATTGATTCACTGTTGAGAAGCCCCGGAAGGGTCGCTGATCTTTAGTAGCTCATTGATTTGGTTTTATTGCATGACAACTACTTCTTTGTCACCGTCATTGGCTGGTCCATCTCCATCAACACTTACAGCTTCTCTCATGGCGGCGAAGAAGGCTAAGGGTCTTTCCTTTGCTGATTTAGAAGCTGCTCTTGGTCTTGATGAGGTTTGGATTGCTTCTCTCTTTTATGGACAGGCCACTGCCTCGCCTGAAGAAGCGGAAAAGCTATCAACTTTATTGGCACTTGATCCAGCTGTTACAGCAGCTTTGCAGGAATTCCCCACCAAAGGAAGCCTTGATCCGGTCATCCCTACAGATCCGTTGATTTATCGCTTTTATGAAATAATGCAGGTCTATGGAATGCCTCTGAAAGATGTCATTCAGGAAAAATTTGGCGATGGCATCATGAGTGCAATTGATTTTACGATTGATGTTGATAAAGTTGAAGATCCAAAAGGTGATCGTGTAGAAATCACTATGTGCGGTAAATTTCTTCCTTATAAGAAATGGTAATTCAATTTTTTAATTGAATCTAAAAAGCTCGGTTTTCCGGGCTTTTTTATGGCTCAATATTGTTGCTGTAATTGACGCAAGACTTGCAGGCGCCGATTCTCGTCTTTTAATTCAAGACTGAGTATCTTTAATGATTGTTTGCTGTGAATTGTGGCCATGCATCCCAGAGCTTTTAGGGCTGAATGAGCGCTTTCATCTGATCCGTCTTGGACCAACAGAACTAGTCTGTTGCTGATCTCGATTTCGTTTCGGCGTTGTAGGACGCGAATGCTGGCAATCACAACAGAATCTCGCCAATCTCGAAGAGTGTGTTCACATAATTCAATTAATTCTAAAGCTTGAAGTTGATGAGATTTGAAGCTCAGAAGATTTAACCCTGCGAGGCGTTCTGCTTGGCCAGGTAATTGCAATATCAGTTTGAATTGAGCAATCGAGAGTTCTGCACCCCAGCATCCCAATGCGTTGAGCAAAATGGCATCTGGATCATTGGATTGATCCAGTAGCGCGAGCAACCAGTCTCTCGCTTCAGGTTGATGGCATAGCCCAGCTGCATGAATTAACTCTGGTTGGATTCCGTGCTGTTCAATCAGGGCGTTGATGATTGGCCAACCTGACTCCGCCAACATCCCCAAACGTTCAGCTACGGCGAAACGGAGCTCATCAGAAAGGCTGGGAGAGAAAATTTCTCCCAGCCAGGCTGGATTCAGTGGAATCCGTCTTGCATTAGATAGCCGATCCCAGAGGGTGGCTTCATCAATGGAACTCATTGAGTCCTTAATTCAGCGGGCGCCTAGTTCAGCGGCCAGTTCACGTTCTAGTTTTTCATCATGCTCTGTTGGAAGCACATCGGAAACTTGGGTGCGATGGGTGCTGTAGAAAAGCATGCCGATAAACACCATTCCTCCAACGATATTCCCCAAGGTTACTGGTAAGAAATTCCAGAAAATCACTTTGTAGAAGGGAACCCCTGAACCAAGGATTGGTCCTGCGGTATGAAGAAATTGATTCACAACGATGTGTTCCATCCCCATTGTTTGGAAGGCTGTGATGGGTAACCAGCAGGCCAGTAATTTGCCTGGGACGCTTTTGCTAACAAGAGCCATAGTCACCCCGAGGCAAACTAACCAGTTGGCAACAACGCCACGCAAAAATGCGAGGAAGAAACCCATGCTTCCAAGTGCCTCGTACTTTTTGACAACGTTGATCTGGTTTAAAGCAACAATTTTCTGAGCAACGAGATCCCAAATAGGGGGTCCAACATTCTCAGCAGCAGCATCCATTGTTCCACTGGTGAGGCTTATGGCCATGATGATCGCCACCACAAGAGTGCCGATGAAATTGCCAATCCATACCCATGTCCAGTTGCGGAATGTTGAACTCCAGCTGCATTTCCCGGCCCAAGTTGCCATGGGCAGCAGGGCGAAGTTCCCCGTAACAAGCTCCATTCCGAACAGAACAATGCTGGCAAACCCAAAGGGGAAAAGGAGAGATCCCACAAATGGCAGTTTTGTCAGGATTCCAACGGTGAGGGCCAGGATCACAGCGAGGCCAAGAATGGCTCCCGAATAAAAACCACGAATCAGTAGATTCTTGATGCTGACAGTTGCTTTCTTGCCGCCGGCGGCAATCATGCCGTCGACTAATTCGTTTGGAAGGACATAGTCCATCTGGGACGCAGTTGCGCTCATGGTTGGATTGTATGGGTGTTTATAAATAGGAAATGATCAACCGCTGATGCGATTCATCAGACGAGAGAAGTAATCCTGATCTTTTGGTTTTATTGCAACTGGTGCTTTGTCTGCTCCACTTGCACTGAACCAATTAATGAATCGAGAGAGGAAATCACCTGAGGGGGTCATTGCTAAACAAGTAGGAAGTAAAAGTTGTGATTAAAATGACCATGGCTTCTGAATAAAGCACCACGGTTTTTTAAAAGTGTGAGTAATTCGGTGTGCCTAAGCTTTTGGCTTGGCTCCGAATCGTTCAATAAGTACCTGCCGTAAGACTTTTTGAATGTCTTCAGCGGGAATTGCTTTTTGGTGCACTTCACCAATTTGCGGATTGTTCCCTTGAGAACCTCCGATGCTCATGGTGTAGCCCTCTCCCATCTCTCCTTTGCTGTTCTTTGCTTTAGTGCCAGTGAGTCCAATGGCGCCCATAAACGCTTGCCCACAGGTATTAGGACATCCGGTCCAATGGATTTTGAGTTCTTCGGGAAGTTCGAGTTCAGCATCCAATTTTTCTGCCGCTGCAATCGCTTGATCTTTAGTGTTCGTGAGTCCAAAACTGCAATAGGTATTGCCAGTGCAGGAGACCGTTCCAGCAGCAACGGTTCCCGGGGTAAGGGGAAAACGATTCAACAACTGATCTGATTTAAATCCATCTAAATTAGATGAACTAATGCCTACAATAATAACATTTTGATCTTCTGTTAAGCGAACTTCTCCATTGCCATAGTCCAAACTTGCGGTTGCCAAATTGTGAAGATCATTTGCTGTCAAGCGTCCTACATTGACGTGCAACCCGGCAAAGAATTCACCTTCTTCTTTTTGAGGATGAATTCCGTAATGAGAACGTGGTGTAGTGTTAAAAACTGAGCCAGGATCCATCTCGAGGGGGCCAAAAAGTTCTTCAACCTTGCTCCTAAAGGTGTCGACTCCAAGCTGATCTAGATACATGCGGAATCGACCTTTGGGTCGTTTATCGCGTTCGCCATTGTCACGCCATAAACGAATGACAGAATCCGTCATCTTGCATATTTCATCTTGTTTAACCCATGCATTTAGGGGAATGGCATAAGCATTCATCTGCGAGGAAAGAATTCCTCCAATCCAGACTCCAAAACCCATCACACCATTCTTCTCTACAGGGTGAAAGACGATATCGTTGTGGAGTAAGAAGTTGTCTTTCGCACCAGCAACCGCAGTATTCCATTTGCGCGGAAGATTGGAATATTCGGGATTCCCCTCACAGTCATTAGTGAGAAAATTTTGCAATTCTGTTGTGAAGGGACGTGTATCGACAATCTCATTTGGATCGATACCTGCGAGCGGATTGCCTGTCACGTTCCTCGGGTTGTCAAATCCAGATTGGATAGAACTCAACCCAACTTCTTTGAGACGTTTTAGTATCTCCGGTAAATCATTAAGTAAAACCCCTCGCAACTGTAAATTTTGACGTGTTGTGATATCGCAGCTTCCATTCTCTCCGTAGCGTTCAACAATAGAGGCTACAACTCTCAGCTGTTTATTATTGATTACGCCATTGGGTATTCGTAAGCGAAGCATAAACTTTCCTGGAGTTTTAGGTCGCCAAAACATTCCATACCATTTCAATCGAAGTTGTAAATCGGTCTCATCAACTTCTTCCCATCCAATTCTTGCAAATTCATCAATTTCAGTCCCAACGAGAAGCCCATCTTTAGAGGCTTTCTTCTGCTCAATCTTGTTGAGTTTTTTGTCCTCTAGGAAGGGCCTTGCCGGAATTTGAATGCTCATAGTACTGATGCTTGGTATGGGAATTCGTCAGTTGGCGAGTTTCCAGCACATCAGATTGTGCGTGCTGAGATGTTGTTTATAGCGATCTAGATGGAACTATTTCGGTATCGGTTGGAACCAAACTGATGATTACGAGCTCGGAATTTTGTTTGATTTGATACAAGCATATGCTTGAATTTCTGGCTCCATGGCTTTGTATTCACACGCAGGCATTTGATTCAGTACTGGCGTCCAATTTCACCAATCCAGCGAACCGCACCATTGCGAATCATGGACCAAACCCTTGCCATTGCTGCCAGGTCGCGATCAAAGTCATTCCGGAATCGTTGTGGTGTTCGCTTGATTCGAGCAGTTGCTTGCATGGGAGGGCGAGAATGATCTCTGCGGTAGTTGGTCATGTAGTCATGAGTCGTATCCGCTCGACTACACCAGTTCAGGCGGTTCCTGATCCGTGGCCGTTGATACATAAGCGTGGTGAGTCCGCTTGCTCAGTTGGTCTTCGTTTGGTGATCCATGGGCGTTCTGGTGGCTTGGTTCCCCATTGCTTGCATCAGATTTCGGCTGCCGTCACTGAGCGACGTGGGGCCCCTGTCGAATTTGAAGTTCTGACCGCAGAGCTACCTACTGCGGCGCAGTGCGACTCGCAATGGCTTGTGCCCTTGCTTTTACTTCCGGGCAGCCATGTTCGAAGTGATGTCCCTCAGATTCGTGATCGTTTGAGAAACGAAGGTGTTGCGGTCAAATCCCTGCCCTTTCTTGGCTCCTGGGAATGTTGGTTGATGCTTATGTCGCAACGGATTGCTGATGTTGCGCTCCAGCATCCACATCTGGCACTGATTCACCATCCGCTAAGACCGGGAGTATCGGATCGCTTTCTCAAGTCTTTACAACGTCGGTTAAAGCTGCCTTTGGTCCCGTTTGATGATTGGGAACGTTTTGCCAATGACCATCCCAGAACGATTCCATTCCCTCTTTCGTTAGCCCCCAATCGGATGTCGGAGGCGCTGCGTCAGGCTGGTGGTCTGCCATCCCTCCTTGAGGATCCTTCACTTCGGCAGGGTCTGATTAATTGTCTTGCTGCTTTGCCGTGACTGAGTCGACCATCACTGGAACCGTGTATCTCGTTGGTGCTGGGCCAGGTGATCCCGATCTTCTGACGGTTAAAGCCCATCGTCTACTTCAATGTTGTGATGCTCTGGTCTATGACTCGCTTGTCCCCACAGAGGTGCTCGATCTTGTGCCTGATTCATGTGAACGGCACTTTGTCGGTAAACGCCGTGGGCATCACTCAGTTCCTCAGCCCAGTACGAATTCAGTGCTCGTGGCATTGGGTAAGCGATATCAAACAGTTGTCCGTCTAAAGGGCGGGGATCCCTTTCTGTTCGGACGTGGTGGGGAAGAAGCTGCTTATCTTGCTTCGCATGGCATCTCAGTCCAGGTTGTACCTGGTGTTACGGCTGGTATCGCTGCCCCGGCTTATGCCGGAATACCTGTGACGCACAGGCGTGCTGGTTCGTCAGTCACGTTCGTGACAGGTCATGAGGAGATCGACAAGCGTCGCCCTTCAGTGAATTGGCGCGCTCTTGCGACTGCCAGTGATGGCCTGGTGATCTACATGGGTTTGCACAATCTTCCGCGGATTGCAGAGGAGTTGATCGCTGGTGGTCTTGATGAGGAGACGCCTGTTGCTGTAGTTCAACAGGGCACAGTTGCTGGCCAACGCTGCTTGAAGGCACCTCTAAGGGAGGTTGCAGCAGCCACGCGAACTGAACATTTTGCATCACCATCCATCGTTGTCGTGGGAGATGTGGTGAATCATCAGGTCACTGCCTGCTCACCTGAGCCAGCGATGGTCACGATGCCAATTCCATTTTAAATCTGTCAATATGGAGCTAGTGATTGGAAACAAGGCTGCAACTAATTTCAGATCTGTGGTGCTGAGATCACTTGACTATCGCATTAACTTCAAGGTCCGTCGGTCAAACTGATTATGTGGATCAGATGGATTAAATCTATTGAGATATGAGCTGTTGTTGATATGATTACGAAAGGAAAGTAAAAAGTTTCCAGAATAAAAGTGAGTAAAGCTTTTAAAATTATCTGGCACCTGGATGATTACAGAGCCTATTTGTTGGATGAGATGAAACTCTCCCTTGGTGACGATTTAGTCAGCGACTCACCACTACTCTCCATGTCTTTGGGACGAAAGATGCGCTCTGCTTTGATTTGGAATCTCTACAATCATTCTGCTCAGCCTTGTCCAACTGTTTTTTAAGGGTTGTTGCTAAAGGGCCTTTCAATCAAAGCCGCTAATCGAGGTGGAGGAATTGTTCAAGGTGAGTGATGCGGAAAGGAATGGAGTCTCCCACTAATAAAAACTGAAATTGAGAACGTGGGGTGTGGTCTCAAAAATTGTTCCTGAATCACTTTTAGGAGCTGTTCATCGTGGCAATGGAAACTCAGGAATCTGCCAGATCTGCTTGATTTTGGTCGGATCAGTTCTTTCGGACGATTCATTTGCCTAGGAAGGATCCAGGGCTGGTTGCCATGAGGCTTCGCGCAATCGCGGCAAGAGTTGGACGAGGTTGCAAGGACGGGTGTTTGTGTCCAGTTGGCTGGAAATAATCCTGTCCCAAGCCGTTTCAACCGCATCTAAAGAGCCAGGAAGAACAAAGACGATGGTGCCGTTTGCGACTCCAGCAAGGCAACGACTTTGCAGCGTGCTGGTGCCAATGCTCTCGTATGAAAGAGCACGGAACAGTTCTCCGAAGCCGTCGATGGTCTTGTCGAGTAAGGGAGCTACAGCCTCAGGAGTCCCATCTCGGCCTGTAAGCCCAGTACCTCCGCTAGTCATGACCACATCAATGGTTGGGTTGGCGATCCACTGACTCAGTTCTGATCGAATTTGATAACGATCATCAGGGCAGATCTTTCGATCAGCCAGCTGATGGCCTGCGGCCGTTAGGCGTTGTTGCAGTGCGTCACCACTGCTGTCTTCCGCCCTAGTGCGTCGGTCGGAAATTGTGAGAAGAGCAATTGAGAGGGCCAGCTCAGTATCACGCGCCTGTTCTGACGCTAAAACCAAACAGTGCTCGAGGTTGTCCACAATGACGAAATCTCAGGAGAGATCCTTTCAAGTGTTGTTGTTTGCCTCTCTTCGTGATCAAGCTGGCTGGACGAAACAACGGGTAATGCTCCCCGACCAAGATCTTGTTACTGCTGAAGATGTATGGAGTCAGTTGCAACTTGGTCCTCGTCCCGCATCAGTGCAAATTGCGATTAATCGGGAGTTAGTGAGTCCGCAGACGTTGGTGCATGCCGGGGACGAAGTTGCGTTTCTTCCTCCATTTACTGGAGGTTGAATGGGTGTCATGCAAGAAAAGATCACCATCCAACTTCACAACACAATCTTTGATCCTTGGCTCCAATTGGCTGCTTGGTCGTCGCAGACTGCTGCTGCTGCAACATTTATTGGTCGTGTGCGGGAAGTTGCGCAGGACGGAAGGCCTCTAGAAGCTCTTGAGCTGACGCATTACCCAGGGATGTGTGAGGAGATCATCCGTCAGGATGCGCAACGCTTACTGATGGATCACGATGCCAGCTCAGTACTCGTACTTCATCGGGTTGGTCGCATGTTGCCTTCTGAGGTGATCGTTCTTGTGGCTGTCGAAGCTGATCTTCGTGGACCTGCTCAGCGTTGTTGCACGGCTTTGCTTGAGGCGATCAAGCATCAGGCTCCCTTTTGGAAGAGGGAATGGAGGGATGGACAGGGGACGTGGGTCAGTGGAAATACACCGTTATGAACCCATGCCTAGAAAAGACGGGTTCGAATCAGTTGTGCCCAAAGACTCTCACCTGTCTCCAACCGTCCTTTGTTTGCAGGAATTTCCAGTAGGAGATCTGCATTCAGCAGCGAACTAATACGGGACGAGGCTTGAGACGGACTAACCCGTGCCATGAGCTCACCTTGATGATTGACTTCGAGTCGAGCGCGGGCTAATTCGGGCCGTCCGGGTCGGCGAGGCAGAGGATTCGCAAGTGTGACTTTGACGCGTGGAAATAATTCAGGCTCTTGTTGACCTTCCATTATCTGCAAGGCGGGCCAGAGCAGTTGTAGGGCCGTAACTGCTGCTGCAACTGGATTCCCGGGTAGACCGAAGAATGGCACCTCACTGTCTTTGTTGTGAAGGTGCCCGAATGCGAAGGGGCGACCTGGTTTGAGAAATAGTTTCCAAAAACTGACTTGGCCTAGTTCGTTCACAAGGGCTCTGATCCAGTCACTGTCGCCGGCTGAAATACCGCCAGTGCTCACTACAACGTCGCATTCATTGCTGAGCTCTCTCAAGACTTGTCTCAGAGTTTCGGGTTGATCAGGGACGATGCGATGAGAGTGCACGACCTGATTGATGTTGCTTAAAATCGCCGCAAGAAGGGTGCCATTGCTTTCCCATATAGCTCCTGATGGACGATCTTTTCCCGCTGGGATGAGTTCATCACCGCTGATGAGTAGTCCAATGCGAGGTTGACGATGAATCTTGAGTGTGGCAATCCCGCAGCTTGCAAGCAGTCCGAGGTGGGAGGGTGTAAGGCGTTGCCCTTGGTCAATCAAACGGTCTCCAGCGCTGCATTCTTCGTCTTCGGCTCGGATCCAGGCTTGATCAGACGCTTCACGCAACAAGGTCAATCGATTTCTGTTGTTTTCTACGATCTCCTGGGGTAAAACCCAACCGGCTCCCTCCGGTAGGGGTGCCCCGGTCAAGATGCGAACTGCTTCCCCTGCTTTTAAGGCTTGACGGAACGGAGATCCAGGAGCTGATCGACCTTGAACAATCCATTGGCTCCCAACTGTTGGTTGATGCTCTTGGCCCAAGGCATACCCGTCCATGATTGAGGCTCTGAACCCTGGAATCGAGGTAATGGCTTCTACCGACTTGGCATTAACGCGGCCCAGAGCTTGATCAAGGGAGACGTTTATTGGTTCATTGATTGGGCTGATGGCCTGGAGGAGCTGTTCTCGTGCCTTGGTGAGATGAAGCCCTTCTCGTCCATAGGGGTCAACGGGACCAGGCACCATTACGGCCTCCTTGTTTATGTGTCAGTGCAATCGGACCCAAGGTCATCCCTGGATCGATGGCCTTGAGCATGTCGTAGAGAGTGAGTAATCCGATTGATACTGCTGTCATTGCTTCCATTTCCACGCCGGTGCTACCGGTCGTGCTGCAGTTGCAACTCAAGATGAGTCCAGGTAACGACGAATCTGGTTCGATCGTTACTTCCATTCCACTCAGAGGGATTTGATGGCAAAGGGGGATGAGCTCCCAGGTGCGTTTCGCTGCCTGAATGGCTGCAACACGTGCTACGGCCAGTACATCGCCCTTGGGAGTTTTCCCCGCAAGGATCAGTTCAAGCGTGTTTTGCTGCATTTGAAGGCAGCCCTGGGCCATTGCTTCCCGACGAGTGGGAGGTCGATCACCCACATCAACCATGTGCACCTCACCAGATGTGTTGAGGTGAGTGATCCCTTTGCTCATGGTTAGCGGCTACCTAGATCAGACCAAAGTGTTGCTTCAGATCCAACGACAGGCTTCACATCAACTTTGGTGGAAGCGTTCGTTGTACGAACGCCTGAAGGTGCGATTGAGTCGCTGCGAGATCCCAGATCTGCCCAAAGGGTGGCTTGTGAAGCAATCACTGGCTTGATGTTCGAAGCGCTTCGATTGTTGTCACCAGCAGTTCCAACTTGGCTACGCACCATTTGCACCGCAAGTGAACCAACAATGAAGGCCCCAAGAAACCCTGTTGCTATGGCAATTTGGCTTCGGCTTGATCGAGAAGCGGCACTGGAAGTCATGACCTGACGAGAGAATCAGGTTATTACTATGGAAAGCTGCTGAGTGAATCGCTACCAAATGGCAGAAAAGAGCTAGGAGAATTCACATTCATGACGCCGTAGTACGGAGTGGAGTGTGCATTGGCTTCGCTGGTATACCAGCCATGGATCGAACCAAGAAGAAGGCCAAGCGAAATGGCAAGACGCACGAAATATCAACCAAGTTTTAAAAGAATTACCTTTGTTGTTGTTTCAAGGAGTTGCCATTGAAACCATTTGAATGCCGAGTTTTTCAAAGAGTTCAGAATGAACGAATTCAATGATTGACGTTATGAATCAGGCAAGCCATTGCTTCCTGTTTGAGAAGGATTTTGTTGGAAACTGGCGTTGCATTCCTCTTTGCGTGCGCCGAAAGCTAGACCTCATCGGTGTCAAGCTCAAACTGAGTCATTGGCTCGAGTTCAGTCAGGAACAGCGCCAAAGTTTGGTGGACTGGCCTGATCAATTATCAGAGTTAAATGCTTTGCGCATGCATTTGCGGACTCTCACTCAAGAGATGGCTGATGGGATGGTGAAGGATCTTCCTATCGCCATGGGTGAGCCTTGGCAGACGTTGGGGTTGATTCCAGAGGCTGTTCAACAAGCTGCTCTTGAGAGATCAGTTTCCATCAGCATTAATCAATGGGCTGCTTTGTTTGAAGTGGAGCGTTTTGCTTTATGCAAATTGGCGCGCCCTGGCCATGATCACCACAACTTGGACGCTGCTTTCAGCGAAGTGCTGGGATGATTAAACGACGAACAGCTTGTAAGCGTTTTCCTTCCTGTTCGATTGGTTTGATGACTGACATTACTGGGGCCACGATGACCGCACTTGCTTTGAGTTCTGGTTGTTTTGAAATGGGGCAAGATTGTTCATGCATCAATGCATTGACTTCACAGGCCTGAGCTTGCGTGAATCCCCAATGCATCGGCAGAAAGACCGTGCTCCGTCGGATTTTTTCCGTGACTTTGACGCGAGCAGTCAGTTGGCCCCTACGAGAACTAATCGCAGCAAGCTCGCCATGCTTCACCGCAAATTGATCGGCATCTTTTGGGTGAATTTCTAAAAGTGGTTCAGGGTGCATGGTTGTTAAGCGCTTCACCTTTCCTGTACGTGTCATCGTGTGCCACTGTCCGAGATAACGACCGATAGTGAGAATGAGGGGATAAGTTTCGCAGGGTGGTTCTGCAAGACCAAGAGGTTGGTCGGTACAGAACTGAGCTCTTTGATTGGCCGTCTGAAATCGTTGATTGGTGTAGAGCCGCTTTGAATCTTGAGACGGTGAGCTCTTTTGCGGAAATGGCCATTGTTGCGGTCCTTCTCTAGCCAGCAATTGGTGACTCAACCCTGAGACATCGCATAGTTGCTTATCGGTAACTGCCGTGAACTCGGCGTAGACCTCAGCTGCAGACTCGTAGGAGAACTGTGCTTCAAAACCAAGACGCCGACCGATCTCTGCGAAGACCTGCCAATCAGGGCGGGATTCGCGATGGGGTTGTCGAAAGGCAGGGCAGTAGGTGACCCGTCGCTCTGAATTGGTCATGGTTCCTGCTTTTTCACTCCATTGCGCTGCTGGAAGGAGGAGATGGGCGTAATGAGACGTTTCGGTATCGGCATAGGCTTCGCTGACCACGACCATCGGGCATCGTTTTACAGCTGCTTTGACCCGTTCAAGGTCTGGCATGCTGACAAGTGGATTGGTTGCAGCCACCCACCACAAATCCAGCTCCCCCCGTTCCATCGCCTCCACCTGTTCCCAGGCCGTTAGGCCAGGATTAGGTGAGATATTTCCTTT
This sequence comes from Synechococcus sp. AG-679-C18, assembly GCA_003210755.1. Lineage (GTDB taxonomy): Bacteria > Cyanobacteriota > Cyanobacteriia > PCC-6307 > Cyanobiaceae > Synechococcus_C. The sequence goes on from QCUL01000002.1 coordinate 154,631, forward strand.
TGGGATATCCCAGGTGTGTTCGATTTGAGTGCGATGCTCAGCGTTCGTAACTTGTCGGTATCCAGGGAGGAGATGGGAGAGCCCCCCTGCTTCTCTTCCCCCCATGGCATTGGGTTGCCCTGTCAGTGAAAAAGGCCCTGAGCCCTCTCGTCCAATCTGGCCTGTTAGTAAGTGCAAATTGATAATTCCGCCAACAACCGCTGTTCCTTCTCGCCGCTGATTCACTCCCATGGACCAGAGGCTCAGCACTCTTTCCCTGTGATGGAAAAGTTGAGCGACTTCACGGAGACGTTTTTCTGGAATTCCGCAATACAAAGCAACCCGTCTAGGGGTCCAACGGGCAACGACATCAAAGAAGGAGTCGTATTTATCTGTGCAGTTATCTATAAATTCAGAATCCTGGCCATTGTCTCGCATCACTAGGTGTGCGATGCCATGAAGAAGGGCCAGATCACTGCCAGGAGCTACAGCCAGATGAATGTCTGCTGCCTTGGCAGTGTCGGTTTGGCGAGGATCCACCACCACAATGGTGACGCTATTTGGATGTTTTTTTTTGCGTTTGAGCAGTCGTTGGAAAAGCACTGGATGGCATTCAGCAATGTTGCTGCCGATGAGAAAAGCCAACGTGCAATGGTCCAAGTCTTCGTAGCAGCACGGAGGGCCATCAGAACCCAAACTACGGGTGTAACCGGCTACGGCTGAACTCATACAAAGCCTGGAATTGGCATCGAAATTGTTTGTTCCTATGGCTCCCTTTAAAAGCTTTTGAGCGATGTAATAGTCCTCGGTATGAAATTGCCCAGAGCCATACATTGCAATGGAGTCTGGACCTTTGGATTTGAGGCTTGATTGGATTTGATCAGTAATGCGCTCTAGGGCTTCATCCCAACTAATGGGTTCAAAGTTCTCGTTGAGACTGTTTCGACTAAGCGGTTGATCAAGTCGGCCTCTTGCCAGAGTTTCACCGACAGTTGCTCCCTTGATGCAAACTTGGCCGAGGCTTGATGGGTGTAATTTATCTCCTCTCGCACTCCACATTGGAGTTCCTTCAGCATCTCGACGAACAGCGGCTCCTTTTTTCGCAGGAGGTTGTAGATCTAGACCGCATCCCACTCCACAATATGGACATTGACTGCGGATACTCGATGTTTGTTCTGTCATGGCGTAGTAGTTCTCGTAACATCACACCCGAAGATTCTGGCTTCGGGTGTGATGTCCTTGTATAAGAATCGTTTGAATTATTAGTTAACGAGTGATGGTGCAGTGGATTCTCCTTCGTGGAGTTCGGCGAAGGAACCCTGGGGTTCTTTCAGGAAAAAGAAACAGAAGAAGGCAACAATGAGGCCTGCGATTCCCAGTACCTGGAAGAATGCACTGTTAGAAGCAGCGATCACTTCGGGGGATGGATCTTTCCCTCCGCCCATCCACATCGGTAAAAGGCTAAAAATGGTTAGGTAGGTCACCGCTCCAACGTTTCCATAAGCTCCAACCAAGCCAGCAACTTGGCCTGTGACGCGCCGCTTCACTAATGGAACGAGAGCGAATGTTGCTCCTTCTCCTGATTGCACAAAGAAGGAGGCAAGCATTGTAATGATAACGGCAATGGTAATACCAGTGCTTCCTGAGAAAGTTCCTGGTTTGATCGTGCTCATTACGAGATAACCGATACCCAAACCTGCTGTTAAAAAGCCCATGGTGTTTTTACGGCTACCGAGCTTGTCCGAGATCAATCCACCTGCAGGTCTTGCCACTAAATTCACGAAAGCGAAGCAAGAGGCCAAGATCCCAGCTGTTGCTTTTGGAAGATCGAATGTGGTTTCGAAAAATGTGGGTAACATCGAAACAACAGCGAGTTCTGATCCAAAATTGACAATGTATGTGAGTTCAAGAATGGCCACTTGTTTGAACTCATAACGATCTTCTTTTGGATACACTTTTGTACCCATAATGAGTTCCCGGTTGGTGCGGATGATCCCCCATGTCTGAAAAATGAACCAGATCAAAACAGCGCCTAGGGCTAGTGGATAGGTGCCAGCGTTGAGGAAGCCAACTTTTTGTAGGCGCCAACAGAGCACGCAAAGAATGGCTGCAAAGGGCACATTCATGCCAAGTAGCCCCCAGAAATCACGCATGGAAGTCACTTCCAGGCCAGCTGTGCGATCGGGCCTTTGGTAAACCTTTCCGGGGGGAGTATCAGTGACGTTGAAGTAGTAGATGATGCCGTAGACAGCTGAGATAATGCCAGTTAGTGCGATGGCTCCACGCCAATTGATTACGGCGCCGGAAGGCAGTTCAAAGCCACCTGAGAAGGAGAGCCATCCCGCTAGTCCTACCAGGGTCAAGGCCGAAAAAGCTGAGCCAAAATTGCCCCAGCCTCCATAGATTCCCTCAGCAAGACCGATTTCTTTGGGAGGGAACCATTCGGCCACCATGCGGATCCCGATGACGAAGCCTGCACCAACAATGGAAAGGAGCAGGCGAGAAATCACCAATTGATTGAAGTCCTGAGCTGATGCAAAAAGGAGGCACGGAATTACCGAAAACACCAACAGGCACGAATAGGTCAATCGAGGCCCATATTTGTCAAGGAGCATTCCGATGAGAACGCGGGCTGGAATGGTGAGAGCCACGTTGCAAATGGCCACGGTCCGAATCTGACCGACGGTCAAGCCCAAATCGGCTTTCACAGTGGTGGCAAGTGGCGCGAGATTGAACCAAACAACGAAGGTCAGAAAAAAAGCGAACCAAGTGAGATGGAGAGTTCGATATCTCCCTTGGAACGACCAGAGTTCTCCAAGCATGGGGACAAAAGTAATTGTGGGAAAACCCCGGCCTCAAAAAAATGCACTCAGGATTTAAGACGCGGCGCATATGCAAACCGCCACATAATTTCACCACTGCGTGAATCTCTTCTCAGTCAAGTCTGATACCGAATTTACTTGGAGTTTCTATCTCCAGAAATTATGTGGCAAGATCTGCAAATGGTTTCATTCGCTACAATCTTGTAAATATGGTTGGTCAAAGTAAGAGTTATAAGAACGATCTGCAATTGGTTCATGGTCTACGAGCCTGTGTGCTTTGCGGAGGATCTAGTCGTCGAATGGGCAGGGACAAAGCGCTAATCCCACATCCTCAAGGGGGCTGTTGGTTGACTCATAGCATCGGTTTGTGCCATCAACAGGGATTGATGGTGGATGTCGTGAGCTCGAACTCAAACCATCACCTGTTGGCTTCAACCCTCGAAGGTGTTGCTTGCCGCTCGGACCCTTTCCCTGGTAAGGGACCTTTGGCTGCCTTGTCCGGTGTCTTTGGTACGGCGACGGTGATGGGTTTGTTGGTGTTGCCTGTTGATATGCCTTGGTTGGAGTCGCAGACCGTGATCAAATTGATTCGAGCCTGGAAGGAGCAATCTTCCTTGGCTATGGTCTCTCACGACGGGATTCGGCTTCAGCCTCTGTTTGCTATTTATCCCAATGACAGTTTTTATCGAGAAACCATATTGGCTCAGCTGGCCTCAGATCAGTTGAGCATGCTTGATTGGCTTAAAAAGGTGCCGTACAGGACGCTTGTCTTTCCGGAAGGGTCATTGCGTAACGCCAACTGTCCTGCCGATCTCCTAAAGCTAGAGGAATGATGAAGTCGTCAGCTGTCAGCGATCGCCTTGGTAGGCAACTCGGGGTTTTGAGACTCTCCCTCACCGCTAGGTGTAATTTAGCGTGCCCTTATTGCTGTCCAGAAAGTGTTGAGCCGCAGGGCTTGTTGTCAACTCAAGATCAGCTGCGCTTGATCCATGCTGGCTGCCGTTTAGGTGTTCATACTCTGCGATTGACCGGTGGTGAGCCCCTACTGACCGAACGGCTTTGGCCGCTCCTGGAAGCGCTCTCGGCTGGTCGCAAAAAGCTCAGTGATCCCCTTGCTCAGCTGAAAGATATTGCTATTACCACGAATGGTTCTTTACTCGATGATGAGAAAGCGCGAAGGTTACGCGCTTCGGGAGTTGATCGCATCACGATCAGTTTGGATGCTGTAGACGGTGGCAGCATTGCTCGGATGGCTGGCCTGCGTAGAGGAGCAGGAGCTGGATTTGATCTGTTAAATAAAGTTTTGGCTGGTGTCGATGCTGCACGTACTGCTGGGTATGACCCTGCGCTGGGAGCCCTCAAGCTTAATGCTGTGATTCAACGCGGAAAAAATGATGATCAACTGATTCCTTTGGCTCGTCTGGCCCGTCAGAAAGGATTGGAACTGCGTTTAATCGAATATATGGATGTTGGAAATAGCAATGGTTGGTGCCGTGATCAGGTGATGCCAGCGAGTGAGATGATTCAGATCCTTAACGACCAGTGGCCGCTTCAATCTTCAGGCCGACCGCTTGGTGGCACAAGTCGGCAATGGGCATATAAAGATGGTGGAGGGATTATCGGCACTATCGCGTCAATTACCGAGCCATTCTGTTCCGATTGCAATCGGTTGAGAATTACAGCCGACGGCAAAGCTTTTACTTGTCTGTTTGCGAGCGAAGGTGTCGATTTGCGTGATGGGCTTCGTCAAGATGTGTCAGATTTGGGGCTTGAAACAATGATGGCTCGTGTGTGGCTCGGTCGGTCGGATCGATTCAGCGAGGAGCGAGGAACAAGGCCGCTAGCGAATCAGCATGCTGAGATGGCCTATCTGGGTGGATGAGTGGCATTCGCTACGGATTGAGAAAGATATCAGCGTTAAATCTGTTCATCTGACAGATCGTTCTGAATTGAAATGTTTGAGCTTATTCCCTATACGCGTTTTCGTGATACGCCCTCTGTTCGATTTTTTGATGTCACGATATCTGATTCGAATGCGCGGGATCTTGTGATTCACTCAGGGCCTGCAGTGAGTCCACCGAATGATTTACAGAGTGGAGCATGGCAGTTTTATCTGCATCCTCATCAGGATGACAATCTTCTTTCTGCTGGAGGTGGAAGGACTTTTTTTCTTGTTAATTTGGCCTGGGATCATCCATTCCATATTGTTCGTCTAGACAATGGAGGTGATATTCTTCATATACCTAGAGGAACATTTCATCGCTCTGTATCTGATCCAGATGGCTCTGTAGTTCTTAATCAGGCCAAGAGAGATCCAAGCGCATGCGTTGTGAGAGAGTTTCGCGTCTATAACAGTTTAAAGATTCCAAAGCTCTATCAAGTCACTTCAAAAGGCGCCATTCATCCACGTTTGCATGGTCTCGAACCTATTCCGCAAATGGCGTAACATCGAGAGATTGATCGGTGGTCACTAAATTTTTTTTGTGGATGCGGAAAGATAGCTCAACGCATTGCTGATAAAGAGTCGGCCCTGACGTTCAAGGACGTCACCGAATCGCTCACTGTCTTGTCGTAGGCGATTAGGACCATCAGCTCCCAGAGCACTCAAAATGTAGTTGTGGTCCTCAAGAATCCATCTCTCGAGATTTGTCATTCTCACCTCTAGGTGACATTGCAACCCAAGGGCGTGCTCATCGATTCGAAAAACTTGTTCTTGGCATTGAAGTGATGAGCCCATTAAGGTCGCTGTTGCAGGGAGGCGGATGCGATCGCCATGCCAGTGCAGCACCATTTCACTGGGATTCATCCCCTTTAGGAGTGGTTCGCTGATGGGTTCTGTTAGCCAATGGATGGCTCCAAAGCCAACTTCTTTTATTGGATGAGATGGCATCCCCAGCTGTAGCGAATGCACTGTTCCACCGGCAGCTACTGCTAGGAGTTGAGCCCCGAGGCAAATCCCCAGAACCGGATATTTTTGCTCGTGCCATTGGGTTAACCATTCCAACTCCTTCTGCAGCCATGCGAATGGGGCTGAGTGGCGGTCTTGGACACTCATTGGACCACCAAGTAGAACGGCGATGGTGTTTTCAGTACTGATTGGGTCGGGGAGGGATTCCCAACGATCGGGGCGAATCGTTTGGATTTTCATCCCTAATTCTTTGGCACAGTCACCGATCAGATCAGGCCCTTCCCTGTCAATGTGCTGAATCACTATCAATGTGGGTTGAGATGTCACTGCCTGAGCTGGTAGTTCTATTGATGTTGATGGAACGGCCCTTAGAGATTGCTGGTCGATGAGTTTGTTGATAGTCGTTAGTTCTGAACTGGTGTTCGTATCAAAGATCCATGCCTTGAGCGCGTGATTGATCCTCCTTAGAAGCCTGATAGGAGTCGCTGGAGAAACTAGGACTATTAGAACACCGAATCAAGGTTTTGGAATACTTTTAGAGGTTGGTGAGGTGTGCCCGTTCTAATCCGGAATTATGAAAATAAGCATATGTCTTTTCTGTATTGAGCGAATTGCAAGTTGATGGATTTTTTGGCAACTCTTGATTAAGGGAAACGTATAATTTAATTTTACCTCCTTGAGAAAAGTGCTTTTTGAAGTTGATATTCCATTGGTCTTGCCTCTCTTGTTTTGGTCTATAGAAGTTAATATAGATTTAAATGATTAATCATCAGTCCAAACCAGATATGTATTATTAGTAGATTAGTAAGAGTGCGACCTACGTTCTTTGCTGGGTTGAAATATTATTCTCCATCTCCATCATTTGTTACGTCTTCTTGTAGTGCAGAAGTTATTCGCGTGTGCTTTGTGATCTGATGTTTGGTTTGCTTCGAACGACTTCTGCTTTGCATGAGGCGTTTCTGGCTAAGAAGTTAGAAGGTTAATGCGTAATTTCAGCTTTATGGACAATTTGTCTTCGCAAGAGCTTGTGAGTCAACCTTATAAATATGGATTTGTAACAGATATTGAGGAAGATAAAATTGCTAAAGGTGTCAATGAAGACGTCGTACGATGGATCTCAGCAAAAAGGGAAGAACCTCAGTATCTCCTTGATTTCCGTTTACGTGCTTATAAGCATTGGCTTTCGATGGCTGAGCCTGATTGGCCTAAATTGGGCTATCCACCTATAGATTATCAGGATATTATCTATTATGCAGCACCCAAGAAGATGGAGAAAAAAACAAGCTTAGATCAGGTTGATCCTGAACTATTAGATACTTTTAATAGGCTTGGTATTTCCTTGAACGAGCAGAAGCGTTTGAGCAATGTTGCCGTCGACGCTGTCTTTGATAGTGTTTCTATCGCCACCACTTATAAAGAGAAGCTCGCTGAGGATGGAATAATATTTTGTCCACTCAATGAAGCTATTAAAGAACATCCAGAACTTGTAGAGAAATATTTAGGTACTGTTGTGACAAGCAATGATAATTTCTTTGCGGCTCTAAATGCGGCTGTTTTTAGCGATGGGTCGTTTGTTTTTATCCCAAAGGGAGTTAAATGTCCTATGGATTTATCTTCTTATTTTCGGATTAATTCAGGAGATGCTGGACAGTTTGAGCGCACATTAATCGTTGCAGAAGAGGGTGCTTCAGTCAGTTATCTTGAGGGTTGTACTGCGCCTATGTTTGACACTAATCAACTTCATGCTGCTGTCGTTGAGTTGGTGGCTCTGGATGATGCGTCAATTAAATATTCGACAGTTCAAAATTGGTATCCTGGTGACGAAAATGGTGTGGGTGGTATCTATAACTTTGTAACCAAACGTGGACACTGTCGCGGAGCGAGAAGTCATATCAGTTGGACACAGGTTGAAACTGGTTCAGCTATCACCTGGAAATATCCAAGTTGTGTGCTTATGGGTCCAGATTCTGTTGGTGAATTCTATTCCGTTGCCTTAACTAATCATTTCCAACAGGCTGATACGGGAACAAAAATGATTCACCTAGGACCTCGAACTCGCTCAACAATTGTTAGTAAAGGCATTAGCGCTGGTCGCTCTAGCAATAGTTACCGTGGCCTTGTCAATATTGGTCGATCTGCTGAAGGTGCTCGTAACTACAGTCAATGTGATTCAATGTTGATTGGTGACTCTGCAGCTGCTAATACGTATCCCTATATCCATTGTCAACAACCCCAAGCGGCTGTTGAGCATGAAGCTAGTACATGCCGTATTTCAGAAGATCAACTATTTTATTTGCAAAGCAGAGGAATCGCTTTTGAAGAAGCTGTGTCCATGATGGTGAGTGGATTTTGTCAAGATGTTTATAGCCAACTTCCTTTGGAATTTGCTGCTGAGGCAGATCGTCTTTTGGCTTTGAGGCTTGAAAATTCAATAGGCTGAGGATTTCTGACAATTTAGTTTTCTTTATTTCACTAATTTCTTTTTTACATGATCAATCCTGATTCAGAACTACTTCTTGATATTAAAGATCTGCATGCTTCTGTAGAAGGTAAGCAGATCCTTCGAGGGGTTAATCTTCAGTTAAGAGCGGGTGAAATACATGCTCTTATGGGTCGTAATGGTAGCGGAAAAAGTACCCTTTCTAAAGTTTTGGCAGGACATCCTGCTTACCAAATCACAGGAGGGTCAGTCACCTATCGTGGCCAAAATCTACTGGATTTAGAACCAGAGAAGAGAGCAAGAATAGGAGTCTTTCTAAGTTTTCAATACCCGATTGAAATTCCTGGTGTCAGTAATTTTGAATTCCTTCGTGTTTCTTCTAATGCAAGGCGTGTAGAAATGAATGAATCTGAGCTAGATCACTTTGAATTTGATGATCTTGTGAGGGCACGTCTCGAAGTCGTAAAAATGGATCCTGCTTTCCTCGAACGAAGTATTAACGAGGGATTCTCGGGAGGGGAGAAAAAGCGGAATGAAATTTTGCAAATGGCACTACTTGAACCAGTTGTGTCCATTCTTGATGAGACAGACTCAGGACTTGACATCGATGCTCTTCGTATTGTGGCAGGAGGAGTGAATCAACTTGCTGGTCCAACTAATACCATTCTTTTGATTACGCATTATCAACGTCTTTTAGATCAGATCACACCAGACTTTGTACATGTTATGGCATCCGGTCGAATTATTCGGACTGGTGGTAGCGAGTTAGCACTTGAACTAGAGAAAACAGGATATGACTGGGTTGATAGTGAACTTGTTACTCAAGGAGCTGCTTGATCATGACTAATTCACTTATGAATGGAGTGTCTGATTGGTTAATGTCTCTACCGTCACCATCTGGGCTATTAGAGAAGGTTCAGCGTGATGGTAGAAGTTCTTTGTCACAATTAGAGCTACCCAATCGAAAACAGGAATCTTGGCGCTTTTCTGCGGTCGATCGATTGGAGTCAATCTTTAGTCGTCCCTTGCAGGGGTCTAGGTCCCATGGAATCGATCAGTCGATACCAGCTGCACCTAGTAATGGGCTTCGGTTGCATCTCGACACTGATCAAAATCAACTTAGGAGTCTTACTTTGCCAGCAGGCCTGAGTTGGCTTACAGAGGCTGAAATTAATACGTACTTGGGAAGTTCGCTTGCGTGTTTTGGTTCTGAATCAGATTGGTTGGTTGAACTTAATCATGCGGCTACTCAGCATCTTCTGGCATTGCGAATCTCTGGTTCGCCGCCGCCTCTCGAACTCATTATGGGTAACTCCTGTGATGGACTTTCCGCTACACGTATCCTTTTGATTCTGGAGGAGAAGGCTGAACTTGAAATCCTTCAGATTTGGAGAGGTGAGGCCAACACCTCTCAGAGTCATATTCTAGAAGTTCAGCTTGGATCTGATTCCTCATTACATCATGGTGTGTTAGCGCTTGGAACAGGTAACTCCTCATTTTTCGCCCATCTTGCTGTGCAACAAGAGCCTGGCAGTTTGTATGAACTAACGTCTGCATTGCAGGGTTGGCATCTTGCAAGAATCGAACCTCGGATGATTCAGTCGAAGGGGAAAGCGAAAACAATTCTGAATGGTTTGGCGATGAGTGACCATGATCAGGAGATATCAATGAACAGCTTTATGCGATTTGATGGTCCTGATGGGGAATTTGATCAACTTCAGAAAAATCTAGTTTCTGGTCATTCACATACAGTTTTTAATGGAGCGGTTTCCGTACCTAAGATTGCTCAGAAAACAAATGCCTCTCAGCTGAGTCGAAACTTGATGCTGTCACCGCGGGCGCGAATTGATACTAAACCAGAGCTGGAAATTGTTGCTGATGATGTGCGTTGTACTCATGGAGCTACAGTCTCTCAGTTGCAGGAAGATCAACTTTTTTATCTAAGAAGTAGGGGGATTTCAGAAATTGAAGCTGCAAAGTTATTATTACGAGGGTATTGCAAAGAGATTACAAGTTCATTGCCTGTCGAGGCCGAACGTTGGCTGCCTTTGGATCACCTGTTGAATCAGCTTCGCTCATGATCGTCTGACGTTAGTTTTGCTGATCATATGTTTGCTAAATCCGACTGGTGAATAATATTTAAAATGATCTTATTCTTTCTCTCTTGGTTTTACGAAGCTGAAGAATTCTCAGTCTATTGACTCTTGATTATTCTCTTTGCAGCAATATAAGTTATTGATGCAATCTTTTGAGGGCATCCAGTCGACGGTTGTACTCAGTCTTTTGCTGTTGAAGGTTTACTCCCTTTCGGCTTTATATCGATTTCGGCTTTATATCGATGTGATTCTTTGTGCTAGATATTGATCTTAACTTGTTTTGCAATACTGGCTTTAAAATTTGCGTTAAATCTAATTTTGTTGTTATTATGACCTCAGTATCGCGAGAAGAGTGTTTTAAGTTTATTGAGTTTTGCGGCCTTTTAAAGTCTTTTTAAGCAGCTTGATTGGCTTGAAATTGTGTTTCCGTGCTCTTGAGATTAAGTTCTTCTATATCTGCCTTGATTGTCCAGTTCAGTTCGCTGCTTGTTTTTGGTGGTCCATTGAAACTGCCTGAAACAGCGGCAGTTAGTTCTGGCTTTGATGAGCTCGCCAATACGATATATCTTTCACTGATTTCTTTCCCTGAGCTGGGGTCAAAACCACGCCAGCCCGCACCAGGGAGATAAACCTCCGTCCATGCATGGAGGTCATAGACAGCGGGAGCTGGATCTATGAGTTGGTAACCGCTGGTGAATCGTGCTGGGAGCCCTACGCTTCTGCAACATTCAATCATCAGCATTGCAAGATCTCGGCAAGATCCAACTCTTTCTCTGAGCGTTCGTCCGGCTGGCCAGGCGGGACCTAAATGACGCTCGGTGTATTTGACTCGATCTTGAATTGTCTCCATGAGTTGGATTAAAAATGGCAGCACTTGCTGATTTCCTCCCATGAGAGCGTCTTGAGTTAAGGCAATGGCGGAGGGATCGTGTTGACCATTAGGTAACCAACCTTCGAGTGAACCGTGAAGATCTCGATTGAGATGGCTGCGTGGGTAGGGTAGGGGAGGATCCAATTTGCTGAAGCATTCTTCAAGTGGTGCTGCAGGTAGCGTTTCTACTTTGCTTTGGGCCTCGATGCACAATTGATCAGTTGTGCCTTGAAAACGGATCCGATGAATCTCATCACCACTTGCAGCCACAAGCGCATGATGATGAAGTGGATTAGGCGAGACGATTAGTTTGTGTTCTAGGAGTCGTTGATGGCCTTGTCCTCTGGGTTTAAGACACAGGCGGTGTTCGCCCAGGTTGACTGGTTTGTCGTATCGATAAGTCAGTGTGTGAGTCAGCTCAGCGAGCATGAGGGATCAGTGGTAATGGTGGAGAGGTCTTTTGATGTTGGTTCAGTCGTCATGAAATAGCTCATGTGAATGAGCCCATGAAGCTGATTTAAATCGGTTTGTAGTTGATCAATGGCTTCATGTAATCCCCTATTTATTAGAGATTCGATGCGAACATAATTCCATTTAGCCACGAGCTGCCCGCGCATGCATTCGAGATCGTCAGGCGATTCGGGAATGGGGCTGTGGTGTATTCGTTCGAGGGTTTCGTTGATCTGTTGCAGGCAAAACCGTACTGATCTTGGGAAAATCGGATCCAGCAACAGAAAACGAGCCACTGATGTGGGAGTAATCGCTTGTCGGACGCTCTGTCGGTACATCTGATAGGCACCAGCGGTGCGCAAAAGTGCAATCCATTGCAGTTCATCCAGTACGCCACCCACTGCGCTTGGCACAGGTAAAAGTAGGAAGTACTTCACATCAAGAATTCGGGAGGTCTTATCAGCCCTCTCGATCAATCGTCCCAGTCGGCTAAACAACCAGGCCTGGTCCCGGCTGAGGGTGACGTCAGTAATGCCATAGAAAAGTTGACAACCCCGGCGAATGCTACGGAGCTGCTCGTGTTCTGGTTCCTGCCAAAGTGCTTCTCCCTCCTGGATACTCCAATAGAGATCGTTGATGTGTTCCCACATCTCTGTAGAAATCACATCGCGAATCTGCCTGGCATTTTCACGAGCGTTCTCGATGCAATTGACGATGCTGTTGGGGTTATTGCGGTCTAGGAGTAGAAATTCCATGACATCTTGCGGTGAGTGAAGCGGATATCTTTGATCGAAGTGTTTGCGATCCCCACTTGCATCCACCAAGGGCAACCAGGGCTCCGCACTTCCACTGGGATTGTCAAGGGCCATCGCTTCGCTCACCTCTAGAAAGCGAGAAATATTTTCGGCGCGCTCCACAAAACGATTAATCCAGTAAAGGGAGTCAGCGACTCGGCTCAACATGGCATCACCTCCTGATGTTCCACCGAAACCTGACTTTCACTGACCACCCAGGTGTCTTTGCAACCACCCCCCTGGGAGGAATTCACCACTAAGGATCCACGTCTTAAGGCAACGCGGGTGAGTCCACCTGGACTGACCCAGTTGCTTTTACCCCGAAGAACATAAGGACGTAGGTCCACATGACATGGATAGAGCTCGCCCTCGCTGAGAGATGGAACGGTGGAGAGCTGCAATGTGGGCTGTGCAATGAAATTGCGAGGATGAGTCTTAATCTTCTCTGCAAAGGCCTCGATTTCGCTTGATGAGGCGTGGGGGCCGATCAACATTCCGTATCCCCCAGCTTCAGCAACTGATTTCACAACGAGTGATTCGAGGTGTTCAAGCACGTAAGTAAGATCGCTTGTCTTTGAGCAGAGATAGGTCGGAACATTCTCGATAATTGGTTCTTGTCCGAGGTAGTAGCGAATCATCTCGGGTACGTAGGCATAAATTAGTTTGTCATCGGCAACTCCCGTGCCAGGAGCATTGGCGATAGCAATGTTGCCCTTTCTCATCGCCTCCATGAGGCCAGGTACTCCAAGAACTGAATTGTGGCGGAAAACCTTTGGATCAAGAAAGTCATCATCAATTCTCCTGTAGATAACATCGATTGGCTTTAAACCTGCTGTGCTGCGCATATAAATACGCTCATTTTCACAGATCAGATCCCTCCCTTCAACGAGAGTGACACCCATCTGCTGGGCTAGGTAGCTGTGCTCGAAATAGGCGCTGTTGAATATCCCCGGCGTAAGAAGGGCGACACGTGGAGCATCACTCCAGGAGGCAAGATCCTGAAGTGTTCGTAATAAGTGAGATGGATAATCATCGATTGCTTGGATGTGTCGACCCTCAAAAAGACTCGGGAACAGTCGTTTCATTACTCGACGGTTCTCGAGAAAGTAAGCCACTCCTGAGGGGCATCTCAGGTTGTCTTCCAGGACGCGCCAATTGCCATCGCCATCTCGGATTAGGTCAAGCCCAGAGATGTGACACCATCGATCTAGTGGTAGTTGAAGACCTTGCATCTCTGGCCGCCATCCCTTTGAACTTTCTACGTCTTCTCTAGGAATTACCCCATCATTGAGAATTCGTTGTGGTCCATAAACATCTGCCAAAAAAAGATCAATTGCGTCAAGCCGCTGTAGTAAACCTTCTTCCAAGTTGGCCCACTCACGTCTATGAATCAACCGCGGCAAGGGATCAAAGGGCAAGATCCTTTCGCCATCATGTAGTCCTGAACCGTTCATTCGGAACGTTGCCCCTAGACGGCGTAGCAGATTACTGGCGGATGCATGGTTGCGGTTGAGCTCATCTAGACCGATTTGCCCAAGAGAATTGAGCAGTGGTTCTAAATCAGAACGAGGTGCAGATTGTTTCTTGCAGAAATACTCGTCATATCCCTGTGATGGTCGATATTCCTTAAACATTAATTAAACACCGTCATGCCATGTATATAAATGCTTAGTGAGCTTGGAAATTCGTATTGCTTGATACTAGATTCAAGAATATTTGTTTGTTTGTGGCTTTGATTCGATTTCTGCAAGAGGAGTGGCAAATATTTTTCGTTACAACTGATACATTTAGAATCTGTAACTGTGTTTATTTGACAATAAGATATTGCTTTAAAAGTGATTATTAATGCTAAACATGATCTACGAAATGCTTCAAGTCATGCATTGGTAAAACTCTTTGGAAGATCGGGATTCAGTGTGAATCGATAGCGATGTATTTGTTAATGCACCGCTATATTGTTGTTGGCAGTTCATGAATGGATGATCTATGAATGTCTATACTATTACGATTAGGAGAAAGGCATAGTGCCTAAACGTAAATACTCTTCTCGATATGTACTTAGCAAGTACTGTAAATAGATCTAACAGTAGGCTATTGGTATTTTTAATGAGCAACTCTTCTATTGTGCTAAGCAATACCCTTTAGAATATTTTGTAGCAAGCATTACATCGCGGTACATCGTTAGAAACTATTAATTGGGGAGCCAATTTTAATTTGGAAAGTCAACTTTAATTATGAACAACCTTTCTAGACCATTCAAGAAAACAATTGTCAGTCGTCTTGGAGTTATTTTAAGTACCGGTCTAGTCGGAACTTCTCTATTGGCTTGTGCTGGTAATGATTCTGCATCAACTTCTGGAGGAGAAGATGCGTCTATGTGTGCCAACATACATATTGGTACACAGGATCAAGTTATTAATACGGCAGTAGGAGGCGCGGCTGTTCGTGAACTGAAGGTTTTCGAAGAAAATTTACCTAAGGATGGAAAATATAAAGATCTAGATTACAAAGTTGAATGGTCGAGCTATACATCTGGACCACCTATTACTAATAAAATGATGGCAGGTCAGATTCAGATTGGCCTGATGGGTGATTTCCCTGCGGTCATTAATTTGATTAAGGGCAGAGAAGGTTCAGGTGATACAAAAACAGTTTTTATTGGCACTTTGGCTTATAGCCCCAATGGAGCTGGCAATGCTGTGGTTGTGCCTATTGATAGTGACGCTACGAGTTTGGCTGATTTGAAGGGTGGAACTGTTTCTGTACCTTTTGGTTCTGCAGCACATGGCATGGTTTTGAAGGCTTTGAAAGATGAAGGAATTGATACTGAGAAAGATTTAACACTCATAAGCCAGGCGCCTGCTGTTGGGGGTTCAAGTCTCCAGAAGAACCAAATTGAAGCGCATGCAGACTTTGTTCCTTTCGGCGAACTCTTCCCTTATCGAGGTTTTGCTAAAAAGATTTTTGATGGAGCTCAGACCGGTGTGCCAACACTACATGGCATTACGGTTCGTGAGGATTTCGCCAAGGCTTGCCCTGAAGTTGTCACTGCTTTCATGGAATCGGTTCTTGTAGCTAATAATAAATTCTTTGATAGTCCAGAAGTAATTTCTGCACAGATTGAGGAATGGTCTGGTATAGACAAAGAAGTTGTCTATATGTTCTTAGGTCCATCCGGACTGCAATATCTTTCACCAGAGATTGAGGAGGTTCAGCTCCAAGCTCTCGAAAACAGTATTGCAACGCTGAAGAGCCTTGGAAAAATTGAGAACGAAAATATTCAACCTTCTGACGTTCGTGGATGGATTGACAATACGTACTTAGAAAATGCGGCAGCAAAGCTCAATACTACTGTTGCTGAGCAAATTGAAAAAGGTAAGGCTTATCAGATCTCAGGGACGGATGCGTTTGATAATAGTCAAATAACTAATCCGAAGAATGCCGGACAAATCTGGATTGAAGGAGAAGATAAGGTTCAAAACTACTCCAGCCCTGTGAGCATGGTGAAGGCTCTTAAGGAGTTTGAGAAAAATGGTAAGACACCGAGCGTTGTCTTCGTTCACGATATGAATAAAGGTTGGAAGTTATTTGCCAATACGGCATTCTTTGTGGATAACAATGGAACTGTGACTGCTTTCCTTCTGAAGGATGATGCTGATGCTTATGCTCAGAAGTCGGGAGGTAAGGTCATTGACTTTACTCAACTGCAGACTTTTGGATAATCATAGGCAATTCTTTTATCGCATCAATAGCAAATTCTAATTCCTAGGTCTCATGGCAGTGACTGCTTCTTCAGGCACCACTCAAACTCCTTCAACAGCCACTGTCAGCAGGCGAGGAGCATCAGTTCGTCGCTTGCTAACAACCCACGGAGGCTCTTTGAGCCGACGTGGGTTTTCGTTACTCTTTTTTCTTTGCTTATGGCAGATTCTGAGTGTTTTGAAGGTTAACTTCATTATTAACTTTCAGTTTGTACCAGCACCCACCGCGGTGTTTTCTGCTTTTATTTCTTTTGTACAAGCCAATCCTTGGATCCACTTACAGTCAAGCATCTTTAGGGTGATCTGCGGATTTACTGCTGGTTCAATACTTGGAATTGCAATTGGCTTGCTCATTGGTTCATCGCATTTGGTAGAGGAATTACTGGCGACACCATTAGAGCTACTACGTCCTATTCCTGCTGTTGCCTGGATACCGCTTGCAATTCTAATGTTTCCAAATGCTGAGATTGGTATGTTCTATATTACTTTTGTGGGAGCTTTCTATCCAATACTTGTTAGCACGCAGAAATCAGTTGAATCATCACTGTCTGATTTATTGATGATTCGAGTTGGGCAATGTTTAGGAGCTTCATACTTTCAACTCTTCAGGGATATTATTATTCCGTCTTCTCTTCCTGGAATCAGTGCAGGACTTGTGATTGGTATGGGAAATGCATGGTTTTGCCTTGTGACGGCTGAAATTATAGCCGGTAAATATGGAATTGGATATAAAACATGGGAATCATATGTTATCTCTGAATATCCTCCAATTGTTATGGGAATGATCTTAATTGGTCTTTTAGGAGCTTTCTCTTCACAGATGATTCTATTCACTACTAATAAAATGATGCCCTGGCGTCAAATTTCCAAAGGAACGCTTTAACTATTCTTCAATGTCTAACCTCTTAGAAATTTCTCAAGTCAGCAAGTATTTTGGAGATAAGCATACACGTCGTTGTGTGCTTTCGAATGTGAATCTTCGCGTTCAGCCAGGAGAATTTGTTTGTTTGCTAGGTCCCTCTGGATGTGGTAAATCCACTCTACTCAATGCTATTGCCGGCTTTATTAAGCCGGAATCTGGCCTTATTAGTGTTAATGATCAACGGGTTTCAAAACCTGGTCCAGATCGTGGTTTTGTTTTTCAGAAGAATTCATTATTGCCTTGGATGACATTGGACCAAAACGTTGGTTATGGGTTGAAGATTCAGGGTTTATCAAAAGAAAAGATCAGAAATCGTGTTGATCACTTTCTTGATCTTGTTGGTCTTTTAGGTTACAGAAAATCTTTTCCACATGAGCTTTCAGGTGGTATGCAACAGCGTGGCAGTATTGTTCGTGCCCTTATCACAAACCCTAAGGTCTTATTAATGGATGAGCCATTTGGCGCTGTAGATGCTCAAACGAGAATTATACTTCAAGAGATGTTGTTGGGTATTTGGGCCCAAGTAGGTATTACCATTATATTTGTTACGCATGATATTGATGAAGCTGTTTTATTGGCTGATCGAATTGTTGTAATGGGGGTCAATCCAGGCCATATCAAGGAAATCTTCGATGTTTCATTGAAGAGACCACGTTCTGCTGACTCAACATTCTTGGACGAGTTTAGAGAAATTAAGCTTAGAGTTCTTCGGTCAATACGCGAGGAAACAGATAAATTAATGATAGCAGTGTGATTATTTATAATGCTTTTTTTGTCTGGTATCACTTTTAATCTATTAGTCTTCTTTTTCTTACCGGATTTATCTAATAGCAATTCTCTTCTGGCCTCCATTGCTCTTCAGCCGGTTCTCTTGTCGTTGTTGGCAGGCTTTGCCCTTCGCAACGTCTTCAATACGCGTTCCACTTGGATTCGCCAGTCAGATCTACTGTCTTCGCGATCTCTCTCTATTGCACTATCCCTGATGGGTGCTCAATTTGTCCTTTCTGACTTATTAGCTATCTCTTGGAAAACAATCTTGGCACTTCTAATCTGCATAGTGTGCACATGTCTTGTAGGGATTTCTGCTAATCGTTTCCTTAAGATTGACAATTCATTTATGATTTGGCTTTTGGCTGGTAATTGTATATGCGGGCCTGCTGCCATATCTTTTGCTTCTCAGATATTCAATGGTGAAAAAAAAGATATTGCTAAGGCTATATGGATTAATACGTTAATTGGATTTATCTTAATGGTTCTTTTGCCACTATTTGCAGGTTTACTTCAACTGGGTCCTGATGCCTTTGGAGTCTGGGCTGGTTCTTCTTTGCAGTCCACAGCTCAAGTTGTGACAAGTGCTTCTATATTCTCAAGTGAATCAACTGATATTGCGTTGCTGATCAAATCCTTTCGCATCTTAATGCTTTTACCTCTGATATTCTTTCTGAAGCTTGTTGCAGCTCCAAAATCTCTAGTACCTTTTACACATCAGGGTACTAGGAAGTCTCCATTCTCCCTGACCTCGTTCTTTCGAACGTTCCCTCGGTTTTTAATTATATTTTTAGTCCTAGCAATTATGTCTGTAGTCGTTGATCTAAGTGGTTTGGTGTATGGTGCCGAGTTTCCCGTTTATGGCTTATTGGTCGCAGCTCGGCCAATGTTGGGGTTGTTTTCTAAATTTTGCTTGTCGTTGGCAATGTTTGCTGTTGGGTATTTATGTTGCTTTGAGCTAAGTCGAAGGGATTATAGAGCCATCTTTTTTGCGATCTTTTCTGCCTTGCAGTTAGTGTTTGTTTCTTATTTTTTGGTTAAAGTATAGTCATTCCTAAATCGCGCTTTGCTGCTTTAAGGTATTCAGTTTCAATGAAGGGCCCTTTCTTTAAAGAGCATGTTTTATTGTTTTGGTTCTCAATAAATATTTTATCGGTGTATTCTTTGATCCAATCTTCTCTAATAGTCATGTCTGGTTGATAATGTCCGTCTTTGCCATGTCGCTCTCCTAAAACATAGTTGATGCAAGATGCGCTAACCCCAGTCCATCGACTAAGATGTGCGATGGAAGACTTAGTATTTGCAAACCAATAATTTGAACAGAGCATAGCCTTCAAGAAGGCGATCACGATATCCGGTTGCTCAATAGCGAATTGTCGCCTTACAACAACGCCGTAGAACGCAAAGGGTGTTGATACTTCGTCCTCAATTTTCTGGTAATGATGCCCAGCTGAAATGAAGTGGTCAAATGGTGTAAAACATGCCACCGCTCCGGTATTTATTGAGTCTTCAATAAGATTAGTTTGGCTTTCAAGGTTTATATTGACTAACCGAGTAGATCTAAGTATGTTTTTTTGATTTAAGTTGTAAAGCAGGCTGCCGTGGGCAGTTGATAAAAAAGGTACTGCAATTGATTTGTCTTTAAGATTCTGCAATCCGGTCTCTTTAGCGTCTTTGCGAATGAGTAAGCTTGATCCACTTCCGTACGGATTAATGCTGACGAAGCTTATAAGTATTGATCCGTTAGTCTCATTATGCTGTTGAGATGTAGCCATATGACTAATTGCGTAATCTCCGATAATCGCAATGTCTAACTCTGATTCTTTGAGGCCTTTAAGTATTGGAGCTGCAGATTTATGGTCAATCCATTTTGTCGAGAACTGGTTCTGTGAACTGTTGCTTAAGTCTGTTATAAAAGACTCAAGTAGTCCTAACTTCTGCACAGCTCTTCCTGAAACGACAGTTTGAATGGTTCTATTCTGAATTCCAATTCTCAATTGCTTATTCTCTGAATTCTTGCTAGTAACTGGTGGAAGACTATGTTTTTGATTGGCTTCCGGGACTCTTGGTAAAACGGGTGGGTAGTTATCTTTGCCGTGATAGTTCAGTTGTGTATTGAAGACGAGTTCAGTCTCCTTATGTTCTTTCTCTTGTTCTACTTGATTGACAAGTAAATACAGGCCATATGGTGTTGTGAGTTCGTTGATTCTAATGCGGTTACCATTTCTTTGCTCTTTTGTATTACATAGGCGAATGCCGATCCCATCACTATCTCGAATCAGCTCTAGCATGAGAGCCTCTGATACATGGGATCGTTTTGTAAAATCAGTAATATCAAGCCCAAATGGTTTTATTCGTGCTTTCAAGAGACGTAAGCTTTCAGATTGAAGTTCTGGAAGAAATATCTTCTTCGATAGTAGATCGCATAGATCTATCGATGGCTTGTTTGTCGATGGATCTCCTGCGTGCACGAGCATAAACTCTTCATCGGTTAACAAACGAGATCTAATCTCTTCACTATTGCTTTTGTATTTTGAGAGTCCAAATGAGTTGGGATTCTTCGTTAACAGATCAATGATCTGATGATTGCTATTGCATTGGAAGGTATTAATTACAGTATTTTCTCCAAGTGTTGTTTCTATATGTATTAGTAGTTGTCTGAGAGCGCTCATGCAGACATCCGATTCATGATAAACCGTGTAAGATTGTCTGCTGATCTGTTCTTGATTAATAAAGTAGCGTTCCAGCTCGTCAACTTCTTTGACGATGTGTTTCAGCTTTTCTTGGGAGTAATACCCCGCTTCTGAAAGAAATATCTTATTGTTCTCGCGATGAATCAATGTTGTTTTTAAGTGTTTCTCGAGTGCTATAACCTTTAAGCTGATTGAGGGCTGGCTCAGGTGCAGTGACTTGGCAGCTTTAGTGAAGCTGCCATGTTCTGCTACCGCCAGAAATGCCTTGATTTGGGAAAGATCCACCCAAAACACTCATTATTTTATAGATTACATAGTTAACGCTCTTTTGCGAGTATCGCGTGATACATAATGCGGAATTGTTTTTCTGGTTGTTCTGCAATCAGAGTTGAGGATCGTTGCTTCCTCCCTATTTCTATATGCAGATTGTAAGATGATATCGTATGCCAACATAGCTATCCCATTTAATTGTACATTAGTAGAAATAATCACTATTGGAGGGAAATGGATTATGCCTTTATTTTTTGATGAAGTTTGAGTATCTGTCTTATTTGCTCTCTTTGAAGGAGTTTTCGGTGTTTGTTCGATGAGAGAATCTTTGATGCCATAGAAATACTTGTTGCAATTGGCATGCACCTAAAAAGGGCCTCAATGATGAGGCCCTATTTTTTCATATACTAGAATGTAAAAGTGGTTTGGATTAATCCACCGAACACATTGAACTGACCGTCATAGCCAGTTCCATTCGCTTTTAGATTTTGTGTGTTTTGCCCCATTGGTCTTGATAGGTAGAACAATGCCGGAGTTACAGCGATATTATCTGTAACCTGGAAGTTGTAATACAGTTCAAAAACGTAGTTGCCATCGAATGGTGTATCACCGCCTTCAAGAGCGGTGGCAAATGTTGGTTGTCCAACAGCAAAGCCGAGGGCATTGCCATCCATAAATGCATCGTCCCATTTCAGACCCGTAAACCAGCTCTGTGAGTTGGTATAAGTGCCATCAACAATTCTTTTGCCATTGATCGTGTTAATTGACCAACCGATGGAGACGGATGGGATGAAACCACTATCTTTTGGCTGCCAATAGGCGTTCAATGCATAGCTGTTAGAAGACCGTTCATTGCGTAAATCCTTTGATTTACAACCAAGATTGCTCTTGTCATTTTGTACAAAGGAGGTGACTTTTCTGAAATTTGAATTGCATTGACCGTAACGGTATGCTGCTGCTACCCCATATTGTCCATTGCCCCAGCCGAGCTGAGCCAAAAGACTTGCAGCCGAGTTGTCAGTCATAAAGCCACCTTCTGAGGGATTTGAATTATTACCTTCTTTGTTGCCTGTTACATAGTTAACGCTGACGCTTAAATTTGGACGACCTTTATCTACTTTCTGTTTCCAGTAGGCTCCAATTAACTGACCAGTTGCTTTGTTATAAACACCCGGTACGCCAGCAACAGCATAATAATCGAGAATTGCTGCACCTCCTTTGGTATACACAGAAGGCCACATTGCTAGAGACTCAGTATTCCTCGCTTTTGCACCAGCAATGAAAGTAAAACTGTTTCCAACGGGAAACTTGTAAAAGAGTCGATCTACTTTAATAATGTCATCGCTCCCAAATGCAATGTTTAATCCAGTTAGGTTGACACCATTGTTTCCGCTGAAGACTGAATTATTGAAGTTTCCAGCCCGAAGTTTTGTTCTCAGTAAATCTTTACCGGTAAAACTTGTGTCAAGAAATAAATCATAGTTGTAATTAAATGTTAGTGCTCCAAACTCTTTGTTGTATGCATCGGCTCCACCTTTGCCACTTTTATTGAATGGAATTCCAGACTGACTGTCACCACTTGCATTAACACCACCAATGACGAAGGTGGCTTTGCTCTTGAGTTTGGTGGTGGTTGAGAACTGAGTGGCTTCCAGTTCACCACCGCGGGCTTCCAGTCCGTCCACACGGCCCTTGAGG
>QCUL01000003.1 GCA_003210755.1 Synechococcus sp. AG-679-C18
GCATCAGACGAGGCGACAATTGAATTTCAGTTTTAGCGACTTCATCGGCTATGGCAGCCAAGGAGTGTCTGAGAAATCAGGATTGCGTTTCTCCAAAAAGGCATTACGCCCCTCCTGGCCCTCCTCTGTTCGATAAAAAAGATGGGTGGCTTGACCAGCCAACTCCTGAAGGCCAGCCAAACCGTCAGTTTCAGCATTGAAGGCAGCTTTGAGACAGCGAATCGCTGTTGGACTGTGTTGCAACACCTCTTTGGCCCAACGCACCCCTTCCGCTTCCAGGGCTTCTAAAGGCACAACAGCATTCACAAGTCCCATGGCCAGGGCCTGTTCAGCGCCGTATTGACGACAGAGGAACCAGATCTCCTTGGCTTTTCTCTGACCTACCACTCGAGCGAGATATCCGGCTCCGAAGCCGCCGTCAAAACTGCCGACTCTTGGTCCGGTCTGACCAAAAACAGCGTTTTCAGCAGCCAGGCTCAGGTCGCACAACAAATGTAAAACCTGTCCACCACCGATGGCATAACCCGCCACCAAGGCGATCACAACCTTGGGAAGACTGCGGATCAGGCGTTGGAGGTCGAGCACATTCAGCCGAGGCAGGCCTGTTTCGTCGAGATAGCCGCCATCACCACGAACGGTTTGGTCACCACCGGAACAAAAAGCGTATCCACCGTCAGGGGCGGGACCTACCCCAGTGAGGAGAACCACCCCGATTCGGCTGTCATCGCGGATGCGGGCTAAGGCATCGCAAAGCTCTGAAACCGTTCGGGGCCGAAAGGCATTGCGTTTGGTCGGTCGATTGATGGCCAGGCGGGCGATGCCTAAATCGGAGCGATCCAGAAGCACATCTTCGTAGGTTCCCCAGGGCTGCCAGTTCACCCCGCTGGATCCTGGGAGCACCTGTCGGATGACGGGCTCAGGCATGACGGTCAGGGGAAGCTGATGTTCTGTTGTACAGCTTCGCGCAGATCAAGGCGCAACTTTGCATCGTTCCTGCGATTGGTGCAGACCCGCAGAAGAGCTGGTCCAGAGCATCCCCATCCCCATTCCAGAGAAGCTGGTAGATCCTCAAGGCAAGCGAGCTGACGGACTGGAACGGCATGGGCTGCCGCAAGAGCAAGGTGATCCACCCGTTGGGGCATTGCGAACAACTGTTCAAAGGCCTGTTCGGGTGATGTTTCGATCGGCAACTGTTCAAAAATTCCGCCGCCGCCGTTGTCGATCATCACCACGAACAAAGGCAGATTGGCAGCGGTGGCCAGTAGCCAACCGTTGCTGTCATGCAAGAGAGCTAGATCTCCTGTGATCAAAACCGTTGGGCCGAGTTCGGCTGCTAATCCCGAGGCCAGGGAGAGGGTGCCATCAATGCCGGATGCTCCTCGAAAGCTGTAGCAGCGGCGTCGACCGGTATCGGCTGCTGCGAAGGCTTGCCAATCGCGCACAGGGCTGCTCGCAGCGAGCATCAATGGCATCGCGTCAGGCAAGAGTTGCGCCATCGCCAACATCAGGGCTGGTTCTGTCACGGCCCCCTGCAGTGGAAGCAGATCGCGGAGGTGTGGTGGCACACCAACATCCGCGGCACTCCAGGCCTGAAGAGCTGACTCGGCGCGAGGGGGGCCAACCGAACTGATTTCAGCAACAGCCTTGAGCTGGAGGCTGTGCTGTTGCCACCAACACGCGAAGCCCCCGCCCCATTGCTGAGCGACGCCGAGGGGATCGAGCGTTCGTGGTTCGTTCTCTGTAATCAACAGTTGTGGTCCCTCTTGGCTGCTAATCCAGGCCTCGAGGCGTCGACTGGCTGGCATCGGTCCCAGACGCAACACCTGGGCTGATGGCGGCAGGTTGCTCAAACCGTTTGGCAATAGCAGGTCCCAGTGACGGATCACCCCGCCCAAGCTGCCTGGAATGGCCGAGAGCGGATCGGCAAGCACGGGCCAGCCACTGCGCTTTTGCCAGGCGATCAAAGCGTGTTGATAGCTCTTGAGATTGGTGCTCAGCCCGCGCCAGGGGCCGGCAATGATCACACCGGGCTGATCGGGATCGAGGGTCGGCGCTTCCTCGGTGGGTCTCCAGTACTCAGGGTTTGGCGTCCCAATCAAGGGATCTGCGCCCTGCCACTGCGCCCAGAACAGTTGCTGATCCTTGAGGTCTGGCAGGAGTGGCTCTTCAAACGGACAATTGAGATGCACTGGACCGGGCTGCTGATGCAGATGCAGCCAGGCGT
Source organism: Synechococcus sp. AG-679-C18 (assembly GCA_003210755.1). GTDB lineage: Bacteria > Cyanobacteriota > Cyanobacteriia > PCC-6307 > Cyanobiaceae > Synechococcus_C. The sequence goes on from QCUL01000003.1 coordinate 2,225, forward strand.
TGTGAGCCAGAGCTTGCAGCTCGTGATCGAACTCGCCGATGGCTCCATCGAGAGGGCCTGAGGCGCACCACCGGCACACGGGGGTCAGAAACGCTTCCTGATTGACCGTTTGGTTGGCTCCCTTGTTCTTGAGCCGCATGGGGCGATCTGCACTGATCAGGAGCAAGGGCTGGCAGGAGCGATCCGCTTCCACCGCAGCTGGTAGAAGGTTGGCTACGGCTGTTCCGGAGGTGGTGATCACGGCTGTGGCGATGCCGGAAGCAGTGGAAAGCCCCAGGGCATGGAACCCTGCGGATCGTTCGTCAATCGCTGTGGTGAGCGTTAGGAGCCCCGCTTTTGTTAATCCAGCTGCAGCAAGGGCCAACGGACCGGAACGACTTCCAGGACACAACACCACATGGCGCAGACCCCGTTGCTGCAGAGTCTGAAGTAGCAGGACAGCAGCCTGCAGATTGGCGAGGGCTGTTGTCAGGGAAGCAGCGGTAGCTAATGCGATCCTCGGCTAACGCAGAACCTGCCATGGCAAACACTCCCAACTCCGAACCCAAGCGCAACAGTTGGCGAGGTCTTTTGTTGTGGGTGCTGTTGGCCCTGCTCCTTCGCTGGCAGGTGATTGAGCCCCGCTGGATCCCGTCGGGATCGATGCTTCCCACGCTGCAGCTGCAGGACAGAATCCTGGTGGAAAAGGTGACGCCAAAACTGAATCGCCAACGCCATCAGTCCATTGGCTTGGATCAGATTGTGGTGTTTGAAGTGCCGCCGCAGCTTGTGGCAGCGGGCTACGACCCGAATGCAGCCTTGATCAAGCGTGTGGTGGGACGACCCGGAGACACAATTCAAGTTCAAGCTGGCCAGTTCCTGCGCAACGGCATTCCGGTGACAGAAGCCTGGATGACCGAGGCCATCGATTATGACCAGGGGCCGTTCACTGTTTTGCCTGGTGAGTTGTGGGTGCTCGGCGACAATCGCAACGCCAGCCTCGACTCCCATGTGTGGGGGGCTCTCCCTGCGGAAAAGGTGCTTGGAACAGCCGTCTGGCGCTATTGGCCGCTGAAGCGGTTCGGTCCGATACGGTTCTCACCCCAAGATCCAGGGGTGCTGCAGAACGCAGCTGCGATAAGGTCAGATGACTGACAAATGGTGGGCCGGGTGTTCAATCCAGAGTTCCTAACCACGGAAAGCCAGGACGGGCAACCCGTTAACAGCTTGATTCAATATCTTCAGGATCAATCGCCCGATGTTCTTCAACGGGTAGCGCGTTCAGCCAGCAACGATATTCAAGACATCATTCGCCACAACGTTCAGGGTTTGCTGGGAATGCTTCCTGGCGAGCAGTTTGAGGTGAAAGTCACCGCCAACCGGGACAATCTGGCCAACATGTTGGCTTCTGCGATGATGACTGGTTATTTCCTACGCCAGATGGAGCAGCGGAAGGAACTGGAAGATACACTTTTCGCCGATGAAGAGATGGCGGTCAATCCAGACGACGACCTCAATCTCTGAAACATCAATTCATTAGTTTTAGAAGCAATATTTTAGCAGCATTTTTAAAAATTTATTTATAATTTATTAAATCTACCCCTTAAAAAATGGGTTTTTTGGTACAACATTAAGGTCTAAAAGCTGTTGGTCGATACCACTCAGAAATTCCCAGTTTTCTTGGCTCGGTGCCCAGTTCTTTTGCTGAATTTCTGTTCGTAAGGCGGAAGCCTGTTGCGTTGAAAATGAAAGGGGTGCGCTGTAGTGGGCGGGGATCACCCAGGTGAGTCCCGAGAGAGATTCCAGTTGTTCAAGCCAGGAAGTGATGGCTTGTTGTGCTCGCGGCAATACAAGTCGTTCCAGCACTGGCGCTACCTGCACTTTGGCTTCGTCATCTCCCATCAAGGCATCGGCGTCTTCTTGCCAGCCGTCTTGCCAATCGAAGGGATACACCCCGAAGTGGGCTTTCCATGAACGCAACCCTGGCCGGAAGGCATAGCGCAACAGCTCTGCCATTGCCGGCACACGCAAACAGTGAGGCCTGAGATAGGACGCAAACAGAACCAACCTTGCCCATCCACGCCGGCGAGTTTCTGGGGAATCACTCAGCGGTTGATCACCACGGTCGCGTGCATGAAACAGTAGGGGTGTGGGATCGCGATCAAAGATTGCTGGCGGTTTGGAGTGAATGCCCACCAGGGCATCGGTGATTACCAAGGCTCCACTTGGCTGATGCAAGCAGCTGATCTCCTGGAAGCGGCCCACACCAAGATCAAGCGGTCCCAGCGAGATCCATTGGCAGACCTCGGGATGGGGAACTCCATCTGTAAGCAAAATCTTTGTGCGTTTGGCAGGTACACCAAGCCAGCTCAGGGGAAGCTGCACTGGAAAACTCCACTGGCCTGGGCAAACCCAGAGCTCAGCATCAGGGAAAGCGCGAGCCAGTGGTCCCAGCGGAAGCTTGTGCTCCAGGCCTGAAGCAGTTGGCAACACGATCGCGTTGACGGGGCCATGTTCAGCTTCCAGCGCTGCTAAGCCCTTGCGTAATTCCTGCGTTGGAGGCAGCGGATTCACCAGCATTAAGCCTCCGGGTACTTTCACCACGGTGAGCCGAATCGGTACGGCCACGTAATAGACCCCTTGAAGCTGCTCAAAGCTCCACACCTGGCCCGGGATCAATTCTTCAAAGTGGGTGGCGCGCTTTCCGTAGGGATAAAGAGGCAGCAGCGGCCACCAGGGCCACTGTTGATCTCGCTGTGAGGTTTGAGATCCCTTTGTTTGTAGGGGTTGGGGATCGATCATGAGCTCAGATCTATGACACTCATTTGACGACCTTGATCCCCTCTGAAGCACTTACAAGACTAGATCCTTCATCTATGTTTCCAGGACTTTTTACGTATGGATTGCAGCTGGCGGACACTAGCCGTCTCAGAGCTCAGAGTCAGGCTCTGCATTGGCATTCATCTATTCTCAATCAAGCTCTTCATCAGCGATTTTTCGCCTGATTTCACGTAGAAGCTGCTTCACAACATCAGAAACATCTGTGAATCCGCCGCTATGACGTTCACGCCTCGCTTCAAAGAACAGGGAGCAGTTCAGTTCCGTGAGTGTTTTGGTTTGTCGCCCATTGGCTAAATCCGCGCAGGGTTCAAATCCACTTTGAACCTCGTAGCCATTGATTGTGTGCGCGAAGCGTTCCCATTGATTCCAATTGCCATCCGGATCAGGGATCATTTCCAGCTGTAAATTCTGATTACTGTTTGATTCATTTTATAAAAAAATTAATTCATTTGTCTGTTAAATGCATCGCCATATTTCAAGGTATTGAGGTAATTAGTCTTAGCAACATTGATTATTGTTTTGTTGCTTATCTTCGTAGCTAGATAGCTTTCCTTCCCTAACGCGGCGAAGTACATCCCGAGCAATTGCCAGGCTGATTGGATCACCACTGTACCGATGCTGCGCAGGCGCTAATTTTTTGATTCAGGGTTCGGCCTATTGGTGGCCATTTCATTGCCTCTTAAACAGCACGATGAAGTGCAATATCAGCATCATTCCAATCAAACTTTTTTTGATCCCTCAAATGGGGGGTCAAATAGTGAGATCACCTCCCCGAATGGAGGGATTTTGGGTTGATGCCTATTTGAGAGACTAAAGCTTTTGAGTAAGCTCAAACTCTTGAAGGAACGGCAACTATGTTGAAAATTCAAAAACACATCGCAATGATGATCTATGTAGGCATTGGGTCAGCAGTGCTACAGAGAGAGAGCGGCATCGCTACGCTTCCTCCATAAGCACTGCATGAATTCTGCATTGATTCCAGAGGACTTCGACTATTCGGCCTCTATTTCAATGATGGATGTCAGAGAAAATCTGCCTTTCATTGATCCGGAGAATCTCTCATCCCAAGATGTGTTGGAGGTGCTTCTGCATCTCTTTCGGCAAAAACCCGGATTTGTTGATAGGGGGCATGAAATTAATAATAAGGAAACGGCCTGGGTGAATGCATTCCTGTTTCGACTCAAGCCAGTCATCGATCAAGATGGAATCGAAGCATTCGTCGTTGAGATGATTGGTTCGAGTGTTGACCGGATGGCAAACCTCCGCGTTCAGGGATGAGTTTCGGTTGATGCTTACCGAAAGATGGTTTATTACCTTTTAAGACCTAACTGTTTATAGGCTTTTACTCAGTAAACAATTTTGGGACGGTTAGACACGGCTGATCAAGCTTCAACGTGCTGCCGTACAGGCTTCCAAAGCCGTGTTGACAAGCGGTAGTAGCTCACCAGAACGAACTGAGCATGTTGCGTTACAGAGCTCCTTACAACAAACCATAATCAGTTCAATCGTGATTGAGGCAGTGTCAGAAAAGACTCCTGGAAAAGCTCCTTTCTACTGGTGGTTAGCAGGGCTTCTTGTCTCAATCATCGGCTTGAGAGAAGAGGCAGTTGCGAATCCCGTTGTCTGTGCAGCAATAATCTGCGCCTTCGGTGCAGGTTGGTACGGATCTAATTCAACAAACTCGCGCTGAGTTCTTCTCAATCTTGTGGTGATTGGGTCAGTAATAGCAGGTCACGTCTGCATATTTATCTCCTTCTCCATGGTCGACACTGCGCCCTTAACCTCAATGCTGGCCCAAGCCACAAGATGGGAGACCGAGGCAAACCGCTCGGATCCCGACATCTCAGGCCTATCCACGATTGGCAATGCCATTCAGGACATTTGGGGACTAGTGCGGCTGTGTAAGCCACTAAAAGCACAAGTCCTGATTGAGTAAAGGTACTGATGGTCTCTAAAATGGCAACCTGTCATTTAAAGAGCATCAAGAGTCAAAAGAACTGCCGCTTTGTTCCAGAGGTATTTTCTACGTGGAGCTAATGGAATGACTACGCATAGTAGGGCAAATCATCCGATGATCTCATCACCTAAAATCATTCACATTGGCCTTTGGAAAATCAAGAAAGACGTGATTCAAAAGTTAGTTAAAGACGTGTACAGGCAGGTTATGTCATTTAAAACCAGAATCCCAGGGATTGAATTAGCACATGCCGGCCGCTTAGAGACGTTTAACTTCCCGCAGGAAATTGTGGATACCTTCGGCATTTCGCCTGATGCGACATTTTTAACTAGGGATTGCAATCATGCTTTATTTATTGTATTTAAAAACAAGAAGTATCGTATTTTATATGACATTTCAAAGCCTCATCTTGAACTATCCCCAATGATGATGCCATTAATCGAAGGCGGCATGAACGGCGTACTGACTGTCGATTTCTGCTTGCCCAGGATATAGCCACAGATTATGAACATGTTCAGGCAGTAGTCATACAAAATTCCAAGTAATAGGGTTCGGCAATCGATCTCAAATCGGTTTTCACCATTTCGACTTTGGGTGCCTCATTCAGCATTGTCTCGAGTTGCTTTGGATCATCTCCACTTGCAGAGACAACCAGGGGAAACTCAGAGATCCGTCTTTTAAATGCACTGTAATTACTGGTTGTTTAGTGGCAGCAGCGTAATTCAGGGTCACCACTGATCTCCTAAGAAGGCAACGATCACCACAACATCAATTGCAGGAGGCGGCCTCTCCAGGCATCAGAGGAAATGGGCTGGTCTTCAGCAGCGGGAGGATGTTGAGCCTCTCGCGCCATGCCTCCAGAGGGGTCTGCCAGCCCTCCTCCCAGCGCTGGGCCAGCAGGGGGCGGGCTTCGGCTCCAAGGTTGAGGCCGTAGGCGATTGCCACTCCCACATCTACGGCTTCCTCGCCTTCGGTATCGGCTGCACCAGTACTGACGCGATGGATCAGGTCGGCAGCGATCAGCAAGGCACTCCCAGGCCAGCGCAGCTGTTCGGTGGTGAGACCGTTGGCAGCCGCCTCTCCGGCCAGGGTGATCGGCAGGCCGGCGATCACATGCCAGAGATCGTGGGTATGGCGGATGCGCATCTGTAAGTAGGCGTCGTCGCTTCCAACCCCAGACGGGAGAACGGGAGGGGGTAGTTCACTCATTCCCTGCGATGTCATGAACAGGCCGTAGACATGGCCCAGCGATCCTGCCGGTAATGCCACCAGATCAGGCAGGGCAGGCCAGTTTCCCCAGTAGCGCTCCTGCACCAGCAGACGGATGGCCGGGTCGGTCTTGAGGCGGTCGCGGGCCGCCTGCGCCACCTCCGTCCCGTATGTGGCATTGAGCAGGTCAAAGGCATAATCGATGTTCTCCGGATCACTGCAGAGCTCGGCTAGATCTACGGCCAGGCGCTTCAGCAAGGCGCGGTTGTTTGATGCCACAGCAGGAGCTCCTCAAGCGGTTCGATCATCCGACAGTCCGGCGGCTGGCCGCAGTTTCATCTGATATGGCCTTGGTCAAATGCCACATCTCAGCGACTAAAGCCTGATCCCCATGTCCATCGATGCTCGTTTTAACTGCACCGCAGCGATGGGGACTGTTGGAGTGGAGGGCATGGACGACGTCATGGCAGTGCGGTGGTGTGATGACAACACCAAATTTCATTGGGGAGAAGTTCCTTGGTTAGAGACGTATGCGCAAGTTGTCCAGGTCCATTTCCTGTGAAGCAGGATTCAAAGCGGTGTTGAATCACTGGGGAGATGAAATCAATCCTGCCCAGTTGTACAAAAAAGCAGGGATAGCTCAGAGACCATTCCCTTTGAACCATCGCAATCAAACACTTCTGACTAACATCAGAGGCCTCCAGGGCCAGCGTTGATCAGCTGGATCGCTATTTGCACCTACGCTTGATTCTCAGTTCCGCCGATATCACCTCTTGCACCCTTATCGAGGCGCTGTCGTTGACGTCATCGTCCTGAAGATTCAGGATCTTCAGGCTGGCTGTGTTTGCAGCTCAGACCAGAGCTTCAGTTGATTGTGCAAGACATCAAATACCGAATCGATCCGATCGGAATCCGGTTTGGCAATCGAGAGAATCAGAGCCAGATGATCCAGATGTCGGCGTTCCTCGGGCTCGTAAGGCCCGTCAGATCGCATCAACTCTGATGCCATGGCGTAAGCGGTGAGTGATTGGCTGCTGCTCAGCGCCTGAGCCGCTTCAAGCATGAGCGCGTTGTTACCGATTTCACGGCGACGTGTCAAGAGGCAATCGATGAGATCAACCATGGATTGCTCACGCATGTTGCAGTAGGGCTCGCGGTAATCGAGCGCATGGCGGAAGGCCCGTCCCCCCGCTGGAGTGAGCGAGCCATCCCAAGCCACAGCTGTCAATCCCATGGCAGCAAAGGCGGTTAGCGAGTCCATAACAGCAGCATTTCGGTGCCTTTTTCAATGCCGGCGTCAACATGGTGATGATCACCGATTGATGCCCCAGCACTCTCAATGTGCTCTTCGCTGTTCCAGTCTGATCGTGCTGTTGATAACGATTTGAAGTACTTAAGTAGAATCACTCACTTGCCTTGCCTGTGTTTCCTGATCCTGCGGTGGCTTGTGTGCACTGCTGCTAAACCAAGGGAATCAACCGAACTGACATGGGCCTCTTCTGGTTAAAAGCCCCTGCTGCACTCTTGCTGTTTGGCGCGCTTCTCGGGGCTGGTTTTCCTCAGCCCGATGCCAAACGCATGTTGGGTACCTGGGTGCTTACCGATAATGACAATGTGCCGTTCAATCTGATCCTGCGAGCCGATGGCTCTTCTCTCACAGTGATCGGCAAACGTCATCCCGATCTTGGAGTGCCGCAACGTATGACGCGTAATCAGCTTTTGGAGACCGGCAGCTGGCAGGCCTGGGGTAACGGCATCCGCTCGACCTATCGTGACGGTTGGACTGACACGATTCAACTCGGCCCGGCCGGCCTGGTCCAGTGGTCGTGGAAACCAGGTGCCTCACTGAATGGAGGCCCCAGTAATCACGGCAAGGCGGTGCAACTCACACGTCCTGTCTCGGCTTGGGTGGGAGCGTACAAACTGCAGCCAACCCAGCCCGAGAATCCCCCCTATCTCGCGGTGCTCACCTCCTCGGGAATGGCTTTTAACAACATCGATCAAGTGGCCGATGGCTCATGGTCGCTGCGTGACAATGGCAGCGTGATGATCAAGTGGACCAGCGGTTGGCGCAGTCTGATCAAGCCACCAGCAAGCGGCATCCCGGCCCCAAATCAAACGTTCTCTGTGCAGCACTGGAGGCCAGGAGTGCCGATCAGCGAACCCGCCAGTGCTACACGCAGTGGTACGCGGCTCTGATCTCCAAGCCAGCAGCCTTGGCAACTGCCGCTTGCACCAGCTGTAGGCGTCATCCACTCGTGAGGACTAGCCAATGTCCAACAAACGAAGCATCGGAGTTCTTCTCTTTGAAGGTTTTGAACTTCTTAATGTCTTTGGTCTACTGGAAATGTATGGAATGGCAGCAGACCATTTCGACATCCGCCTGGTCTATGAGGATGGCAGCGTGATCGCCAGCCGCCAGGGGCCTAAAAGCATCGTGGATGTTTCTTTGACGATGCACAAGAGTTTGATCTGCTGTTGGTTCCGGGCGGTCTAGGTACACGGCATGAGGTTGGCAATCAGGTGCTGTTGGATTGGTTGAAGGATCAATCGCAGCGTGTCACTCTAGTGACCTCTGTCTGTACCGGCAGTGCCCTACTGGCCAAAGCCGGAGTGCTGGTCGGGTACGTGCCACCACCAACAAGATGGCCTTCGATTGGGTGATGTCCCAGAGCTCCTTGGTGCAGTGGGAGAAACAAGCGCGTTGGGTGGAAGATGGAAAATTCTTCAGCTCGTCGGGAGTCTCGGCAGGGATCGACATGTCCTTGGCGGTGATTGCCCAATTGGTCAGCCCCGAGCTGGCAGATCAGGTTGCGACTTTCGCTGAATATGAGTGGCACCGCGATCCGAGCTGGGATCCTTTCGCCATATTGCACGGTCTGGTTGACGGTTGATCCCTCTATGCCTCAGTGATCGTCTCCGCTTTGATTCTGTGAGTTGTCATGGGCAGCTTTGCCACCGCAGCTTCGGCGCCGGACATAGCCCTGGCTTTCCGCTAGGTGACGAAGGTAGACGTTCTGATGTCGATCAGCCAGGCCCATCACTGCTCGTCTCAATTACACCAAATTGCAGTTTCGCGGTGTGATGACCGCGCCAAGATTCATCGGGGAGACGTTCCCGAGTTAGAGACGTATGCGCAAGTTGTCTAGGTCCATTTCCTGTGAAGCAGGATGCAAAGCGAGATCGAACCACTGGGGGGTTGCACTCAATCCAAACCAGTTGCACAAAATTCCGAGGACAACTGAGGGACAAGCCTTTCAGGTTAGTTCCAGCTCCTGAAAGCTAGGTGGCAGCACCGGCCACCAGGGCCAGCGTTGATCGGCTGATTTAATTTCTCTGGTAGCTATTAATTTCTATAGCAGACACTTCGGTTCTGCCTAGAGCTGATGCCAAACAGTGAGCAGTTTCGTACTGCACCAGCTGCAAGACCGTGAGCAGACCAGCATCACGTCTAATCACGAGACGCATCCTCAGTTCATCGCAATGAAAGATCCGTTTTGACAGCGAATAGTGGGCTATCTCATGGCCACCGGGTATGACCTCGATCAAACTTACGAAGTGATCCTGATGCCGCCTTGTGACTCCTTCTGTCGTGACTTATGCCCTGGATCGTTTAGCAGATCTTGGTATCGGCCATGTGTTTGGTGTACCGGGTGACTATTCCTTTCCAATCAACGATGCGGTTGAGGTTCATCCGCGTCTGAGATGGGTGCCATCAGCAAATGAGCTGAATGCGGCTTATGCGGCTGACGGCTACGCCCGCCGCAGAGGTGCTGGAATCGTTTGTACAACGTACGGAGTGGGTGAACTCAGTGCTCTCAATGGCGTGATGGGAGCGATGGCTGAGCGTCTTCCCGTGTTTCATCTTGTGGGTACCCCCAGTCTTCGGATCGTGCGCCAGGGGCTCATCTGTCATCACACCCTCGGAGATCGAAACTATGATCGATTCGAGGTCATCTCCGCCTCCGCAAGTTGTGTGAGCGCCAGGCTCACTCCCGAAAACGTCGTCATCGAATTGGAGCGAGTGATTGATAAGGCTCTGGAGGAATCAAGGCCTGCTTATCTCACTTTTCCGATGGATCTGGCTCTCATGCCGATCACCGGTATGCCGATCCAGGGGTCTCCTCTTGGTGTGATCGATCAACACGACAGTGTTGCTGCGGAACTGGAAGCTGTGGTTGATCTCCTGGAGGTAAGGATTGCTGCAGCGTCATCTCCCGTGGTACTCCCCACTGTCACCCTGAAGCGATTCGGTTTGGTGAATGCATTTCAGGCCTTCCTCAAGGCCTCAGGTCTGGCCTATGCCACCACGCCGATGGACAAGGCACTCCTAAGTGAGGAGCACCCCGCTTTCCTTGGGATGTACAACGGTGGTCGTTCGACTCCTTCAGCCTTACGAAGCGTGGTGGAAGAAGCCGATCTGGTGATCGATCTAGGAGGTTTAGTGCTGGAGGACCTCAACACTGGTCTTTGGAGCGGGTCTCTTGATCCCAAGAAGATTGTTGCTTTGCATGCCGATTGGGTCCAAGCAGGTGACCAGGTGTTCACGAGTGTGAGCATTAGTGATGTCCTTTCTGGGCTGACACAGCGCTTTCAGCAATCGTCGAAGCGCCTGTCTTACTGGGGTGAGCATCGCCCGGTACAGCCCGTCTCATTACTACCGCTCAGCGGAGCAGCGGATCAGCCCACCGGTTCAGCGAGCTTTTATCCTTGCTTGCAGCGATTTCTGCGTCCCACCGACCTGTTGGTATCCGATACCGGCACGTGCCTGCTGAAGCTCAATGCCATCAGACTGCCGGCCGGTGTTGCGATGGAAAGTCAAACCCTCTGGGGATCTGTCGGGTGGGGTACTCCGGCGGCCCTGGGTTGCGCTCTGGCTGAACCGGATAGGAGAGTCGTACTCGTTACTGGTGATGGTGCCCATCAGCTCACGATGCAGGAGATCGGGGTGATGGGTTTCACCGGTACAAATCCTGTGGTGATCGTGCTGAACAATGGCCTCTTCGGGGTGGAGGCTTTGATCAGTGAAACGGGTCATGCTTACAACGATTTACCCCCTTGGCGCTATGCCGAAATTCCGGCTGCTCTTGGATGCAGCGGCTGGTGGTGTGGGCGGGCTGCAACCGTGGCGGAACTGGAGCAGGCTTTTGTCGCGATCAATTCCCATCAAGGGGCGGCATACCTCGAGGTGCTGATTCCTGCTGAGGAAAGCCAGCCCCTAGCGGAGGAGGTCATTGAAATCTTTCACCAGACGACGACTCCTAAATCGGCATTACCCGACTAATCGCTCCCCTAATGGGAATGTTGAAAGGATCAACTGTCCCTGGATGGCGCTGGTCATCCGTTTGAGCTCCAGGGTTGCAATGTGTCCTAACAAAAGGTTCAGGCAAAGAACTCACTAACTCAAATCCCTCGCTGCTGAGAGGCTGGATTTCAGATTGATCTTTCGTCCATGACTTCAACAAATCCAAAAAAAATTTATGGACTGCTGGCGGACAAGTTCTCTCAAGAAATAGCAATTCAACAATTATTGCAGCGACTACAAAGGCAAGCGTTGGTCCTGCTGAGAGGCCTCAGATCCTTCTGATTGAGCAAGCCGATGAGATCTTGAATGCGGTTTTGACACTTTGGATTGGTCCTGATCGAGCAAAACTTGATGGGGTCCTCTGACAAATGACTCTGAACCGGCTATAAAAATTCGATCCGTTTCCAGCATCTTGTGGCTTTATTGACCCAAGGACGATTCTTGTGTCGATCTGGTTGGAGCACTTCCGATTCATTCAGCCGTAACAACGCTATGAGAAGTGGATTTTTACAGGCCTGGCTTCTTAGCCGTTATTAAGCGCAGTTGATCTAACCATTCTTCATTCCCCTGAGTCATGTCTGTTCGATTCCGTTTCACTCGCTTATCCCAACAGGTTGCTTTGGGCGGTGGAATCCTGATTCTTTCAACAGCATCGATCACCCAGGCCTCACCGAACTCGAACTCCAGAACACTCCATAATCGTTCCAACCTCCCTATTGCGGAGCCCAAGCCAGAGAAAGTCACCAAGACGCTGCCGGCCGATGTGCCGATGCCAAATCAATGGGAAGTGAAGGCTCCGCAGGGGGCTCCCAACGTGGTGATTATTCTTCTCGATGATGTTGGTTTTGCGGCCCCCTCAGCCTTTGGTGGGGCTGTGAAAATGCCAACAGCGGAGAAACTGGCCAGTAATGGCCTTCGTTACAACAAGTTCCACACCACAGCCCTCTGTGCCCCAACGCGTGCGTCGCTGAAATCTGGCCGCAATCACCACAAGGTGAATATGGGCTCGATTCCTGAAATTGCTACGGGATATGCGGGTAATTCAACCGTGGTGCCTGATTATGCCCAACCAGTAGCGGAGATTCTCCGGCTGAATGGCTACAACACCGGCGCTTTCGGCAAGTGGCATGAAACCCCTGGACGGGAAACGACTGCTGCAGGCCCACAGACCCGTTGGCCGACGCGCCAGGGTTTTGAGAAGTTCTATGGCTTCGTGGGTGCGGAAGACAACATGTGGGATCCCACTATTCATGACGGGGTCACCGTTGTGGATGCGCCTGAAAAGGAGGGTTATCACTTCACCGAAGATATGACGGATCAGGCGATCGGTTGGGTTAGGCAGCAGAAGTCGATCAAGCCTGACAAGCCCTTTTTCGTGTATTACTCATCAGCAGGTGCACACTCACCGCATCATGTAAGTAAGGAATGGATTGCCAAATACAAAGGCAAATTTGATCAAGGTTGGGATGTTTTGCGACAACAGAATCTTCAGAATCAGATCAAAGCTGGCATTGTTCCTGCAGGGACTCCGCTAGCAAAGACTCCAGACAGTGTTCCTTCCTGGAACAGCCTCACCGATCAGCAGAAAAGAATCTATGCACGCCAGGCTGAAGTGTTCGCTGCTTATGTAGAGCATTCAGATTATGAAGCTGGTCGTCTGATCCAAGCAATAGATGATTTAGGCGAACTTGATAACACGTTAGTCATCTATATCACCGGTGATAATGGTGCAAGTCCTGAGGGTGATTTCAGTGGTCATTGGAATTGGAATCATTTTCTGAATGGTGTTGAAGAAACTCCTGATGAACAGGAGAAAAAACTTGATGAGTGGGGTGGTCCATCCACTTATCCTATGTATCACCTTGGCTGGGCAATCGCTTTTAACTCACCTTTTGCTCTGTCTAAGCAGGTGGCTGGTGATTTCGGTGGTACCCGCAACGGCACAGTGATTCATTGGCCTGAGCGCATTAAGCAGGGTGGAGGAGTACGCACCCAGTTCTCGCATGTGAATGATGTTGCTCCAACGATTCTTGAGGCTGCCAATCTGCCGATGCCAACCACCATGCATGGCATTCAGCAGATCCCAATGCAAGGTACGAGCCTGATTTATACCTTTAATGACTCCAATGCAAAGGAAAGGCACAACACACAGTATTTCGAGATCATCGGTAATCGAGGGATTTATCACAACGGCTGGATGGCACGAACAACAATCATGTATCCCTGGGAAGCGCCGAAAAAAATTAATAGTGTTGAAAAAGATGATGGCTGGCAGCTATATGACACCACTAAAGATTTCAGTCTGGCAAACGATCTTGCAGAACAATATCCAGAACGTCTTACGGCAATGAAGAAAATATTTATGGAGCAGGCCATTGAGAATCAGGTGTTGCCTTTAGATGATCGACTTCTACAGCGTCTAGTGCCTTCTGTTGCTGGTCGGCCAACACTCTTAGGTGATAGAACTTCGATGGATCTTTACCCAGGAGCTTGGAATATGGTGGAAGATTCGATTCTTAATGTTAAAAATACGTCCAATAGTATAACAGCTTATCTTGATGTGAAAGGTAGAGATGAAGATGGCGTTATTTTCTCTCAAGGCGGTCGATTTGGGGGATGGTCTTTATATGTTGAAAATAGTATTCCAACGTATTCTTACAATTACATGGGAAAAATTTTTACTTTCAAAAGTAAGAAATCACTTCCTCTTGGTAAGTCTGTTGTTCGCTTCCAGCTCGATTACGACGGCGGTGGTACAGGAAAGGGAGCTGATGCCCAGATGACACTTAATGGTGAGGTTGTTGCTGAGGGAAGGCTTGAAAAAACAATTGCCTCACGCTTCTCCATCGATGAGGGATCGGACGTTGGCCTCGACCGAGGCTCTGCGGTCACTGTCAAATCGATAGGGCCTCGTCGCAACAGCGCCTACGGCGGCCAGATTGACAAGGTGACGATTCAGATCTATCCCAAGGAGTCGGATCAGAACAAGGTTTGATAATGGAACAATCGACTGGCCTGGATGAGATGGTCACCATCCCGGCTGGTGATTATCAGCTTGGTTCAGATCGCTTTTACCCAGAAGAATCACCGATCCGGCAAGTCAATCTTTCCTCCTTCAGGATTGATCGGGCTCCAGTGACCAACGCAGAGTTTGCACGCTTCGTGCAAGAAACTGGTTACGTCACTGTTTCGGAGCGCCCGCCCGATCCTGTTCTTTATCCAGATCTGCCTCCAGAGGAGAAGATTCCAGAATCGGTTGTATTTATCCCACCAGGTCCAACGGTGGACCGTCGCCAACCACTTGCTTGGTGGGCGTTAATTGCAGGTGCAGATTGGCGACATCCTCAGGGACCGCAGACCAGCCTCGATGGGTTGATGAATCATCCAGTGGTGCATGTCGCCTACGACGATGTTCTTGCTTACGCGGATTGGGCAGGTAAACGTTTGCCGAGTGCAGACGAATGGGAGGCTGCAGCTCGGGGTGGTCTTGTTCAGCAGGACTATGCCTGGGGTGAGGAGATGACCCCTGAGGGGCGTTGGCTAGCCAACATTTGGCAGGGTCCCTTCCCTTGGACAAATCTACAGAAAGATGGTTGGTATTGGACGTCACCAGTAGGCGAGTTCCCTCCTAATGGCTACGGAATAGTTGACGTCTGTGGAAACGTTTGGGAATGGACTTCAACTGACTATCCAATTTCAGGTGGGGAGCAGGACAGGCGGATCATCAAAGGAGGTTCTTTTCTTTGTGCAGAGAACTACTGCCATCGCTTCCGACCTTCAGCTTTGATGGGGCAGACTCTCGATACGGCAACTTGCCATATGGGATTCCGTTGTGCATCTGATCTCGATTGAAGGGAGTGGCTCTTGCATCAGAGCATCTGCTGGTTTCGTTGATCGATCAGCATCAAACCACCCAGTACAAAATGGATCAGGGCGGCGGGCCAAACCATCAATCCTTGAAGGGTGCCGGTCAGACTGAGGCTAGCAAGCAACAATGCTGCTCCGAAGTTGTAGAGCATCAGACCTAGCCGCGCCCTGGATGAGCCGGCATCACGAACTTGGACAGGTGACCAGCAAGCGATGCCCAGTCCAATCAGCGCTGCGCCATACAACTGGGCAAGTTGAAGACCACCATCAGGTAGAGACGTTCCAAGCAGGAGTTGAATCACGACAGCAGGGAGAAGTACAAGGGCGGTGCCTGTAGTGAGCTCAACAAAACAAGAAAGCTGGCTGCTACGGCGTGTGAGTTGCTTCATCACTGGATGAATCGAAGAACAACACAAAGCAATGAAGCTTTGTCCAATTTTTTAGCAAAGGGAGCGCTGAGGTGAATTGTCAAGGTCGTAGGAAAGGTTGTACGAGAAATTAGAGATAACTCAGATGTCACCTGCATCAACTCTGCAGGTGTTTTGCAACTGACCATCCCATAAGCTCTTTCTTCACCAGAAGCTGGTTGTTGTGCAGCTTCAATGTGTACAGCGCTTTAAATGATGTGCAAATCGAGTAATCAATAAATGTCAATACCCTCAGTGAAACTTTTTTGTCTATAAGAAAGACGGCTTGGACAATAAAGACACCTAGAATTGTATCGAACAATTGGCTCAATTTGAAATCGCTTCAGTTCATGGTGAGTTTATATTTGGTTGCATTATCTTTGAAATTAAGTGTTATCTTGATGGAAAGTTTGATTGCTTAATCAATATTCCAATAACTTGTTTTTGCTTCTGGATCTTTATCAGGAACTGGCATGTCAATGATATCAACGTCAGTGATATTGAAACGTTGCCTGAGCACGCTGAGTGGAGTATGGATGTCGTCCCAGAAATTCCAGTCATGGATTAAATCCGTATTGATTTTTGCCCCAACCGCAAGTCCTTTACTGAAAAGATCGGGATCAAAATTCATCGATTCCGGTTTAATACCACCAGGCAGGGTCCAGGCGATGCCGAGATGGAAATCAACCAGAACCTCTGTAACCATCTCCCAACCCACTTCTGAACGAACCATCGTAGCTTCAATCGCTGATACGGCTATTTCCCCGGCGTAATCAGTATTTGTTCCAGATAAAATATGAACACAATCGTGCCGCACAGCTGACTCGCCAAGATTGCCTCTCTGGCCTGGAAATTTAAAATCCCTACCGTGATAGAAGTTGAAGAGGGTTTTTCCGAGAGTTCCAGTTTCAAGCGTTGAAAGTTGTTCGTAAACATCAGCTCTTTTTTTATCTCCAACAAGGCTATGAATTTCCCTAACAATGGATTTAAGTTTTTGAACAGGTGATCCAGGTAAGAATTCATTAGCTCCTCTACGACTGTAATAAATTAATGCTTTTTTGATGTGACCATTGACAAGATTATTGAGATCCTGAAGTGAGCCTGGGGATAGATTGGCCGTTCTTGCATAGTCATCAACTCGTTGAACATCATCATCATGAAGTTTGCCCGAAAGGTAGGGCATGATGATCAAGAGCTGCAGTGATTGCCGGCGTTGTTGTTCATTTGAAAAAACTTGTGTGAAACCCTCTGGCGTTGAATCGGGAAGTTTATCAAGATCAATATCCGGCATTTTAAACAAATGATCGCGGAGTGCTGTTGCGAAGTGCCTGGCAGGCTGATGCTCATCATCTCGATCCGGAGCAACGGTCAGCATTGCTGCCAGCAGTTCAGAAACTTGTTGCCGGCTATATCCTGTATCGAACACGAGTAATGATTGATAGTTCGTTGAGGTTAGCAGTCTTCAATAAGTCCGTCAGGGTTGTTGGAGATGAGCGACAGGATCGTCGCTAAAAGGTAACTTCTGAACCAACCGTCAGCATCATCTAGGTTAAGTTGAATCATTTTGAATCTTCGCATGAGACAATTTAAGTTCCTTATTGCTTGCTTTGCGCTGCATAATTTTTTGAATGACAACTAAATAGGGCCTTTGTTCCTGAAGACCGTTCTTAAATCGCTATTAACTTTAGTTTAGTCACTTTAATTCAACCGCCAGCATAGAGAAACTGAGAGGTTTTCTTCGTCAGATTTCAAGAGAATGGCTACTGAAAAGATGTAACAATTCAACAAATCTGACACTTCAATGTACCGGAGGTGGTCAGAGACTCATCGACAGGTCTTGCCTGATTCCTGTCATGACTTTCAGTAGTACAACTATTCAAGGATGAATCGGAGATCTACCTCTCTTAACCGCCTCAATGAGATTTTCTTTTTTGGTTTCAGTGATCATCCATGCCAGCGTTGGTTATCAGATTTCACTCCCTCTTCTGGCACTGATCTTGCAGCAATCAGCATCAGGTGGACCAGAGGCCGCTCATCACACCGCAGAAGATCACAACTCTCCAGGCAGGTTGTTTCCAGCTCACCAACATTAAAAATGCAATCAGGCCAAGACTGAACTCTGCGTTGCTTTGAATTCCTTCCTGCCAGATTGGCTCAAACAGAGCTGCCAGAAGGATTCCCACCACAGCTGCATTGATACCTAATAAGGCGCGCCGCATTGTCTGCAATCGGCCGATCTGATTCCAGAACGGCAAGATTCCCCCAATGAACAGGAAGGACGGAAGAAACAGAGCAATGACGGCGAGCAGTGCTCCACCGATTCCATGGAGCCCGCCACGCAAATCAAAACCAAGAAATGCAGCGAAGCTGAACATTGGGCCTGGTACAGCCTGAGCCGCTCCATAACCCACAAGAAATTGATCCAGTCCGATCCAACCTTGGGGAACCAGAGACTGTTCCAACAGAGGCAGCACGACGTGTCCTCCCCCGAACACCAACGCACCTGCTTGCAGGAATCCGCCCAGCTGCTGAAGGACTATGGGTTCTGTATTTGCCAACAGCACAGGCAGTGTCACGAACAACACCAACACCATCCCCAGTAGCCCCATGGCGACCCAGCGATTGAGTGGCACGGTCAGAACGTCTGACGGCGACAGCTCCTCACCGGAAGGCCTCAGGCGTGTCACTCCGATGACTCCTCCAATCAACAAAGCCAGCAAAGGTGCCCAGGCCAGGGGAACAAGCAGAACCAATACAGCTGAAAATGCCATCAAGCAGATTCGCTCCCGATCGGGAGCGAGTTTTCGCTGCAACGAAAGAACGGCCTGAGCCACCACCGCCACTGCGGCCACTTTCAAACCATCGATGACACTGCTGTTCAGCCAAGCCGGATTGGCGCTGAGTAATGCTGCGGCCCCAATCATCAACAGCGCAGATGGCAGGGTGAAACCAACCCAAGCAACAATACCTCCCATCCATCCGGCTCTGAGGAAGCCAAGCCCCATTCCCACTTGAGAGCTTGAGGGACCTGGCAGTAGCTGAGACAACGCCACAAGATCGGCATAGGCCGCTTCTGTTAGCCAGTGCTCTCTTTGCACAAAGCGTTCATGGAAGTAGCCAAGGTGGGCGATCGGTCCGCCAAAAGAACTGCTGCCAAGCAGCAGAAATTGAAGGAACACCTCCAGAAGACGAGACATCGATGAAAAATGTCACTATCAAAAGTATTCACATCAGCGCAGGGATCTGCCCCCTCTCTTTGCTGAATTCCTGGTTAACGCGCCATCAGAATGAGCCTGTACCTCCGCTGATCAGCGTCTGATATCCGTACTGCTCATTCGTCTCTATCAACATCTGCTCCATGCACTGGCGCTGCTGTTGCCCTTCCCTCGCTCTCAGAAGCTCATCGGCTCAGCTGCAAGCCTGAAACTGGCATCCGAGCTCAAGCGATGCGGTTGGCGGAATCCTCTTCTGGTCACCGATCGACAATTGATGGATCTGCGGCTTCCTGAGCCTTTGCTGAGTGATCTGGAGGCAGGGGGCCTGCACTGCATTGTGTTTGATCAGGTCCCGGAGAATCCAACCATTGCCAGTGTGGAAGCTGGAGTTCACCGTTACCGCAGTGCCAAATGCGACAGCCTGATCGCTTTTGGTGGGGGATCAGTGATGGACTGTGCCAAGGGGATTGGCGCCCGCGTGGGAAACCCCTGGCTCTCCCTCCGATGGATGGAAGGTTTGTTCAGGGTGCTCCTTCCGCCGCCGCCTCTGGCCTGCATTCCCACCACTGCTGGATCTGGTTCGGAAGCCACCGTGGCAGCCGTTTTCACCGACACTGAACGACGACGAAAGTTCGCGATAGCCGACCTGAAGTTGATACCCAAGTTCACGGTGATTGATCCCGGTCTGATGAGTGATTTGCCGCCGTCGATTACTGCGGCAGGTGGTCTGGATGCTCTCACCCATGCGGTGGAGTCCTATATCGGGCGAAACGGTAGCCATTGGAGTAACCGCAAAGCTCTCTCAGCGTTGAAGCGCATTCACCGCTGGCTACCCCAGGCTTTCCGTCAGGGGAGTGATGAGAACGCTCGGCTGCAGATGGCACTGGCGGCCCATGAAGCAGGCGAAGCCTTCACTCGAACCAACGTGGGCTATTCCCACGCGATCGCCCATGCTCTGGGGAGTTTTTATGGGCTGACTCACGGAGTTGCTAACGCCATCGTTTTGCCTCTGGTGTTGCGCTGGTCTCAACCGGCCTGTGAGCGGAAATTAGCTGATTTGGCACGAGCGATCGAGCTTCAGAGTGGTGATGACTCAGACCATGCTTTGGGGCTGCGGTTCATTGGTTGGATTGATGCATTGAATCGGAGCCTAAAAATTCCGGTTGGCGTCATTCAGCTGCGCAGGGAGGACATCCCCATGATCAGCAGGAGTGCACTGAACGAAGCCCACCCCAGTTATCCAGTGCCTCGGCTCATGACCCAGCATGACTGTGAACTGTTGCTGCATCAGCTCCTCACAGGGGCTTCCCCCAAGACGCTCATCGTTGATTCCTAAGGAAGCATTCATATCCGCTCTCTACTTTTGCTGTTACGAAAGAGCTCATCAGCCTCCATCTCCAACTTTGATGAAGACCCCGTACAAAGAACACGGGCAGCTTCAGTCCTCATCCGAAATGTTTTTTAGATGCTGAAGACGCTCATGTAGATCGGGGTCACCGAGAATGATGCGCCTGCAGCCGTCTGAGCCCATGTAGGTCAAACGTCCTTCCGGATCAACAATCAGCGCGGTCATCGGGGTGACAGGCTGAGGATCATTCATGGCATTTAGTTCTTTCAACAGCGATAATCATGCAATTTTGCTTGTATCAGGAAATGTTGTTGTAATTAGTTACCGCAATCAGATAAGATTCAGCCCTTTCAGCATTGTAAAATAGAACACAATGGCTTGTATCCAGCCATCCAAATTGCTTTGTTAATGCAATCAATACTTACAGTTTGGTTTTGAATAATCATGTCTATTTTGACTGATGATTGCCCATTCATTCATCAAATAATGGTGACTAATAGCGTTGAGGTTCGAGACTGATGGGTGCCTGTCGAAAAAGCAGTCGCTGGAGGTTGTTACTGCATAGCACCTGTTAGCAGAAGCTTGTAAAGACCTATTAAACAATCACGCTGCCATAGGAGGATTTTGCATAACCAATTTAGCATTATCTGTGTTGACTCAATGCATAAGCAAAATTATTAATTGCTAATGAAAAAGTACATTTCATCGATTCTGATTACTATTTCAGCGTTGATACTGATCTCACCTCAGGCAGATGCATGTACTCGTATCTTGTACGAAGCGGAAAACGGTAGGTTTATCGTTGGCAGAACCATGGATTGGTATGACGATCTTGGGTCTGATCTATGGTCTTTCCCGCGCGGAATGGTTCGGGATGGAGGCGTAGGAGAGGGCTCCCTTCGATGGACGTCAAAATATGGATCAGTCGTCATCGATGGTTATGATTTTGCTTCTCTGGATGGAATGAATGAGGCAGGGCTCGTTGCCAACGTTCTCTACTTAGTTGAATCGGATTTCGGAGACAATAAGAGGTCAGGCAAACCTCGTCTCTCAGTAGGTGCCTGGATGCAATACATTCTCGATAGCTATGGGTCAGTTGCAGAAGCAGTGAATGCACTGAAGACTGAACCGTTTGTCATTATTGCACCGAATTTGCCAGGAGATAAACCGGCAGGAGTTCATGTTTCGCTTGCAGATAGCTCAGGTGATAGCGCTATCTTTGAGTATGTGGATGGCAAACTTGTCATCCATCACGGCCGAGACTTCACCGTGATGACCAACTCTCCTACCTTTGAAAAGCAGTTGGCGATTAATACTTATTGGAACGAGGTGGGAGGTCTGAAATTTTTGCCGGGTACCCATCGACCTGCTGATCGATTTGTTCGTGCAAGTTGGAATCTCAATGCAACACCTAAAGTAGATAATCCAGTGTTAGCTGTCGCTTCGGTTTTTTCTATCATCCGCAATGTATCTGTTCCGCTAGGTATTTCTGATCCAGAAGAACCCAATATCGCAGGAACTCTTTGGAGAACTGTTTCAGATACCAAAGCGAAGCGATACTATTTTGAGTCTGCTTTCACACCAGAAATATTCTGGGTTGATATAGACAAGATGAATTTTGAGCCTGATGCAAAGACGCGCAAGTTAACTCTTACTGGAAATTCGACCTTGGCGGGAGAAGTTTCAGATCGATTTGTTCCCGCTGAGCCTTTTCAGTTCTTATCTTATTGATTAGATTTGTCTTGCATTCACTTTGCCTCTCAGCAATGCTCTGAGCTTGTTGGATTGAAAATGGTGATGAAGTTCGCTAAGGGTTTTAACATTGAATTTTATAGTTAACGCGAATTTTTTAATGAAGAGTCTTGTCCAAAAATTTTTAACATCATAGTTTGCGTTGTTGAGCCATTGGCTACTCCTAAGCGTCAAATGACATCTCAAAGAGATAGCTTAGTAATAGTGCTTCACATCAAATTCTGTTCAAGGGGCCATGGCTTCAAGGATGAATATTGGTAGGGAATAAGGGTCCAATGTGTGAATTTTGAATATATAAAGCTAGGGGTTTTTGTCATTATTTATGTCATTAAGTATTAAAATCATGATTGGTGATGATGACGTGGATTTGATTGATTGGTCTTCTCACATCTCCCAAATCAGCGTGTTGTCTTTCACCACAGTGAGAATGTTGTTGCGAGCTGCTGCCTGCAGTTCGGCCGGATACCAAACTCCAGGTTCGATGGTTGCCTTACCCATGGAGGTGCACACCCGTCCACGCAGAAGCTCCATCCCAAATGCGGCCGTGGCCTGGCCGACGCAATCCTCGAGGTCTGAGTGCACACACCGCAGCGTGATCTGTTTGCTGCTGCTGTCATCAGACCTTCGGTATGCATCAACCCGCATTGCATTGGTTTTGCCAACAAGGGCATCCACCATTCGGATCACGGGCATCGAGACGATTGCGAGCACCTGCATGGCACTGCGGTCGTAAAGCAACTCTCTGGGGAGTGCCTTCATCGCTCCAAAAAGTGTGTTCCAGATGCTGGGTGTGGAACCAAATCGCGAAGCGCAGTTTGCGATGTTCAGAGCTTCTGCAACAGAGCACACGTCAGGGTTGTCGAGCAGGAAGCACTTGTGCTTGCCGATGCCTGGTCCAAAGTCAACAATGCGCTGCTCGGTCCAAGGCTCTCGATGAGTGAGTACACCGTTCTGATACGTCACCACATCGGTGGCAAGCAGAAGGAAGGTGGCACTAACGATGGTGGGGCCAGCACCGCCAGTTCCGGCTGTATGGAAGCTCAGTTCAACCCGATCGCATGCACCTGGTCCTCCCATCCTCTCCACAGCTGTTGCCGCCATCAAAGCGCTGACACCCGGCCAGATACCGCATGAGATCACGGCAGGGATACCTGCCGCTGCTGCCTCTGCAGAGAGGATCTTGGCGTTGCGGCTCAGCAAGAGTTCGTCGGATACGTCGCAGTAAGGCACACCTGCCTTGATACATGCATGGAGCAAATTGGGGTTAAGACGACCCTGGAAGGGCCCTGCTGTGTGTATCACGAGCTTGACGTCGCTTATGGCGGCCATGAGTGACTGACTTTCGCCATCAACATCGACATGCCTAAAGGAAAGATCCTGAAGCCCTAGTCGACGCTTCGCTGCCTCAAAATGGTTTGTACTCCGGCCACCGATCCCGATTCGAAGTGTTGGCGTTCCCCTCCTGCTTCGATTTGAGAGCCGATCGAGCCACTGCACAGTCGATGCTCCGACGCGGCCCGTTCCTCCAACAACCAAGACGTCACAGACAGTCACTGAGTTCCTTGAGAGTCATGACATCGATTCATCGTTGATCATTGTCCCCCAGTAACACAAAAGTTGGCGTTGTCAGGTTGATGACGACAGCCGCACTATTCAGATTGGCTGTCTTCAATGCGTCATCAAGCCGCTTTCATCCCTCGGTTGAGTGTCTTCAACAAGAAAACTCAAACCTGCTGCTATCACCATGCCCACTACTACAACTGCGTAGCCTTTCAGCTCTTGCATTGACGATGGAAGGGTTCCAGCTGGTAGACCCCATTGTGAGATGTAACCAACCATTGGTTGAACGATGACAGGAAAAAACATCACTGTGAAATTGACGAAAGCCAATGTGATCGCTCTGTTATGACGCTTTGCCGTGTCTGCAACCATCACAAATGCCAGCACCTGACACCCTGCTGCCAACCCAAGACCAGCAACGAGCAGAGCCACGAGCACGTTCGGTAGCTGGTTGGTAAAGCAGAGCAGTATCGCCATGAATGATGCACTGACGGCACCAGATGTGAACAGGATTTTGCGACGACTCAAGCGATCCGACCAGTGACCTGCAACCACACCACCCACTGCAAAGCCGATAAAAACCAAGGTGGTAATCAGACTGGCTTGATCCTTAGGAAGTCCCGTTTCGATACTAAAAAAAGACACCCCCCAGAGATCGCCAATCACTGAGACCGGAAAATAGATACCAGCTGCGGCGAGGCCCAGGATCCATAGATTTCGCTTGTGCAAGATCCTGTTGAGCTGAAGTCCCATCGGTTCGGGACTTTTCGGGTCGAAGCCGTCCTCTTTCATCATCTCAACAAACCAGCTCGGCCTTTTTGGTAAGTAACTCCACATCAGCATTGCGATGATCACTCCTGCAACCGTGCAGGCCATCAGCGGCATCCGCCAGCCGAAGCGTTCTGAGATCACCAGCAATGGAAGCTGAGCCGTCGCTGCTCCCAACGTTCCAATGGCTGTGACCATTCCCGGAACCATGCCGTGACGCTGCGGGGGTAGCCAGATCAACGAGAGATAAATGACGCCTAAGTAAGCAACGGAGCTGCCGAGCCCTTGGAGAAACCGTCCCAGCCCCATCACAATGAGATTGTCTGTTGTCGCTAGAAGCAGGCATCCGAGCGCCACGAATAGAGAGGCAGGCGCTGCGACAGCGCGAACGCCATGGCGATCCAGCAGTCGGCCTACTAGTAGCTGCGCTGGGGCATAGGCAAGGAAATACAAACTCATGGCGAACCCAAAAGCACCGTCACTGGCACTCGAAACCTTTGTCAGCTCTCCCTGAAGAACACCGGGGGCCACACGAGCAAAGAATTCGTAGAAATAAAAGAGTGATGCAATCCCGAACAACATCCATGGACGCCATCCTTCACGAGCCCGCTTGGCACGCAGGTGGCAGGCTTGAAGATGGCGTTGAGCTGCATCATGCGCTGGCCTGCCGCTAGACGTTCCTAGTGGCATATCACTGCTCGTAGAAAGCAATCAGTGATGGGTTCTCGCTGAGAAAGGACATCACCTTTGCTAGCTACACATGAACCAGCTTCTTCAGGTCTGTGAGGTAGTGGTGATGAGATCCACATTTTGCTGATGGAAATAGGTTGCACCAACTTGTGATAACAGCTCAGTTTGTATTGCGATCAAGTGCTGTGATGTCGATGGTTGGTAGGTGGTCATGGTTGATTGCTGCCGATGGTTGGATGAATTGGCCCCATTCACTTCGCTCATCCTTGAACGATCAAACCATTTCTTTCGAATTCGGATATTGATCATTACTAGGTACTGAGTCTGATCCGGTACGCAATTGTTGTTAGGGCCAGTACTTTTGACTCATCATTTTCTTGGCTTAAATGATTGTAGGTATGTCTTTTTTGTTACCGATCAGATTTAGTCATATGTCTCCGAGAGTGAGTCAGAAGTTGTTAATAAGCTCGTCACATGTTGGGGATGGTTTTTAAGTGGTGTTCATCCACATTCCTAAATGATTGAAAACATTCTGATGTGGCCTAACGACGACGTCGTCATGTCGACTGGTATTGAAACAGGGATCTACGGTGAACTGCCCGGTCGTGAGATAGGAACTGCCGTTGAAGTAAGGATCCTCCATCTTGACTCCGGTCAGTACTGGCGGCCGGAAGGCAGGTTTGGTGAGGAGATGACTCACACAGGAGTAGTGGTTGCCGACGATGGTCATTGGCGACTGATGATGGTGCCACCGGCGAGTGGTGCTTATCGACTCGAGGTGTTGGAGACGAGCTCAGAAGGTTCTTTACCTCTGGCCAGTACGGAATTCAGTGTGGTTGGTGAAGATCTCACGAATCCTTTTGCTTCTGCTGATCAGATCAATGCGGACGAATTGAGTACAGATTTCCTGATCACAAAAGTATCGTCCGAAGAGGCAACGTCAGAAATTTATCCCAGTTCTGAAGCGGCCACCAGGTCGTTCTGGGAGGGGCGTCGTGGAATCGGGTTTTCTGTTGATTCACAGGGCCAATGGCTCGAACAGGAGCGGCTGGAATCGGCTTTAAAGGAGGTCTCAGGCCTGGGCTTCGACACAATCCGCACTTGGGGCACTAATGCCTACACCGGACGAATCCTCGAGGCAATTGATCAGATGGATCTGGATCTGAGGGTCCAGGCTGGGATCTACATCACCAATGACAATGATGCAGCGCAATTAATTGACCAGGCTCTGGAGGTGATTCAACCCTATGAGCAGTACATCCTGGGAATCAGTCTTGGAAATGAACAGCTTGCTGACTGGAATCCAAGTGCTCTTCCCGTATCTGACGTTCGTGAACAGGTTCAGATGTTTCGCGAACGTAGTGATTTATCGATTACCTATAACTTTGCGGGAGAAACATTGCGGCCGGACAGTAGTTTCTGGAGTCAAGAAGGTGATGCACTTCTTCAGGAGCTTGATTATATCAATGTGCATTCCTACGCCGGCTTTTTCGATAATCGTTCCAATTCTGAGTGGACTCCGCAAAAACAATTGGAGGTATTGAAAGCGGATGAATCGCTGTTTCGGGATGTTCTTGATAGCTTTGATCTTTTTGATACTCCATTGATATTGGGTGAAACAGGGTGGCAAAGCGGTGGTTATGCAGATCAGGTTACAAATCCAGTTAATATGCAAACATACTTTCAAGAAGTTGGTCAATACATTGATAGTGATTTGGCGATATTTGACAGTATGTTTTATTTTAATTTCAGTGATGAGTCATGGAAAGGGCCTGATGATTTATGGGGTTTATTTAATGAAGGCAACGAATCTGGCTTAGGTGCTGCAAAATTTGATGGAAGTCTTATTTCGCAGCTCATTCCCACAACTCAGGTTGAGGAGATTTCCAATCGTCGCTTGATCGCTGAGTCTGTTAGCGCCAGATTGTGGGTGGATGACGCCACCGGGCAGGCCTTTGTTCAGAAAGGCAATGATGACCCGCTGCTGATTCGTCGCAACGACAACTATTGGGATGGTGATATTCCATTGGTGAGGGGAGAAGCCATACTTGTTGGTGCAGCGGTGGATGCCATAGGGCAGATCCGCGTGCTGGATCGTGGTCCTTGGGGTGATTTCAACTGGATACTGGATGACAACGGAAGGTTCACAGGAGAGCAGGGGCCTGGAGATATCACGAACGAGAGCAATGAACTGATGTTTCAGTTGGATCTCAATCAGGATCAATTCATTGGTTCTGCAGAGGAAGACACTGGCATTGAATCATCTGTTGGTGAAGAAGCCGATGCATCGAATGGCGCCTCCAATCGTCGCTTGATCGCTGAGTCTGTTAGCGCCAGATTGTGGGTGGACGACGCCACCGGGCAGGCCTTTGTTCAGAAAGGTAATGATGACCCGCTGCTGATTCGTCGCAACGACAACTATTGGGATGGTGATATTCCATTGGTGAGGGGAGAGGCCACACTTGCTGGTGCAGCGGTGGATGCCCTGGGACAGATCCGCGTGCTGGATCGTGGTCCCTGGGGTGATTTCAACTGGATACTGGATGACAACGGAAGGTTCACAGGAGAGCAGGGGCCTGGAGATATCACGAACGAGAGCAATGAACTGATGTTTCAGTTGGATCTCAATCAGGATCAATTCATTGGCTCAGCAGTAGAGCCGAATGATGGTGATACGACAACTGGCGAAGTCAATGCTTTTGAAGCAACAGGCTTCTCTCAGGGGGAATTTGTCTCCAATATTGCCTTCAGCCACAGGGCCACAGCCGATCCCATCGTTTCGCCGGGCAATGCGAAGTTCATGCATGCCCATGACTTCTTTGCGAATACCAGCACCGATGAGAACTCCACTGTTGGTTCTTTGCTGGCAGCAGGCAGCACGGCGGCGCAACCAACGAACAACCTTTCCACTTACTGGACACCGAGCCTGATCAACGAGGGAACGGATGGTCTCGGGGGGGAGTGGAGCTACGTCACACCTGAAGCCAGCTCGATTGCTTACTACAGCGTGCTTCAACCCAATGATCCAAATCTGCTGGTCAATATGCCAACAGGTTTGAAGATGATTACGGGATCAGCGAAACCCGATCAACGCCAATCCAGAGCACAGGTGTTCTGGAATTACATCGGTGAATCGGCCTCCTATGACCACATTCCCCTCGGTGATGAGTGGCGTGATTTACCTCTTCAGGCTGTGGTCCTTTTTCAAGACCATTGGAACGGGGAGCAGCTTGACAGTCACGACCACAAAAGCCACCTCAGCTATGGAGCAGGATCTGATGCGCATCCATTACTGATCCCCCAACTGCAGTTGCAGATTCACTACGGCCGCATTGATAACAATCTGCATCTCGTGAGTTCTGATTACATGAATCTGCCTGAAGCCGGTAGCGAATTAAATCGGAGACTTTTGCAAGCAAGTGATGTTGATCTCAGCTTCCGTAATGGTGGCGATGGATTCGCACCGGGGTGGAGCTTGCATGCCGACCACATTCATCTGCCATGGGAGGAGAACGCACCCAATGGTCAGCTGGTGGATGGGTTTGTACGGAGAGAAGAGGATGCGCTGCGACTGCCCCTGTTTGCAGGTACTGATGGTGATGCTGTACGACCGATCCCTACAGGAATCTCACAGCCTTATTCCAGTGAGCTGGCCATGCTCCCCATTCTGGGAACCCCTGGCGAGGACAGACTGATAGGAGGTGAGGCCTCTGATCGACTGGAAGCACTTGAAGGGGATGACATTCTGATCGGCGGACCTGGTTCTGATCGACTCATCGGTGGTGATGGAGCTGATCACTTCATTCTCGAGAGGATCAGCGATTCAACCTGGGCCAATCCTGATCAAATCATTGGATTTTCTGCTGAGGATCGCTTGGATCTGAGCTCTCTCAGCCTGGGGGCTGATTCCATTCAGATGGAGCAGCTCAATCCAAGCTCCTGGATGCTTTTCGCAACTGGAACCGATTTGGCCGTTGAAATACGGACCGGGCAGATCGGATTTGAGCAGATTCTGATGGTCTGAATTGTTGAGATCTTGCGTTGGAGATTTTTGACGACTACAAATAACTGGTTTTAAATCACTGACGCCTTCACTAGGTAGGCGTCAGTTCATTGTTGTTTGACCCGAACTCCTGAATTGTCCTTGCAACCTTTTGAAGTGATTCGATCTGCTCGTAAATCTGTTGTGATGATCGATCCCAATCCTTGGATGTCGATTGAGATCTGATGCTGTTAATCCGGAGCCTGAAGGCGTTGTCCTAGCCAGGCCGCCTCTTCCCTGGCCTCTGGGTAGAGCCTTGCCAGAGCCGCATCAGATGCTGGATCTCTGTTCTCCAATAATTTCCTATAGCGACGTAGCGCTGAATTTGGGAATAACAACACACCAGTGAGAAGAGCCAGAGCACTGCCCATCAGATAAGCAATCCAACGGTTTGGGATATACCAGGCCATTAAAGGGCCGTAGCCAGCGAAGGCCACGCCCGTTGAGATCAATGCGGTGTTCAGATAGGGGCCGAGGTTGAAAGCAGTGACTAGAGCAGCACTGCCGCCCATGGCTAATCCCAACCCAACACTATTGATTCCAATGGTGTTGAACACCAGTAGCGGCATTAAAACTCCAAGGCTGACCCCAACCATTCGGTCACGGACGCGGGCAAGCGTGGCGCCGATACTGTCGTTGAGTAGTAGTACGACGCCGAAATACAGGTATTTGGGCGTCGCGGTTGCCAGTCCTGTACCGATCGCTAGAGCAAAGGCCGCAAGCACGAGCTTGCGCCAATACACCCAGCTGCTTAAAGCCAGCCGGTAACGCACTGCAAGCGGCGGATCCTTTCCCTCAGGGCCCGTAGAGGGAGCCAGCTCTCCCAGGCCTGCAGGCGTCAGCCCCCATTGCAGGACAGTGCCAATGGCTAAGCCGACTGCGATTGCCTCGAGTTGATGGCCCAAACCGGTCCAGGAGGCCGATGGACCAAGAAGTGGCAACACTCCAGCCGCCGCCACCGCATTGGTGAGCATGGCCAATTTTGCTGGTAGAGCCAGTGCAAGCAGCTGCATCAAGACCCCTACCACTCCGAACCACCACACTTCCGGACCGGCAGGGAACATCGAGCGCACCCCTAAACCCACCGCCATTGACAGGCCACCAACGACTATCAGCACCGGATAAAGCAGCGACGGCCATCGGCAGAAATCTGGGCGTACCACCAGCACAGCCACCACGACGCCAAAAGCTGCCGGTGTGTCGCCAAAACCAAGTGTGAGACAGATCAGGCGTGTCAGGCTTGCGGCCAGGCCGATGGCCACCGCTGCCCGCAATCCCAGCCATTGGGGCTCAGCCACCTTTTTCGGAATCATCAGGGGGATGGCGCTTGAATGCCTGAATCCATCCCACCAGCAGCACAATTAATAAAATTGCAAGCCAAAACCACAGACGGGGAGCGGTGCTTGAAATTGTGATGATTAGCAGTATGAGAGCAACCCAGGGAGCGGGTTGACGCAGGGCGCTCAACCAGGAAGTTGTTGGGGATGAGCGGGCCATTTTTGTTAGCGATTGATCCCTGCGATCCAGCGCAGAAAGGGAAAGGTGTAACTGAGTAGAGAGCGGCGCTCAACACCAGCGCGTGCCTGGGCTGGCTGTCCCTGATCAAATCTGAGATTGGGACCGCGGCCTCCACTCCAGCGAAGCCCCGAAGGCGTCTTTGCCGACTCCAGCGTTACCCGCACCAGCACCATCGGCGCCGTCGCCTTGTCTCCAAGGAGTGAGAGAGGATCACCCCCCTCTCCATACGCTTCCTGCCTTGCACGAACTAACAGAGAAGCTGCTAAATCAGCCTCGCCCACCACGCTGGTGAGAGCAGCCGCATCGAGTGACGTCGGGGAAATGTCTGTGATTGTGCCTTCCACTCCGCCATAACGCTGAGCAGTGCCGCCGTACTGGTTACGGCTCTGAAGGATTGGTTCGATCTCGATCGGTCCCTCAACTTGTAGGCGGGTGGCATCTGCCTCAGTGAATAAAGCCATCGCTTGTCGTGTTGGCGACTGCGACTGTTCGAGCTCCAAGGTTCCGAGACGTTGACCCGGCAGCACTGGCTGACCGACCTCTACAGCCCACCTCAGTAGTCGCCCTTGTTCCGGTGCGAGCAGCTCGAGGGAGTTGATTTGGGCTTCAAGCTCCGCCTGGGTGGCCTGCGACTGAGCTCGTTCGGCCGTAATTAATCCACGATTGGCTTTCAATTGAGCGATTTTGGCTTCCAGAGAGCGAATGGCAGCTTTATTTCCAAGATAAAGATCCTGTGCTGCCACCCACAAAGGGCTGTAAGTCGGAATCACCTTTTTCCTACGGAGGGTTTCCAAGGCCGCGAGCTGTTGACCAACGGGCTTGTTGCTGACCTCAAACAATCGGATCTGCTGGCGAAGAGCCGCCACCTCCTCTGTATTGGCACCAAGCTGCATCAATAACCCTTCCTGCTTCTCAGCGTTGGCTTCAAGCTGGCGATCGAGAGCCTGTATTGGCTCGGAAGGAGTATTTCCGTCCAGGGCTCCCTGATCGATGCGATCAAGTCGGGCGAGCAGTTGGTTTTGTAGGACACTTGCTCCTACTGGGACATTCAGGTTGAGCACCTGACCTGCAGAGCGGGCATAGAGACCCCGGCGATCACCAGGCGAAAGAAGAACTGCTGCTCCCAAAACCTGCACTTGTATCGCGGGTAGGACAGCCCAGATTGCAGTCATGCCAGTGACCACAGCCATTGGCCAGCAATTCTGCAGCACTCGCCTCATGAGCGATCAGAAACACCCCTATGCTAACCCCGTTTTTTGGAGAGCTTGAAGCTCTCCGTACCGACTACGCCGGCATGTTCCGTCGATGGCTTCTGATCAGGTTGTTGCTGGCTAGCTGCGTGCTTCCTGTTAATGCAACACCACTCGTGCTGAGCCTCGATCAGGCGCTGGAGCGTGGTCTTGATGCATCTCTGGCGCTCAAACAAGCGGAAACAAGTCAAGAGGCTTCTGAAGCAGCTGTTGGCATCAGCCGCAGCATGTTCCTGCCGAAACTGGATGTGGTGGGCTTGGCCAGCTGGGCTCAGGTTGGCAGCTCGATCGGTTTCATTTCGAATCTGCCCACGATCGGGGATCTTAATTTCGATTTGAGTAGCAAGGGATATGCCCTGATTCAGAACAGTTTTGGCAACATCGGGCTCGCCCTCAGCTATCCCCTTGTTGATTTCGAACGTGGACCCTTGCTCGAAGCAGCCAAGGCGCTCGATCAAGCAGCAGAAGCTCGTGTCATGGAGCAGAAGCGGCAGAGCCGATTCTCGATTACTACTGCCTATCTGCAACTTCAGCTGGCAGATGCTCTGATCCCCGTATGGGCCGATTCGATCGATCTCTCCACCAACCTTCTTAAGGATGCGGAAGCCCTGCTTGAGGGGGGGGTGGGAGCACGCATCGATGTATTCCAAGCCCGGGCATTGCTGTCCACTGATAGGAGCGGGCTCAGTTCCGCACGATCCACTAGAGCGATTGCGGCAAGTGCACTGGCTCGCTTGCTGGATCTTCCAGCCGAGCAACGGCTGGAGGCAAGTGATCCGCTTGAATCCTTTCCGCCATGGCCACTCAACCTTGAGGCTTCTGTTGGAGCTGCAACTCGTAACCGGCCTGCTTTGGACGTGATCCGCCAGGCTCAAATCGCTGCTGAAGCCAAGGTGAAAGCTACGCAGGGCAGCAGATTACCGCGTATTGGCGTGCTGCTGGGCGGAGGAATCAACGGTGACAGCTTGAAAGTACCGGTGCTCAATGGAAGTAGCAGCATCAGCAATGTTCCGGTGGTTGGAGAGGTGAATCTGCCCAATGCGGAAAGTAGTGGCAGCGTCAGCGGCAGTTTCTATGACTACGGCATCATGCTTAACCTTCGTCAATCTCTCTTTGATGGCGGCTTGTCTACTCAGAGCACGGCTCTTGCGCGTAGTCAGGTTGAGGAACAGCGCCTGCTTCTGAAACAACGTGAACAGTTGATCATTCAGGCAGTTGAAAGCTTTTGGCACATCAACCAAAGTGCAGCCATCGCTATGAAAGCGAGTCGTGATGCTGAGATTGCTACTGAAGAAGCGGTGCGCGATGCCCAGCTCCGTTACCGAGCTGGCATCGCTCCAATTACCGAACTGTTGCTTGTCAAGCGTGATCGACAGGCAGCTCGAAGTGCTGCAGCGGTAGCCGTTCAGCAGTGGAACTTCAGTCGGGCTGGCCTCGAACTACAGACAGGACTTCGTTGATGACAGCCTTAGCGGTAGGGAGGCGCGAGTTGTTTTCTGCGCATCTATTTTTTTAAACTTTACAAACTCAACATGTATAAATCACAATTTAATTTCTCAATCATTGCGATGTTAATTCATAATGCTTGAATAAATGATAATATTTGGAACGTTCAGTTCTGTTTTTAACCGAAAATCTCGCCTGAATTTCGTTTCAGCGGAAAGTTGCTAAATTAATTCTGCGGTACGTGTCTGGCATCTAGTAGGATTACCTCTTTTAGTATTGTCATGGAAATAGATATTGAGTTAGCTGAACTTCATCTTCTCAGCGTTTACCCAAAAGCTCACTCCATTCGATTGCTCAGTACGAACCAATAGTAATAAGGAGTGACTTGTACCAGTGAGGATGGCAACATTTACCCATACTTCGATCTACTTTATATCAATGACTGTAACAATTAAACAGTTCGGACTTGATATTCATTAGCCTCGATTAATAGGGTGTTTCTTATTGCCTCTGGTCTGACTCTTAAAGTCTTCCGAAATTACCTGATCTTTTGTTTAAGATGGATAAGCCTGCATGAGGAAAGTTCGATTCAACATAGTTGAACTCAACCTGACCTATCCTCATTGGATAAGAATCATTGGTACTCCAATGGCGTCAATTAAACTGCTGTTTTTGAGCTTCGCCCTACTTGTTGGTGCCATTCCTGCTAACCATGCTAAAGATTCAGAACCATTTAAACTTGGCAAGTGCAATCCTGTCGGCGCAGTAAAAACCCTTAATTCAGAATTAGAAAAAGGAAAAAGCCTGAACGATTCTTTTACAGTCGTTCTTAGAAGTAATCAATTTGACGGCTCAAACGCCTGCATCACTTTCATTCGTGAAGCATCCATGGAATTGCGTGAATCAGCTCCCCATACTTTTAAAAAACTTTGGCTGGAGTGATCATGAGCCAATCAGCAGAGCTCTCAACGTGCGGTTCGCGCGATCTGCCGAGATACTGAACCCATTGGTCATCGCTTCAATGGCAACCAAAGAGGAAATCCGCGCTGTATTTGCTGACCCTCAAGTCGATGGTATGGATGGGCTCTATCAATGCATCGGTGAACTGCTGAAGGATGGTGCTGAGTTTGAAAACGCCTATTCGTTGGTCATCGCTGCAGGCGACATACCATCTATGACTTGGATCAGCTTCTGCGTGCAATGCGCCACACGGTTTGATGATCCGCCAGAGGAATCAGAATTTCTGGCGGTATTAGAAGAATTCTGCCGTCAACACTTTGAAGCTTGATCAGCAGGGTCTAGCCATTATTGAAATACGCCATTCTGCGGCGCAAAGGGATGGGTCTTTAGACGCGCTATGCGGATAGCTTCCCTACTAGTGCAATAGGAGTGCAATCAGGCTAGGCAATAAAGGCATGGGCGTCAGTCTGATTGCAAGTCTAATTTATAGACGCTATGATAATTCCTATAAATGAGATCATCTAAAATGATTGAATTATGAACAAACTTACAAATACCTACGAATTAATTATAAAAAGAAAAAACGCCTCATTCCCAAATGAAGAGGTGAAACGAATTGCCTTTGAAGCGAATGATTGGTTAGATGCCAGTAAAAAGGCGTTCGCACTAAAAAATCTCTATAAAAACTCTTCGCTAATTTATAGATTTACAATAGAAATAAAGGTTGAACGAAGAGAGAGGATAAGAACGAGAAAACAACGATTGGTGTTCAAGCTTTCTCTTGTTGCCTTTCTAGTTCTTTTCATCTACAGCATTGCATGTTCTTTCTTTATTCCTTTCTTCTTTGCTGTCCCTGTAATTCTAGTGTTAGGTCTTTTTTACTACATTCGAATAGCAAAAATAATAATCAGTAAGATTATCAAATAGTCTCTATTTCTGTAAAATAATTACTAACAATGAAAGGCCAAAGAATCAAATTTTTAAAAGAGCGCATAGATTCTGCAAAAGGCTATTGATCTTTAAAGGGGTTTAAGTTATTAGAAAATAAACTGCTGAGATGCTCTGTTCTGCAATCTCCTTTGTACTAGTCTAGTTTGCTTGATTAGTAGTCGATTGCTGGTTGCGCTATTCAATTTTATCTGAAAAAATTGCATTAATGAATCACTTCGATTTCTACCTTCCCAATACAGAGGGGGGTAGGTTTACAAGTGTGATATAGCTTCACACCCGTTATCTCATAACTCGCTGATTCTCTGCTGCAGTGCCTTTTTTTAAACGGTAGATCTTTCTCCTGAACCACTTTCAAGTCTTCTCACCGTCTTCGTAATTCGCTTCTACTTGAAAATCGCCAACTGATTTCACAAACAAAGAAGTGAGACAAGTCCACCACCAAAGGCTCCAGAACTTCAATCTTTTGTTCCAGTATTTCCATACAACCTCAATTTATGACAAGGTAATAATTAGCCCCGCAGTAAGAGGGTTTTTTATTGCGGAGAAATACTTGGGTTAGCTGAAAATAACTAATGACACTCGACAGTCAAATGACGCTGATGACTACAAGTCTTGGCTGGCACTTGGTTTTGAACAATTTGGGAGAAAAATGACAGTCGTAGTCGTAGCAGTGTGTGAGCAGGAGAGCGGTCTGTCTGGGGTATCAATGGCCAGGATTCAGCTGACGCCTACGAGACTTAACCAGGCCAGGAAGGACTGTCTAGGGCTATCTCATTCATTGCGGCAGGAAGAGGTACGGCGAGGTGCCATCACCGCCAGCCAGTTTTCCTGGAATGGGCTGTAGTTATCGTCGCTAGCAAGTACAAGGGTGGTTCGTCCATCCGCAAGGCGAGGTCCAACTGTCAGTGCTTCCCAATTGTCCGCAGGAAGCCCTGTTTCGAGAAGATTCCAGCCGATCAGAGGTTGAAGTGGTGGAGCAGCTGTGGTCTTCGGAAGCGAATAAAGAAGAAGGCGTGCTCGCCAAGTAAAAGGTGCATCAAAACCACGAACCAGAGCCAACAAGCGGTTACGCCTAGGGATAGCTAATAAGTCAGTCAGGCCATCCTGTGAACCGCCGAAACCGAGTTCGAGCTCGCTTTCAGAGATCAAAGTACCTGTTGTCGTAACACGAGCTATCGGAATTGCCGTGGGATTGTCGCTTTGCAGTAGTGGTCTCTCTGCGGCTATCAACAATTCCGAGCTGTTGAGGAGCGTGAGTGATTCTGGACCTTTGTTGCTTGCAAGTCCTTGTCCAGGTTGAGCTATCCAGCTCTTTGGCAGCGGTATCAATTTCTGAATTCGCCCAGTCTGAAGATCAATGCGGATTAGACGTGCCGCCCGTTTAGGCCTGCGACTTCCTTCACTGGCAATCCAGGCATGGCCGTCTTCCACCACCAATCCCTCACCATCAAATCCCTTTGGCAATACGTGGCCTGCAGGATCGCGGAGCTGTCGTCGCGGCCCAGGCGTGAGTTTGTTGGAGGTTCCAGCAATTAGCCTGGCTAGTCCTCCCCACGGCACCAGATGGCCATGCGATGAATCGCTGAGTAGCCACAATTGATCTTCCTTCGTTTGATAAGAGGCCGCAGAAAATCCTCCAAGTGAACGTCCATCCGCTGCTTTTCGAGGGAGAGAGATTATGCGAATCAGCTCCCAACCGGCCTGGAGTGGGCAGGGCAATGGGAGATCCATTGGGATCAGTGCAGAAGCTTCAACTTTTGCATCAAGCCTCCGTTGTTTGTGTTTTTTGAATCACGGATTTGAAGGGTTGATTTCTTCCACGACAGTCTTGATTTAGATCGCGTATGAAAGGTATTGGAGAAGGTATCGGTCAATGCGGATGAATATTTACTATTTATCGAGACGTAAAGATTCAAATCTTAAAGTTTTGTTATCATGATTGTTTTGGATTAAGGCCCAAAATAATTTGCTTCTCAATGTAGTTGCTGTGACTATTTTTATCATTTGCAGCTAGCTTGAGTCATTATTTGAAAAGAGTTATGATTTTGATTTGAATTGCTTCTTGCCAGCTCTCTAGTTTGCAGCTCCATTAGGACTTGACAATTCATCAGCAAGGAATCGTTGGACTCTGCAAAATTAATATGCCATTGGCCTTGAGTACTTTGAAGGTTGATAACTGCATCGTTGTGTTGCCTGGTTTGAGTGTCGTAATTGTTGCGATCGGGTCGCTTTTGATCGTCAGCAATTCTGGTCTGACCCACGGGAGGGGGCTGTATGCCACCGAAGTGGAAGCTCAGCAGCGCGCTGAACAAATCGGTTGCGCGACCACTCATCAGATCAAGGATCGTTGGATGCCTTGCAGTGATGAGCGGGAACTGCATCAGCAACTTAGAAAACAATGATTTTCAAAGCCAGGAGCAGTCAACACCAGGCAAGGCGAGTTCATCGCTAGATAGCAACGATGAACTACTGGTGTATCACTGAAAATGTTGATGGTGACTGGCTTGTGAGCTAGGATGTGACCTATTCCGTGACCTAAATCAAGGTGACGAAGAACAAGAAGCTACTGAAGTTCCTAAAGATCGACGCACGTTCAGGGAAGCTCACGTATCGCAGGCAGATACCAAAGAAGCTGCGGCCATTTGTAGGTGGCAGAGCTTCTATTCGCAGAACATTGGACACGGACAGCACTATTGTCGCAGTACATCAGTACTGTCTGCCTACGCGCAGGTTCATAGCGACGTTGAAGCAGTGATAACTGCGGCGACAGCTAGGGCACAGCAGGACTTAAGCCTGATGCAGGGTCACTCGCTAGCGATCACGGCACCAGACGCACGATTACCACTCTCTCGTAGGGAAATTGCGGGGATTGCGGGTCAAGTTCTGCTCGATATTCGTAATGCGGTGGCAGATCAGCAGCTCATGTCGCCTGAATTCTCCAGATGCTTGGTTGCTCTGGCGATCAAGTTCAAGACAGAGGGGTTAGCGGCAATATCGATTGGAGATTTTGCTGTGTTGGCGCGACCAGTACTCAATCAGCTGCAGATACAGCCATCACCCGTTGATCTTGTGGCAATTGGGCAGGCATTACTGGGATATATGCCTGTGATGCAGGCGGATATGCAGAAATTGGCAGGCATGGACTTCAGTCCACCCAAGTTGGAAACGATTGCGCCACCTTTGCCCCATAAACAAACAACATGGGCAGATCTTCTAGATGAATGGCGCATCTCCAAGGGAGGTGTGGTTGAAGTAGATGGTGTTGGCGTAAGTGAACGGAGAGAAGAGGTATATCAGGTGTCGATAAAAGAATTTACTCGTGTCATTACAGATCACTCAGCATCTGCAATAACAATCGCTAATGCTCGCGCTTATATCCGTTATCTCCAGACTGATAGTGGGTTATCACCGCGAACACAGCAGCATCGAATCACATGCCTCAAACATCTGCTGAAGATCGGGGTGCGAGCAGGACTTGTTCAAGAGAATGTCTTCGCAGATCAAGTGATTTCTACACCAGCAGGAACAAATGACGAAAGAGGCTATCGAGCATTTACTAAAGCGGAGGTGATCATGATATTCACAGAATTAAAAACAAATCACGACAAGCACCATCAGCAGCTTTGTTACATCTTGTTATGTACCGGCTGTCGCTTAAATGATGCACTTCAGTTGCGATCATTCGACTTACAGAGGACAGATGCCGATGTCTGGTTCTTTAACTGGAAGCATGACCCGAGTCACCAGTTACCAATGCTTCTCAAGAGTCGAGCAAAGAACAATCGACAGACACCACTGCACCCTCGTCTGATTGCTGAAGGAATAACAGAGCTAGATCACAGTGGTGTACATAGATTATTAGGTGATGACATGCCAAAGGCACAATGTTATTCACACTGGTTTAGGAAGCTGTTAATCCGGCTAGGAATATGGGAGCCCAGGAAACTTTGTCTTCATTCCATCCGTGGATCAGCAAAGGATCTACAACGAGAGGCTGGTATGACAGTCGATCAAAGGATGGCAATGACAGCACATACAAGTAGGGATATAGGTGAATCAAGCTATGGCGAAGGATTACAGATGCAACCCTCGATTCTTTATAAACATCTAGCCTTTTTGGATCTATCTTGGTTACCATAGAAAGTTACCTAATTCTTATTTGGTCGTATCTTTAGCTGACTTAAGCTGACTAGGTCCTTCTTCAATCCATCAATAAATGAACATCTTCAATTTCTTAAAAGCAAAGTTCAATCCAAATAGACCGATGGGAAGAAAGAATTGGTTTTGGACAACATTAGTTTGGTTAATCATTTTCCTTCCTATAACATGGGCACTACCTGGAATAGAAGTTCATCCGCCTCCACCAAACATAGTTATCGCAATTTCTGCAATGTCTCTGCTCCCGTTACTTCTGAATTTAAGAAGAGCAAGAGCAGCTGAGATACCTTTGATACTCGTTTATATGTGCTGGTTGTGCACTCCGATTAATCTTATATGGGAAGGTGGACCTTTAGAAGGTATTGTTAATGCTTATCAGGTGTTTCTCTTTATCTATTTCTTGTCAAGGAAAAATAAAGTTGAACCTCTATCGCCGTAATTGAAAATTAAAACAACGCTCACTTACTCGTATCTTCACCTGGCTCAAGCAGTCCATTCTCTTTCTTCAATCCATCAATGGTTGAGGTGAGAGAATCCAGTGCCTGCCTGTATTCAGAAGCTCTGCTCTCAAGGACTTGAATCTGTTTGAGTGCTTCAGCTTTTTGATAATCAGCATACATTGAATCTGACACCACATAAACTTTCTCACGTGGCTTGAAATCGTATTGGTTAAAGACAGCAAAGGGAGATGAAATCATGACTACTCCGTAACTGTTAATAACGTAACGGGCTTTAATGAAGTCATAGGTACGGCTTTCCTATGGGAATACCGTATACCTATGACAGATGTGTGCCACCAACCTATGCACAAGTCAATAGATCACAGTAATAGATTCAAAGTACACAACATAATTTGTTATCATAGAAGATACATAGGTAGAACAAATAGTAATGAAGATAGTTAATCCATATTTGCAGCGCAGCTAACGACAAAGACATCCCATCATGCCTCGATAATTAAAAATGCTCTTGGAGAATTTCTGGCACTTGAGTCTGCAAATCCTCTGTGATACTCGGACGAAAGGAATTGAAGGTTGAATACATCAACGACACTGGTGACTCAGTTCAATACGTAACTGATGAACAGCTTGAGCTATTACCAGAAGACAAATAAAAAAGCTCACGCTGTCAAGCGAAAGCTCATTAATGTGAACTTCTTAGTTCACTTGGCGTATGACACGCCGCGATAGGTCAGTGCAGCTTTATTAGATGCATCGTTGCCAGCATCTTTGTGCTGGAGATACTTCTTACCGCGATAGGTGAGAGTCATTTGAGGTTCCTCAGAAATCCAGGTCCCCGTTCCGTGGCCTGGCGAGTCTGCGCCTCACAGAAGTGAGGTGAACGTTGTGTGTAGTCATAACTACTTACCCTTTATAGCGACAACGTCAACATCTCTGTTGTTCACGTTGCTACAGAAGTAAATCGAATCTATCTATTGGTAGCGAGCCTATACAAAAAAGTTAAAAACCCCCACCGTTAGGTGAGGGTATAGATGTTAGACGTTGCTCTCTACGGCATGATTGACCGTGGAGAACTTACGTTTGTTAGGCAGATCCACTGCGCTGGCTTAGATCTCGATGCCACGCTGGCTTGACGGCCGATTCTTTCTGCTCATATAATGGTAAGTATAATTACTCACAACACAAGGTCAGCATCAGATCCTCCTGCTCTGTCAGCTCAAATTCGAAGTCTTTCCTCTCTACATAGTCACAGCTGAGGCTCAATCAATGGGCAGGCTTAAGCGCCGTACCGAGGCACTCAAAGCAGAGTTCATTAAATCCACTGATCAATTCACCTTCCTGGTACCCCCACTACGTAACTAAGTACTGGCAAACTGCACAGCTGAAGAGTTCAGTCCTGGCTGTGAAATGACACGCGACGAACTGAGGGCCAAGGCTTACAGCCTGCTCTCTGAGCTTGCAGCACTGAGGCCAGACACGCCTGAGCATCGCCAGCTACGTCGGGAGTATTACCTCCTGACCATCGTCTACACCATGCTGAACGAGAACACAGCCCCTTTGCTATCAACCAAAAATGCACGCTGATGCTTGCGCCTTAAGAAGATGGAAGAGATGATCGCTCAAATGGCAGCCATGATGCAAGCCTATACATGATCGATCAATGAAGGACTATCTAATAGCTGGAGCAGTCCTGATACTTGCCGCCACTCAAATACCAGGGATTGTCAAGGCCTATCACTTCAATCTATGTCTCGCTCATGAAATGAGTGAAAGTTCCAAATATTGGACTGAAGAAGACGCTGCCATTTACAAAGCAAAAGCATCTAACGACGCATTCAAGCAATGCAAGTAAAAACACTCGAAGCACTGAAGGCTTAGGACTCTCAGCTGATCACCACCAGAAGCAGCTACTGCGAAAATCTGAGCAACATGTGGCATGTCTAAGTGTCTATTTAGTCGTTTATATTGAGTGACGGATAAATGAGACGCTAGTCACAAAGCTTGTTCTCAAGATTGACTAAATCAGGAAATAATGTACCCATAACTATATTCTTCGTTCGCTATTACTCTGGCTAGAGGCATTCGATGATGTAGCATAAATTATTTCACATGAAGAAACCTGTCTACATCGAGCAGCAGTGATTAGCCCATCAAAGCTTCATGATCTCAATTAAAATAGTTAAAGAACAGAACACCAAATACGATGGCTATTTTTTGGACAGGGAGCACAGGTAGATCTACTGGACCACACTTGGACATGCGTGTTTGGGATGAAGAAGGAAATAGATATGTAGATCCCACGGCGTTCAAACCATATGTCACAAGTAATGGCAGAACTTTAGATGATTTCAAACTCACGTCACCTTACGGCGAAGATAGAGATACTTACACACACCAAGGCGTAGATTTTGCCACAGAGATCAATACACCTTTTGAGGTAGCAGGTAATTTTCTAACGACGTTCAATGACGAAGGCGGCGGCATCACAAACCAGTACGCAATCGATCACGATGGCAGGAGCTACG
This sequence comes from Synechococcus sp. AG-679-C18, assembly GCA_003210755.1. Lineage (GTDB taxonomy): Bacteria > Cyanobacteriota > Cyanobacteriia > PCC-6307 > Cyanobiaceae > Synechococcus_C. The sequence continues at coordinate 44,434 of QCUL01000003.1, forward strand.
AGATCTTATTAATGCACGGCTCGGATAAGAACCGAGTTCTCAGTGATGGCGCAAGAACTGACGGCAGTCCAAGTATCACACCTGCAGCAGGCACGCCAACGTCTGATCGAAGCGGTGCAAGAGAACGCGCCCAGAATTATGCAGAGATGAGCAAGGCTGAACTTAATGAGGCATACGATGCGATGCGATCTAATACTGCTGGAGCAGAATCAGAAGGAATGAAAATGCACAAAGCTTTTTTCAACAAGAAGTAATTGCTAGATAGAATAAATAATAAGAGCACAATCAAATTTAGAACTATGAATCAAAGACTTGCGGGTGATATTCAAAAGCTCAACGATGGTGGGCCAGAAAATCTTTCTGTGGAATTGATTAGACGTAAGGATGCTCAGCTAGATCCAAGAGCATTTGAAGCAACGTGGCAAGCAAGTAGCAACAAGTCTTCAGCTCAAGAAGTCAATGCCATGATTCAAGAGCTCATGTTGAAGCAGCAGATCCCAATGGGCACTCAGCCTGGCACAGCTGTTTATCCATACGCTTAATTAACCGAGCTTGGTTTGGAGATAGAGCTTATAGATTTCTGCGTTGCGTTCAGCTTGAGCTGCAGCACCAGCATCAAGCGTGCGCGTCAGTGACAACAATGCACTTGCAGCGTCTGCATCTTCTTCTGCAACAACAGCTGCTTCAATTGGGGAGAACGGACGTCCGCGTCGCCTAGTAACACTGACGGTTGGCTTATCTTCTACAGAAGGCTGGCCAAAGATATCTGCTACTCCACCAAGACCCACACGCTCCAGCTGCTCACGCACTAGGAGGCCAGATAGAAAACGATCTTTGAGTGAAGCGTTGTCTTCAATTCCTTGGTTAAGCATAATTCTTTTTCAGTGTTCTTACCTACTATTGTAGTTACTTAGAATGAGATCAAGAGCACAACTAATAGCCAAGAACTATGGCAAAATCAATAACATCTAAAAGAAAACCTGGACGTCCTAAGTCAGTAGCGAAATCTCCACATGATCTGCAGCAGCAGGCACGTGAAGGGATGCAACGAACTCAAGCACGGCAAGTAGGACGTGAATCTCTAGACGTCAAAGAGTTCTGTGAAAAGGTTGATGGCATAACGCACCGAAATAAATTCACTAAAGAAGAGCTGCTACAGCTGCATCAAACAGTTAATGTTTTATATCGAGAGTTTGTCACTTCACAGTGGGAAGCAGAGGAGCAGACATCTACTAATGAATGCTTGAAAGCAATTGCAAACGACGGTGTGGTTGATATTAATTCAAAACAAATGACACCCGAAGAGTGGAATGCGAACCACGGCTTGCGAAAGAATGGCAAGGGGCTCAAGCCCGGCCCCGCACAACAGAAGCCAAAGAATGTTTATGACATTGAAGTGACACCTGGTGAACCTATTGATTGGAAAGCTATTGAGAATGAATGGTTAGAGCACGCGATTGCTAGACAAGCAGAGGAAGTAAAGCCACTGGTTGGTAAGCGACTGCGGAATGCCAGTGAGCCTGACCTAAAAACTAAGACAGAACAACGATCATTCAGGATTTAATTCAACTTAATCATGCATTTGGTTAAAGTATTTGAAGCGAACGGGTGCTACTCTAACTCTACAGCTATTTCTCGTCAGTAGGTTTATGAAGTCTGTAAAACTATTCACCTTATCCGCCTTACTAACAGGTGGTTCAATTTTGTGCGATGGTGCGCATTCACAAAGAATTATCAGTCCACCAGAACAACAAAATTTTAATGAAAAGGAAACAGAAGAAGGACAGGAACTTAAAGGGATGATAATGGATAATCCACAACAACAACTTGATAAATGGGTAGAAGACCAACCTTGATAGACATCAAAAGCGAACTTGATTAGAGTTCAAGCAAAAGTGATGGACGGACCTATGGGAAAACTAAAACTAGTTGGATTGGTTCTCTTACTAATAAGTGGTTGCTCACAAGGGATTATCAATCCACCAGAAGGACAAGATTTTATTGGGACAGAACAAGAGAGGCAAAAGTTTGAAGAGATGACGAGAGGCAATCTCCCAGGACAACCGAAAGGAGCAGGAGAACAAGTCGTAGAAATGACGAATAACCCTCAACAACAGGAACTTGAATTATTTGAAGAACCTAAATAGACATCAAAAGCGAACTTGATTAGAGTTCAAGCAAAGGAGACAGACGCAACCTATGTGGAAGATTAAACTACTTGGATTAGTTGTCTTACTAATCGGTGTTTCAGGTTGTGAGAGCAAGTTCCCATCTATATCCCAAGCGATGGAGAAAAGTCAGGAATGGGAAAGTGAAGGAAAGAGAATCGAATATAAACACTATGGATATAAATCTAGGAATATTTATAGTAAAACTGTAAGCAGTCGTATATTTTTTTAGAACAAGAAACTATGTAAGTTCTAGGTTATGAGAACAAAAAAGGAAGAGATAATGGACTAGGGGTAGTCAAAAAAACATTTCCGCTATTAGTGCTATGAAAACAGCAACAACGACTAGTACATTGGAGTCACCGAGTCAGCTATTAATAGAGTCCCTATATCAGAAAACTTTGAAAAGTCTTTGGCATGTGTAAGAGTATTCGAGCGACACGAATATGTACCGTATGTGTAACTAATGCGTGACACTTGCGGAGTTGTGCATGGCTGTTTAGAAACTAGTAAGTTATAGCAACCATGAGCAAGAGTTACTCGCCCTCGTTACACCTGAGCAAATCCTTTGAGGCGACTAGCGTTGAGCTTATGTTAAGCACACCTTAGCGATTCCTTAATTATTTGGATAACATAGGCGACTCTTGAGTTATATACAAGCAATGTATCTGTGATTGTATTTATATAAAACAAGTACGCAACTAGGTAATATAAATATTCGTGATAATGATTCTCAATGTGGAGTTATTCTCCCTGCTTGTTGGCAGAAGTTTAGTTAAATAAGGAGTCATTATTTTTTATCACTTAGGTAGTCGTGTCTCCATCGAGAGCGGCGTCATCCTTTACTTGATCACTTCGGTGGTCGTTACCAACTTCCATCCCTGTTTCCGCAGTTCTTTCCAAAGCTTCTCAGCATCAACACTATGTCTATAAGTAGTGAGGACCATTGATGTGAGAGAGATGTATTAGCTATTTAGAAATAGCGGCGGTAAGGGCGTCCTTCTTTGGTGACGCCTTCCGTATAGCAACCACCCCTTGGGCCTTTCTTTTCTTCTGGCTTGGATGGTGCCGACCGTGGCAATGGGTCAACGGGCGCTATGCGGCGAGTGAACCAGGCTGGGTCATCCTTCAGCCGACAACGAACGTCATCGAGCCAAATGACCGAACGGTCAGCTTTAAGACGGGCAATCTCTTTGGGATCCATAACACCATTAAATCCCTGACGCAGGCTCCTTCCGAAGCATTGATCAAGGAGGTCAGCTTCCTAAGCCTGCCGCATCTCGATTGCCAGAGTTATGACACGACTAAATCGAACTAAGGGGCTGTTCAATTTTCAACTTTCTGTTCGGCAACCGTCGATCTCCTAAGCCACAGCAGCCTATTGATCAAGTCTTTGAAGAGGCGAACGAGAGAATCAGAACCTCAGGTGCAAAGACTGCAGATGGGAAGCAGACGTGGGAAGCCTTCGATGATCTAATCAGTGAGCAAGATCATGCGTTGATGCGTGAGTGCATGGACTCTGAGTTGGCGATGGCGAAGAAGAAGAAGCGTTACTTCCCAGCTCCCGCTTCAGCCTGGCGTGTCTCAGTGCTGCTTAGGAAACAAAAGGATTACGTAGGTGAGATCCAAGCAATCAAGGCTTACTGCGAGGTTGCTGCCACTAAGAACTACGAGAACAACATGACATGCACCAAGCTTCGTGAACGATTGCCAAAGGCCGAGGCTCTGTTGGCGAAACAACAGGCGAAGTGGGACGTCTTATGACCATTCAGTAATCAGTAAGCAAACGGCAATCCATCCAACGATCTGACAATGTGTGTGACCTCATCTGCATTGACCCAGCGAATGACACCGCTGTCTACGTCTGCCAGTTGAAACAAGGAGTTTGCATTGGGATCTCGTGCGCTCCCTTCGCAGAAAATCACCTGGCCCATCCACCAGTTTTCGTTCTTCTGTAGTGCCACCTGTTGCTCACCTTCCACAATCACAAAATCACGAGGCCGAACGCTCAGAAACGTGGGTGCTTTGGTTCCGGCCAATGGGCTGACAGCTGGGGAGACATGATCAACGCTCACTAATACGCCTGAACTATTGAGCAGGTTCTAGTGCAGCTAATTCAACCGGTCAAGCCCCGGTCAAAGCGATTAAATAGTTGCCGCATCCGTTGCCAACCACATGCGCAAGTCCCGAAGGATGGAGTGTCTATGACCAATGACGTACAAACCTGTGACCTAAAATGTGACCTAAAATGAGAGGTCATATTCCTGAAAAATCGTTGCAAAAACAGGAGTTTTAGATCCATTCACCGGAGGGTGGTTCCGGTTGCTGCTGCACCACTGCTCCTTACCGCTGCAAGCGGATCGCTGTACAGCCTCCTTTTGGAGCATGGCATTGATGCTTTTTAGCTTTTGAAAATCCACACCGGTCAATTCGGTTGGCTCAACTTGCAGCCGGCTTATCCTCTCCTGCTCGGAGCACTCACGATTGTTGTGTGCTTATCAGGGATCGCAATGCTGAGGACAGGGAAGTCTTGAGCAGTGGTCTGGATGATTCACAAGCTCTAAATGAGACAGGACCACTCAGGAACCGCTTTCTAAGGGGGATCGCTATCAGTTCATTTCTCTCGGCACCCGTAAGCGAATGTCCGATTTCGTGAATCCGATCATGCTGCTGATCGGTATGGACATGTAGTGATTCAGTTCGTGCCTTGAACCAACGCGCTTTGGTTGTCCTGCTGTTAAGTGGTGCCTTCATTCCCCTTACAACAGCACTTCCGCTCTTGTCAGATCTGCCTCTTGCGGTCTCGTTCACACAGGTGGCACTTGCCTCCAGTCCACTGGCTCCATCCCTTCAGGGCAAGCCTGTACTGGTGGTGATCTACGCCTCCTGGTGTACAACTTGCCAGAAGATGAAGCCCGTGTTGAAAACCATTCGCCAGCAGGAAGGCAATGATGTGCACTGGGTGCAGTTCGATGTCTCAACCTCAGCGGCTAGCAAACGGTCTGCTGCCCGTGCCAAGGAACTCGGCCTTGGCCAGTTCTTCAAAAGCCATCGCAGTCAGACGAGCCTGGTGAGCATCCTCAATCCAGCAACGGGTGCCTCAATCCGTACTTTTAGGGCTCAGACCGACATTGATCCCTATGTCTCAGCCATCAGAACAACCCGTTCGCTGATCCGTCGCTGAAGACCGATGTCAGTTCTCAGCAACACTCGCTGGTCTTCTCGCCTGGCGCTGCTGGTGTTTCTTGCGGGGGCTGCGGCGATGGTCGTGATCCTGGCAGGTCCGCTTGAATCCGTTGTTTTGTCAATCAGTCAGAGCTATGCCAATTGGTTGACCCGCTCGACCGGTAGCAGCGGCTGGGCTGTTTTGTCTCTGCCACTGTTGGCCTTCGGTGGTGGACTGATTGCCAGCGTGTCTCCCTGTGTGCTCGCGTTGCTTCCCGTGCAGCTCTCCTATCTCGGTGCTCAGCAGCAGCAACGCCCCAACCCTGGAAAGGTTGTTCAGTTCAGCCTTGGGGTGGTAACGGCTTACAGCATCCTTGGGTTATTTACATCGTTTGCAGGAGCATTGATCATTGATCACCGCAGTGGTTTATTCATCGCTGCGGGAGTGATGGTGATGGTGATGGCACTGCAGCTAAAGGGTTGGGGACCGCGTTTGCCCTGGCATCGCCTCAACCTTGGAGCCTTTCCAGGAATGGGTTGGATTCAAGCACTGCCATCAGGTCCTTTTTTGATCGGACTTACTTTTGCATTGGTCACCTCTCCCTGCGCCAGCCCTGTGCTGGCTGCAGTCCTCAGTGCCGCCGCCGCCGCTGGATCTCCCCCTCTCGCAGTGGCAGCAATGGTGTTGTATTCCATCGGTTACAGCATGGTGATTCTGCTGGCAGGTCTGGGGGTGGAACTGGGTGCTCTTCGCCGCCGTCTGCTTGAAAGAGGTGATCAGATCTCTGGGATCAGTGCCTTCGTTTTGTTGGCCTTTGGTGCCGCATACCTCTGGACTGGTCTTCAGGATCTATGGCTGCAGGTCCAGATGTGAGTGCAAAAGATGCCATCAGCCCAGAACAGCTGGCCCGTCTTTATGACGAGCATTCCGATGCAGTGCACAGGCTCGCTTTCAGCTTCCTGTCCCAGCAACAGGAGGCTGAAGATCTCACTCATGACGTGTTTCTGAGGGTCCAGCGTGGTGGCTTCGATCCAGATCGTGGTTCCATCCGCCAGTACTTACTGCTGCTAACTCGCTCAATGGGTATTAACAGGATGAAAAAACGACGAAATCGAATGAGAATTTTAGAAATCTTCAGACCTGGCCATGGCCAGCACGATCCGATTGATCTTCAGGCTGTTGATGCTCGCATCAGTCTTGAACACGCCTTGGTTCAGCTCACGTCCCGTGAACAAAAGATTCTCACCATGAATTACCAAGAAGAGATCAGCCAGAGCGCGATCGCAGCTTCGTTGCAACTGCCTCTAGGAACGGTGAAGACCATCAGCCGAAGGGCGTTGCTCAAACTTCGCAATGCACTGTCATCCCAGGAGGCCGGTTGATGCCTATGACACCTCCAGGAACGAATAACGACTTCAGTCATCGGGATGAACTCCTCGCAGGACTGGTGCTCGGCAATTTGAGCGCCGACGAGGCCAGCTGTTGTCCGGTTGTTGAGCAACTGCCAGCAGAGGAACAAATGCTGCTGAAGACCCTCAAAGTCACGCATAGCCGATTGGAACAAGCTGCGGCGCCTCCTCTATCGGTTGCTGTTCGAGAACGTCTCCTTCGGTCAGCCCGCAGAAGCAATTCGTTGAAGCCGCAGCATTGGCTGATTGGAGGCCTCTTCTTCATTCTGGCCGTTACTGGTGGTGAGCTTTATCGCTCAAAGATGCAGCTGGCCAGTCTTCAGCTTGAGACTCCGTCGAGTCGTTTGCATTCGGGAGATTACGCCGTGCCGCTTCAGGCCATACAAGCAGGAGAGATGCAGAACGCTCATGGGGAGGTGATCATTCGTCCGGGCCAAGCAAGCAACCTGCTCACCCTGAATCAACTCCCTCCTGCTCCAGAGGGCAGGCTCTACCGCCTCTGGGCGGTAACGCCCGATGGGGTGAAAGGTTGCGTGCATTTCTTACCCGATAAGGGCGGAAATGTAGTGATGACCATCCCGCCTCAACCCACCGGGTCAGCCGTCAAGCTCCTGATCAGTGTTGACCCTCTCTCGTCACGTCAATCACCTGATGCACAGCCAGAAAGAACGGTCCTTTTCGGTGCTGTTTAAACGATGGGCACGCTCGATGCCCGTGATCGCACAGCATCCGATTGAATGCAGCTATGTCATCACTGATTATGAGATCTCAAGGCGTGTGTTTAAAGTATATTTGGGTGTCTGAAGCAAGAAACTTCATGAGTGTTTATTAACATCTAAGCTTGTGGATAGATTGTACAAATATAAATCAGTAGAGAGAATTTTATGGGGTGAATCTTATACAGAATGCATATAATTTATCGATGGAAAGTGATTCAAGATGGGATATCAGCTACACAGTTCTCTAGCTGCTGCCGCAACGCGTCGTGATCGATATCACGTCCGATTAGCACCATCTGATTCTTGCGCTCACCAGTCCAGTCGCTGTCGTTGATGGAAAAGCGCTTGCCTGTCAAATGGAACACATGACGACGCTCACTTTCCTGAAACCAAAGGATTCCCTTGGATCTGAACACCTCCTTGGGTAACTGGTTGTCGAGAAAATACTGAAATTTGCGCAGTGAAAAAGGTCCTTTGCTCTCAAATGACAAAGAGGTGAAGCCTTCGATTGCTTCATGCTCTGAATGATCTCCATGGTCGTGATGGCTGTGGCCATGGTCTTGGTCGTGATGGCTGTGGCCGTGGTCGTGATGGCTGTGGCTGTGGTCGTGATGGCTGTGGTCGCTTTCATTCACGATCTTGTCGGATTCAAATAAGCCCACGCTCAGTAGCAATGCGAGGGGCACGTCTCCTTGAACGGAATGCATGATTCGTGCGTCAGTCTTCACGTCGCGCAGCTTTTTTTCTACCTCTTGAAGGCGTTCCTTGGACACGAGATCAGATTTGTTGAGCAGCAAGATGTCTCCATAGATCACCTGAGCCCGACCGACTTGCGTGTGCAGCAGGTCATCGTTGAAGTTCTCGGCGTCGATCAACGTAATGATCGAGTCGAGGCGTGTGGAGTCACGCAATTCACTGGCACCGAAGGTCATCGCCACAGGCAGAGGGTCAGCCAGTCCAGTGGTTTCAACCACGATGTAATCCATTTTATCTGGCCTCTCGAGAATCCTCTCGACGGCGTCTTTGAGCTCATCATTAATTGAGCAACAGATGCAGCCATTGCTCAACTCCACCATGTCGTCTTCTGTCGTCACGATCAGGTCATGATCAATGCCAATTTCGCCAAATTCGTTGACTAACACTGCGGTCTTCACACCCTGCTGGTTGCTGAGGATGTGATTGAGCAATGTGGTTTTTCCAGCACCCAGAAATCCACTGAGGATCGTGACGGGCACTTCAGTAGCTGTGGAGCCGGACATGATGAGAATCGTTCTCAACCTATTTTGACAGGGGGACCGCTGTTTCGTCAGTTTGTTCAGCGTTTAGGCTTTTGAGGATCCTGCTCTGCGAGCGCAGCGTGGTCCAAATTTTCCAACAGAGGACGGCTCCCATCCGACTCAACTTGAGAGGCTGTGAGTCGTGTAATCCCTGCCTCGAAGCCAAAACCCTTTAATTGGGCCCTGACATGGCATCAGAGGAAACCACAACCCCAAAGCGATCAAGGAGTCCTTCAATGCAGAGGATTCGGGATTGAATCTTATTGAGTTCTTAGTAGTAGTTCAATCTTCAGCTTGCAAATCGCTCTCAAGCTGATCAAGAACCCCTTATTTCAGGCTCTGCATGGTTTCGATGCAGTTCAGGTGGCGGTTGATGACACTTCAGAGAGCCCGGCCTAACGCAGTATCAAGCCTTAAACGCGCTCGAAATGCAGTTGCTCTTTCTGCGTAGCCCCCTTTCGTCCCATGGGCTTTAACTGAGTTGGTTTTGCTTGTTCAGTGTCATCCCAAAGACATCCAAAGGAGACTTCTAGGCAATCAAAAAATTGATCTTTTAAAACGATAATCATTCTCATACAATTGTCTGGATTGAAGCCCAACTGATGAGAGCGTCGAATAGCTGATGATGCACACCAACACTTCTGGTGACTCCAAAACCGTACTGACGGTGTCCATGCAGGCAACTGATCTCAGCGGGAGATCGAGCACAGGTCGTCAGATTTTTTCATTGGCCCTTGGGCAAGGAAAGTTGCCTGATTGGATGGAATCTGAACTGGCAGGGAGTCCTTCAGGGCATCAGTTTCGTTGGCGGGTGGGTCCGCGAGATCGCCCTACTTGTTTGTCGAAAATTTCGTTGTTACCAAGCAACGGCTTGATATGGCTCGACCTTGAATTGCTGGATCGTCAAAGTGAGCAACTTCTCAGGGATGGTGTTAGCGGATGCGCCCTCATCTCACAACGTGAAGTCCAGCAACTCTTTGAAAGGTGGAACGACGCATTGCAAACTAAAGACCCTCAACAAGTAGCGAAGCTTTATAGCCGTGATGCCATATTGCTACCAACACTGTCCGACTTGCCTCGTACAGATCACGACACCATCGTTGATTATTTCAGTCATTTCTTAGAAAAAAGCCCCAAGGGATCGATCGATCAGAGAGAGATTTTGATTGGCTGCAATATGCTTCAGGATGCAGGGCTCTATAGCTTTACTTTTGCAGATGGTACGTCTGCTGAAGCACGTTATAGTTTTGTATACATTTTAGAGAATGGCGAGTGGAAAATATCGCATCACCACTCTTCCTTGCAACCAGATTCTTAATTCGCTGAAATCTCCTAAGAAATGATGAAAAATTATTCTGTTATTCAAAATTTAATGAGAGGTCTAATCAGACTTTATCAGATTTTTATCAGTCCTTTTTTAGGTGGAAATTGTCGCTTTACCCCCACGTGCTCTCAGTATGCAATGGAAGCGATTGAAATCCATGGTGCCTTCAAGGGGTGTTGGCTGGCAGTTTGCCGCCTGGGCCGTTGCCACCCGTTTCATCCAGGTGGTTATGATCCCGTCCCCCCAAAGATTAGTCATTAAATGAATAAATCAATTTGAGTAAAACGATTTTAAGACTGTTCTTTATTTGGCAACTCACTAGACCTGCAATTATTCATAGCAGGATTGGATTTTTTGTCAATTCCCTGAGTGAGATGATCTCATAGTCAAGATGCTTGTTTTTAATATTATTCAAATTGACTAACATTTTGATTGTGAGATTGATGCCATTCATTTTGTGCTGACAAGGAACTTCGAGTTGCAATAGCTCAATATTTAGCTAGATTAAATTCTCATTCAAGACACGCCAGTAATAGTACTGATACTCTCCTGAACTTCATAGATATAGGTTCAGGGCAAGATTTTATTGAAAGCGGGGAAGTATCCGCGATAATGAACCATAAGATGTATAAATTATTATAATTTTGCTATCCACCGCAATCGCAACCACAGGTATCTGTGCCATGACAAGGTTCGTTGTTGGGATGTCCGTCAGCACACGATTGAGAACAGAAGATTCGATGCCCCTTTCTTATTCCATGAATCTCATCAACATTGCAAATGCATGTTGGGCAATCGCATTGAACAAGTACTAGTGTCATTGAATGTCTCTGCTTTCTCCTAATATACTCTCAAATGAATAATATTTTCAGCATTTTATCAACTCGAAACATACAATTACTGGGAATGATTATCATTTCAAGTTGTATTGATGAATGACTCGCACTGCTTTGTAAATAAATAGCAAACGGTTAGGCATAACCGCTTAGGTACTATTTGTGCTGTAATGATTTTCTTGCCAGGAGAGAAAAAGCATTGTAATTAAATTTCAATTGGGAGTATGAGATGAGAGCATTTAAGAATGAGCATCAATGCGAATCAATCACACAACGTTGGGAGGCTGTTGATGCTTACCTTGAGTGCGTAACTAGTTGTGGGCTTTACGATGGAGATTGTGTGACAAGATGCATTACTAAACATCTTGAGCCTGGTAATTCCTGTGATCAAACAGGAGGAAAGCCAATTGAATGGAGCTAGAAAACAACGATTACAAGCATTTAGGATGCGTTTCCATGTATGCGATAAAGGTCATTCCTGCAATAAGAACAATCAAACCAAAAGTTCCAACCCAATTTATCGTAAGCATAATTACCCTCTCTTCTCTTTAATTTTATTAAAACACGGATAATGCTGAATGTCAAAGTTTTGAAATATTATTGTTTCGACCTACGTAGGTTTCACCATCAAAGTTATTCTCTACGAAATAAACTTTGAATTCACTTGGATACGTAACGCCGTCGTGATTTTCTTTGTTCAGGATATTCGAGTCAAGCCAAAGAGTGAACTCCTCGTAAATGGCGTCGTTCATCGCAATTGTATTAGGGAGATTGTTGAACTGGCTCACCTGTTTGTTGCTCATTGTTGCTAAGACCATTTTTGTATATACGTAATTATCGCTTTTTTGTGTGATTTGTCAAGAAACAAATGAGCGCATACTGCATCAATTCAATGTCTTTTTAAGTATTTCAGTTGCTCTTTGTATTGTTTCTAGTGATTGATCTAAATTTTTCAATTTCTTCCGAGTTTTGATTTTTCAGCTAATGGAGTTAACGACGATCGATCAATCTTTGAAATCTAAGAATACATTAAATTTATTTATTTCCTTGAATCAAAAAATCATTATTGCACTGGATTGACCGATGTAAAATGGTTTTATCCTAAGGAGGTTTTCCATATGTATTATCTTGCTTGTAATATCTAGCCCAAGGTCTAATGCCGATCAGGTTATAACTATCAAATAAAAAGAGAGTGGCGCTAGACATCGCTCACTCTCTAGGGGATGGACACCTCTGTCCCTCCTTAGACAGCTTGACTCAAGTTCACATCGTTGTATGTAGGAATACATACCCAAGTATTAAATGGCACTGCCTATTATTGCTTGATTTTGTGTTTTTTAGTATTTTTGTACTATATTGCTGTGGCTCCTCTGTGCCAGGTCAGCGATAAATTGCGTTAAAAGTCGCTTTTGCGGCTTTCTCACCGAAGGTGGAGGAATGTCTTCAGATTGTTGGCTTTGAACATCGGAAAGTTCTTTATCAGTAAGTATTGGATAGCCAATCATCATATAATTTAAAACTTAACTGCTCTCTTGGATGAGATTCCAGGCTTCATCTGCTGAGTCAGCAAATTGAATTAACTTTCGATCTTCATCATCAATTAAACCGGACTCAGCCATGAAATCGAAATTAATCAGACGTGACCAATAATCTCTTCCAAACAAGATTATTGGCATGGCTTTATTTATACCAACTTGTCGTAAGGTCAGAACTTCAAAAAGCTCATCGAGAGTTCCATAACCGCCTGGAAACAAGACCGCCCCAACAGCTCGCATGACAAAGTGAAATTTGCGTAAAGCAAAATAATTGAACTTAAAGCAAAGATCAGGTGTGATGTACGGATTTGGATATTGTTCATGTGGTAAGTCAATATTCAATCCAATGGACCGGCAGCCAGCATCAAAAGCTCCTCGATTTGCTGCCTCCATAATTCCAGGTCCACCTCCGGTCACAATCACATGACTTGAGCATTTATTTGCAAAATTATTGTCCGTTTGACCATGTCTCGAGGCTAGATAGGCAAATTCTCGGGCAGCGTCATAAAAGTACGACAGCTTCAAAAGGCTTTCTGCACGGTCCAACTGGCGCTGTAATTTTGTTGAGCCTGGTTCTAATTCCAGTTCTTTTTTGATTTGATTTAGTTTGGTTTGAGCTGTTGTTCGCTGAACAAGACGAGCACCTCCAAAAACGATGATTGTTGAAGTGATACCAGCTGCCTCCAGACCCAGTTCTGTCTTACTGATTTCTAAAAGCATTCTCACCCCACGCATCGAAGATGTTTTAAGAAGATCGATATCTTCCTGTGCTACCCGATAGGTATCCGATTGCAATATTTGAGCAAGGTTATGAGCAACTTTTGAAGCATCATCACTTGGTAATTTGCAATCATCCTGGCTGGATGACATCATGGATTGATCAATCACAACATATTGGCCGCTAATTCAGCCAAATTACTCCTCTCGCCGCGTTTCAGCGTCATATGGCCAACAATAGTCTGTCCTTTAAGTCTTTCGGCTAGCCACGTCAATCCGTTGCTCTCAGCATCTACATAGGGATTATCAATTTGATAGGGGTCACCTGTGAACACAATCTTTGTTCCTTCGCCTACACGGGTGACGATTGTTTTGACTTCATGTGGAGTTAGATTCTGTGCTTCGTCAACAACCATAAATTGATGAGGTATTGAGCGACCTCTGATGTAATTGATTGCTTCAACCTCCAGAAGTCCCATTCCGCGAAGATCAGCCCAGGAACTTTTTGGTCCTCCACCATGGCGACGGCGATCTTCACTTTGATTGTTCTTCACTGCATCTCCCGTTAGAAAATCAAGGTTGTCAACAATGGGTTGCATCCAGGGAGCCAGTTTCTCTTCTAGTGATCCGGGCAAGAAACCGATCTCCTTGCCTAAGGAGATCGGAGGACGGGTTACGAGTAGACGAGCATATTGGTGCTCATCGGCCACCTGATGAAGCCCAGCGGCAATGGCCAGCAATGTTTTCCCTGTGCCCGCCTTGCCCACAAGTGTGACCAGTTCTACCGTGGGATCCAGTAGAAGATCTAAAGCAAAACTTTGTTCTCGATTCCTGGGTTTCATTCGACCCAGGTGAGAACGTTGAAGCCATTGGAGCGGTTTGAGTTGTCCTGAAGCTCCATTTTGTCGGGCTAGAAATGTGTGGTCTGGTCGTTCAGCGTTGACCAGGGTGACTCCTTCATTCGGTTGCAACGACCGCACGTCATCACTAGGAAGGTCGCTGATGTCCAATTGCCCATTCTGATGGAGTTGGTTGATCAGAGCAGGATTGACTTTGACGCTTCTTGCTCCTGGGAATAGATCATCGATCGCAACTTTGTCGCTCGTGTAGTCCTCTGCTTTCAGACCGACGGCATCGGCTTTGATTCTCAGATTGGTGTCTTTTGTGATTAGTACCACTTCCGGTGGCTCACCCAATCCCATCGATTGAATTGATTCAAGTGCCACAGCAAGAATGTTGTTGTCCCCGCCTCCGCCCTGAAGTTCCGGAGGCAATTTGGCCAATGTTTCGGCTCTGCAGAAAGCCACCTCCAACGTTGCCGATCCATCGGTATTTAGAGGAACACCATCAGCCAAGTTTCCACGCTCGCGTAAACCATCCAACAAGCGAGCGACCCGTCGCGCATTACGACCTTTTTCGGAGGGATCCCGTTTGAAACGATCGATTTCTTCAATGACCTGAATTGGAACGACAATGCGGTCCGATCCAAAATTGCTGGGAGCTTCTGGATCATGAAGAAGGACGTTGGTATCTAAAACCACGACTCTCTGCCCCATGGCAACCACCTTCATCCTCTGCATACAACTTAGAGATCTAAAAGACGATTAGCCCTGTTCTTCGCAATGACTTCACTGGTTGCAATTGGATCAATATCTATGTCAGTTCCATTTTGAATTTTTATCCCTGCTGGAGAATATTTTTGAGCTTGGCTTAATCAGAGATTGTGGTTCAGCCAACCAAAAGATTGATTGAAGCGAAGCTAATTTTCGTGATGAGGGCTTGTCTTGCCAACCTCGCACTAGCGAAGTTTTACTTTTTCATGTCGTGGCGGCACTTGAGTATCCCTCCTTGTAGAGAGTTGTTGGTCTGCAGTTCGCCTGGGAACCGGCAAGTTTTCACCTCGAGCTTTTCGGCTCATGATGCAGTAATGAGTTGATTGATCAGCTATGGGTCACAACGCCATCGAGCATCGCACCTCCAATTGCTGCGTTGTGGGGGGCGGGCCTGCCGGACTCATGCTTGGTCTTTTGTTGGCTCGACAGGGGATCAAGGTCACGGTGTTGGAGTCGCAGCTCGACTTTGATCGTGATTTCCGCGGAGACACTATTCACCCTGCGATTCTTGAAGCCCTCGATCAGATTGGCCTGGCTGAGCGTGTTCTTGAGATTCCACATGGCCGAATGGAGATGGCCCAGCTGTGTTCTGATGGAATCCTCACCAACTTGGCGGATTTTCGTCGCCTGAACACGCGCTACCCATTTGTCGCTGTGCTTCCGCAAGTTGAGTTTCTTAAGTGCATCGCTGAGGAGGCCAGCCGCTTTTCTGGTTTCGAGCTGGTGATGGGGGCTCGGGTGGAGGAACTCATCCAGGAGAGAGGCTCCACTTATGGTGTGCGCTTCAGAGATCGCCAGCATGAACTGCATGAGGTTCGTGCCACTCTCACCGTGGGTGCAGATGGGCGATTTTCCAAGGTTCGCAGTCTCTGCGGCGCAGAATTGCAGAGAACCTCACCACCGATGGATGTGCTTTGGTTTCGTGTGCCTCGAAAGTCAGACGATCCCCATGATCAGTTCCGTTTCCATGTTGGCGGAGGGCATCTGGTCGTGCTTCTGGAACGTGATCAGGAGTGGCAGGTGGGTTATGTGCTTTTAAAAGGACAGTTTGCGGCCACCAAGGCCGCTGGTCTCGACGCCTTCCGCATGGATCTGATTCGTCACGTGTCCTGGCTTGCAGACCGGGTGAATGTGCTGCAGACCTGGAAGCAGATTGTGGTTTTATCCGTTGAATCCAGCTTCGTGAAGACGTGGCATCAGCCAGGGCTTCTGCTGATCGGCGATGCTGCCCATGTGATGTCTCCGATCGGAGGCGTAGGAATCAATGTGGCAATTCAGGATGCGATCTCGGCAGCGAATCTGCTGACAGAACCGCTGAGACGAGAATCCATCAGCTCCGATCAGTTGGCGACTGTGCAATTGCAGCGAGAAGGAGCAGTTCACTCGATTCAGGGGTTCCAGACCATGGTTCAGAACCGCATTATCAAGAACGCTCTCAACTCTGCCCAACCCTTCAGGTTGCCTTTGTTGTTTCGAATCTTGCTTAATGTCCCAGTTCTGCGGAATGTGCCAGCGTGGATGATCGCCTTTGGAAGCAGGCCATCAAGAATTGACGACAATTTGATTCACGACCATTGCAATTCTCGTTTGTTCTGAACTGTGCGCAGAATTTTTCCGTGATTGAGCCTCTGACAACAATTTATTCGCTTGTCATGCTGACGCTGTCGTAGCAGCCACGCTTGGCTTTCACCCATGACTTCACTGCAATCTTGGTTGTCTGGCCTAGAAACGGCTTTCAAAACTGGTGATCCTGCCGAGGTTGTATCTCTCTTTGGTGAAGACTGCTTTTGGCGTGATCTGGTTGCTTTTAGTTGGAACCTCACCACTGAGGAAGGTCATTCCGCGATCAATGCGATGCTGTTGCAACGCCTTGAGGACGTAGCTCCTACAGACTTTCGAGCCTGCGGGGATGCTCTAGATCTAGACGGCACTCTTGAGGGCTGGTTCAGCTTCCAAACCCGTGTGGCGGCCTGTCGAGGTCACGTTCGATTGCGTGATGGAAAAATCTGGACGCTGTTTACGGCGATGGATTCACTCCATGGCCATGAGGAGAGTTTGGGTGAACGGCGACCGTTGGGTGCTGACCATGTGATCGAACGTGGTCGTTTGACTTGGCTCGAAGAGCAGGAGCTTGTTGCCGCCAACCTCGGAGTCAATGAACAGCCAGAGGTCGTGATTGTCGGAGCCGGCCAAGCGGGGCTCAGTTTGGGTGCCCGTCTGCGATCTCTGCATGTTTCCACCCTGATCCTGGAAAAATATGAACGTCCAGGAGATCACTGGCGGCAGCGCTACAAGACTTTGTGTCTGCATGATCCAGTGCATTACTGCCACTTTCCTTACTTGCCATTTCCTGAGGGATGGCCGAAGTACACCCCTAAGGATCAACTGGCTGATTGGATGCAGGCGTACGCGAGTGTCATGGCGTTGCAAATTTGGGGTTCAAGCTCCCTTCGCAAGGCGCACTTCGATCAAACGAGTAGACGTTGGCAATTGGAGGTAGACCGGAATGGTCGTGTTCAAAAGTTGCAGCCTCGTCATCTTGTTATTGCTCTGGGCGTGTCTGGGTACCCTCAGAAGCCAGCGATCCCTGGAGCAGAGAATTTTGCAGGGGAACAACATCATTCCAGTCAGCATCCAGGTCCCGATGGCTATCGCAACAAGCATTGTGTTGTTGTGGGATCGAATAACTCAGCCCATGACATCGCAGCTGGACTTTGGAAATCTGGCGCCTCTGAGGTGACGATGCTGCAGCGCAGTTCCACCTTGGTGGCTCCGATTGAAGCCTTGGAGACCTACGCCTTTGCTGGCTCGTACTCGGAAGAGGCGCTGGCGAAGGGAATCACAACAGAAATGTCGGATCAAGTGATGGCTTCGATTCCCTACAAGCTGCTTCCTCAGTGGCAGAAGCCGATCTATGACGCGATGCGCCGCGATCATAAGGACCTCTATCAGCGTCTGGAAAGTGTGGGATTCCAGCTTGATTTTGGCGCCGATGACTCTGGCGTGTTCATGAAATTTCTACGCCGTGGATCTGGTTATTACCTGGATGTTGGCGCTTCAGAGTTGGTGGCGGACGGTCGAATCAGGCTTAAAAGTAATGTGGAGTTGGCTCAATTTCACGAGAATTCGGTTGTTCTCAACGATGGCAGCGAACTACCAGCTGACTTGGTGGTTTATGCGACTGGTTTTGGTTCAATGAATCTTTTTCTAGCTGATCTGATTTCTCCGGAAGTCGCTCAGAGTTTGGGCAAAGTCTGGGGGCTTGGGTCAGAGACTACAAAGGACCCAGGACCCTGGGAGGGAGAGTTGCGCAATATGTGGAAACCTACCCAGGTTGAGAACCTATGGATTCATGGGGGAAATCTGCACCAATGCCGTTACTATTCCCATTATCTTGCTTTGCAATTAAAAGCCAGAGTTGTTGGCTTGGAAACACCTGTCTATAGACTTTCTCCAAGCTTTCACTGCCATTGATTTTTAATTTAATGTGTATTAGAGGAATGATGGGATTGGCCAGTCGAAAATTTTTGCAACCTAAATCTACTTTAAGTTGGTCATTCATAACTAGCTTTGCTAATTCCGCTGCGTTCATTTAATGACAAAAATAAATTAAAATTAATGCAATACTTTCTTTTCCTGGTAACGCTTTTTTTAAGTGCATCTACTGTATTTGCATCCTCTAAATGCACGGTCAAGTCTGATCAAAGGCGCAACGCCGACGGCTCGCAACTTCGTATCACACAGAAACAATGCCTCGATAATGACAGCAGAACGATTCGAATAGAACTTAAACCTCAATCAAAATCTACATATAGAACGGTACTGTTGCGTACTCAGTCTGTTGCTCAACTTAAAACTGGTGGAGGCAGTCTGCAGGATATTGACGGAGATGGAATGTATGAATATGTCGAGATTGGTAGTTGCGGTGCAGGGCCTAACTGTAAGCATGAGATTTTCAAGATGGATCAAAAAGAACGGAAGGCTTATCTCTTCTTTGATGGTGGATACTTTGATTTCAGAATGATATCTGGCTTGTATGTTGTCTCTGGTCGATCCAGTTGTTGCTCCTGGGAATATCAGATCTACACAAAACCTATCAATGAACGCACTATCAGTGAGCAGGATCTTTTGTATCGAATCACGATTAAAAAAGCCTCTGTGGATTCGCCCTCAGCTCAATGCTTCATCACTAACAAAATTGGCAGTCAATGGTTTCCTATAGACCTTAAAGACAAGCAACTTCTCAAGCTTTGTGAGTTGTATGGTGAGAGCTATGTCTTGAATCCAACGGACGTCATGGAAAAACAGAGCTTAAGCTTCTTAGAGGAAAATTGACCTGCCTTTCCAGACCCTCTAAAAAATTACCCAAATAGATGAATAATTCAGTCTTCTTTGTCCAATCACTGTTAGTCGATGTATTAGTTACCATATTGGTGGATTCAAAGTCTTTTGTCAAAGAGCAGGCTAAATTAATATTCACTCAAAAAAGTCTGACGATGATCATATAGATGCTCTGAGCTTTGATAAGGTATTGTGTATAAACGATTTTAACTGTGGCCGCTTTTCAGTCTTGATTTGAATATTAATTATTAACCGCCATCTTCTTGTAATTATCATCGCCTGAATCTTCAGCAAGATCAATTAAAAGTGCTTTGCTATCTTCTCCAAAGTCTTCTAGTGTTTTTGCAGTGTAGGCATAGTTTTTGAATATTGTTTCAATAGACCATACATAATCATTCTCAATGATATAGCTGCAAATACTTTTGATCACCTCATCTTGAGTTGCTCTGATTCCTTTATCCCATAGATCTTTAACAATAAAGTCCACCGTGGCACTGCCTTGCAACATCGGATCAAGGTCAAATGCCAATACACACCCCAATTCGTTGAAGGTTTCGACCCATGAGCTATTCGTCTCGAGGCAGGTCTTAATGATTGTGTGCGCTTCTTGTTTGGTGTTCACGTGAAACCAGTTGAATTGATTCTTTTTTAATGCATGCTCGACAGTTTTGCATTGATATGTAGGATTTGTTTTGTTCGATATGGTTATAATTCAAGTTGTTAAAAAGTAATGACCATATAGTCGGAAGGGTAGGCAAATGGCGATCGTCTGTTATTTCTATGTTCACTTGTAGGATAAATTTAATCATCTTGATCAATGCCGGTTAAATAATTAATGCATGTGTCATGATTCTGATGAATCACTATACACAAATAATGTTTTCTGCTGTTTTTTGCGAGTTGAATGAATGACACTGATGAGTTATAATAGCTGGTAAATATTAATGAGATTAGCACTCAGTTACGGTATTTTCTTGCGGAATCAAGAAAGGTTCAGCCTCCAGCACGTGCAATCAGTTTTAGCTTCTCCATGGGCATTAGACCGTCATGACTTCGCCAATATTGTCCGCTTGCCGCCTCTGTGACTGTCAGTTTGAGCGTTTTGGTACAGCAATTTTACCGATTGATGATATGACCCCACATAGCGAAATAGATGCTGAGCTCGTGTTTGACGGTACGAAGTTGCGTTATTACGTGATGCGTCTTCGTAAGAGACCGCCGATTTTGGCAAGTATGACCCGTCATAGCCGTGCGACCCAATGCCTTGGGTCAGCAGATGCAAAGGCTTGGTGGATGGCTGTAGCTGATCCAGCACTTCGTCCTGAGGAGTTGGATTTCACGTCAGTCAATCTTGTGGAAGTGCAGCCAGGAGAAGGCGTCAAGCTTCACCAGGGCACATGGCATGCTGGTCCTTATTTTCTTTCTTCAAGTGCTTTATTCTTTAATTTGGAATTAAGTGATACGAATCTCACAGACCACAATTTTCATCATCTATCAGTTCCCATCAAGCTGAAGCTCGAGCTTAGTTAAGACAATCTTAAGTACTTTTATTGTCTAAATTTTCTTACGTATTGAGAATTTAGGGATTATACAGTAGGGGATATGCATTTTTATCATCTTCTTAGGCAATTATTACAGATTCAGTATAAATTTAGGATTTCCGGAATCAGTGTAATTGTTTTCAGGGCTAAATTTAGCAGTGTCAATCCAATTACTATTTTAGATTTTAATGAACAGGACATGCAGTGACTTCAAAGATATTAAAAGCATCAGTTTTCCCAGTTATTAGTGATTAGCCTGCGATGATTTTTTGGTGTTTTGCGTTTGACTTTCTTCCCTCGCCTTAGAATTTGTTCGTTAAATATTATTTATGACTTATGTTGAATTCATGTCTTTTGCAACAGTAATATTGATCAGTTAGGCGATTACGGCAGTCTCTGATTGTTGTATGTTTACCAGTGTCATGTTTGAAAATAAATAATATTGAAATTAAACCCTTATGTGCTTGTTGATAGCCTTTCTGATGGTCTGTAGTTTCTAAGCCCAGGAATCTTTTTGGATCATATTCACTGTTCTATATCCTTATTAATTTTTAAAATGGAATTGATCTGTATGCTGCCAATCCTTTCTTAGTGAAATCTATATTTTGGATTTCAATGCTTTTTGGCTATGGAGCTGTTTAATTCTTCCAGTGATATGACTTTACCTATCTATAAAAAATTAATCTATAGACTTTTCGATTAATGGTTGATACATCGATCTTTTGTTTTTATCCGTTTATACTGTTAAGGGATTGCTGATTTCCGTTGGGGTCGCCATTAGATTGAACGATAATTCCTTATCAAGGTCGTCCATTCCTAGATAACGAGTATTGTTTCCAAAAGTTGATAGAAAATAGTCTTTAACTTGAGCTTCTTCCTCGATTCTTGAATCACCCCACTCTGGGCCCCAACCTTTAGAAGGCCAATTTGAATTAATATATGAAAGAGCTTTAACATCATAATTGATAATCAAATCATCAAGTCGATCTAGATATTTAATAAACTGATCTGGATTACTTGTTGCTGGATATTGAGCGGCAGCTTCAGCAATCACGATCTCATGACCGTTGTCTCTGGCAAATTCGATGCTTTTTGTCAGGTTTGGGTCGATTGTTGCTCCATTCGCATTAAAAGTCCCATTCACCTCCATGCCTACATCATTATTAAAAACAGAAAACCCAACCCAATCCACATTCTCTTGTCCTGGATATAAAAATTTTGTATCACTATATCCCCTTACTGGGTGATATCCAAACTCAACATTGGATGCTTTTGATCCTATTCTTTCGGCTACGTAATTATATGCATTAATGTAAGTAGTTGGATTAATTTCTTCAACTTGGCTGGGATCATCAAATACATTAATGCCTGATGATGACTTTTCATTGAGCCAATCAACAACGTATTCTTCACCCTGGTAACCAAAAAGTAATAAGCTGACTTCGTAGCCTATACGAACCAAAAAATGAGTTTCTGGACGATTTGCCATGCTGTTCGCAAAATGATCTATTTGATGATCCCACTTTCCATTCGTAATATCTAATAAAGCATCATGAACTGCATTTGGATTAAAATTGCTCTGCTCATTGTTAGTCATTTGACCATATCCACCCGCCATGGTGTTGTCTTTTAAGCTGAGAGCTACTAATGCGTAATTACCTAGATTATTATCTGCAACGTAATCAAGAAATCTTAGGTTTGGAGTATCATCGCCTTGTTCAATCTTTCCTAAATAAAAAGTTGCATAATGAGATGATCCTGCTGGTGTTATACCTGTTCCAGTAATGAAGTCCTGATATTCTTGTTGGAAGGTTTGACCAATGATCATCAGAGTTTCTTCTGATCCTAATTCCTTTAATGTTTTGTTGTGTTTTGTTGAATTGGTGTCATTTAATCTTTCGTTCTCGCTTCTGCTTGCGGATCGATTCTGATCCTGTATTAAAGCTTGTTTCTGAGTTTCCGTATTTTGTAAAAGTTGCTCATCAACCGGTTCAATAATCTCAGAATTAGTAAGATCTAAGTCCGGCGATGGGTTGTCTAAAGGCTCTAAAGGTCTGGCAAATGGATCTACAAAAGTTTGGCCAATCACATTGAATGTTGTGGATTGTATATTAGTTCTCTCTTGTGAGTCATTGTATTGAACAACCAATTCATACTCTCCTGATGCCTGAGGCGTATGCATCAAACGCCAATGACCACTGCTGTCGACGACAGCGGCTAGATGGTTCTGTGCATCACCAAAGCTGCCATCCGGTCTCCAGTATTGACCACTTTCAAGATGACGGATTTGCACTTTTAGTTCCTCTCCGATCTGACCGTCCTGCACATAGCCATAAAGACTCACCTCGGTTCCACTTTGAATCCTGACGTCAGAAGTTGGCCATTCCAATGTGAAGGATGTATTGGGCGATAAAATCAGTGCATCATCGACTTGTCGTGAATTATTCGAACTCGATTGAGACCGATCAACCGGTTCAATAATCTCAGAATTAGTAAGATCTAAGTCCGGCGATGGGTTGTCTAAAGGCTCTAAAGGTCTGGCAAATGGATCTACAAAAGTTTGGCCAATCACATTGAATGTTGTGGATTGTATATTAGTTCTCTCTTGTGAGTCATTGTATTGAACAACCAATTCATACTCTCCTGATGCCTGAGGCGTATGCATCAAACGCCAATGACCACTGCTGTCGACGACAGCGGCTAGATGGTTCTGTGCATCACCAAAGCTGCCATCCGGTCTCCAGTATTGACCACTTTCAAGATGACGGATTTGCACTTTTAGTTCCTCTCCGATCTGACCGTCCTGCACATAGCCATAAAGACTCACCTCGGTTCCACTTTGAATCCTGACGTCAGAAGTTGGCCATTCCAATGTGAATGTCATTTTTAAAATAGTTGTTCTTCTTTTAAGGTTATTTGATTGTTGAATTTATTTTGTTTCTAGATTGCAACTATATTGGTTGAGTAATGAATAAGTCTTAGCTGAGTTGGATTTGCGTAATAGTATTATTTCAAATAATTCAATTCTATATTCTACGCTTACACTGTCTTTTGAGAGCTTGGTAAAATGTTGACCTGGGTGGTTGTGTTTGTTCTTTCTTGCTAATCGCTTGATTTTAGCTTTTCTTGTTTCAGCAAATTATGCGGATTCATTAAAGGCTAAAATTTTTCAATTGTCATATCTTCACTGAGACGTGGCAGGAAGTAGCCATCGTCCAAATCGGGCATAAAGAGCTGGGATCACAACGAGAGTCAGCACTGTCGATGTGATCAAGCCCCCTAGGACCACGATTGCTAACGGCTGCAGAATTTCGTTACCTGCTCCGAAAGCCAGAGCCAGTGGCAGCATGCCAAGTGACGAGGTCAAAGCGGTCATCAGGATCGCATTAAGACGTTCGAGGCTTCCGTTACGGATGAGTTCTTTGAGGGATTCTCCGTTTTGAAAGCGTCGGTTGAAGTTGTCGACGAGTAGTAAGCCGTTGCGTACAGCAACGCCAAACAGGGTGATGAAGCCAATTAAGGATGCGACAGACAGCACACCTCCGCTTAGCAGAATGGCAACTAAACCTCCTACAAGCGCCAGCGGCAGATTCAGCAAGATGGCAACTGTGGCAGGCCATGATTGAACGGCCATCGCCATTAGCAAGGCAATCACCAATGCTGCTAGAAGGCTGTAGAGAACAAGGGAGCGGGTGGCACGTTGCTCAGATTCGAATTGTCCGCCGTACTGGAGTGTGTATCCAGTTGGAAATTTGACCGATTCCTCAACTTGACGGCGAATATCTTCTACAACAGGCCCTAACGGTCGTCCAGCAACATTCGCTGATACGACGATCCGCCTCGAGACATCCTCCCGATTGATTTCATTGGGACCATACCCCCGCTCGATTATCACAAAATCACCAAGGGGTTTCAGTGTTCCTGAAGCTGTACGGATAGGAACTTCACGCAGTGCCTGCAGATCTCCTCGTTGACGTGTTGGCAAAGTCACCATCACGGGAAGGTTTCCGTTGGCGGATTTGGAAAGGCTGATTTGTTGGCCATGCAACGCCACTTCGCTGGCTCTGGCTAGTGCTTCGACGCTGACGCCCTCTCGAAGCGCTGCATCACGATCAAGTCGTAACTGAATCTGGGGCACCGGTAACTGAGGCTCGAGTTGCAAATCGACGACGCCAGGAACTTTTCCTACTTGTTGTTGCACCTGCTCACCTAGATGGCGGAGCTCACCCAGATCGGAGCCGTAGATTTTTATAGCGATTGCACTTCGTACTCCAGAAAGCACCTCATCCATGCGATGGGAGATAAATCCCCCAACGTTGGGAGCTACACCAGGAAGATTTAGGAACGCTTTCCGAATTCGTGCGATCGCAGCGGGTCGATTCCGCATTGCCTCATCGCTCAATTCAAGATCCACATGGGCAATGTTGACTCCAGCACCATCGGCATCGCCAGGAGCACGACCAGAGCGCACCTGCACCCAGCGAACGTCATCACTTAACTGCAGCTCTTTTGAGAGCACTCGGCCTGCACGACTCGTCATTTCTAGAGAAACGCCTGGGTACAGCACCATGGAATTCACTAGAGATTGTTCGCGGAACTCGGGTAGGAATACACGTCCAAGACCAGGAAGAATCAGGACGGTAGCGATCACGGAGGCAACCGCAACCGCAAGAATCTGACGTGGAGAACCCAGGGCTTTTTCAAGCACAGGTCTGTAAATACGCTGGACTCGCTGCTCTAGCCAGGATGGATTCTCAGGTAGATTGCTGTGACTGAGTAACAGTGCGCAGAGAGCAGGAGACAGGGTCAGTGCCACAAGGGTTGAGGCCAGAATCGAAAGTACGTAGGCAATCCCCATAGGTATGAAGATGTGACCTTCTACACCTCTGAGTGTGAAAATCGGAGCAAACACAACGACGATGATCAACGTCGAAAACAGCACTGGCTGACGAACCTCCACAGAGGTGCGAAACACCACCTCATGTGGATCCAGTGGTTGCAACAAGAAGCGGTTGGCGCGGAGTCCTCGAAAACAGTTTTCCATGTCGACGATTGCATCGTCGACAACGGAGCCTATTGCTACAACCAATCCGCCCATTGTCATGGTGGTGAGCTGGAGGCCCAGCCCACGCATCAGCAGTAGTCCAATCAGCAGTGATAGGGGAATTGCGCTAAGTGCGATTACGGCCGTTCGCCAGTTCATTAGGAAGAGCCATAGAACTGCTGCAACAATCACGACGCCTAGAAGGAGCGACTCGCTGACATTGCGGATGGCTATATCAATAAAATGTGCTTGTCGAAAGGTCTGGCTTACCTTCACGTCTTTTGGCAGCGAAGTGTTCAACTGCTGAATTCTTGTCTCGACTGTCCGTGTCAGACGTGGTGTATCGACATCAGGTTTTTTATTGATCATTAACACCACAGAAGGTTGCCCGTTCAAGCTGGCTTCGCCTCTTCTTAGTGCGGCTCCTGGTTTGATATCTGCTACGGATCCGAGAGATAGGATCTCACCCCCAGGAGTCTCAACAAAAGCCTTAGCTAAATGATCGGTCGTATGAGTTTCAGTCTTAGTCAGGATTAGACGTTCCTGTCCACCAGAAATTTGAATGCCACCAACGCTGTTGGCATGAGCAGCGGCTGCAGCTTCAACGACTTCGCTGAGCGCAAGATTGTTTTGATTCAGTGCGTTGAGATCCACTTGCACCTGAGTCTCTGGTCTATCGCCTCCGTAGATCGTGATTTGAGCGACGCCGGGGATCGCTAGCAGTGCGTTTTCGTAGGTGCGTTGTACCAAGGTGCGAAGTTGCAGTTTTTCCTCAGGTGTCGCGTTTTCAGGGAGCGTGAAGGCGTACTGAAGAATCGTGCCTAAGGGCGATAGCTGAGGTGAGATTTTCGGTGCTTCTGCGGAAAAAGGCAGTTGCGAACGAACCTGTTGAAGGCGTTCTGCCACCACTTGATGGGCTTCTTCAAGGTTGGCTGAATCCTGAAATACGATCTGAACCATCGACAGCCCCGGTTTGGACGCTGAACGCACGACATCCACATCCGAGAGACCATTCACAGCGGTCTCAATTGGTTTGCTGATTTGCTGTTCCACTTGCTCCGGTGCCAGTCCTGGAGCGCTGGTCTGAATTTCAACCTGTGGCGGCGCAAAGGATGGAAATACGTCCATCGGCATCTGCAGAAGATTGATGATTCCCCAGACACTGATTAATAGTGAGCAGGCAACAACAGTCCAACGCCTGGCAATGGAGCCGCGCAGGATGGTATTTAAAAGATTATTAATCATTAGCGGTTCGTTCAACCAGCCTTCGATCCACCATCACGACCGCGCAGACCAAAAGCTGCGGCAATGATGAGAGCCAGTACACCTACACCTACAACTGGAGTCAGCCAACGATTGTTCTTCTGCGATTGATTAGCTTCATCGTTAGTTGGCTCTTTGTTTGAAATCTCTTTTGTTGTTATTGAGCCTTTCTTCTGTGACTCCGCATAAAGCGACAGGGCTCCGGAAACAACGATTTGTTCGTTAGCACTAATCCCTTCAGTGACAACAGTACTTTCGGCTCCGTCAGTCCCTGTGCGGACGAACACAGGGTCGTAAGTAGAGCCGCTATAGACGTATACAAGAGGCCTGCCATTGACCTCGATAATGGCAACTGTCGGTACGCTCAATAGCCCATCTGCTGACGCTTGAGGAGTTGCTGTTGTAATACCTAGAGATAGGTCGCGCTCTGATCTTGCTTCCACCTGCCTCACGGAATCGGTCTGTACGAACTCATCACCATGACCGGAATGAGCATGCACAGGGGGGATAGACAGTGCTGTAAGGCCGCCGAGACCAACAACACAGCTCAGAACGAATGCGCGCACGCTTTACCAACGTATTGACACCAATCTTGCTTAAGAGAGCAAACTTTGCAATCAAATCAAAAGTCTTGCTCTTCTTGTCTCAAAAGTTTTCTTAGATAGGCCTACGTACAGAATAAATAAATTCAAAAATGGGATCTTCATTGTTTTTGAAGCGTCAGCGTTCTTTGTGTCATGACTCTTGTGGCAGATGACGAGGATCTCTGCTGTTGGCGATCTTGAATACCTAGCTTGACTTCTTGAGTTCAAAAAGAACGAACGATCAGAAATGCATGCAGGCTTTTCGATGGATTCCTAATCTCAACCGTTGGATTGGCAAAGGGTTCAAGCTCTGGGCAGATTAGTTAGTAGACAACTGTAGCGATCACATGCAGAATGAGAATGATTCTCATCTTTTGCGGCTGCGGCTATGCACGGTCGACTTCCTTAGGGCGATGCGCTGAGGATCTGATCCACGTTGGAGGTAGAACAACGACCAAAGATGATCTACGACTTCACCTCAAAAAGCCACAAGGTTTAAAGCTGAAGATATGAGCAAAATTTGTCTGATTTCCGGTCCTCCTGGTTGCGGAAAGACCACATGGATCCTTAACGCCATGAGGAATCACAAAGGAGCTTGCGGCTATTTTCGCTTACCCGGTCTTCCAGAGGAAGGCATCGAGGTTACCAAGGACAACAGCATCGATCTGACCTGGCTTATTGATCAGCTGCCCCAGTTGAGGCACTTATCTGATCCGAACTTGAAATTGACTTCTCAGCCAAATGATCTGTTGGCTTTGATCGAAATGTCTCAATGTCATCTTCCAAAAGAACTTGGATTAAACGGACTTGACCAGCGAATTAAGGCTCAGCTTAAAAAACTGAATCTTCACCCCGATCGTATTCTCCACTTTGGAGCAGATTCTGAACTGCCTGCTCATGACACATTGAAGTTCAATCAGCTTGAAACCTTGACCTTTCATCTTCGTGACAGTGTCTGGGACCCCAACAGTCTCAGCAGCTTTTGGTTCGAACTGGTCAATGGAGCCTATGGAGACGTCTACCGAGCGAAAGCTCTCATGAATCTTCCAGATGGACGCGCCTATTTCTGCAACTGGATGATGACTCAGGAGGGATCGCAGTTCTTACCGCTTCAGTATGTGGCTCCTCCAACAGGTCGTCCAAAGCGAGGATCGGCATTAGTGGTTCAAGGCAAAGCTCTTGATGCTGTCGGTATGCAGACAACGATCGACGACTGTGTACTAAGTGATGAGGTGTTGGAGATGCAACAGGCACCTCTGAGGAATCAACAACCAGTCCATTCTCAATTCAACTGAAAAAAAATGGCTCACGCTGTCATTTCATGCCTTCATGCCAACCTTGCTGCAGTAGAAGCAGTTCTCGACGACATTGATCGGCAAGGGATCGATACGATCTCCTGTCTCGGTGATCTGGTTGGTTACGGCCCTCAACCCAATGAAGTTGTCGATTTGATTCGCCATAGGCAAATTGCCACATGCCAAGGCTGCTGGGATGAGGATATTATCGATGGCCTGAATGCATGCGAATGCAGTTATCCCTCACAATTGGCTGAGCGACGAGGACATCTTGCTCACCACTGGACTGCCGATCGCATAACGGAAGAGAACAGATCATTTTTAGCGAGTTTGCCTATGTCATTTAGAAAGGATCAACTTCTTTTCGTTCATGGAAGCCCTAACAGCCAGCATGAGTATTTACTGCCTGATATGAACGCGTTTGCGGCCCTTGAACGTGTTGATACGGCAGGGGCTGAGACCTTGTTTTGTGGGCATACTCATCAGCCCTATGTGCGTGAATTAACTGGAGGATCAATCCAGGTCAAAGTGCAACGCAATAATAAAGAAGAGTTTGAGGAGCAAGAACAAAGGCTGCCCGTGCGCCGTATCGTTAACGCAGGTTCGGTAGGCGAACCTAGACATGGAAATACGAAGGCAACGTATGTCATCCATGACGATCAAAGCGGTGTTGTGACGATCCGTGAGGTTGAATATGACGTGGCTAAAACATGCCAGGCCATTTTGGATGTGGGCCTTCCAGAGGTATTTGCTTGGCGTCTGAGTCATGGGTTTGAGTATGCAGAGCGGGCAGAAGATGCAAGTCACGTATGTGAGCGATGATTGGCTTCATTTGCCATGGTTGAAGTAATGAAACAAATGTATTTAGATGTATAAGTTATTAAAAAATTTGTTTTAATTTATCAAGATCTGAATGTAAAGTACAGCGTAAAAGCTTAAGCATGCCTGAGTAGTGAAAGACTTTGCTTTACTAAGTAAGTAATTAGTGATAAGTGAATAGTTGTCGTTTTTAATTTATTGACTTTGAAATGTGGGCATGCCATAAATGTACTTATGGTCATCATTAAATAAAATTAAACTAAAATCAATATCACTACGCTGTGAATACATAATTAACAATAGAAGTTAGATGGAAATCAATTTCAATGAATTAAACTAAGTAACAACTGACGGAAATTTTTAAGCAAGCATAGCGATTAAAATCGCCAATATAATCATGGAAAGTATGGTTGTTCCCGCCACAATTGATTCTGTTTGTTCAACATAAACGTCATGGGAATAAGCGACTGCATATTGACATCTTACTGTAGGCACTGCACTACATAGAATAACTGCAACAGAGGGAGTTGGTGGCAGATGGATTAGATCACAAATGAAACAAGCAAGCGTAGTCATAAGAAATAATTTCAAAAACGTACATTCACTAATGATACGGACAGGATTTATAAATAGAGTGAACTTCAGTTGGGCTCCGATAGCGAATAAGGCCACAGGTGCTGTCGTGATACCAACAGCATTAAGACTGGTGCCTAAGACGCTAGGAAATTGAAAACCAAAGAACGAAAGAATTAATCCTAGAATCATCGCAGTAAAGTAATTAGCTTTCATCACCGTGCCCTTAGAATTAATATCTTACTGATGCTTAACTTTGAGCTATCTTCTGATGTGTATTCATTGATAATTGATGTTATTTGAAGACCAATAATTAGAACAATGACATCAATTACGCCGTATGTTGCGCCTCCTGATGGAACTATTATGGCAAGAATAGGAAGCGCGATCATATAAGTATTTGAGTACGAAGCGGCAGCAGCAAAGTATGATCCTATTAACAGATGTTGACTTTTGACAATTCCTGCATAGGAGTAGGATAATGCAAAAATGATAATCGATACAAGAAAGTAGCATCCGAAAAGTCAATATAATTATTAATGTCTGCAAACATATTTTGTCTTGTCATATCGAGGACAATCATGCACGGAATTGAATTATTTAACACATAACCAATTAAGATGCAACTATTATTGGGGTCAAGTATCTTGGCTTGCTTGGCAATATAGCCAATACAAAGATATGCAATAACAGGAAAAATTGCCTATAAATTGATCCTGGTATTTAAAACTTGCGTTATTATTGTATTTATAGCAAAAAAAGCAAATTCGTCAAATATTTTAACCACTCACTTTACATTGTTCTACTGCTTGCGTTAAACCAATAAAAACTAACGAGAAGCAACTCTCATGTCTTTTACTGTTGGATATCCTGCCTCGCTTTCAGTTCGGGCTGATCGAGACTCGAACAAATCCATTTGTGTTATCCCTTCTAAGGCTGTAAGCCTAAAGTTTGTCTTAATCTCTCTCAATTTATAATCTTATCAGGGATTCTTAAAATTCTTCTAAACCTCAGCATGGGTTAATTTTCTAATTCTATCAATATTATACACATTAGGTTTCCTAAACAATCTACTAAAAATTTTATAATATAGCCCAACAATTATTGGATGTGATATTGACATATCTTTGTGGATATCCACACTTGTTTACAATCGATCTAAATCTTTGCTTTAAATGAAATTTTGGAATAACTCAGATCTTCGAATTTTTTTATTCTTCATTAATAAGTTTAGAAAAAATTGCAGCAGCAAGAGCTATACAACCAGCAACAATAAGAAAACCCAAGAGCATGAGTCGAAGTTAGACTTAATATTAGATTTTGAGGAACCTGACTACTGTCTCTGATGTAACTAAATTCCAAGTTAATAGACTATGTCTAGTACTCAAAATTATTGATTAATATCCCATTTGTTCAGTACCTGCTGTGGCTTTGGGTCGTACGAATCTATTATTTTGCTGATCGTTTTTATCTTTGGACATTCGGTGAGATCGTATTTAGGTGAACAGCTGATCTTAAAGTCTTCGCATCGGCTGAAGAAGCTTTATTTTAAACGATGTTCATTGTTTCATGTTTCTTGTTTGTTAGACGAGGCGAACGCATCTCCAGAAGTAAGATTATCTTTAAAGGTTTGCTATCTTTAGGATTGTCTCAGATAAGTATTAATAGCTATATTGATTTGAATATATTCCATTAAACCAAGCAAAAGATCAGTATCAAAATAGAGAGATTTTTTAATTGTGGAATTAGAGATTATAGAAACTGTGGTTAATATACAAACAAGTACTCGGTGGCTCTTAGTATGAAAATTCATTTACTACTAACCACTGAATTGATTGTTGAATCTTAAAAACTCTCGATGCGTGAAAAAGATTGGCGCAATATTTATTTGGAATATTACTAAAATAGAAATTTGAATTAAGAAGGAATCAGCAGATTGCTCTATATTATGATTTGAAAATGCATTGAAAATAGTCTTACCTATGAATGATCGCAGTTAAGTCCTGTCTTTTGTAGAATATTGTTAGGCTATTGATATTAGTAAAATAGTTTTTAATGAATGTATACATGGAAGAACTTATTCACACTCTCGATATAGGTCGAGCAGAATTGACTTGATATACGTAATTCTACAGGTATCAGAGGGCATTCAACGTAATTTGTCTTTTTTTGAATTAATATAATAATAATTAGTAATGATTTGTCTCTTAGATCTTAATGTTCGGTTGATCTGAGAACAAAAATAATTTCTGGAATTTTATTTGCCCAAGAATTTACAAAATTAATCACTGGTTCAAGTGATTTACCAGAATGGAATGCATCGTCTTCTGAGGCTGTTCTGATGTGATGGAAGAGATCAGAAGCTGAATAATTTGATGTAATTTTTGAAGTGTTATCAGCGTAAATTGAATGGTAAAATTTATCTAGATTTGTTCCTTCAGTGATCACAAAATATGTTGCAGGATCTGGTATTTGGTTATTTGGAAATCTATTGCGCAGTTGAATCCAATTTTCAACATGGATGTGGAGCGTGGTCATTAGATACTCTGTAGTGCTTATACATTTACTATAAGACCTAGCAAAGCATCAAATATATATATTTCATTTATTTGTATGAGAGTGCTTAAGGCATTGTTTGTTGAATAAATCAATTTACGACCCTTGTATCTGTGATCTAATTCGCTTTGTGTTGATTAATTCGTCTTGGTTTGAATTGTTATTTAATGTTATTTTATTAGTATCTGAAGTTGTATGGTGCCAACAGATTTGTATTGCCGCAATGCTTTTAAAAGTTAATTGTCAATAACATAGATTTATCCGTACGATAGTGTTTTTATGAAATTATTTCAGCATAATTTATACCAATGTATATGCCCTTAAAAATGATTTGCCAGACGATTGAATATTAACATGCAGGAATCATTTATCGTAACAGCGTTATTCATCCGGAGCTATCCAACATGGCTGCTCCTGTTGTATTGGTGAATCCTGATTATCACGAAGCAACACCCAACTCATTAGCAGAAGCTCAATGGCTAAGTACGTTTGGCTTTATTGGCTTTATTGGCTTTTGTGTTGATATCTAAGGTGACAGTGCTATGCCAAGATCAAGTGCAGATGCTGCGCAACAAATCATACCTCTATTTGATAATCGTGAACGTACTCTCTCAAGAACACAAGCAGCTTTGCAGCAAGCATGTTGCCTTGATGGTGCTGATTCAACTCGGTTGGATGTTATTGGCTTTTCCAGTGGAGGACTTTTTGCACTCGATATGGCACGACTGATGAAGAAGATCAAAGCTGCTGCTTCTATTTGGGGAGTAGCGCTTCCATGGGAGCTAAAGCCATCTCCAATGTGTGCGCCCAATGTTGACGGTGCGAGTCTGCTACTGATTCATGGTACTAATGATATTTTCAATCCAATGGAATCCAACATGAGTGTTATTAGAGAATTAGATGACGCTGGCTGTGATTACCAAATGGTTTTAATGGGAGGGAAAAAGCATGCCTTCAGTATTAAGCATGAAGATAATTTGGAAATTCTTAATGGAGAAGAGCCGCAAGCTCTTCTTTATGATGCTGTGGCTGACAAGAGGGCACATTACTATTTGAAAAACTTCCTTGCAGAAACTCTCCTTTGTTAGCAATTCATCGATTGATTATCCATTACTTCAGTCAACGTAGTGATAGAGTATCATCTTTAGTCATAGATTTAGCACAAACACGCATTCCCAATTAATTTGTTGATGCTTAATAATTCTTTCATTCTGTTAGTATAATATCTTATTGGCAAATGTGTTTAAAACGGTTTTCTGTGATTAAGATGCTGTGATGGGAATATTATTTGTAGTCCTTCTCGCTTGTATAGGATTATTTGCAGGAACTATGGCACTTGTTAATGACGAGGTGAGTGACCCTGCTGATGGAATTGGAGCTGTTTCAACTCCAGAAGTTGAACAATATCAAGGACTCGAGGAGTCTTCTGGGAGTGTTTTATCACCTAGGCCAGAAATAAGACTTCAGGATTAGCCCCTCTTGTATTTCTAATCCATTGCTATATTACATGTTCGATCTTGTAAACGCTAAGATATCTTTCTTCGTAGTAACCATGTAAACTTATCTCAAATCCATGAGCTTTTTTGAAATAAGATGAAGAAGCGTAAGTCCTTTTTGTTATGGTCTTTTGGGGCTGGAATATTGATATTGGCTAATCTAATTTTCTTTGATTGGGCTATGTGTAAATATGACTTTATTAATAATATTAGACACAAGTCGTTTGAATATTGTCAAAATCAATAGGGAATCTCGGCTTACCAAGATAGGTAGTCTTCTTGACTTTCCTTTTTGGTTTAAAATGCTTGTGAGTGCAATTATAATTAAGATCAATAAACTATATTGATCCAAATATTGTTTCAGAAATCTGAGTTAAACTTTTTGTTTTCAGGAAATCTTGCGCTTTGATGATTTTAAGTTGTTTATCGCTTTCATTTCAGAGCAACCTGATGGAAAAATTCAAATTCACCACTCATCGATTGAAACAGTGATAATGATAACCATTATCACTGTCGCCTATACTGATTGATCCTATGAGCATAGGCGCGCATGGAACGATGGGCTTTGGTGACTGGACTGCGAGGAGATCTGAATCTCTATGAGCATTTACAAAATGATCTAAAAAAAAAGCGCGGGGTTGAACATTTATTTGTTCTTGGTGACCTCGTTAGTCCTGATCACTGTTGTGATGCCTTGCTGAATCGTCTGCGATTTCCGTTGAGAAATGATCTAGAGCCTCATTGCATTTATGGCTGGTGGGAAGAACAGCTCCTGGCAGAGCAGGGCTATCGTGGTGATCGAAAGGCAGATGATTTACGACAAAGTCATGGAGATCATGTCGTTCATGCCTTAGTTGAAGCTGTAGATGCAGATCACCTGAATTGGCTTTCATCACTCCAGTTTGGATTTATTGAGCTTGATTGTGCTCTTATTCATGGAAGTTCAGCAGACGTCAATGATTGATCATAGCTGAAAGTTCACCATTACTCTTGTTAGATCGTTTGACTCGACTTGATGTAAATCGTTTATTTACGGCTCGGAGCGGTAAGCAGTTCAAGATCGAGTTAACTGGAGGTGGTATTGATTCCAATGTCATGGATCTTAGAGGCAAACAACAACAACAGCATATTGTTCCTAAACGTTGTGTTGTAGGTATTGGTTCTGGGTCACACTATACATTGTATTCTCCCGGTAGTGATCATATTGAATTCGTAGAATTGAATATAGAATCTTCTGAACGAGGGGTTGGTTTTGGCTAAAAGATTAAAGTCATAACATCAATTAATTGATGTTATGTTTTGATGCGTCTTGGCGTTGCTGGCTCTATTTTGTCTTGTCGATTTAAAAATTTTAAGTGAATTGACTTTTCTCAATTAAAGTAATGATTGAGACACGGTTTGCTGTAAATCTCTCAATCTTTTTTTGGAGTTAGCTTTTATGATTTCATTCTCAGGTGCTTCTTGTTTTGAGAGAATTTTATAGAAACCATTCATTTGTCAACCTTTTTTCATGCTTATTTAATTGAATTTCCTTCAACGATTGCTAATTGTTTCTTATTCCATTTGTTTATTGTATCCTATGGCTAGAATTAGATTAATTAAAATTTCAATGTATCATTTGAACTGTTATTGAGGTATCAATGATTAAACCTAAATTTGGTGGCACCCTTGAACAAGTACAGCTTTCTCTAGCCAATCGCGATATTCAATTAATTGTCGAAACAATTGGTTCTGAAAATGCACCCTTGTGGTTGTTACTTCCTGCATTGAGTACTGTTTCAAGTCGAAGCGAATGGAAGGATTTTATTGATGTAGCTAAGGATGTGAGACGTATTGTAAGTTTTGATTGGCCAGGCTTTGGTGATAGTGATCGTCCACCAATTACTTATGATGCTGATGTTTTATGCCAAGCTTTACTAGCCATTCTTCAATATATATCCATCAAGAATGATCAGTCAATTACGATAATAGCTGCTGGCCATAGTGCATCAATTGCTCTTGGAATGGCCGCTAAATACTCTGATCAGTGGGAAAAACTTGTACTCGTAGCTCCTACCTGGCGAGGTCCTTTGCCAACGATGACAGGCTTAAATCCGCAAAAACTATCATGGATTCGTAAGCTTATTTCGTTACCATTAATTGGTCCTGTTCTTTATCGACTGAATACCAGTAAAACCATTTTAAAATTAATGCTTCGCCGCCATGTTTGGGTGGATTCAAGCCTATTGTCTCCTGAGAAGGTTCTCGACCAGCAACGGTTAAGTCGCAGGACTGGAGCACGATTCGCTAGTGCTGCATTTGTAAGTGGAGGATTAGATCCAGCTGGTGATCGGTCATGGTGGCTTCAACAAGCTGAGAAGCTTTCTTGTCCAATGGAGATTGTTTTGGCAGATGAGGCTCCTCCACGTTCAAGGAAAGAAATGGAATTACTTGCTGATCATGCAAATCATAAGATCAATATTAAGGGTCGTTTAGGTTTACATCAGGAGTTTGGCTCAACTCTTGCGAGGCGTCTTCTTTCCTTTTAAATCGATTACTACTTAATACTAGAGCTGTTATAAAACCCATGAATTGAACCATGACCACTGACGGTCCGGATGGAAGATTAGTTAGTCCTGATGCGAGTAGGCCTAGGAGCGCACAGCTTCCTCCAAGGATTGCCGAAGAAAGAATGTAGATTGGGAAACGGCGACAAAGCAAACGACCTGCGCATGCTGGTATAACAACAAAAGCGCTAATTAATAATACTCCAACTGCCTTTATTGATACAGCTACAACTACAGCTAGCAGTACGATAAAAGCTAATCGATGTATTTTTATATTGACACCCACCGCTCCTGCTAAATCAGCATTAAGTGTTAACAGTACTTGGGCACGTAGGCTCATTACTAGGTAGATTGTCGCTGTGATTAGTAGGATTGTTACTATTATTAGATCAAGTTGACTGATTCCGAGAATGTCACCAAATAAAAGTTGTCGAATACCTCCTCGGTAAGTTTCAATTCTGCTTAAAGCTAGTATTGCTGCAGCTAGTGAACTTGAATATACAATATTCAATAAGGCATCTGTAGGTAAAGAGCTCCGCTCAACTAATTGATTGATTAAGAGTGCAAAAACGATTGCAAATGGTATCAGCACCAACATGGGATTAACACCTATCAGAATTCCAAGAGTGATGCCTAGTAATGCTGAGTGACCTAATGCATCGCTGAAAAAAGATAATTGTCTCAAAACAGCAATACTTCCGAGCAATCCCCCCAAGGTTCCTGTCAAAAGGCCTCCAACCAGTGCTCGCTGCATAAATGGCTCGGCCAGAATGAGCATCAAAGTATTAATCTCATCCACTGCAGTGATGCCGATAAGGAACCATGTTTGGTCCGTACAGTTCTTGAAGTCTTTCTGGAGTGAGAGTGTGATCTGGGCACCCACTGCAGCAGAGGCGTCGGTTCAGTCCAAGAACTTGATCGCTGCTACGACGAACCATGTCTAAATCGTGCGACACGTGAAGCACAGTCCAACCTTCTTGACGGCGCAAATCGAGTAGAAGTTGTTGGAACCGTTCGTTCGAAGGAAAATCTAACCCCGCTTGGGCTTCATCCAGTACAAGTAATTTCCGCGGTCGTACAACGCAGAAGGAAAGCATTACTCGTTTGAGCTGCCCTCCAGACAGCTCACTAAGGAGTTGTGAACGTAGGTCCACACAATCCGTGCGTTGAAGAGCCTGTTCAACTGATTGTTGTCTTTTTCTGTGTCCTTTCCAAGGAAAACGAGGTCCCGGCGGGTCAAAGCCGAAACCTACGAATTCTTTGACCGAGATCGGAAAGAGACCTTGCAATGCAAGGCTCTGAGGTACGTAAGCAATCTGAGCACGGATCGAACGGGGAAGCCGGCCATCTGCTGTAAGACAATGCCCGAGAATTTCCACATTGCCTGACTTCCTGGGAAGAAGTCCAAGCAAAGCAGCAACCAAAGTGCTCTTTCCAGCCCCATTGGGGCCTACAAGAGCCGTATCGCTCTCGGCTTCAAGAGCGAAGGACACATCGTCGACAGCAAGACGGCCACTGCGTTCAACGCAGAGTCCACTAGCCATTAGAACCGGGCTCAGCATTAATAACTCAACCCCCGATTGCTTTGATCAAGTTGGCAACGTTTTCACGCATGACATCAAGATAAGTTTGTGGGTTACGAGCTGACTCCTCGGAGCCTGTTTCAAGTGGATTGAAAACCACAACCTCAACTCCCAGATCTTTGGCTAGGGCATTGAAGGATTGACTCCCCTCTTGAGGTTCACTAAGGAGTGCCTTGAGTTCTGAGGATTTGACCTCTGCAGCTACCCTCTGCAAATCAGCAGGGCTCGGATTCATCTCTGGTAGGTCTACCAGATATTCGGCATTGAGACTGTAGCGCTGAGCAAAGTAAGGGGCAAAATCGTGGAATGCCACAAAGGTCTTGCCAGCGTACGGCTTGAGTTGTGCCGAAAATTCTGTGTTGAGATCCTTGAGCTGACTAACGAACGAAGCTGCATTAGTTGTGTAGCCCTCCTCGCAGCTCTTATCCGCAGCAATGAGTCCGTCACGGATGTTTTCAACCTGCTGCACAGCTCGGAGAGGATCGAGCCAAATATGTGGGTTGATTTCGCCGTGACTATGGCCGTGATCGTCGTCGTGACCGTCGTCGTGACCGTGGTGATCACCCTCAGGTGAATCAATGGTGGCAACGCCTTTGCTGGTATCGATTACCACAAGTTCAGAGTTGTCGACTGACTCGATCATCTTGTCAAGAAAGCCTTCCATATCCAGTCCGTTTTTCACGAGAACCTGTGCCTTCCCTAGTGCTGAAACATCAGCTGGTGTGGCTTGGAAATCATGAGGCCCAAGATTGGGAGGTATTAATGCAGTGACGGTTGCACAGTCACCGGCGACAGCTTCAGTGAAGAGTGTGATTGGAAGAAAGGTGGTGACAACCTTGAGACCCTTATCAGCGGATGCGGTGCTGTCATCTGATTTGGGAGCTCCACATGCAACCAATCCAAAAACCAAGGAAACCGTTCCAACACGGGAGATCCAAGAATTCATTGACTTTTTAGGCAAATTAAGAGGGGAGAAATACGTCGGAATGGGTGGCCTGAAAGAACACACACTTGAGAATGATAATCATTATCTTGCTATTATGCCGCTTGTTTTTTTGTGAATACGAAATTTACTCAAAGCCTGCAGGATTTATGATACTTATTTGTATCAAAAATCACAACAAGTTTCACTATTCCAAGTGATTGAGTGTAATACATTCTTTAGTTTCATTTATGGGCACTTAGTTAGAGCTTTGTGGATCATTAATTGGTTCTGTCTGCAATGTATTGATACGATTTGGCTTGTAGCCGCATAGCTAATAGTGTGCGGTTCCTTGCAGCGAGTTAATGCTTAGGCGGTCAGCGAACGCTCTGAATCGATGAAAATGATAATCATTCTCCGCCTAAGCCTTTAAAAGAGTTATTTTAAATCAAATACTTTGAATCAATGGTAGATCAAAAAGTACCTGTCACGATACTGACTGGTTATTTGGGATCAGGTAAGACCACTTTGCTCAACAAAATTTTGAGTGAAGAACATGGAAAACGCATTGCTGTGATTGAGAATGAATATGGAGAAGTAGGGATTGATCAAGGATTAGTGATTAATGCTGATGAAGAAGTTTTTGAAATGTCCAACGGTTGCATTTGTTGCACTGTTCGTGGCGATTTGATCCGTGTGCTTGGGAATCTAATGAAGCGTCGTGACAAATTTGATTATGTGTTAGTGGAAACTACTGGCTTAGCAGATCCAGGTCCTGTAGCACAAACATTTTTTATGGATGACGAAATCCGTGATGAATTTACACTTGATGGGATTGTTACACTCGTTGATGCTGCTCATATCGATCAACAATTAGGACGGAGCAATGAAAGTTCTGAGCAGGTTGCTTTTGCCGATGTTCTTGTATTAAACAAATCAGATTTAGTGTCGGATGAATCACTTGCGAAATTAGAGACGCGTTTGCGTGGAATGAATAGTATTGCTCGTGTTATTCGTAGTGAACAAGCTAACGTTTCAGTTGAAAGTGTACTGAATCTAAGTGCATTTGATCTTGACCAAATATTAGAACGTAGGCCAACTTTTTTAGAACCTGAATATCCCTTCGAGTGGACTGGTGTTTTTCATCTTGAACCAGGATGTTATCAAGTGAGCCTGGAAGAAGGACCAGATCCAACCATGTCACTTGTAATGATTCCTAATCAAGAAACCACTGATGAAGATTTGATCGAAAGTGCTGAAAAATGCGTTCGCTACTTTGCGACACCTGCAGTCTCCATTAATCCCAACGATTTCATTACAACCGATACCCATATCAATCTTCAATTAGAGTCAAAAGGTGAAAAATATTTTTTGATCAATATTCCTGAAGAGCAAAATATTGGCCTATTTACACAGCATACAGCTGAAGAATTCAATATTAAAGTGAAACGAGTGTCTGAAAAATTAGAAGATAATCCTAATTCTTCAAAGTCTATTATCAGTTCGATAAAGGAAAGAACCTGGGTTGCAGAGCATGAGCATGATGATGAGGTTGGGTCGATTGCATTTGATTACTTAGGTAATGTTGATCCAGATAAGATTAATACTTGGTTGGGCAAGTTATTAGCAGAAAAAGGGGTGGATATCTTTCGTACGAAGGGATTTATCAGTTATGCTGAGGAATCTAGACGGATAGTCTTTCAGGGTGTTCATATGCTATTCACTGCTCAACCAGGTCAAGAGTGGGGTAATGAACCACGCAGAAATCAACTCGTTTTTATTGGCCGTAATTTAGATGAAGATCAGATGCGTCAGGAGTTTGAACAGTGCCTGACTTAACATCATTCAAGCCACAAGGCATGCTTCATGATGGCTGGTCAGCTCAAGTTAATGATTATGCATTGGCTTGCGGTTGGACTCCGGACTGCCAAATTCTCATAACTGGAGATGTTGCAGGTGGGCTTTATGCTTTCGAAGGTTCATCTGGTTCATTGATTTGGCAACATCAGGAAGTCCATCAAGGCGGCTTGCTGGCGTTGGCAGTCCACCCAATAAGATCTTTATTGGCAACCGCAGGTCAGGATGGAGTTGTTCATATATGGGATTGTTTACAAGGCAAAATTGTTGAAAGTCTTTCACCTGGTAAAGGGTGGGCAGAACATCTCTGTTGGTCTAATGATGGAAGCTTGCTCGCTATAGCCATTTCACGACGTGTATATGTCTTTACTATTGAAGGAAAAGAGGAATGGCGCTCAACAGAACAACCGAGTACTGTAAGTTCAATTAGGTGGTCGAGTACAAATGAATTGGCATTATCCTGTTATGGACGGGTTCTCTTTGTAGAACCTATCAATAATAAAATTACACAACAATTAGAATGGCCAGGCTCTCTTGTATCAATGGTATTGAGTCCAAATGGTGATATCGTAGCTTGTGGAAGTCAAGATAATTCTGTCCATTTTTGGCGGCGATCTACAGGGAAAGATGCGGAAATGACAGGTTATCCAGGTAAGCCTAGTCAACTAGCATTTGATCAAACAGGTCGGTTTTTAGCGACTGGAGGTAGTGAAACGATTACAGTTTGGAATTTTCAAGGAGATGGACCCGAAGGATCTCTCCCTGGACGTTTGTCTATTCATCCTGAACCAATTTCCAGCTTGTCGTTTGCTAATAGTGGTCCACTTTTAGCTTCAGGAGCACGTGATGGTTCTATTTTTGTTTGGTATGTTGATAATAACGGCGATGGCGATTTAGTTGGAGGCGCTTTTGTTGGTGACCTTATAAGTACAGTGTCCTGGCGTCCAGATGATGCAGCTTTGGCCGTAGTCAATTCTAATGGAGGTGTTGAAGTTTTTAATTTTAAAACGCGAAATTAACGAATTAAGTGTTTGAAATAAAATTTTTTCAGGTTGTTTCTTTATTGTAAAATGGATTGAACGAGAATGAGTGCAATTAATAGTTCTAATTGAGGTTTTATCATAATACATGTAAAATGATAAGAAGCTTAAGTTGCATCAATTTTCTATTCAGAATAGGTATTCTGGTAGCAAGCAAAGTTATTGCTTGTCAGTTCTGATCTCTTATTTGAAATGGCTTCTTTTACTTGGGTAGAATCAGCGTTAACAGCTGATTGTAGCTCGCTTGCAGATATGGCAAAACGTTTCGAGGATACTGCAGTTCTGATGCGTCGTTTAGACAAACATGGCTTCGAAATTCGAAATGAATGTGGCAAACGTACTATCAATCACAGGAATCCTCGAGTTTTCTCAAGATTTGGATTTATTATTGATAAATTAATGACTCAGATTCAAGCTAATTCGTGTGAATCGAGTATCAATCTGAATGAAAAGCTCTAATTAATGAGACCTTCTGTTTCATTGATTGTTTTTTGAATTCAGGCATTTAAGTCATCATCATTCTTGTATTTATTTGCATCTTGTTTATAGATAATATTGGACTTAATCGCACGTCGGGGATATGTCTTCACCGATTTTGAATTCAAAAGTGTGTTGTACTCTATATTTTCCTTTTATTCGTGATTTTGTGTCATTTCGCATAATCATTTGATCTAGAATTTCATGCTAAAGCTATTCACTTATGTTGTTATTTTACTATTTTCGTATTTAGATAGGTAAACAAATTTATCATTAATTGTATTGGTTTTAATGCATTAAGCCTGGCTCTAAACTAAAACTATTACACAATTTTCTAGCAGCCTCCATTGTCTACATTTAAGCTTGAGTTGTAATCTCTAATTCAAAGGAATTTATTCAAATAATCAATATTTTGTTTGCATCATTGTAAGTTTGTAGTGAATTCAAGGTTTATTTGACATTTTTGTATGTATAGCATCATAGGGAAGCTCTATGAACGATAATTGGTTTTGTGAATGCTTTGATTCAATTGCGACCTCTTCCTTGTAGAACAGGACTTCTGATTGGTCTCCGCGAGTCAATTGCTTATTTAAGAGACCCCGATGGTTTCATCGCTGATCGTAATCGTCAATTTGGACCTGTATTCGGAACCACACTATTTTTTCGCCCCACTGCTGTTGTTGGCGGTCCTGATGCGGTGCAGGAATTTACTCGTGTTGAACGTAGTATCAGTGAAAGTGCTTTACCCGCGGCTTTCA
The DNA here is from genome assembly GCA_003210755.1 of Synechococcus sp. AG-679-C18. GTDB lineage: Bacteria > Cyanobacteriota > Cyanobacteriia > PCC-6307 > Cyanobiaceae > Synechococcus_C. The sequence continues at coordinate 87,893 of QCUL01000003.1, forward strand.
CTGCATTGCATACACCTGACGGCGCATTAAATCAGTCAGGTAACAGACATCGAGCGACTAGACAGGGTTATTCTGCATTATTTAATTCTTCCAATCTGCAATCATATTTGCCTATTATTAATCATCATATGAATCAGTTTACCTCTTCAATCGCTCAAAGAGGTACCACTCATATCGCGCTTGATTCAAAGCGCCTTTGCCTAAATTTGTTTGCGGAAATTTTTGCTGGTGAATCATTGAATCAGCAGGAAATTGAAGCTTTCATTTCATACAACGATGCACTTCTTAGTCTCAGCAAGCAGCTTCCATCTTTTCGTCGTGGGCAAAAGGCTTTAGGGATCCTTCAAGAGTGTATGCGGTCTCGTTTGGACAGGTTTCGGCAAGGTAAGATTGATGGAGCATGCTTTAAGATTTTTAGTGACAATCTTGATGAGGATAATCAACCTTGGAGTAGCGAGCGTATAGCGACTGCAACTGTTTTGATGGTATGGGGTGCTTATATTGAAGTTGCAGCTTTGATGTCTAGCTGTTTGATTCTGTGCAAAAAAAATCCTCTAGTTCGTGACCGTATTCTCAACGAAGCGTTTGAAAATCAACTAGGGGATCGAGACACCTCAGGTTCACTTTCAGACTGGGATCTTCCATACGCCGAAGGGGTACTCCGTGAATCACTTCGTTTACTGCCACCTGCGGGAGGTGGATTCAGGATCACCTCCGAAGACATTTCAATTACTGGGTATAAGATTCCAGCAGGCACTGTGGTAACTGCTGATCCTCGTATTGGTAATTTTATGCCATCACTTTTTCCTGAGCCTGAGGCGTTCGAACCCCAACGATGGATTGCAAAACAGATCAGCGAGGATGGTCATCAACAGGTCAGTCGTTGCCCCTTTGCTGGGAGTGCAAGCCGTTTGGCGAAGGAAGGTTGGTTTCCAGGTGGTATTGGAACCCATGGTTGCCCTGGATTGCCACTTGCAGAGCTCAGTGTGAGGATCTTTTTAGTGCGCTGGATGCAAGTTATTCAATCATGGGAAGGATCTGCTGAATATGCTGCTTCCATTCCATATACACTTGTACCTATACGTATCCCTACAGATGATTATCAATTGAATGTTAATTCTTTTCATCCTCTTGAGTAATTACTTTATTTATTTAAGCCTGCCTTGTTAGGTTGTGTGTTTTTTTCGATTTCAGTTGGAAGTTATAATTGTTATAAAATACCTCTTGTTTAAATTGCTTAATAGATATGTATTTAGCTTATTTTTTTATCTCTTTACAACGAAGCTTTGTGTGTCGTATGATACTTCTATATTCCAAAGTTGTGGGATATTGGAACTTGTTTTTTTCGAATCATGGCTAAATTACGGTTGGCAATTTATGGTGCAACAGCACTTGGAGGTATTTTTTGGCCGTGGTATTGCATCTATCAATTTATCAAGGAAACTGAGGTTCTTGGTCTCACTGACCCCCTGGAGATCGTAGATCTATTTTCACAGGGAGTTTGGGCGAATGCTTCTGCTGGATTTATAGCTGCAGACTTATCACTTGTTCTCATCGCTGCTTTTGTTTTTTATATCGTAGAGGGAACCAGGCTTAAGATGAAGTATTGGTACCTTTACTTTGTGGCTACTTTTGGGATCTCATTTGCTTTTTCTTTTGGTTTGTTTATGTTTAACAGAGAACGTAATATGACTCGATCTTCTCTTCCTTCTACATAATTAAAACGACATGTGGTTGAATTCAGCCGCATTTTATTTTTTGCTTTTCCCACACTTTTTTTGTAGTTTGAATTTTTAATTTAAGTTCATCCATGATTTATTTTTATTTTAAAATTTATTTATCTTTTTTGTAAGTTATTGTTTCCTGATTTTCATTTCTATGTTAAATTTATTTGTTGTAGGCTCATTTGATTAGCCAATCCAATCCTTTTTGAGATGATTGATGTGACAGGAAAGCCTGGTTTTACCAAGAGCGAATTCGAAATCATTAAGCGTTTATACATTGATGAGGGTCGTTCATACTCTCAGATTGCTAAAATTTTAGGAAAAGGTAGTGAGAGATCTGTTCGTAATTTACTTTATAAAGCAAAACTAAATTGCTATTCTTCTATTGGCACGATGGTGAAGCCGTTCAAGCCTGGCATGAAGTATGGAAAAATCACCTTGGTATCAAAGTTAGCTAAGGCAAAAAAGCTTCGTTACCATGTTGTTTGTGATTGTGGTTATGAATTTGATCTTGACCCCTTTTTTTTAACGTTACCAGACGAGCATAAGAGCAAAATATTCCAATGTTCCAGGTGTAATGAAGATTAGAAGTATTCCCTAACTTTTCCAATCTTTAGGTTGAAAATATTTGATTGTAGTACTCGTAGGTGATGTATTTGCATTGTCCTGTTTCTCTACTCCAAAGTATAAGGAGCTGACGTCTTTCTGTGATACCGTGTATGGTCCATTTGTTACTTTCTAAGTCGTAGAATTCACTACCAATAATCGTATTGAGTTGATCCATGATTTTCCTCAGATCTTTAATTCCTTGCGCATAGTTAATTGTTTTAACTGTGTGCACTATTGACTAGTGCTTAATTTTTTTCATGACATTGTGATTACATATGGATTCATCAGTCCTCATTGGTCTTCTTTTATTGTACTTCGATCTCATTGATAAGTTGAATAATGAATTCATTCACTTTTGTGTCTTTGTTCTTTTGCGGTTTTCTTTCTAAAGTTTTGCTAGGTTCAGTGAACATGTTCTAATGTGTAGATAAATTCAGTAATAATTTCTTCATGTGTCGCAATAAATTGTTCTTGCAGAATGAATTTATTTATTTACCAAGATTCCCAATTAATTATTTCTTGTCTTAATCCTCTCGGTGATTATTGTTATCTGAGAATACTTTCTTGTATTTCTTTGTTTATGCTTTTGCGTTGAATGTCAGAGTGTGATTTTGGCTTGTCATGGCAGGCTTGAATTCTTTTCTTATGGTGATTGCACTTGCTATGACTACAGTGATTATAAAGAAGCCAAGAAATATATTGGTGTAGTGCTTGCAACTTTGACCATGCTGAATTATTGCACGTCTTTCACTTTTTTGAAGTTGATGCCATGGTGTATGCGTACGATTCATGGTCTTACTAGTAAACTCTGATGTGTGCTTGTGCCTTAGTCCGTGTTCTTTCCAAAGTGTTTTGTTCATTTGATTTGAGGTAGTGAATCATGAAGGAAAAGCTCTTGCCTGGATGGTGAGCCTTCCCTCATCGTTTCTCACTCACTACATTATTCAAATTTTCGCTGACGTGCCATGGATTTATCGTTTTTGATTATTTTAATGGATTAATTCGATACTCAGATTGTTTCGTCTCATTATAGTGTTGGTTTTATTCTTGCTTTTTATAAGGCGAACTTCTTTCCTTGTTTTGAAACTAAGCTTTTCTAGCTGTTTATTTGTCTCTATTTGTTGGTTATTCACCATTTAATTTTACAGTGCCTTGGCAGCACATTTAATCAAATTGTTTGAAGGCTTTCACTTCAATTTCCTGATCCTCCTTATATTCTTGTAAAAGTCTGATTTTGTCTTTATTTGTCTTGCTTGATAGGCTCAATTTTCAAAGTGAATCATTCTATTATTCGCGATTGCATTGGTTTGCATGTAATCACTTTATGGTATTGCAACCGCAGTCCCTTCCCTGCGAGGGTCTGCGGCTCCATGCCATAGTCCATCGATGCGCTGTAAAAGCGCAACGCCACTACTCAATCGTTGTTGCTGTATTGGCCATTGTGGACCACTCAGTTGATCTATGGAGAATGGCCATGGCACTGGTGGATCTTTCTCCACTACCAGTTTTCCATTGCGAACCGAGAGATGGGGTAATGCGACTGTACGAACTGGTGTTTCCCCCCAAATTAGCGATGCCAGCAATATGCGACTCAGGTAATGGGGGATTGTGCGACCTCCAGGGCTACCAGCAACAAGGATCGGTCTATCCTCTTGCATGACGATGATCGGAGCCATTGATGACATCGGTCGTCGACCTGATAACCGGCGGTTTGCTACTGAGATTCCTGCTATTTCCGGTTGAAAAGAGAAATCAGTTAATTGGTTGTTTAATATCATTCCATCCACGAGAACGCGACTGCCAAATACAGTTTCCACCGAGCCTGTGTAACTCGCGATATTACCCTGACTATCTACTATCGAAACGTGTGATGTTCCATCTTCCTTTGCTGTCTTCGGTAATCCATAGGGATAATGCGTTTGATTGAAGGGAAGACCTGGTTTAGGTGATCGGCCTTCTAATGTTCCCATCAGTAAAGATCGTTTTCCTAAGTACTGCGAGTTAAGTAGTCCTGCTAGCGGAGATGATCCACTCATTGGATCCTGAAGCCAATAGAGCCTGTCAGCATCTGCTAAGGGCAATGCTTCGTAGAGCGATTGCCAACTTGCAGGTTTGTTTAAGTCTTGATTCTCATCAGCCGCTGTTAGTAAAGATGCGGTTTGCAGTAATGCCAATCCTCCACTACTCGGGGGTGGTGTAGTGCAGATCAAATTGATCGTGATTTTGTGGCAGAGTGGTTCTCGTACTTCCACCGCATAGGATTCCAAATCCTCGGCCAACCAGCCCCCATAGTTTTGTCCTTTGGTTTTTAATGCGTTGACTTGTTTGATAATCTTTTCGGCTAGGACACCTTTATAGAAACCTGGAGCGCCATCCTGGGCTAGTCGCTGAAGAGTGACAGCGAGAGCCGGATTACGGAATCTTTGCCCGGTGATGGGTGGTTTCCCCCCCGGTAAATAAAGAGCCTTGAATGCATCGCTGTGTTCGATTCCGAGTTGTTGTGCCAGAAGGATTGAACGCTGCAGTCGGGGTGTTGGAAGAAAGCCCTCTCCAGCTAATTTCATCGCTGCTTGCAGATTTTGTTGCCAGGTCAGTCGGCCGTAACGTTGGTGCGCTTCCCAGAGAAGTGCCACAGTGCCAGGAATCCCAATGGCTGTGGGTTGAACAGTTGCCTCCCGCCATGACATCGGCTTGCCTTCAGGGGTTAATAAATCGTTGGGGCGGCTGCTGAGAGGAGCTGTTTCGCGACCATCCAGGACTGTCATTTTTCGCTGTTGCGCATCCCAGTGAAGAAGAAAACCACCACCTCCAAGACCAGAACTTTGTGGTTCGACCACCGATAACACCGACTGGGCCACCACAAGTGCATCCACGGCGTGACCGCCTTGACGTAAAGCCTCTAGTGCAGCCAGACTTGCCTGCGGATGAGCTGTAACTACAACGGCTTTTCCCTTAGCCCTTGAAACCTTAAGGCTGGTTTGGTCTGAATATTCAGGATCGTCTTGACTGACTGGTGCCGCCACTGCAGTGTTGCTTATCCATAAGAAACAGATTGCAAGGATTATTTTCATCAAATCATTGTTCGTTGTTTGGGCCATCCAATCCAATTCTTTGATTGATTTCTTCTTGATCTTACTGAAGTTTTTATTTCCCTTCAAATCAGCATTGTATTTTATACATTAATTATAGTATCAACCTTCACGCCTTGATGGTTGGTACTTGTTTGCTTTATTTTGGTTTTTTCTCGAAGTTTATTCTTTTTATAATTAATTCAGTATTTGAGGTTTGTTGCTTTAGTCAGCAATATTAAATATTGGTGCAATATTCCTTTTATTGGTTCCTATTCCTTGGATTCAAAAAAGTTATTATTGAGAAGTGAATGACTTCCTTATATTATTCAAATTTCTTTTTATTTTATTGTGATTGAATGCACAAGAAGCACTCTAAGTTCATGTTTTCAAGCCTTAGATTTTGCATTTGGCCAAAAAATAGGCTTAGAAATAAATTCAATGAACTATTCTGCTTTCTCTTTTTTCATTTTACCTATTATTGAAATCAATATTTTTGTATAGAATGGAGTATTTTGAGGTTTGAAATTGCTAGATTTTTTGAAGCTTTGTATTTAGTTTAAGTAAAACTACCTTGATTGATTATTTTTATTGGTTGCGCAGTCAAGATACACTTCGGGCACAATTTTACATTAATTTATCACGCAATTCGCAGTAAATTGCTGCGCTAAATTATTAAATTGATCGCAGTTGACTTTATTTATTATGGTATTCTTTGATTTAAATTTTTCAGATTTAATGGATAGAAATTGTTTTTATTTGTGCTTTCGTTCTGACTAGGTAAAAGTAATGTCTTACTATTATTGTTGTATAAGATTGCTCCGGTTATTCCCATGGTAACGATTCCAATTCCAAAGATAATTTTTATTTTCTGTTTGATCTTGGTATTTGGAGTTTCGGCTTTTTCTTGGTTGAAATTTACTTCTTCATTTCTAAGCTTGGCAATCTCAGCTTCGTAGTTCTTGATCTGTTTGTCCAAAGTGTCTATTTCTTTGTTGTATTTTTGGTTAAGGACTTCTCTTTCGGTCGAATGCCGGTTCGCCAACTGAAAGGATTCTTCCTTGCTCATTTCTTTAGATTCACTTGAGCGTTGTTTTTCAATTACTTTTCTAAATTTTTCTGGAAAAGCTTGTCTTATTGCTAGTTTCTTGTCTTTTGCTTTATTTACTTCTTTCATTTTGACAATAATTCTTTTCTTTATGTTTCTGATCTCTTTCACGTCATTAGCGGAATTTTTTGTCTCCTTTGTCACAAGTTCGTTGTTGAAAGCTTCGTTATAATAACCCTTAGCTTCATAGTAGAAGGCCAAAGCTCGAGCAGAGGATCAACAAATACTCAGATATGTGATGATATTTTGATTGGATGTCAAGGAATTCTCTTGTTCTTTTGGCTTTAATCTTGAGCTTTAAGCTTTGAGTTGCATGTTGCGATACCATTTTTATTCAGTGATGGACCAGGATTTAGTTTTGAATACTTTACCTTAATTGGCATTTTTGTATAATATAAAGACCTCAAAGTTCTTCTTCTTATTTGATCGCTGATTTCAGAATTCAACAGTAGTTTGAAGGAGTCGGGCTTATGCTTAAGTTGTTGTAATGCTAATGAGCGTGCGTTTTACAAACTGTTGGTGCTTTCTCTAGTTGCCACCAAATGCTGATCGTTATGGCGATGATGCTCAGGAGTTCTCCCTAGCTGATGATTCGCTCTAGAGCTGCCGTTGCCTGGGCACCAGGTGAGCCTTTGGATGTCACCGAGATTGATGTGGCTCCCCCTCGAGCCGGTGAAGTACTTCTTCGCTTGGTCGCCACTGGGGTGTGTCATACCGATGCTTTTACCCTATCGGGTGCTGATCCTGAAGGATTGTTCCCTGCCGTATTGGGGCATGAGGGGGGTGCTGTTGTTGAGGAGATTGGTGACGGTGTCACGTCCGTGGCGGTTGGAGATCACGTGATTCCTCTGTATACACCCGAATGTGGTCGCTGTCGTTTCTGTCGATCCGGCAAAACGAATCTTTGTCAGGCGATCCGCTCTACACAAGGCAAGGGAGTTATGCCCGATGGCAGTAGTCGTTTCTCTCGTGATGGTTCGATGATTCATCACTATATGGGCACTTCTACGTTCTCAGAGTACACAGTGCTTCCCGAGATCTCTGTTGCTAAAATCAATCGTGATGCACCTTTAGAGAAAGTTTGTTTACTCGGATGTGGAGTAACGACCGGTATAGGAGCGGTTCACAACACAGCTAAAGTTGAGCCAGGAAGCAGTGTTGCAGTCTTTGGTCTTGGCGGTATCGGCTTGGCAGTAATTATCGGTGCTGTTCAAGCAGGAGCCGAACGCATTATTGCCATCGACCTCAATCCATCAAAGTTTTCTATTGCTGAAAAATTGGGTGCTACTGAATGCATTAACCCTCGGGACCATTCGGTACCGATACAGGAAGTGCTGATTGACCTTACCGATGGTGGTGTGGATTATTCCTTTGAGTGCATCGGAAATGTTGATGTGATGCGTGCCGCTCTTGAGTCTTGCCATAAAGGGTGGGGTGAGTCAACGATTATTGGTGTGGCAGGTGCCGGTCAAGAGATCAGTACGCGGCCATTCCAATTGGTTACTGGTCGGGTCTGGCGTGGGTCTGCGTTCGGAGGAGTACGTGGTCGTAGCCAGCTCCCGGGCTATGTGGAGAGCTATCAGTCAGGACAGATACCACTGGAAACGTTTATCACGCACACGATGGAACTTAAAGATATCAATCGCGCATTTGAGCTAATGCATAAGGGAGAAAGTATTCGAACGGTTGTGCACTTCTAGGTTTATCTCTCAGCCATGAAACTATTAAGTTCCCATCGTTGTTTTCAAGGGGAACAACGTCGTTATTGTTTAAAATCAAAGCAGCTCAACAGCATTACGAACGTAGGGGTTTATTTACCCCCCAATGCTCTTGGCATTGACCGACAGGTTGTTCCCGCCTTGATTTGGCTTTCTGGGCTTACCTGCACTGATGAAAATGCTGTCCTTAAGTCGGGAGCCCAGCGCAAGGCGTCTGAATTGGGCTTGGCTTTGATTACTCCTGATACCAGCCCTCGGGGAGATGATGTTCCCACCGATCCAGATGGCCATTGGGATTTTGGCCATGGAGCCGGTTACTACCTGGATGCTTTGCGAGAGCCCTGGACTACGCATTACCGCATGAATAGTTTTCTAGTGGACGAGCTTTTTTCACTTCTGAGCGCTGAATTACCTATTGATGTTTTGCGCCTTGGTCTGTCAGGGCATTCCATGGGTGGACATGGGGCCTTGGTGCTGGGTCTTCGTCAACCAGAGTGCTTCCTTTCGATATCAGCTGTTTCGCCGATCGCCCATCCAAGTGCCTGTCCTTGGGGCCGCAAGGCTTTTAGCTTCCTCTTAGGCGATACTCCCGCCGCACAAGCGCATTGGCGTCAGTGGGACACCGTGGCATTACTTGAAGATGGTCATCGCCGTAGTGAATCGCTTCTTGTTGATGTTGGATTAGCTGATCCATATCTCGAAGAGCAGTTGCGTCCTGAAGACCTTCGGATCGCGGCCGCTGAAAATGGTCAACCTTTAGATCTGGTATTGCATGATGGTTATGATCACAGCTACTTTTTTGTGGCAAGCATGATGGATCGCCATCTGGAGCATCATGCTAGAGCTATGAAGTTGATTGTCTGAGGTACTTATTTGATTGAATCAATAGCTAGAAAAAATTGGTGGTCTTGTCTGTTGAATCAAGAAAATAATAAAAATGAACTAAGAACAGAAATTACGTAGTTTTAGTCAAAATGATGATTGTTTGAGCTATTTAAAAAACATTTTTAAATAAGGAGAAGTAATAGCAATTCACTTCTCCATTTTACGATTACAAATCTTAGTTTCTGGAATTACCTTGAATCTTTTGCATTGCAACTGGGATACGAGGAACTGGAAAACCAGCTTTACCGAGTACTTCGTTAATCATACGGTTGGTGTCAAAATAAACTTGCCAATAATTATTAATATTGGCATAAGGACGAACGGCCAAACAAGGACCACGCTCAGTAAATTTTAGAATCTCAATATCGGCAGCAATGCCATTTGTTTGATTGGGAACTTTCAGAATTCCTGCCTTTAATAAATTGATAGCTTTACCTACATCTGCACTGGTATCTAGCTGCGCAAGTAGATCAACTCGGCGATAAGAAGTTGCAGAGTAGTTCTTAATATTATCGTTAAAAAGTTTACCATTTCCGATTACTACCATTACGTTATCAATAGACTTTACTTTAGTAACAAACATCGAAATTTCGTCAACAGTTCCCTCTACACCAGCTCCCTCAATGTAATCACCAACGCTAATTGGCCGGAAGATTTGAAGGAAAACACCAGCAGCAAAGTTACCGAGCATTCCGCTCCAAGCAGCACCGATTGCTACCCCAGCACCAGCTAGAAGGGCAGCAAAGCTAGCGGTTTCAATGCCAAAGAATCCGAGGATTGCTACGACTAAGACTACTTTCAGCACAACACCGATGATGTTGAGCAGGTAGTTCACCAGGGTTGGATCTAAAGTTCCTCGCTTCATGAACCGACGAAGTAGTCGGAGACCTAATGAGATCAGCCATCCACCCACAATCCACAGGATTGCAGCTCCTATCAACTTAAATATAAATGGAATGATTAGGGTCGCAAGATCTGAGACTTGCACTATCGCTAATGGAATGAGATTAATTTCGAAATCGGACATGGCCTCGTCATGAACAGTCAAATCTCATCCAAGTCACAAAAGTAATTTTTGTCATCTTCAGAACGATTTATAGCTTAGAAACTGCAACAATACTTGATGTAATCTAACCCTTGGGCAGATCATATTTTTCAATGACCCTGAGAAAGGGCGTTCGGATCATTTAGAATATTTTTATACGATTTTAAATCTACAAAAAAACGCTTAGTAGCTGTCTTAACTCATTCAATCAAACAAAGAAATACCATCCCGAAAAGATTTTTAATGTTCGATTGTTCTTCACAAGTGTAAAAGTCAATAAGTTAATAAATGGTGGACTCCGATCTGTGAAAATGTGTTAATCAATGAATATTAGGGTTATAAATTCTAATAATGAATGAATTACTCTGAAGCGTAATGATCAAATAAACTTGTCGATCCGTCGTTCGCAATGGCAAGAACATCGAATGATTCAGGCTTGATTCCTTCCGTTTCCATTCCCGGTGAACCCATGGGCATACCTGGCGCTGTAAGACCCTGAATATTAGGTTTCTCCTTCAACATTCTTCTGATGGATGCTTCTGGAACATGCCCCTCTACGATATAGCCAGCCACAAAGGCTGAATGACATGAAGAGAGTTCGCGTGTTATTCCATGAGAGCGTTTTAAGTTGTCCATCCCATCGATGACCTTTTCCTGAACCTGGAATCCTGCTTGTCTCGCGTGGTCTCCCCACCTCGTACAGCAGCCACAACTTTCTGATCGATAAAGAGTGATTTGGGCAGAATTGTTTGGTTCTGTAGCCATTGAAGATGGCTTGACTTGTTGAGCACTGACCTCAATTGGAGAGAGAGCAACAAGCCAAATTAAAATTAAAGAAACAGTAAGTTGCATCATGGCAAGTGAATTGTTTAACTTCATTTTTAGTGATTATTTATTGAGGTCTACTTGATCCATATTTTCGGTTTGATAAAGATTTGTTTGACAGCGAGGTTTAAAGTAGTTTGTATGGTCTTACTCATTGGCTAATGCGAATGAGCTGAAAATGTGTACGCGTTTGTTGTCTGTTTTCATTGCCTTAGTGGGAAGGTTTCATTATCAGTTAGACGAAATATCTAATAATGCCACTTCAACGCATAGTCCAGGGCCAAAAGCAAGTGCAAGGGTTGGTCCAATACATTCTTGTTGTTGCATGTGATGAAGTACGAATAAAACAGTTGCTGATGACATGTTCCCATATTCACTGAGTATGAACCGGGAGGTTGCTAATTGATCTTCCTGTAGCTCTAAAGCTTCTGCACAAGCTTGCAGAATTCGTGGCCCGCCAGGATGTATAGCCCAATTTTGAATTATATTCTGATCTAATCCATACTTTAACAACCAATCGCTAAGCCATGGTTTCAATGTTTTGGCAATGGCATCTGGAACTTTTGGTGATAAGCCCATTGAGAAGCCATGATCACCGATCTGCCAATGCATTAAATCCCGGGTATTCGGTATCACTGTTGATCCCGATCCCCACAGTGTTAATGATTTTTTGGTTTTATTCACCCATTTCTTGGTAGTTCCTGATGCCACAAGTGCCGCAGCTCCATCGGCAAAGAGGGTGTTAGCTACCACTTGTTCCGGTTCCCAGCCATATTGAAGATGCAGACTGCAAAGCTCAACCGCACAAACCAGCACTATTGCATCAGGATCTGCTTCTACAAAAGCATGTGCCACTCTCAAGGCATTCATGGCAGCATGACAACCCATAAAACCAATCTGAGTTCTTTGGACGCTTGGGTTTAATTCAAGTGTTTCGATTAGATCAAAATCCACACCGGGAGCGTGAAATCCTGTGCAGCAAACTGTAATGAGATGAGTGATTAAATTGGGCGCAATAGAAGTTTCTTCGAGTGCTAGCTGGCATGCATTGATAGCCAATGATGATGCATGTATACGATATTTCTGCATTCTTTGGTTTGTGCTCGGATCTTTGACGCCATAAAAAGGCAATCGTTCCTGAATTGTTTCACCTCTCTCGTTAATTAATAGTACACTTCTCCTTCTTTTTACTTGTGATCGTCGTTGAATTCGCTGTATGAGTGCAGCACGTTCTGGGCTGTCTGCATTGACCCATTCGGAGAGTATTGTCGATTCATTTTGATTAACAGCGTATTGAGGTACAGCAGTTCCCAACCCGAGTATTCTTAAAGACATTGTTCACCTTTCAGGTTGGGCAACTTCACTTCGTTAAGGCTGGAAACAATCTTTGCAGAGATTGTTGGGGATCGCCTCACGATCTCAAACAATGCCTTTGTGGGTAAGGGTTGTCTCAGCAGTATGGATAATGATCGACAAATTCTTTGTCGGCGTCCAATCTGTACTTGAAGCGTTTGCTCCCAGCGTGATTCCAAATCAACGCTCCAGTTTTGTAGTCCCTCTTCTACGAATGGTGATACAGCGGCACCTGCTGTTAACGCCCAGGCCATTCCTTCACCTGTGAACGGCTCTACATAGCCAGCAGCATCACCCATCATTAGAAATCGCTCTCCAGCTAATACTTGTGAGCGACGACTAAGAGCCGGTGTTAGTTGCCAACGAGTCCTTGGATTGAATGTAGTTGGAACAGGAAATCCTGCCTGCTTCAACACCTCTTGCGTTGCACCTGCGGCACCTTGTGGATGGGCTAATGCGTTTCGATCAAAAGCACCAGCTATATTCAGCAATCCATCCTCTCTCCGAACTAATCCGACATAGCCACGACGACCAATGGCCATGTGAATAATTCCTTCGGGGTAGTGATTGTCTTTGTCGTCAGCAATACATCCGGCTCCATGCCTGGAATGTTTTTGAATTTTAGTTTTACCCGAGTCTGTCTTAGAAAGACAATGATGGGAAAGGCCAGCTGCAACAAGTACTACACCAGCCTTAACGTGGTTAACGGTACCAGTGCACTGATCTTTCAAAAGTACATTTCTGCATCCAGGTTGAGCGGCTTCAACTTTTGCTTTTGTTTGAAATTTAGCGACTGCACCAGCATTAACGGCCGCATTAATCAATGCTTGATCAAAACGTTCCCTTGAGAGGACAAAGCCACCTGGCAAATCCACAGTTGCTAGACGTCCCTGTAGGCCAAGTCGAAGGCTTTGAAGTGGTGTTCCCTCGCAATCGATGACCAGCTGGTCAAGCTTAAGTGAATTAAGAATGCCTTGTGCTTGATTGTTGAAGCAGCAACCGCAAACTTTCCAGCGGGGAAATTTTCTTTGCTCTACCAGCAAAACACTCAACCCTTTTTTTGCACAATCGAAAGCAGCGATACCTCCTGCAGGCCCAGCACCAATAATGAGGACATCCCAAAACTCTTGCATTGTTTAAGAGCGCGTCCAACGCAAGAGATAACGTTCAGGCCAATTTCTATCGATTTGAACTGATTCAAGACCTGCGCGTTTGGCGAGTTCTAGCATTTCCTCAGGGCGAAATGCTCCGCGCACAGATAGAGGACCGTCAGTATGAACAATCCAAGATCGACTAAGCAATCGTGTGCCTATCCAAGCCAGGAAATACCCTAGCTTGCTGCGAATTAAATCATCAACTAAGACAAGTCGGTGAGATCGTGATGTCATTACATCAAGAAGGCGAACAACGTCATTGTCATCCAAGTGATGTGTAAATAACGTGCAATAAATCAAATCATAAGTCTCTTCATTATTTGGTTTTGTAAGAGCATCAGCAGTAAAAAATGTTAATTCTGCATTTCGACTCTTTGCATTCGCAGCTGCAATACGTACCGCTTCAGGATTTAAATCGCAAGCAAGAATTTCCAGGCTTAATCCCTCTTGCTGAGCCATTAGTGCCAGATCGATTGCAGTATCTCCTCCTCCGCAGGCGAGCTCAAGAATCCGAAGTGTCTTATCGGGCTGGCCTCTCGCTAACTCTTTAATGGCGCGAAAAATTCCAACTGAACAGCGACTAATGACATTGATGCGTCTTAAACCGTTTAAGGCTCTGAGGTGTTCTTTTGGATCCAGCCCTGGCTGATCCATCACTTCAGGCTGCCGATCCCTTTTCTTGAGAGCTTCACCCCAGATCATCGAATAAGTCAGACTGTTTCCCTAATCTACAAACGTGTCGGAATGAAAAGGTGTTGACGAGTGAGAGATGACTGCGGTGGATAGTGAGCAAAGCTCCTAGAATTCTTTATCTTTCATCAGTATGAATGCGGCGGACAATGGCTTGTCAACTCTTGAAGCTTGTTGTAAGTGCTTTTCGAGAGGTTTTGTGAAGAGCTTTGTTTTCTAGATTTGTCGATACGCTTCTCTACCGCGCCACAACTTGAAGATGCCTGCCGCGAATTTGCCGACCACTGGTGCCTTAACTGGAGTTTTTGAGACCCTGGCATTTTTCAAAGATACATCCTTTGCTCAACGCCGTTTTGAAAGGTATGGAGATGTTTTTGAAACTTGTTTGCTCGGCCAACGCACTGTGCTTATTCGTGGCGAGCAAGCCATATCTGATTTGTTGTCGCAGAGTGGTTCTCTTCAGGGTTGGTGGCCGAAGAGTGTTCGCGAGCTGCTTGGACGTCACTCTTTGGCCAACCGGAATGGTGCTGACCACAAAGCACGAAGGCGAGTTGTTGGTCAATTATTTTCTGCTTCTGCTCTATGTCGCTATACCCCAGCAATTGAATCACAAGTGCAGTTACTGTCGAACGAACTTTTAAATTGCGCGTCACCAACGCCCTTAGCACCGCGCATGCGCCAGTTTGCATTCAGTGTTATTGCAAATATTGTTTTAGGGCTTGACGATCAAAATAGAGATGAATTGTTTTTAGATTTTGAAATCTGGATTAAAGCATTGTTTTCGCTCCCGATTGCCATTCCAGGTAGCTCTTTTGCTCGCGCTATGTTGGCACGTGAACGATTGCTTTCACGATTAAAGCAATTGTTCAGTGATGATCAATATTTCTGTGGGGGGCTTGATTTGATTCGCGGAGGCCTTGATGAAGCTGGTATTCCTCTTGATGACGATGATTTGGCAGAGCAGCTTCTATTGCTCTTATTTGCTGGCTACGAAACAACGGCATCCTCATTAAATTGTTTCTTCCGGGCATTGTTGCTGAATCCAAGTTCACAAAAGTGGCTCATGGAGGAGCTTGAAGCACAGCCTTTTCCCTATGTTGCCAATACACCTTGCCCGCGACTTGATGCAACGGTTCTTGAGGTAATGCGTCTCACTCCACCGGTAGGTGGTTTCTTTCGCAAGAACAATGTTCCAATCGTAATTGATGGAATTGAGATACCAGCTGATCGCATCATTCAAGTTGTTTTGAATTCAGCAATGCGTTCAGATCAATCTGATCTATGCGAATTCCGTCCTCAACGTCATATGGATGGTTCTTTTACCCAAAAACTCCTTCCATTTGGTGGCGGAGAGCGTGTTTGTTTAGGTAAATCACTGGCTGAACTTGAAATCCGACTTATGACCAGTGGTTTACTTAAAAACGTTCAACTCCGACTGGAGCCCAATCAAGATTTATCTTTGCAACAGATCCCAAGCCCAACACCAAGAGGTGGGTTGTTAATTTCCTGTATTAGAGAGTAAGACTATTTTTGAGACTAATCAAAAAAAGTCAATCAGTTTGTAATATTGATTGATGCGATATTGTCTTATTTTCATATCACCACATTGAACATTTTTGAGCATATATCAATTCACGAATTTATTTTTATCGGTTGATAGATGAATTGTTTGGGTTAGTAACTGGTTAGTTTTTATTTGATGTTAAAAAAAGGATCCCTTCCGTTCCATGATGAATTGCTTGTGAATCATTTCATCGACTAATGGCTCTGTCTTTGATCTATCGCTAAGAAGATGACAGTAAGGTCTGTTTCTAGTGTCATCTGGTAACAATACTCCGCTTTGGAGAGTCGTGCTTGCCGGCCTCATCGGAAATGTAATGGAGTGGTATGACTTCGCTCTATATGGCTACTTCGTTCTACCAATTGGCAATAATTTTTTCCCCTCGGCTGATCCGAGAACATCCTTAATTTCAGCTTTTGGTGCTTTCGCTGCTGGTTTCCTTGTGCGTCCGATTGGAGGTGTACTCCTTGGGCGTATTGCTGATCGGGTTGGCCGAACACGAGCCTTGATGCTCTCTGTGGTGGGTATGGCCATGTCAACCTTCCTAATGGCTTTCTTGCCAACCTATGACCAGGTTGGCTTGTTGGCTCCCATCTGCTTGATTCTTCTCCGAATCATGCAGGGGCTTTCAGCTGGAGGAGAGTACACCACATCGATTGTTTTCCTTGCTGAGCATGCACCGCAAAAACATCGTGGGATTGTCAGTATTTGGGGGCTTTGGGGCTCTGTACTCGGCATGCTGATGGGATCAGCGGCTGGTTTTGTACTTAGCAGTCATTTAACCCAATTGCAGCTTTCAAGTTGGGGTTGGCGTATCCCATTCGGCATGGGGATCCTGGTTGCTTTGGTAGGTGTTCTTTTGCGCCAGAATCTGCAAAAAGAACAACTTCCTGAGGCCACACTTACTCCCTTAAAAGATACATTTACTAGCCACAGAGGTGCTGTCTTAAGAGTCCTATTACTTAATATTGCTAGCAGTGTTGGCTTTTATACTGCTTTCGTCTATGCAGTTACTTATGTTCAGACAGTAGGCCAACAGTCTGAAACATTTGCTTTAGCTCTGAATACTCAAGTAATGAGTCAGTTGCTTATCTTTTATCCTATTAGTGCTTGGATTTCAGATCGTATCGGACGTCGCCCAATCTTGATTGCCGGATCAGCATTACTATGTCTCATAAGTTTGCCAACATTTCATTTATTGCAAAGTGACTCGTCTGAGTTGATTCACCGTGGTGAAATGCTGATGATGATCACAGTTGCTCTTCTAGCAGGTGCAAAAACGCCTGCTAATGTTGAATTAATGCCTGTAGCAGTACGTTGCACCGGTCTTGCACTCGCTTTTAATATTGCTGAAGGTTATTTTGGTGGTACAACTCCATTAATTGCTAGCTGGCTTGTTGAGGCAAGCGGTCATCCATTGATGCCAGCAGCATGGTTAATAATAAGTGGAAGTATTACATTGGTGACAGCAATTTGGTTTACACCCGAAACATTTCGCTTAAAAATGAATATTTCATTGAAGTAAATTTCTCTGCTTTTTAGCTTTAGCAATTGGTTTGTTTCGACACAGAAATTATTTTTGCTTACATAATTTTTTCCGTGTGATTGATTTGTTCTATTAACTAGTGTTGATTGAATTTCTCTATCAAAATTTGCTATTTTTTACTTCTTGCGGCCTATTCTTAACTGATTGCTTATAGCTTCAAAAATCTACTGAATGCTCGCTGGTTGAGCCAGTATCCAGTAAGCCACTTGGGTATAGCCACTCAGCGTCGACCGTTTGCATGCCTCCTCCTCCTCTGCATCCACTGTTGATCTTGGAGTATTGATCCGCGATTAGCATCGATTGACTCCGTTTTTCCAGCTTTTAGCCCATAGTTGCTCCATGAACTCACGGTAGAGGGGTAAAGAGTTGTAAAAAGGTGTTGACTCATTAACGACTCATGTCTTCTTACACCGTGATTGGTTGCGGCTATGTTGGTAGTTATGCAGCAGCAAATCTGAAATATCAGGGCCATTACCTCACCGGTACAACGCGTTCTTCAGAGCGTTTCTCAGAGTTACGACACGTTGTCAATGAGCCCCTCTCTCTTGATATTTCGGATGCGACCAGTGATTTCACGTTCCTAGAGGATCAAAGTGGTTTATTGGTCAGTGTGGCGCCTAGCCAGAACGGAGATAATTATCAGGCTGTTTTTTCAGAAGGAATTAAGAATTTGGCACGTGCATTACGTCTTCGGCAATCGAATCATTCACTTCATGTCATCTACATCAGCTCTGCTGGAGTCTATGGAGATCAAAAAGGGAAATCTGTGACAGAAATCTCTGATGTCGATAGAAGCAATCCCATTAACAAGATGCTCATAAATGCTGAAAACGTTATGCTCTCAATTGATCGACCCGATACTCAGGTTTGTGTTCTCCGCTTGGGTGGTATTTATGGACCAGGACGTGACATGGTTTCAATGATTAAGCAGGCTGCAGGTGAACAGATCCCAAAAAATGGCAATGATGTCCCTGCCTGGAGCGGTATTTTTGATATTACGTATGGTGTGAGCTTTGCTTTCAATAATCAACTTTCAGGTGTTTATAATCTTGTTGATGATATGCAGGCGAGTCGACGTGAATTGTCTAATCAAATTTGTGATATTGAAGGTTTGCCGCCCGTTATTTGGGCAAACGTTAATACCCCCGGTTCACGTTCCATGAACGCGAAAGTATCCAATCAGAAAATTAAATCAGCAGGATTTAAATTGAGCTCCCCTTCCATGCTGATGCCTTTAGCTGTTTGACATAAGCTACTCTTATTCTTGAGGAAATAATATGTTTATTCATTTACTTCAATCTTTCACAAATATTTGACTTGTTTTGCTTTTTATCTGAAGCTTACTCAAATATTAATCTTTAATTCTTTTTATTCTCTTGTTTTTTTAAGTTTATTACCACGGAAGAACTTCACCATTCGCATGCCAAAAAGTTCCGCTTGTTTCAATTGTCAGGCTATCTATCCGTGATAACAAGCCTAAGACAGCTTTTTCAGGAGTTATTCCATTGGGATTAAAATTGACGATTCTTGTTTGCACAAGTCCTGGATGAAGGATTGCAACAGCAATTCCACGTGGTTTAAGGTCAACTGATAATGAGCGTCCAACAATATTTAGTGCCACCTTTGACATTCGATATCCGTAGGAACCTCCCGATGTGTTGTCTTCAATGGAGCCCATTCGACTCGTTATTAATGCCATCTTTGATCCTTTAGGCATCAGAGATACGAGATAATTTGCCAACACTAATGGAGCTAAGGCGTTGACTTCAAATTGTTGTCTAATACTTTCTATATCCAGATTATCTAACCCAATCGGTTTCATGATTCCAGCATTGAGGATTACCCCATCGAGTTGTCGACCATTGATGCTGTGAATCAAATTTGAAATTGTGTTCTGATTTGTGAGTTCAATACCATCCTTAATGTCTACATCGAGTGCTTTCAGTGCTTTTGATGGTTGCCTGCAAACAGCTATGACATTTTCTCCCCGGCTACGCAATTGACGGCAAAATTCAAGTCCGATTCCCCGATTTGCGCCGGTGACTAAAAATGTCGCCACAGGAAGGCCTCGATTTAAGTTTCTCTCAAATTCTATGCAATACCAATGAAAGCATCATGATGATTTATAAAATTATCTTCTCTTGAAATCTCTTTATATACCAGTGTAGTTTTTAACTGACTCATTTATTGTAATATTGATTAGCAGCTCATCTGATTCAATATACTTTGACTAGTAATAAGAATCAGATCAATAGTGTCTGCTGACCAGCTTTTCAACCGATGCAAATCGAAATCAGGTTCTTTAGTCATCATTGTTCCAAGGAAAATGATTAATATTGCTTTGATTCAGAGGCCAAGTGCTCTAACGAGGCTTTGATGGAGTACGTCCTCCACTGCAATAAGAGCTAGAAAGCCGAGCATTGCCAGTCTTCCGTTGAGTAGCTCTGCCCGTTTGTTGAAGCCCCAACCAGATTCGTTCATAACCCAGCCAATTTGGGGCTCTATGACATCAAGATTTCTAAGACCCTCATGGTTGTTGCTGATCAGTGTTGAAGGTGCATAGATGAATGCCTTCCCGTTGTATCGGAGCGTCGTTGTTGTCATGGGTGTCTCCGAGTGTGGGAGGTGAACGTTCTATTGCTGCTTCGTTCAACTTGGAAGAGGGGTGAGCCGAAAGGAAAGGTTCGGTTTTAGGACCTTTTCTGCCGGCTGCTACGGGAGCAGATTCACTTAATTTCTCAACTTGATCCTTGATCACTGTGGTCTCAGAGCATCTGTCAGAGTAAGAATTACTACTTTTGTCCATTGGCATATGCCCGCGATTGCTCGCTTCCAAAGACAAAGCACAAGCTTAGTTCGCTGGTTCTCTGGCAATTAAAAATTTTTTGAGGCATAACAGGGAAAAGCAAGGATGTCATGGCTTTACCTAAGTGGGAGACGATGACTGACGAAAGTCAGGCAATCGTCAAAAAAACCAGTATTGGAATTGGTGCAAGCCTTTTAGTTGTTTGGATTGCCTTAGGTTTTATTAAGGCAATCCTTCCACTCGTCTTTCTTGGAGGTGCAGGATATTTAGGATGGAAGGCTTTGAACAAGAAATAAATAATAATATACTTTTTTAAGACCTTAATCGTGATTTAGAAAATAGTTATAAAGCATCTTAAAGTTGATGTAAGGCAATAGTCTGAAAGTTTATAATATAAGCTTTTGCTTTGCGCTGTTCATTGCAAGTGAGTTTGATTTGTACACTATAATCTATGATGCAATTACTTTAATTTCTAGATACTCATTAATACCCTCAGCGCCACCCTCTCTACCATTGCCAGATAGTTTATAACCGCCAAATGGTGATCCAGGTGCTATGAATGCATTGTTGATGTTAATTGAACCGCTACGTAATAATCGTGCAACTCTTTGCGCGCGATCTTCATCTGAGGTTTGAATATAAGCTGCCAATCCATAGGCATTATCGTTTGCTAATTCAATCGCTTCTTTCTCTGAACGAAACGGTATCATGCACAAAACTGGACCAAAGACTTCTTCCTGGGCGATTTTCATATTATTTTCAACATCGGCAAATATAGTGGGGCGTGTGAAATACCCAACTTGATAGCCTTTAGGCTTCCCAAGGCCACCTGAGATACAGCGTGCACCTTCATCTAATCCACTGGCGATGAGGGATTGAACACGCTTAAACTGAATTTCACTAACTAATGGTCCTAAGTGATTTCCAGATATAGCAGGATCTCCGACCGTTATTTGCTCGCATTTTTTCGTAGCTAATTCAATTGATCTTTCATATATAGATTGTTCGATCAACATTCTCGTAGCTGCATCACAGCTTTGGCCTGAATTGATAAAGCATGCATCGATCCCTTGATCAATTGCTGTTACTAATTCGCAGTCTGCAAATATTAGATTTGGGGATTTACCACCTAATTCCAGAGTGGTTTTCGCAATGCGATCTGCAGAATTGTGAATAATGCTTCGCCCTGCTCCTGTAGACCCTGTGAAGGATATCATCGCCACATCAGGGTGTTTTGATAAAGCTGAACCGGCGACATGGCCAAGTCCATGAATCAAATTAAAAACACCATTTGGCACCCCTGCTTCATCTATCACTTCAGCAAAAAGAATTGCTGAGAGAGGAGTCATTTCAGATGGTTTTAAAACCATCGTGCAACCAGCAGCTAGAGCTGGAGCAACTTTTAGAACAATTTGATTGATTGGCCAGTTCCATGGTGTGATCAACCCACAAACACCAACCGGCTCCTTAACAATTGTATTTCCATTTCTTAGTATTCGTTCAAAATCATAGTCTTTTGTATCTTCAATTAAGGCAGATAGATGATCGATACCAGCCTGTGCTTGCGCACTTCTGGCAAAATCCATTGGAGCTCCCATCTCAATTGAGATTGCTGATGCAAATTCATCTACTCTTTGTTCGTAAATTGAAAGTATATTTTTAAGTAAATCGAGTCGATCTTGTTTTGAAAAGTGTTGAAAGCTTTCAAATGCAGTAGTTGCAGATGCCACCGCATTTTCTACGTCAACTTCGTCAGCTAGCGTTATTTGGCCAACACTATTTTCGGTTGCAGGATTAATCAGAGACTGTTTTGTCTGACTATTTGGAACAATCCATTTTCCGTCAATATAGAAGTACAGGAGCTTGTCATGGATATTTTGCATTACTTGCATTCAAATTTTCTCTATAGTCCCGTTATACCCCTTTTTAGCGTGTGTTTTCCTATTGGTAAGATAACTTTTTATTATATCATGCACTTAATTTATCTTTCGCTTTAGAAAATAATTAGACTCCGACTCAATAGTTAAATAGAATCTTTGATCGTCTTTAAATTTGATTTTAAGTGAATTATAATTTGAAAATTAGGTATAAATTTATTATCAAAGCACTCTTTCAGTGTGGCTACCTCATGTTCAAGCCCATTATTTAAAACAGTTTTTAAACTAATTATTACTTCCTAAAAATCTTATCAATCGATTTTCATTATATTTCTATTTTATATCTTCTACTTCTAGTGTTCAATTTGTTTTGCTTGAAAATTCCACGTTTGTTCAGCTTCTAACCATAATTCCCATGTGTATCTGATTTTGTCTTGTACTTCAAGAATTCCACCAAAGCCTGCTGGCGATGGGATGTATAGATCGGATAACTCTTGGCAAGCTTCACCATCCCTGGTGAAGATCCTTAAGACTTTTTTGCCAAGACGTGTTGATAGGTCTTGTTTCAGTTCATCAAGAGTCATTAATTGCTTTTATATGTGGACATTTTGAACTTGTTATCAATGCATTCCAGCATAGAATGAAAAATTGCTTTTTCTTTCAAGACTATGGAAGAAATAGTTTTAAATCTCGTCGTTGAAAGATCTCTGAACTTTCTTCAGAGCAGCGAGTCTCCTTCTTGTCATTATTAAATGGTAATAGATTTTCTATTGACACAAATAAGGATTTTAATTGAGTAACTAAATACCAATAATGCTTTATTTATGTTAATGCTTGTGCTAAAACAGTTGTTAGTGCAGTGTCCACGCTAAGTATTCGATTTCCAAGATTTATTTTATTCGCAATGACGGATGTTGTTAAGTCAATTTCAAAAGGAACAAAGCCCCCTTCTGGTCCTATGATGATCACTGCGGCTTGCGATTTCAGATTTTTTATTGATTTTTGGGAGTTTATATCAGTCAGATAACATTCACGATGAGCACATAATTTGGGTAATATATCCTCCACAAAAGGTCGGAATCGCTTGTATAGAATTACATCAGTCATAATAGTATCGCCTGATCTTTCCATACCGGTTTGTAGTGCATCTTGTATTTTTTCATTTTTAAGCAATGGACTTTGCCAATAACTTTTTTCAACTCTTGCGCTGTTTACTATATGTAATTTATGAACACCGAATTCTGCGATAGTTCTTAATATTCGTCGTAACATTTTTGGCCTTGGGAGTGACAGTACAATGTCAAAGTTATGTCTCGACAATGGCTCTTTATTTAGAAAAATATCCATTACAACTTTGTCGCTCTCAATTTTTTTAATAGTGCCATATCCTCTGTTTCCTCCTATTATTCCAACTTTTAGTTTATCACCAACCTTTGACTTTAAAACTGTCTGGATGTGATCAAATCGATGATCAGTGATTGAGACATTATTATCATTTATGCAAAAATCATTTTGTCTAAGGAGTATTATATTCATACGTTCACATCCTTGATGATTACTCTATTTTGTCCGAACAATTTTCCAATCATTTTCCTATTACTTGAAATGATAATATTGTTTCCCAATTTCATCTCATTGTTTTTTGACTCATACGTGATGACGCGACTTTTTTGAGTTAACGTGTAGGATAGCATTCCTTGTTTGATTTGCTTCCCTTACTCTTTGCTTGGCTGATCGTAGTGAGACCATCATCTGTGATGTATGTCAATCGCCCCTTTACTAGCTGATGGGGTTTGATCCTCGCTCCTGGTCTTCTTCAGCTGATCATCGCTGTTATCAGACGGTAACGACAAACATTGATGCACTTTTAGCTGAAAATGATTCTCTTCGTAGAGAGATCAAGTCATTAAATAGGCAACTCGATATTCTTATTCATCAACAAAATAATCAAATTTATACCGATGAATCTAAACAACATAAACAGGAATCAACTCAACCGAAGAATATTACTTTTCATCATGTAGAACGTTGGGGTGAGGTGTTATCACTGCAAAAGGGTTGGGGTTCACTTCGGCTCAGTGAACTTGAGCTGTTGATCGGTGAACTGAATCGACAAAGTCTATTTCCTCAGTTGAATCTGCTGCAACGGTTGGATCAGCTTATGCCTGAACTTGGTACAGAATTATTTGCTGCTACTGGAGTTCCACTCACTAAAAAGCGTTGTGCAGTACATGCAGCATTTGCTCTTTATGGCATTAGGGCATGTGAATGGCTTAATGAAGTTCCTCATCGGGTAGTACAAGACCTTCGAATGAACCGTAGAGGAAAGCAACAAAATCGTCGAACCCGTTCTGATCATCGAACTACCGATCGGAATCAAGGGTCTTACAGTGATTTTGATGGCTCTTGCGACCCAACTCGAATAAAGGCCTTCAGAGTACTTGGGCTCGAAAATGGAGCATCGCTTCTATTGATAAAACAAGCTCATCGCCGTTTGGTTAAACTTCATCATCCTGATGTTGGCGGTTGTGCTGAATCTTTTCATGAAATTAATGATGCATACCACTTTTTAATTTCTTAATAACATCTCTTGTATTGTTAAATTTAAAGTTTGGTTGTATTTTTGTCTTCACAGCCTAAATAGTTTCATTATTTTAAAAATTTAAATAATATCCTGCACTCTTAAAAGCGGCTTTTTCTATTTAATTTTTCCCAGGCATCGCTGTGACGAAAGGCTGGCCATGCCACAAAGTAATAAATGAATAATGGAAACAAGGAATATTCCGGATGCACATAAGATCCATAGATTAACCAGTAACCTCCTACTGCTATCGGAAGTGCTATTAGTCTTGGTCCATTCCCGTAATCGTCCTCCGCCCACCTAGCACTTAATGCCTTGCCTACAATCCAAGGCGATAAAAGCAAAAGGACAGCCCAATGTATTATTAGTCGGTAGAGATTCCAAAAGGGTCTAAAGAATGATGAGGCAATTAGGAAAATAACTACGTATGGGAAAATCAAGGTTATTTATCGTTTTTACCTATCATAGCGTTGTTTCAAGCTAGTTTCAAGTATGCTTCTTGAATTATCTGCAAATTTAATGTCCCTTCTTTTTCATTCATTGATTAGTGGTGATTCATATTGATTCAGTAAGTCTAGTTCTCCATGTATCCATTCTCCATAGGCGGATTCAATCTCTTGGTCAGTTGCATAAATTAGCCACATCATGAAATAAGCAGGATCATCGAACATTTCAGTTTGCGATGTTTTATATACTATTTATAGCATTAATCATTGATTAATCCTTTTATTCCCATCAATACACAAGTCTGTATTTGTGTATTGCCACTTTAATTCTGTTCGCAATGCGAAGAAATTGTTCATATTGAGCATTTCTGTTTGGTCTTTTTAATCATTTTTTGCGTTTCTTGTTTTTATAACACTTATAATTGTATTTGCTTCTTTCTTTATTTTTTTATTGTTTTCTTTTGAGTCTTTTACCTTTTCTTCATCATCTTTTTCACTGTCTGTTGATTCTGCCGTCTAATTTTGCTTTTGTTGATATCATATGATAGTTACTTTAGAGTTTTTTTAGTTTAATCTCAATTGAATCACTGGGTTTGCTCAGTAATTACTCATTTATTATTGTTTCATTTAAGTGATCATTGGTTATGTAAATAATCTGTGAAATTCAATGATTAGTAACGGACTTTATGGTGCAGCATTTTCGAAATCTGAAGCTATTAAACAGCGGAATGAGATCTCGCTTCTTCGTCAAGAATTTTCAGTTCTGAATCCGCGTATCCAAAAAAGTGAAGCTGTTAATTGGGCTATTGAAGCCTACTTTCGTGGGATTCGTATAAGTAGCTAAGAACTTATTATTCTTTAGGATATCTTGCTTATCCGTTCATGACTTATTGAATAATGTTTTTTCTATTTTTTACTTGGGATCCAGTCTTCAATTTTCAAGTCTGATCGTTTTGTTAGACAGAAACAAGTTCCTGCATTACCACGACAGATCCTTAATGTGTCATCAAGACTTGTAATTTCCAACCATGCTGGAAAAGTTTGATTTACATTTGCGAGTAATTTTGGTCTCCATCCATTTACTATAGTGGGACCTACCCATCCTCCTTTAACAAACTTGACTCCAATTCGATGATCATTATCTACTGTTAGTTCTGCCTCTACAGTAATAACCGCTATATTTCCAACTGAACCTCGTAGTTTTAAAAGGTTAACAGCTCTTTGCCGTTGTGGATCTAGTACTTGCAAATTATCCAGCCAAGGAGCCTGCTTTAACCAAGGTTGTTTTGAGCTACTCCATTTCAGCTCCCACACTCCTTCAAGTAATTTTAGGTCTTCTTGTAAATTTACTTTTGTTTGAGCCTCAACGTCTTTGATCAATTTTGGAATATTTGTACTTTTAGGATCTGTTCTTAATACATTTAGTAATTCGTTTCTATTGTTCATCACACTAACTCCGGATGGTTTGGATCGCCTTTAAAAGGACCATACACCCAGCTTGTAATCCATCCACCATAAAAGTTTCCGGGTTGTGCTGTTACGGGTTCGCCTTCAAGGACGCAAGAATCTACCAATCTTGGGTAGAGGCTTATCCAGTCTTTGATGGCTTGATAACGTTCAGATGGCTTTGAATAGCTCCATCCCGCACGGATTCTTTGTCTATCTCCATTGGACATACTTAAATTCCAATATGAAGCTACACCTTTCCACTCGCAAAATGATGTTGGTCCCGTTGTTTTGTGGATTGTTCCATTTCGAAATGCATTAGGGTTGATGTAAATTGTTGGTGGGTGGAATGTTTCACAGATTCGAGCATATCGAGTATCTGTAGCAATTACTTCTCCACCAATTTCTACTATCACTGATCCATTTACTATTTCTATTAAAGGTGGTCTGGGATAATCTACAACATTTTCTTTTTTAGGCTTCATTTTGTCTTTAAGTGAAATTTTCTTATGTTTGATTCTAGTGATATTCAGGCATTGGTGCGTACCTTCTGGTTTTCTCTTATTGCTTGCTTGTGTGTTGTTATGATTCAATTGTAATATTCTGCTTATGTTTGGATTGATCCTATTTGAATTTTGCTATATTTTGGCGGTTTTAATATTTTTCATCTATTGAGAGTAGCTCACTGCCAATATCCTTACTTGTTATTCCTCCTGTTTTAATGCTTCTTTTTGTATTCTCTTGATTCGCTCTAAGAGTGATTCGTTGCTCATTCTTGAACCTAGTCTTTCCACTAATAATGGGAAGGCTAATGGTGTTGGTCTTGGAGTTGAGGCGTGGATTACTTCTCCTTTTCTCATTCGATTCAGCGCTTCTTTTAAACGTGGTAATTCAAGTTGTTCATTAAGGACTTCTTCATGAGCTTGTTTAAGCAATCGATTGTTTGGTTCATGTCTAATAAATACATCAAATAGCAGTGAACCACTGATCTGTAATTGTCCTGTGCTTTTGTTTTGTCCTGGAAAACCTTGTGTAACCAACCCAGATATTTTAGCAATACTCCTGAATCTTCGCTTGCATAATTCCGAAAGATTCAGAGCTTGTTCTAAATCTTCTTCTAATTCTTCATTACAGAGCAGTCCATCAATTTCATCATTTACAAGTTTCTCAAATGGATAACCTCGTGGAGCCAGTAGCTCAAATCCATAATCATTTACGGACACTGTAATTGTTCCTTTTTCGATCCGTGTAAACCGAGTTGCGAACAAAAATCCTAACCCTTCATGAACGAATCGACCCTCAAATGGATAGACGTAAAGGTGGCTGCCTTCTCGTGTTTGGCATGTTTCAATCAGAAGTTGGTCAGCTTTGGGTAATGTAGATAGTTCATTTTGTCGGTGAAATAGTGGTTCTAATGCCTTTAGTTCTGGTGTGTCCAGCTCATTTCGGCTTGCTCTTGCCACCTCATTACGAAGCTGATGAGTCAGTAGATCTGAGAGTGCCATCTGCCCTCCGCTCCATGCGGGTATGGTTTTGCTTTTCCGTTTACTCGCTTTTACATAAGCTGTCATATCTCGAAGCCGAATGAATTCCAATTGCCTTCCTGCAAAAAAGAATATGTCTTTTGTTTTTAGTTGACTTATAAATGTTTCTTCAACGTGACCTATTATTGATCCGCGAACAAAACGCACGCTTATTGCTGTGTTTGATGTAATTGTACCGATGTTTAAGCGGTGTAATCGTGCGATTGTTTTTTGCTTCACTACGAGTCGTTCATTAATATCTCGTTCAAGTTTTCTATATCTCTCATAAGCACCAAGGCATTCTCCGCCTTCTTCCAGAAATTTCAGACACCAGTGCCAATCATTGTCTCTGATTTTTTCATAGGTGGCTGTATTTTTTACACTTTTAAGCAGCTCCTCTGGTTTGAAGCCTGGTCCACAAGCCAAGGTCGTGAGATGTTGCAGTAAAACATCCAAGGGCATCAATGGTGGTCGGCGTTCCTCGACGAGCCCTTCTGAAAGCCCTCTTCGTACTGCACTCAACTCAAGCAGCTCTAACGCATTGGTTGGCATAAATATCATCTGTGATCTACCGCCAGGAAGATGCGCTGATCGGCCTGCTCTTTGCAATAGCCGTGCAAGATTTTTAGGCGAGCCGATTTGGACGACTCGTTCTACGGGCTGGAAGTCGACCCCAAGATCCAGTGAGCTTGTGCAGACCACCCATAGCAGTTCTCCGCTCTTCACTCTCGCTTCGATTGCTTCTCTTTCCTGTCGATCGAGTGCGCTGTGATGCAACGCCAGCAATCCTTCCATTTCTGGGCACGCGAAACGTAAACACTGGAACCACCGTTCAGCTTGGTTTCGCGTATTTGTGAACAGCAGTGTGCTGATGTTTGGGTCTAGTTTTCCAACCAGCTCGTCGTATCGGCGTAAACCTAGATGACCACCCCAGGGAAACCCATCGATATCGTCGGGAAGGATGCTGGTCACTTCCAGGGAGCGGCTGGTTCCGCCAGCGATGATCACCGGTTCGTCTTCACCAAAGTTGTTTCCATGGGCGTGGCGTGTTGCAGTCGCCAGATTTCCGATCGTTGCGCTAATGGCCCACGTTTGTAGTTTTGAATTGTTTTGTCGCAGCCAGCTCACTGCTAATTCTGTTTGAGTTCCGCGTTTGCTTCCCAGTAATTCGTGCCACTCATCAAGAATGACAGTCTTTAGATTTTTGAAAAGCTGTTCGGTATGCCGCCCAGCAAGCAATACGCATAACGATTCTGGTGTTGTGATCAGGATCTGAGGTGGTGTCTTGACTTGGCGGTTGCGATCAGCAGTTCTGGTGTCTCCGTTGCGGATTCCTACCTGCAGCGGCCATTGCATTGTTTGTATGGGTTCTTCAATCGCCACTGCAAGATCACGGCTTAGTGCCCTTAAAGGAGTGATGTAGAGAAGCTGTATCCCCGTTTCAGATGTGCTCTGCAGCATCCTGGCGATCGGTCCCATGGTTGCTGCATAGGTTTTACCTGAGCCGGTGGGAACTTGAATTAATCCAGAGCGCCCAGCTAAATGGGCTTCCCAGGTTTTTTCCTGGAAAGTCAGTGGGGTCCAGCTTTTGTAGGTGAACCAATCTCGGATTGGTTTCAGCCAAGTGGCTGAGGTGGTCATTGCACCTCTCTGTCCTGAGGTCTCAGCAATTCACGTGCGCTAGCCAGGCTGTCAGCGCTTTCACTGTCACGGTCATGTCGCCAACGCAAGATTCTCGGGAATCGAACCGCCAGACCGCATTTATGACGTTTTGAGAGTTGAATTCCCTCAAAACCGATCTCAAATACCAGCTCAGGTTTGACCTTTCTTGTGGGCCCGTATCGTTCGCTGGTATGACGGCGGATCCAGCGATCTAGTTCGAGAATTTCCGTGTCCTTTAAACCTGAATAAGCCTTGGCGAACGTCACCAATTGATGCTCTTCTGGATTCGCCGCACTTCGGTTCCAGAGTGCGAATGTGTAATCAGTAAACAAATTGGCACGCCTGCCGCTGCCGGCCTGGGCATAGATCAACACTGCGTCGAGGGTCATCGGTTCCAACTTGTGCTTCCACCAGTACCCCCTTTTGCGGCCTGCCAGATAGGGAGATTCTCGTTGCTTGAGCATCAGTCCTTCGGCACCACCCTCTCCTGCTTTTTGGCGTAGCGGTTCCAATTGTTCCCAGCTCGTTAGGTATTCACCACCGCTGCGTTTCATCCTCCAGCTTTGATCTCCTTTGAAGGTCTTGCAGATCACTTCCAAGTGTTTGAGGCGTTGATGAAGCTGGTAAGAACGCAGATCTTCACCCTTGTGTTCAAGTACGTCATAAGCCACGAATTGCACTGGGCAGTCACTTCTGAGGCTCGCTCCCACCCGTTTGCGGCCCAGGCGTCGTTGCAAGCTTGAGAAAGGTAGAGGTCGCTGTTCGTTGTGTTTCCAGCAGATCACCTCCCCGTCCAACACCGTATCAACTGGTATTTCCTCTGCCATTTCAATCAGTTCTGGAAAGCTCTCATTAATAAGTTCTTCCCCCCCGGCTCCAGAGGTAAAGCCCATTGCGTCGCCTGATGAGCTGCCCGCGGATGCCATCCCACTTCCATTCAACCCACCACTGTTCTGGAGGTTGATCCATCAATTTTTCTGCCTGCACGGGGCTTGCTAGAAAAAAGGGGTAAGGAATTGCTCCTCTGTCTTTTCGTTTCTCTGCAGCAGGGGATGTAAGTCGGGCAAACCATTCCGGTTCGGTTTCGACCCCCCCCATCAATCGTTCGAGGATGAGAGTTTCTTCGAGAGAAAAAGCTTTTGCCACAGCTTTGACTACAAGGCCGCGAGCAACCCCAATTCGAAATCCTCCTGTCAGCAATTTGTTGAACAGAAAATGCCGCCGCTCTGGCAATGCCAACCACACGGACACCATTGCCTTGTGTTGTACATCTTCTTCGCTGCTCGCCAGAGCTGGCAGCAGGATGTCCATCCACCAGTGCAGCGGTTGGGATTCAATAATGGATTCAATTAGATGTCTGACTCGCGTATCACTGATATCTGGCGGGGTCTTGACTTGATTGCGTAACTGTGGCCATAGCAGACACACCGTTTCTGCTGAATCACCCACATGACTGTGACAGTCTTCAAACAACCAATCGGGAATGGCAACGCTGGCCTGAAGAATGGCCCGCAGCTTTCGTCCTGTGATCAGTCTCCGTCTTCGCTCACCAAGTAGCAGTGCAAGGGCCCAACTGCCGTCTGCAGGTTGTACTTCGCTGAGATAAGTGGCTAGCAAATCGATTTTGCGGCTGGTGCCGCTGCTGCGATCTAGGGCGTCAAACAGCTCAGCGAAACCCTCCAAAGTTCAGGCCCTTTGATGGTTGACAAACATGGTTACTGTCCAGAATCGCAGAAACTAGGTCAAGCAAGCAGAGAGAGGGGGGAAGCGTCGATGCCCTCCACCTCTTTCAGGTAGCGCGCGAGTACATCGTTCTGGCCGTGGGTTACATAAACACGCTGAGCGCCGCTTTCTTTCACTGTTCGAATGAGGCCCTCCCAATCGGAGTGATCGCTAAGTACGAAGCCACGTTGATACCCCTTACGTCGTCGGGCACCACGGACTGCCATCCAGCCCGAAGCGAAAGCAGTTTGGGGAGCTTTGAAGCGGCGCATCCAGCTGGAGCGATGGGCAGATGGTGGAGCTAAAATGAGGCGTCCGGCGAGGGGATCAGTGCGCGGCAGCTCACTGACAGGTCGGCTTGGAACCATGGGGACATCGGCGGAACGGTAGTGACGAGTCACAGTTTCCACGGCCCCATGGAGAAGCACTTCTTCTTCAACTCCGATGGCGTGTAGTTCTGCTAGCAAACGCTGCGCTTTTCCAAATGCGTAACAGAACAGCAGCGATGGACGCGTCCGATCACCCTGCCACCAGTCTTTGATCTGCTCAGCGATCCGCATACCTGGTTGCCAGTTGTAGATGGGTAGCGCGAAGGTGGCCTCAGTGATTAATACATTGCACGGCACGATTTCGAAAGGTTCACAGCTGGGATCAGGGCAACGTTTGTAATCTCCTGTGACGACCCAAACCTCATTGTCAACCACCAGTCGAACTTGAGCAGAACCAAGAACATGCCCTGCACTGTGAAATGACACACAGGCCTGATTCAGCCAGAACTCCTGGCGATAGGCCATTGGATGCAAATTGATGTCACGCCCCAAGCGCTGCCGGAGCACACCTTCACTTTGATCAACAGCCCAGTACTCACCACATCCAGGCCTGGCGTGATCGGCATGGGCGTGCGTAATTAATGCTCGGGGTACAGGTTTTAAGGGGTCAATCCAGGCATCAGCCGCTCTGCAATACAAACCCTTATCAGTGTGCTCAAGAACTTGCATACACCAACTCTGGCAAGTTCTCTGTCTGATCTGTGGTCTTTGCTCTTAGGTGGCTGATTGATTTGAAGCAGGTGGTCAACATCCTCATTGAACAAGTATGAGTTGATGAGTTGGCACGAGTTAGGATTTATGTTGGCAATGTTCATCAATGAATTTAGTCTTTAATTTACTTTAATCATTTTCATCCCCTTGTCATGGTCTTTTTGATGGTTGCTAAATCTTTAATAGAGATATGAACAGCTTGGTAATCTAAGGATGGATACGCCTATTCGTTGACTTGATGATTGATATGTCAATCATGAGAAAAAGAGATCAGATAGAGGCTTTAACGGCTCATTTCAAGCATCCGTTGCATCGGTGCAAAGGCTTTTAATCTTTCTGATTCATCCATCTTTATTTCTGGCTCCAGTGTTTTGAGGCAACTCCAAAGCTTCTCAAGTGTATTAAGACGCATATAAGGACAAGCGTTGCAGCTACAGCCATCTAAACCTGGAACATCGATGAAGTTTTTTTCAGGAACGGTTTTACTCATCTGGTGAAGAATTCCAGGTTCCGTCAGAACAATAAATGTTGAAGCACTGCTGTTCTGAGAATGGATTAAGAGCTTACTTGTTGAACCGATGAAGTCGGCTAAATCTAATAAATTTTCTTGACATTCAGGATGTGCAATCACTTCTGCTTCTGGATTTTGTAACTTAAGCCTAATTAATGCTTCTTCGCTGAATGTTTCATGGACCACGCATCGTCCTGGCCAAAGCGTAAGATCCCGTCCACTCTGCCGTTGCACCCATCGTCCAAGATTTTGATCAGGTGCAAATAATATCGGCTGATCTACTGGTAGTTGGTTAACTAAATCAACAGCATTACTACTAGTGCAGATTAAGTCACTTTGTGCTTTCACTGCTGCAGTGCAGTTGATGTAACTAACGACATAATGATCAGGATGTTCAGCCCTAAAAGATTCGAATTCGTCAGCTGGACAATCGTCAGCTAATGAGCATCCAGCATCGGTATCGGGTAACAAAACTATTTTTTCAGGGCTCAGGATTTTTGCTGTCTCAGCCATGAAGTGGACACCACAAAAGACGATCACGTCTGCATCGGTATTCGCCGCTTTGCGTGAAAGCTCCAGGGAGTCTCCGATGAAGTCAGCAATGTCTTGTATTTCAGAATTTTGGTAGTAGTGCGCCAAAATTATTGCGTTGCGCTCCTTTCGCAATTGATTGATTGCGCTGACAAGGTCGGCAGGTGCTTCTTCCATGTTCCCGAACTTATGACCTGTCTTGGCCTTAATAGCAGACATTTTGGCCATATCGGGCAGGATGTTGAAAGCCTAGGCACCACTCCTGACCAGATTGCGCCTCGCCATAGCCGGAGACCTTCATGGTGACTGGACTTGTCATGATGAGCGGCTGCTCGATCAGCTTCAGCCTGATGCCTTGCTTTTTGTTGGTGATCTGAGCGACGGTGATCTTCGGCTGGTCAAGGCAATCACACGTCTGCAGCTTCCCTCTGCAGTGATCCTTGGCAATCATGATCGTGGCAAAGACCGCAGCGGTGAACGACTAAGACAGCAGATTTCAATGCTGGGAGATCTGGATTGCTCCTGGAAAATGCGCAGTTGGTCTATGCCTCCCATAGCTGTTGTTGGTGCTCGCCCCTGTAGTTCAGGTGGAGGTTTTCATCTCTCCGAAGCCGTTCAAAGTGTGTTTGGACCCGTTACTGAGGAAGAGTCAGTTGTTCGGATTGTTGAAGCAGCTTCGCTTGCACCAGATCATTGGCCATTGATTCTTTTAGCCCACAGTGGGCCAACAGGGCTGGGCTCCGATGCGTCGAGTATCTGTGGCAGGGACTGGAAACACCCTCACATTGATTGGGGTGATCGCGATCTTGCGATTGCCTTGGAGCGTATGCGTCAACGCCGCTCCGCTGATCTTGTTGTTTTTGGTCATATGCATCACACGCTTAGAGGGGGAAAAGGCGAACGAGTCACCTTTCATCGAGATCGCTATGGCACTGCATACGTAAATGCAGCTTGTGTTCCACGTTCTGGTTCAGATGAAGCTGGACATCCCTTAATTCATTTTACTTGGGTTGAATTTGAGAATTGTCATCTCAGCCTGGTGAGTCATCGCTGGTTCCATCCGACTGGAAAGCTCGCTTATGAGCAGACATTGTTGCGACAGCCCAGTCCAGAAATGACTTCATGCTGATTTACATCTGCCTTAGCAGCCATGGTTTTGGTCATGCTGCACGACAAGCCACTGTCTTGAGAGCTTTGCATCGGCTTCAGCCCTCGTGGAGGCTAGTGGTCAGTTCAATGGTCTCAGCTGAATTCCTTTCGTTGGTTTGTGATGGAGTGCCCGTGGAGCAGCGCTTTGTGCGCTGGGACATCGGCATGATTCAATCCGACGCTCTCGGCGTTGATCAAGTCAAGACCATGCACTCGTTGAGGGGACTGGATTCAAAGCTTCCTCGTCTGCTGAATCAAGAAGCAGCCTGGCTTGAAAAGCAGAAGACACCAGTTGTTGTTGTTGGAGATATTCCACCTGCGGCAGCAGATTTGGCAGCGCGGGTTGGAGCGCCGTTGGTTTGGATGGGTAATTTTGGATGGGACGAAATCTATGAACCTCTCGGTGGAATTTTCCTCGAGTATGCCGTCGCCGCAAAAGGTCTTTATCAGAAAGGTCAGATGCTTTTGCGATGTCCTTTTTCTCTTGCGATGAATTGGGGGTTAGAAGAGCACCGATTGGGACTCACAGTGCCTTCATTGCGCCAATTAACCACAGCATTAAGACTTCATCTCGAGCAGATTCGAAGGCCTCTTGTGCTCGTTGGTTTTGGGGGCTTGGGTTTCGATTTAGATCCTGCTCTATTCCAACGTTGGCCAAATCATCATTTTTTGATTCCGGCGCCAGCAACCTCTGACCTTTGTTCTCATGTTGTGTGTGATTCGAACGTCACACTTCTACCCAAGGCTGTTCGCCCTTTTGATGTGATGCCGTTCTGTCAGCGACATTTAGGTAAGCCTGGGTACAGCACTTTTTGTGAGGCATTGAGTCAGCAACTTGGAATGCATGTAGTTGAGCGTGATGGGTTTGCCGAAGCTCCTGTACTGATGGATGGCCTTCGTCGCTATGGACACCACAGGATTCTCAAACGGCAATCTCTAGAACAAGGAGATTGGGAGTTGGACCAACCTTTGCAGGAGCCAAGATATCCAACGCCTACGAAGACAGGCTCACAAGAAGCAGCAACTGCTTTGGTTCATGTCGCAGTGAGCACTGTTTAGAACGCCTGATCGCAACCATAAATATTATTTATCTAATCGCAGAATCCTTGCTGCTTCTAGCTTTGCAGTATTTGGTGTCCCATCTGAGTCTCGTTTAATCCTGGGGACGATTTTTTGCCTGTCACATCAAGTCTTGGGTGACTCGGGTGTGTTCGTCAAAGTTCCACCGTTCGATGGTTTTTTCTCGAACTCATATTGCTGAAGTCGATATTTTCACTGCTGCTAGCAAGCAACTTGTTGATTCTCTCCTCCGGTCAATCCTCCTCTTGCCTCCTATGACTTTTCTTGCAAAAACTGTCTGCCCTGTCCTAACAGCAGCATTTGCAAGCTTTGTTCCCCAATTAATGAGTCCTCAGTCAGCAAATGCAGTTGTTGCTGCATTTCCTACCCTCGAATCGTCTCGTTCTGGATTGATTCATTCAACCGATCAGCCTCCTGCCAGTGCTCTTCCATACGTCATTACTCCTGAAAGA
This sequence comes from Synechococcus sp. AG-679-C18, assembly GCA_003210755.1. Taxonomy (GTDB): domain Bacteria; phylum Cyanobacteriota; class Cyanobacteriia; order PCC-6307; family Cyanobiaceae; genus Synechococcus_C. The sequence continues at coordinate 124,005 of QCUL01000003.1, forward strand.
CGCGCTCTCTTAAATACCATTCGCTTTGCTGAAGGCACGTGGAAAAGGGGGCATGACATCGGCTATCGAGTGATGTTCGGAGGGAGTCTGATGGGATCGATGGATCGACATCCAGACCGTGTGATCTATTCCTCTCGTTACGCGAGTGCTGCAGCTGGCGCCTATCAATTCATGCCTTTCACTTGGGATCTTGTGAAACGCAGTATCGGCGTTAGGGGTTTTGGGCCTGAAGTACAAGATCAAGGTGCCTTATTTCTGGTTCAAAGACGTAAGGCCTTGCGTCTGACAGATGTTGGGGTGATGACTCCTCAGCTTGCAGCCAAGCTCGCCCCAGAGTGGGCTTCATTCCCAACTCTGCAAGGGCGCAGTTATTACGGTCAGCCTGTGAAACGGTTCACTAATCTGCAATCTTTTTACAGCGTCAATCTGAGTCAACTTCGTCAGATCAGAGATCAGCGTCAGGAAGCTCTCAGTGATCAATCCGAAGAAGCTGGTGTTAAGCCTCCCGTATGCTCAGGTCCATCAATTCTTTGTGGAATGCCTTGAAACGGTCACTCTTCTGACTCCTCAGCTAATTTCCTTCCCACGGTGGATTGAGCGATCAGATAGGCACCAACGATTCCTCCAATAAATCCCATTCCATTTCTGATTAGAGGAAGAAGATCGCTTGTTCTAGTGACGACTGGAGCGATTCCAAACACACCAAACAACATTACCCATAACGGGGATAACAGTAGAACCCAAGCCCAAGCAATCTTTTCACCTTCTTTGCGGGGATAGGCAGCAAATCCTGCAATTAATCCACCAAGGATCGATGTGGCCAAAGTTAAAAGCCATTGTTCTTGTGGTAATCCAGGTACAAACTGACATCCACCACGGTCAAGGCAAAGTTCTACAGCGCCGATACTTGCCAGAATTGAACCGTCTTCTCCATTATCCCGAACGTAATATTGATTTCCATAACGGGTTTGTAGTTCCACCCACCAAGTACGTGGCATCAAGGCAAAAAACGCATCCCCCACGTTGAAATTGAGCAGATTGCCGCCACGAGGATCTCCAACAATGAGCAAACTGCGTTCATCGAGCCCCCAAAATTCTTTTACCGCTAAACCAGGGGTACGCTCGTATTGAGTCAGAACTCTCAGTTTCCATCCGCTGCGTTGTTCAAAGTCATCTAGTGACTTTTCAAGCTCCTGGAGCTCGTTTTCACTGAAGGCGCGTGCTAAGTCGATCACCGGAGTTGGATGATCGGGAAGTAATTCGGGGTTATCACTCGCCAGCGCAGGAGTTGCTACTAGAAGCAAGAGAAATAAGCTGAAAACTGGGAACAGAAGTCGACTGAAGCGCTGATGTGTTCCCATGGCTCTTTCGCATTACTGGCATTCTCTCCAATGAACGGTCCTGCTGTGTCCTGTCCACCTTGGCTGCAACAGCATTTTGATGAGTGTGCTGGTTCTGTTCCCTTCTCACAGTTCATGGACTGGGCCTTGAATGACCCTGAAAACGGTGCCTATGGCAGTGGCCATCTGAGAATTGGCAAGGGCGGTGATTTTGTGACCTCAGCAAGTCTTGGGACTGACTTTTCTAGCTTGATGGGTCGTCAACTTGTTCAGTGGCTTCGGAATCTCGCCCTTACGTTTCCAACTGAAACGCTATCCGTTGTGGAACTTGGTCCCGGCGAAGCTGAGATGAGTTGTGATCTTATTGATTGTTTAGCTGAACAGCTTCCTGATTTGTTGCCTCGGTTGGAGTTTGTTCTTGTCGAGGCAAATCCTGGGATGGAGTCGCGACAACGAGAACATCTCGCACAGCATCAGCGTTCATGTGATCCGTTTCGACACCTACCTCTGCGTTGGGCCTCGTTATCAGAGCTCAAGAACCAGCCGGTCATCGGCATCTTTATTGCTCATGAGCTTCTGGATTCGTTCCCAGTCGAGCGCCTTGTGCTGATGAATGGGAGATTGCATCGTCAAACGGTCGAGTCTGTTCCCATAGGGAATGGTGTTGGAGGCCTGGGTTGGGGGACAGAACTAATTTCCCAGGAGCTTCAACAGAGGATCGATTCAACGTTGTCCTCCACGAGGATTTCTTTACCACCAAATGGTGCTGAGGATAGATGGACAACTGAATGGCATGACCAGTGCGCAGGTTGGTTTGCCGAGGCATCTGAGGCACTGCTCTATGGCCATCTGCTTGTTGTTGATTACGCTCTTGAAGCTGAACGGTATTACTCCCTTCAACGCAGCCAGGGCACCCTGATGGCCTACAGGAACCAACAAGCAAGTCTTGACTTTTTGGTTGACGCTGGAGAACAAGATCTCACGGCTCATCTCTGCATCGAAACCTTGATCCATCAAGCCACAACCAACGGTTGGCAGCTGGAGGGGCATTGTCGGCAGGGTGAGGCCCTACTTGCACTAGGTCTTGCGGAACGTTTCAGCAGTCTTCAACTTTTACCAGGTCAACAATTGGGAAAAGCACTTCAACGTCGAGAAGCTCTCTTGCGACTTGTCGATCCCACTTGTCTAGGAGATTTTCGTTGGTTGTCTTTCTTGCGGCTGAATTCTTCGCTCACAATGAATGAACTAAAGACAAAGAGTCAATTTCTGAGGGAACCCACCGATATCAGTGCATAGAAGCCAGGCAGGATCTGATTTCATCACCGCTAACGTCATCCACAATTGAGACCGCACCGATTCGAGAGGGAAGTACGAAACGAATACGACCGTCACGAACTTTTTTATCACCCTGAAGAGTGTTCAGCACAGAGTCTGGATTTAAATCAGGCCATTGGGTGGGCAAGCCCGCCTTACGAATCAAACGCGTTTGACGATCTGCATCACATTGAGATAGAAGACCTCTCTCGACGGCTAACGCCGCCACAGCAACCATTCCGATCGCAACTGCTTCGCCGTGAAGCCATGTTCCATATCCAGTTAGTGTTTCAACTACATGACCAAACGTGTGGCCGTAGTTAAGGATTGCTCTTTGTCCGCCCTCTTTTTCATCTGCAGCAACAACAAGTGCTTTGGCTTTTGCTGAGCGTTCGAGAATTGTCTCCAACAGACTCATCGAAATCATTGCGGGGTCTGAAAGCGATTCGCAGCGCTCTAGAAGTTCAAACAGATCCGGATCTCCGATGACGCCATATTTGATTACTTCAGCGAGACCCGCTCCAAATTCTCGAAGTGGGAGGGTCTGAAGTGTGTCTGGGTCAATCATCACCAACTTTGGCTGGTGAAAAGCGCCGATCAGATTTTTACCGCCCGGATGATTGACGCCAGTCTTCCCGCCAATAGCTGCATCAACCATGGCTAGAAGCGTGGTTGGTACTTGGACTACTCCAATTCCACGTAACCAGCAGGATGCAGCAAATCCAGTCATATCTCCAACAACACCGCCTCCTAACGCAAGCATGAGGGACTGACGCTCAAGGCCGTTCTCTTTGGCAGCGTCAAGGATCTTGCTAAAAGTGTGCAAAGTCTTCTGATCTTCACCAGAGGGAATCGTTAGCAAGATCGGCTCAAATGCAGCGTTGTTGAGACTGGAAAGACAACGCCCTGCGTATGGAGTCGCGACATCTGGGTTGCTCACAACCAAAATTTTTGTCTTTGGGGAAATGCCCACGCGTAGTAATTCAGCTCCCAGCTGATCCAACCCTCCGGAATTGATCACCACGTCATAGGGATTTCGATCCAGTGAAACGCTGATGCGTCTGACACTTGTGGAAGATGTTGTGCTCGGTTGGGTCTTGATCATGCCGGCCGCTGTGACAGTCCTATTGTCCTTCAAACCATCAGGCGCCGGTGATGGCCTTCCGTTCGACGTCTAAACATCAGAACACGATTCTTGCCTGGGGATTCCTAGCACCAGCTCTCATTCTTTTGAGCCTTTCAGTCTTGGTTCCAGCTTTGATGGCGCTCGTAATTAGCTTCACGCAGACAGGACTTGATGTAACAGAACCTCTTAAGTTTATCGGTTTAGCCAATTTTCAAAGATTGCTCGGCGATCCAATGTTCTATCAAGTGTTAGGTACAACATTGTTTTATTTATTTGGCGTTGTTCCACCTATTGTTGTTGGCGCATTAATCCTGGCCGTTCTTGTCAATCGGATCTTGCCAGGTGTACATATTCTTCGTGCTGCATTTTATACGCCTGTTTTAGTTTCTATTGTTGTAGCCGCTATAGCATTTCGTTGGTTATATGCAGAAAATGGGTTAATCAATGGTTGGCTAGGTGCCCTGATAGGACAGGAGTTTAACCCAATTGATTTTCTAAGTAATCCATTGCTGGCCCTCCCTTCGGTGATGTTCGTCACTCTTTGGAAGGGACTGGGGTATTACATGGTGATTTTTCTAGCTGGTCTTCAAGGAATCCCAATCGAGCTTTATGAGGCTGCTGAGCTTGATGGCAGTGAAGGCTGGAGGAAGCACTTGGATATCACTCTCCCTTTACTGCGTCCTTACGTCACATTGGTTGCCGTGATCTCAGCCATTGCTGCAACGAAGGTGTTTGAAGAAGTGTTTTTGATGACACAGGGAGGACCCGCCGATTCGACTCGTACTCTCGTTTATTACGTCTACGACCAAGCTTTCGCGGAACTTGAGATCAGCTATGCCTGCACAGTCGGGCTGGCGTTATTCCTACTTGTTTTGTTGTTGACTGCTGTTCGACTTGCTTTCGGAGGAGAACGTTCGCTGATTTAGTGCTTCGATCGATGCCCTATACGTCAGGATGGCAAGCTTCACTTAGGCCGATCTGCACAAGATGCCCAGCGCTGAATGCACAATTGGGGTTATCGGTGGAGGGCAACTAGCCCTCATGCTCGGAGAAGCAGCCCAAATGCGAGGTTTAAAGCTCGCCGTCCAGGCTGCAAAAGCTCAAGATCCTGCCGTATCCCTGGCAAATGAATTGGTGATTGCCTCTTCAACGGATGTCAGTGGAACGAAAGAGCTTTCAATCCACTGTGTAGGCATCACATTTGAAAACGAATGGGTGGCTGTAGATGCGTTGATGCCTCTAGAGCGTCAAGGAGTTCAATTCACACCTTCACTGGCAAGTTTGGTCCCACTTGTTAACAAGTTGACCCAGCGGAGGCTTTTGGATGATCTTTCAATACCAAGTCCAGATTGGATTTCATTGGCCGAACTCAATCCTGGCTCACCCTCATTACCAAGTGGTTGGACTTTTCCTGTGATGGCAAAGGCTGCTTGTGGTGGTTACGACGGAAAGGGAACTCGAGTTTTAAGAAATCTTGATGGTCTGGCTCAGCTACTCCGAAATGTAGAACCCAATGATTGGTTAATTGAAGCTTGGGTTCCTTACGAGCAAGAGCTTGCTTTGGTTGTGAGCCGTGATGCTCAAGGTCGAATTCGCAGCCTCCCATTAGCCGAAACTCATCAACAAAATCAAGTATGCGACTGGGTTCTTGCACCTGCATCAGTCAGTCAACTGGTGGAAGCAACGGCTTATAATATTGCTGCATCTCTTCTTACCAAGCTCAGTTATGTAGGAGTAATGACTTTGGAATTTTTCTATGGATCAACAGGGCTTTATGTGAATGAAGTTGCTCCAAGAACGCATAATTCAGGTCACTTTTCAATTGAAGCTTGTTCAAGTAGTCAATTCGATCAGCAAGTTTGTATCGCGGCTGGGCTGGATGTCCCTAACCCTGAATTCATTGCAGATGGTTCTTTAATGGTCAACCTCCTGGGCTTGGGTAGCGAGAACGGAGATTCCCTTGATGAACGGCTTACGAAATTGAGATCCATAGAGGCTTGTCATCTTCATTGGTATGGGAAAGATGAAATCCCGGGGCGAAAAGTTGGTCATGTTACAACCCTTCTAAGTGGCACTACGGCCATGGAGCGTGACAAGCATGCCAAGCAAATGTTGGAAACGATTCGTAAAATTTGGCCTCTTCCCTTAAATTGGTAATGGACTGCTGTGTTGGTGACAGCCTTTCTCTAGTGCTCTGATCTGACTCTCTTTCGACTTGGGGTGACTGTCGTGTTGGTGCAGTAAACCGGCCTCGTAGCCGGAAACGAATCCTCTCGAAATCTTTCACCCCTTCTGGTAACTCCAGGTCGAACACTGGGGCTCGCACGGCACAGCGGTTCACAAACGTTTAAGGCATGGAGAAGCACTGGATCTGAGAGCAAGACAGAGTCGACAGAAATAGCCAGATCACATGCAGCGCGTTGCAACAGTCGATCATTGGTCACTCACTAATATAAGGATAGGTGATAGCAAAATAGATATTCAAAAGTATGGCTTGTAGAATACAGCCGATATAAGAAAATTAAGAGATGTACGGGTGGACTTGTAAGGTGTACTGCTGCCTACTGCGTCGGTGAACGCATTCAAATCGACTGAATTTGGCAGTAATACTTTCATAAACTAGAAAATGCCATACGCAAGAACGTAGACCCCCTCTGTGATGCTTGGGAGGCGCAGTACGCTGTACTGCCTGCTTCCAATAAACCTATAATGCTTGAGACGTATGCCTGATAAAGAGGCTTATAGAATTTCAAACTACATAGCAAAGGTAGATGCAGAAGCAAGCCGATACAACTCACTAGATAGACAATCGCTTACAAAATAGAGAAAAAAATAACCTTACACTAAACAAGTATACCAGTGTTTATCGATCCTTGTTTTATTTTTAAAATGCCAGGACTAGATGTATTTAAAAAGGAAAAGTCCTAGAGAAGGTGCATATTAGACGTACTTCATCAATATCTAAGTTCACCATCCTATTCCTGATTCCAAGCACCCGCCAGGGAGATAGCAAAATACTTTACTCGTACTATTAAAGATAATTTGAGTAATGTTCGGAAGTGGATAATTTGCTCTAATAAGAAGTATAAGCTTTACAAAAATTTTGCAAACTAAAAGATCCCTTAGCTTCAATTCCTAATCTTTTAAGAGACTCTTCCTCACTAATTTGCTGTGATAACCCAAGAGCACAAGTATCTCTGATCATTGCTTCTTTGAGTGAGATAGAAAGTTTAGCAATTGTTTCAACAGAATAAATCGCTAAAAAAATACTACCAAGAACAATATAGGTATTTTTAGATGTAAGAATGAAACTCATTAAACGACAAAACGAAGGAGCCTGGATAGTAAGATACGATCATCCAATCAGAGCACACACGCAAGCGATGGGTAATTTAACACTGCTCACACTATCTCCTATTCTGATTGCAAGTTTAGTTTTATACGATGGTGTGCGATCACAAGAGATTATTCCAAATGAAAGGGAATTGACAACACGAAAAGAAATTAACACTGATGAATATATTATCGATCCTCCTGAACAACAAGAACTTGAGGAGAAGGAAACGAATGAAGCAAGTCAACTCAAAGAGATGATAGAAAATCCGCAACGACAGAAACTTGATAACTGGGTAGAAGAAAACTGATCATAGGCCTAAATACTGAAGTAGATTATGATTAAATAGTAATAAAAAAACTATAAAAACATTTAACTACTAGAATTAGTTATGTTATTTATCAGTGCTACAACTTAAGAGAATCAGCTTCCTGCATAACAGCAAGCAAAAATGCATGTGTGAAATGGGAATGTCAAAAGAATGAACTAAGTCAAATCAGAGATAGAAAGACCAAAACAGATGATTGGCTACATCTCCCAGCACTCAATGAGGATAATGCAACAACCTCTCGCTACTGCAACGATGACAGCAACACAAGACAGTGCCTAGGTTACGAAAATTACGTTACCCAAAATGAAACCTGAAAAAACAAAGATGGCAAGAAGGGAGAAAGGAAGGTAAACAAATACTTTCATTATTTATGAAATCACTTATAAGTAGATAAACAGGAATTATCTGTGCAAGAAAAACTATGGAATATTATTTGGAGTACCTAACTAATTGAGTAATATAAGGGAAATTCATTCTTCATGATGGGAACGCATCAAAATTATTAACTTACCCTCACCTCTTTCTTTGCCTTTGCGTCCAAATGTGAGTATTCGCTTGTAGTCGTTTATAACGCATCATTTTTCTTTTTCTATGTCTCATATTTATTGTTCTCATTATTGGAATAGTGATGAGTAAGTAGAGGCCTAACCAAAGAGCCCAAATCGCAAGAACTGTAATTCCTCTTGGTAAGGATAGAAAGTAATAGATAAATGGAAACAAAATAAATATCAGTAAAATACTTATTTCATACAGTTTGTTGATTGTCTTATTGTTAATCATCGTGACGATAAATTTATTGAAAAAAACTACGACGCCATTCATCACCCATTTCTGACCAAGGGAAATATGCTGCTTTTAGTTCTTTCGACCAAAATCTTAATTCCTTAAAAGAAAAATCATGCCCACCTGATGCTGCTATTTCAATGATCCTATTGGGGTCTTTCGCTGTCTTTACTTCTAGACGTAAATCTTTATCATGATCAAGTAGATTGCAGGATAATAATAAAGCATTAGGTATTTTCATTTTGAACTTATCAAGGGTTCAAAAGTTGCCTGTAAAAATTACAATACTATTGATAGTAGTTGAGTATCTATGACTACGAAAAATGATTTACGCACTCTTATAAATCGATAGATACCAATTCGCGTGAAATCGTCAATCAATCAACCAATAACAAAGAGTCTCTTGTGATGCTCTAGTAAGAACAGAGATTACATGAAAATCTCATCCCACCTCTTTGATTTGAACCATCTGTAGAGCAAGATAGGTAGGGGAATCTAATGGTTGTCATCATTACTTTCTGTTTATTGCGACAGCGTAATGCTGAAAGAACGTATGGCATCTTCAAGCGCATCAATGCATTCAGAGAGGTACCTAGACGTTGCCATGAGACATCTAGGTGCTTTCCTTAGGGAAAAGCTATCAAGGCCTGGTAATCAAGAGGTAGATAGAGCTGATTACATAGATCTGTATCATTCAACCGCACAAAGTATTGATATAGGTTGACGAGAAATTATGTTGCCGATCCGATTCAACATCGATTGTAATGAAGAAAGATAAACATAAAACAATATATTTAAATCAACTTGTTAGGTCAATGACAGGGTTTCGTACATATAAAAATTCAAAATTGTTAATCGGCAAACATTCGCGTAAGAAAACCAACTATATGATAACTATTAAAATACAAATTAG
>QCUL01000004.1 GCA_003210755.1 Synechococcus sp. AG-679-C18
AAAATGGATGTTTAATCTTGGAAAAGATATCAGCATGACCCTGAAATCTCACGGGGATGAACAAAATTTTGGAATCAAAATGAGAACTACCAAGGGATGCGTTCAGAACCATACTTGTGCTCCCTCTAAATATTAGAGAGTGACAAATATCCAAAGGAATCTGAAGCGGGGTAGCCCCCGAATCAAATGAATCACGCGATAAAATGATGCCCAAGAAGGATTAGAAGTTTGAAGGAATGCTGTTCTTCAAGAAGCAAACGGTGACCTACTTGGTGCTGATAAAAAGTTTACTGCTTTAATCCATTCACGCTAAAAGCTAAAATCACTGCACCATGGCGGACAACAACAATCGTTCCATTTGTTTCAGAAACACCTACATCGAAAACCTGACAGATGGTATTTACCGAAGACTTGAAAGCAAAAGAGGCAAAGCCTCATACGGCTCTATTGACTTCTATAAATTTACGTTAAATCGACTCCGTAGTCATGAGACTTGCATCGCTCCAAATTAAATCAATTCTGACTGATGAGTCGAGGTTTCTCTTGACAGGGCAATCATTCGCGACCCGCTTCAACAAAGCCTTTTGTTGCATGCTCAGCTCAACAGGAAGGCTGATTCTGACTTGAAGGCTGTCAATGCGACGCGGCCCCTCTGTTGTCATTGTCTTTTCGACCCTTGCTTTAACTTCACCGAGGGCCCAGCCGCGGCGGCGTGCAGTAATTCCCATGACGGTCAAAACGCACGTTCCAAGTGCTGTCGCCACCAGATCTGTTGGCGAAAAGCTTTCTCCAAAACCATCATGGTCTGTTGGTGCATCTGTCTCCAACACGGCACCAGAAGGTCCGTGCCGAGCCGTGCAGTGCAAATCTCCGTTGTATTCGCAATGAATCGCTGTCATCAGTCATTGGTCATTCATCTCATCAAGTCTGCACCTCTTTTGAGACAAGCTTCGATGAGACTTTGCACAAAACACAAGCATCTATCAAGTCAGTCAAAAATAAATCGCAATTCTAACTACAATTAATTTAGCAATCGCAAGACGCAAATAATACTAATTAGCAATCAATCATGATATAGCGAGTGGCCTAGAAATCAGTGCAAAATTTTTCTCTCTCTGCAAGATGCAAGGCCTAACTCAAAGTGGAGCTCACAAAAATGATGCGCCTCCACTAAGAACAGTCTGAAAAATCACCTCTGCCCAGCCATGTGCATGAGGCGCAGGGGCAAGCTCATAACGGCCTTCTGCCAAGGCCTGGGCAAACACAGGATGGGGGCCATCCGGCCCAGGGACCACTACTGAGATATCACCCGCCTCAAGGAGAGGCTGATCATTGGGTGAGTCACCAAGGGCCAACACTCGAACGGATGATCCACCTTCGCGAAGCTTTAAAGCCTCTAAAGCCCTGCCTTTGCTGGCCTTTGCTCCAAGCAGATGACTCATGCGGTTGCCCTGCACCACTGAGACTCCATGACGACTGGCAAGTTCCGGCAAACGCTGACGAGCTGACGCAGAGGGCGGCACAAATGGCAGGCTCCAACTCCGACTACAAGCCATCTGCAGTTCCTGGCCCTGCAATCCAAGAAGTACAGAAGCTTGTTTTGCCGAGAGCGCATCAATCGCTTGCAGCGGCTCATCCAAGAGTTGTTCGAGCTCCATAAGGATGGGGCGAAGCTCGGTCACAGGACGTCCAAGCGAAAGCTCCCAGGGATCACCAGTGCTGGTTTCTCCATGAACTGCACCACCGTTTTCAACGATGAAAGGATCTCTCAAGCCAGCTGCAGCCCTGAAACTTCTCACCTCTTCAGCTGTTTTGCTCGTACAGGGGATCACTGGGATCCTTTGGGCTTGCAAGCAACGGATCGCCTCCAGTGCAGGCCGCCAGTTGTAGCAATGGTCCATCAAAGTGCCATCAAGATCAGTAACGACCCACCAAGGTGCTGAGGACGCAGCATCTGTTTTATTCATCGAACCAACCAGTGCACAGCGAAAGGCTCGAGATCAAGAGCCTGCTGACCAGCAACGAGAGAACGCCCAGACAGAGCGTCATGCCAAAGGGCGCCAGAGGAATCAGCAAGAGTGCTCAAGGAAAGACTGAGACGGACGTCGCTGAAATTGTGAATCGCAACGAGCATATTGTTTTCATCTCCTCTCTGCAGAATCACAAGATCAGAGCGATCTTTGCTTAGCAAGGTCATCGCTGCGAAAGGATCCAATGCCGATTGCCCGCGTCGAACTTCCATGGCTCGTCGCAGTGAACCCGTCACCTGGCTGGTCTCACTCTCAGGGTCAGCAAACAATCTCTCCAAACGATCGAGCTGAAACTGTGGTCTATTGAGATCCCGCCGATGGCCGGTGCGGCGGAAGGAAGCATTGTCATTGGGGGTTGCCAATAGCGCCGGTAGGTAGAACGCAGGAACACCGGGCAGAGCTAGCAACAACAACTGGGTCAACAAAAACCGCGACCGCTGATGGTGTGATGGATCCCGCCCTGAATCCGCCATGGCGCTCCACCAGCTGATATTGATCTCATAGGGAACCTCGAGTCCATCGGCCAATCGCCGGTGACTCACCAAACCACCTCGCTGCTCGCATTGCTTCAAGAGATGGAGTAAGCGGTGGGACTCCATCAAACCTTCGAGTGGCCGTAATCCGATCCCGTCATGGCTGGCTGTGAAATTGAGCAGCCCGGTCTCAAGCGGTAACTGAGGCCAACGTGCCAACCAGCCGTTCAGCAGATCAGCACGACGACTGAGGCAAGCCTCAAGGACAAGCGGCGGTAATGGGAAGTTGTAGGCGAGATGAGCTTCAGAGCCAGTGGCCAAATAAGACAAGTTTTCCTGCTCAGGAACATTCGTTTCCGTCACCACAACTCCCTCTGGGCAACGCGATTCCAAAAGAAGGCGCAACACTTCAACTAACCGGTGGGCTTGAGGCTGATGAATGCAGTTACTAAAGGGCTGCTTCCAGACGAACCCCACCGCATCAAGGCGCAACCATTGGACGCCATAACTGCAAAAAAGATCGAGGAGGCGTGTGAATCCAAGCAACACTTCAGGTTCGCGCCAGTTCACATCCACTTGGTCCGACCCGAAGGTAGTCCAGACCGTCTCCGGTCCCCGATCTGTAGACAGCGTGGTGAATAAAGCCGAACTACGAGGACGAACCACGTTGTCCCAACAAGGATTAGGAGACGCTGCCAACACACATCGCGCTCGAGGTTGATCTCCCTTCAAAAAAGCCCGCACCCAGGGATGAGACGCTGAAACGTGGTTAAGAACCAAATCGGCCATTAATTGGCGCCCCTCACCCAAAGCGGCTAGGTCATTCCAATCCCCGAAGCGTTGGTCAATCTCCTCATGGCTTGCAACTGCAAAACCTCCATCACTAGTTGCTCGCAGGAAGGGCAACACATGCACAACTGATGACAGACCATTGAAATGACTGTGCAGTAAAGCCTGCAGGCAACGCAGCCCAGGCTGATCCTCAGCGCTCACCGTATCGGCGTAGGAAATCAACACACAGCTCGAGGAGTCCCAACGCTCCGCCTTTGCCGTGGAGTGCTCAATCCCAACATCGACCATCTCTGAAACGGCCATCTCTGATGCGGACCGCTCGGAATGCAGCAATTGCGACGACAACTGATTGAGATCCTCCGAACAATGGTGTTCAAAGAGCTCGGTCAGAAGCGATGGCAACCACTCATGCGCCATTGACTGCTTCGACACCATTCCTTAGCCAAGTGCAACAGGTATGGAACAGAGCCTCGCAAATTGTTGTCGCATTGATCACCGCATGGATTTTCAGCAGGGATTAATCGCCACGATTCATGACTATGGACTCGGGAAACTGGATCTCACGGACTTTCGTCGTCAGCTCAGACAACGCCCCACCGCCCTGCTGATCCCCTGCCTCATGGAGGAATTCAGCCGTCCTGCACTCGGACTGATCAAGGGTGTTCTGGCAGAACTCAGCGGCCTCCAAGAACTAGTGATTGCTCTAGCCGCTGATAACAGCGACGAGGTTGCCACAGCGGAAGCTTTCTTTTCTGGCATGCCTTTTCCTGTGAGGGTGCACTGGACGAATGGTCCCGCCGTAGCGGAACTACTGCAGTCAATGCAGACCCTTGGTCTAGATGTGACGGGGCCTCCTGGGAAAGGTTGGGCTGTTTGGCAAGGCCTTGGTGTGGCTTGCAGAAACGCTGAGATCGTCGGACTCTTCGATGCCGACATCCGCACCTTTTCATCGGCCTACCCGGAAAGAATGCTCAGACCGTTGCTGGATTCCTCACTCGGTTTGGCTTATGTGAAAGCGTTCTACAGCCGTCTTTCTCTCGAGACCCAATCTCTCCAGGGAAGAGCGACTCGCCTTTTCGTTGACCCTCTCTTAACCAGCCTGGAGCAGGTCTTGGGGCCGGTGCCTTATCTGCGCTATCTCCAATCCTTTCGCTACCCATTAGCCGGCGAGTTCGCCTTCACTAGGGATCTCGCCATGAATCTGCGAATCCCTTCTGACTGGGGACTTGAGATTGGATTGCTTTCCGAGGTTTACCGGCATGTAGCTCCGCGTCGAATCGCCCAAGTAGACCTTGGCGTGTTTGATCACAAACACAAAACACTCGGCGATACCCCATCAGAGGGCTTACAACGCATGGCCGGTGAAATTTTTGCCACGGTGCTTCGTGGGCTTATGGAGCATGAAGGTCAAACAGTTTCTCCAGACCAAATCCCAACCCTTGAAGTTCTATTCCGACGGGTAGGGGAAGACCGAATTCAGCAGTTTGGATTGGATTCAGGAATTAATCGTCTTCCTTACAACCGACATAGCGAAGAGCTCGCTGTTCAGAGCTTTGCAACCCTGTTGCGCCCCAAGGTTGAAGAATTAATGGCAGCACCCATAGCTCATCAGCTTCCAAGCTGGTCGAGGTTGCTGGGCTGCACCGAACGTTTGCAAACTGATCTCGCCGAAGCAGGTCAGAAACGAAGCATCGCTATTGCTCCAAGCCGAACTCCAAGAGTTCATCACCATCGCCCACTAATGGCCTGTCCACCGCGACGACCCAAGGCAGCTGCATGAGAGAACTTCGGCGCTTCAGCCAATCATCCCTGTTGTCCAGTAGCGAATGCGAGCGGGATGGTGATCAAAGTAATCCTCTACCGCCACCTCTGCCGTTTTCTCATTTGCCATGAGAAGCAAATCAGACAGTTCAAGATCAGGGATTTGAAAGCGGGAAAGAAAAGCTGCCAGATTTGGGTACTCGAGATCAAAGCCCTGTCGGCCCAAGGCATGAATCCACTCCAATCCTCCAAACGCGAGCTTGGGGTCTTCCAAAAAGCGCAGTTTGTAGCGAGCAAACATCCAGTGCGGAGTCCAACTGGTGACAATCACCCAGCGACGTTCTCGAACCGCTTTATCAAGAACCGCAGTCATGGCAGCGCTACTCGAGGCTACCAATCGCATGTCGGACAAGTTGTAATCCAATAATGCTCTCTCAGAGGCCTGATTAAGACCTGAACCTGGGTCAATGCCCTGGACCGTGTTAGAGAAACGTGCTGCCAGCTCAGGATTACGCAAATCAGAGATAGAACGAACCTCCGAGGCGTCGACGTAATCAGGCACGACCCATCCGAGACGACCCGAATAGATGGAACCGAAATCGAGCACCCGGTCACGCACGCGTTTCCAGTAGTCCTTATGCGTTAAGGGCAACCAGGCCATCACCATGAGATCAAGATCCCCCCTTGCCACAGAGGCATACTGAATGCCGATATCTGCCATCACCCGTTCCACCGGGATGTTGTAAGCCTGCTGAATGACCCGCTGAGCGATCAAGCTCATGACTTCAGCATCAGCCCATGGAGACCATCCCAAACGCAGTGGCCCGGCTGTCTGTTTTTCGGAGGCAGCGACGACTGAGTGGGGCTCCGAGTCACCTTGCGTGAACTGAGACGTTCCGGCCGAGCCATCCTGTCTCTGCCGGGTCAAACGCACTTGACTGGATAGAGAAACCCCAGCCAGGGCGAGTCCTGACAGCAAAACGGCGCGGCGACGCCACAAAGGATCGGTCATGGAGTCCTCCAGAGCGACAGCCAGCGACGGGAGCGTGCTGCCACTGTCCTCTCACCATCAAGCATCAGGCTCTGACTAAGTCGATCGAGGATCACAGCGAGAATTACGACTGAAATCCCCCCCTCAAAGCCAAGGCCCACATCCAGCTGCTGAATGCCGCGCAGCACAACGTCACCCAGACCGCCTCCGCCAATCATCGAAGCAATCACCACCATCGACAACGCCAGCATGATCGTCTGATTGACTCCACTCATCACCGTTGGCAAAGCGCTCGGCATCTGCACCTTCCAAAGCAATTGCAGCTCACTGCAACCAAATGCACGGCCTGCCTCAATGAGATCGGCCGGAACCTGACGAATCCCGAGCTGGGTGAGACGGACCACCGGCGGCATGGCAAACACCAGTGTGGCGATGATGGCCGGAACAGCTCCTGTGCTGAACAACATCACTGCAGGAATCAAATACACAAAAGCAGGCATGGTCTGCATGAGGTCAAGGCAAGGCCGTAGCAATCGCCACACCGGCTGAAGGCGAGCTGAGAGAACTCCCATGGGAAGGCCAATCAGCAAGGCCAAAAATGACGCTGTCAAGACCAATGAAAGGGTCGAAATCATTGGATCCCAAAGCCCCATCGCAAGAACCAAATTCATTCCAAGGAGTGCAAATAAAGAGAATCCACCGCTCACTCTCCAGAGGCCAAGTCCAGACACGATCAGAGCAAAAGTCCAAGGCGAGGGAGCTCTTAGCAAGTGTTCTGTCCATACAACAAGAGCCATGACTCCTGTATTGACGACATCAAAAAGACTTTGCGCATAGGTAAGCAACCACACCACCGCACCATCAACGGCAAGGCCAAGTGCTCCGGCTTGATGCACCGCAGCAAAATCGTGAATGAATCCAAAAGACAGTGCTTGAAGCGTCAAAGGTCGACCTCCAGAGAACGCAACAGTTGAAGGGGTGTAACCACACCCAGGAAGCAACCATCGGTATTAAGAACTGGTGGTGGGTAGGCAAGAGATGCAACAAGCGGCATCGCTTCACGCACACGCATACCAGAGCGCAATGTCGATACCTGACTTGCCTCAATCCAGCCATCTGAGCGAGTTCGTACCCCACGCAACTGCTTGCTCTCATCGAGCACATAGACAGGGTCACCAACAACGGCATCTAATTCAGGCCGCGAACTCACACCATCCACGAGAAGCTGATCGGGCATTGATGCAATCGAAGCGACGTCTAACACCGCTGCCACATCGATATCCCGAAAAAAATGACGAACAGCAGTGCTTGCGGGTTCGCAGAGAAGAGACTGAGCCTGTCCACATTGGAGGACTTGACCGTCTTTCATAAGGGCGATTCGATCACCAAGCCGAATCGCTTCATCAAGGTCATGGGAGATGAAGACAATGGTGCGTTGTCGCTCAGCTTGTAACTCCAAAAGCAGCTCCTGCATGTCGCTGCGAATCAAGGGGTCTAATGCTGAGAAGGCCTCATCCATCAGCAAGATCGGTGGATCAAGAGCCAGCGCCCGAGCCAAACCGACTCGCTGCTGCATCCCCCCAGAGAGCTGATCCGGCCGCTTTCGACACTCATCTGCGAGGCCAACCCGCTCTAGGGCTTTAAAAGCCAGATCCCGACGCTGCCGCTTAGGCATACCGGCCACCTCAAGACCGAAAGCGGCGTTGTCGATCACAGTGCGATGGGGGAAGAGCGCGAAGGACTGAAACACCATGCCCATCTGCTCCCGGCGAAGCTTATTGAGCTCTTCAGAACTGAGAGAAGAAAGCGAAAGCCCCTGAATTCTCACTTCGCCAGAGCAGGGTCGAACCAAGCCATTGACCAAGCGAAGGAGGGTGGATTTTCCCGACCCAGAGAGCCCCATTACTACAAATATTTCTCCGATTTCTACCTCTAACGAGACATCACGAACAGCAGCACGAATTCCTGTCCGCTGATAAAAATCAAGCGGATCTACATCAGAATCTAATTGCTTAATCGCCAGATCTGATGATCCTCCATATATCTTCCAGAGAGAATCAAGACAGATCTCCGAACTCATCTCGGATCCGCCCAAGCATTAAACAATTTCAACTTAGCCAGCACAGAGGTGCCCCAAAGCATTCCTTCATGAAAACGACAGAAAGCTGTATTAAGCATCCAAAGACTCAACACAACGATGTCGATTTTGCTGACATTTGCGGCAACGAGGGTTAGTGTTAAGAACTATCGATCTCAACAGCCACCCAAAATTCGGAAGCTTTTGGTGTGAGCCTGCATCTGTCAATGCGCCGATACAAGTGCTTCAGATTCAAAGTTTATTAAAAGAAGACATCTATGTCATCGTTCTCAAATCCAACTGCAATCGAACAAAGTGACGCTCAGAGATTCGGAAACTCCCCTGAAAGAGTTCGAGAAACCGATCATTACGAACAAGAATATATTGAACAATTTGTTGATCGATGGGATCGACTAATTGACTGGGATGCAAGAGAAAAAGCGGAGGGTGATTTCTTCATTAAACTCTTACATCAGCACGGAGCCAAATCTGTTCTTGATGTAGCCACTGGAACAGGATTCCATTCCGTTCGTTTATTGCGAGAGGGTTTTGACGTTGTAAGTGTTGACGGAAGTCCTAATATGCTGGCTCGTGCATTTACAAATGCCAGAGAACGCAATTTATTAATGCGCACAGTTCATGCCGACTGGCGCTTCCTCAATCGTGACGTGCATGGCGAGTTTGATGCAGTGATCTGCTTAGGCAATTCCTTCACACACCTTTTCCGTGAACAAGACCGACGCAAGGCGCTAGCGGAGTACTACGCCGTGCTGAAGCACAACGGCGTGCTGATTTTGGATCATCGCAATTACGACCGCTTATTAGAAGGCACCTCCAGTAGCGGCAAAAGCAACGTCTACTGCGGCAAGGATGTGGAGGTTGGACCAGAGCATGTGGATGATGGTCTGGCTCGCTTTCGCTATGCCTTCAGCGACGGAAGCACATACCACCTAAATATGTTCCCGCTACGTCATGGCTACGTGAGACGCCTCATGCGCGAGGTTGGATTCCAGCGGATCAATACCTTCGGTGACTATCAACAAGGCCATGACGATCCCGACTTCTACGTGCACGTGGCGGAAAAGGAATATCGCTTTGACACCGACATGACAGCGATTTAAATCATGGCTGAAGCTGCCTTTTCAACTGCTGCCTCCACCGCAGCCGGTTACTACAACAGTCACGATGCCGACCGCTTTTATGCAGAAATTTGGGGCGGAGAAGACATTCATATAGGTCTCTACAACTCGGAAACCGAGCCCATTGCGGCAGCGAGTCGTCGAACGGTTGAGGCGCTGGCCTCACTGATCCAAGCGCCACAAATGGGTGACGCAGACAAGGAGCGTTGCATTGTGGATCTCGGCTCGGGTTACGGCGGAGCCGCTCGCCAACTCTGCAAGAACTCCAAAGTGAAAGTAGAGGCCATCAATGTCTCTTCCGTTGAGAACGCCCGTCATCGCGATCTCAACCTTGCAGCCGGTTTGGATCAACAAATCCACGTCCATAACGCTTCTTTCGAAGCTGTGCCTCTCGGGGATGAATCCGCCGATGTGGTCTGGAGCCAAGACGCCATCCTCCACTCCGGAGATCGTCAACAAGTAATGAAGGAAGCGGCAAGACTTTTAAAGCCCGGTGGCGTGATGGTGATGACCGACCCAATGGCGTGCGATGGAGTCCCATCAGCATCACTCTCCGCCATTCTTGAGCGGATCCATCTCACCGATCTCGGCTCGCCGGCGAGGTACAAAAGTTGGGCCAACAACGTTGGATTACACCGTGAGATCTGGGATGACCGCACTCCGATGTTGATCCGTCACTACAGCCGGGTTCGAGACGAGCTCAAACAACGCCATGACGAATTGAAGCAAAGCATTAGTTCCGAATACCTCACAAAAATGAATGAAGGGCTCAAACATTGGATTGAAGGTGGCAATTCGGGAAGGCTCTGTTGGGGCCTCATGCGATATCGCAAGCTAGAAAAATGAACGCCGTGAACGAACGCAACCCCACAGAAGTTGTTGAGAAACTGGTCCATGAGTGGAAGCTGCAGCCCCATCCAGAAGGTGGCTGGTATCGAGAGCTGCATCGGAGCCCTCTCGTTGTGGTCCGACCTGATCAGCAGCAACGCTCTGCGATCAGCACGATCCTGTATCTCCTAGATGCAGGATCCCTTAGCCGCTGGCACAGGGTGAGTCATGCCGATGAGGTCTGGACTCATTTACAGGGAGCACCACTAAGCCTGTGGTGCCTCAATCCAGAAGCTGATCACGCCACGCGTGAAGTCTTATCGATGCACAATCCAGTCCAAATAATCCCTTCGAATCACTGGCAAGCCGCACGAGCCGAAGGGCCCTTCAGCCTTGTGAGTTGCTGCGTAGGGCCTGGATTCACCTTTGAAGACTTCACCATGCTGAGGGATCTTCCGGAAATCGAACGACCTGCGGCCGCGCTTCATGAGTTGATCTGAGCCGAACACATCATTGAGCCCGACTCATTACGCTCATCGCAACAGGGAGACCCCATGGGCAGCAGCTTCGGAGAACTGTTTCGAATCAGCACGTTTGGTGAATCACATGGAGGCGGCGTCGGCGTCGTCGTTGATGGCTGCCCGCCAAGGCTGGAGATAGATCTTTCAGCAGTTCAGGCAGAACTAGACCGTAGGCGGCCTGGTCAAAGTCGAATCACCACACCAAGAAAAGAAGCAGACCAGGTGGAAATCCTTAGTGGCTTAATGGATGGGGTGACTTTGGGCACACCGATTGCGATGGTGATTCGCAACAAAGATCAGCGACCTCAGGACTACAAAGACATGGAAGTGGCCTTTCGACCCTCCCATGCTGATGCCACTTATCAGGCGAAATACGGAATCCAGGCCCGAAGTGGTGGCGGCAGGGCCTCTGCTCGGGAAACCATTGGACGGGTTGCCGCTGGAGCGATTGCTCGACAACTGCTAAAGAAAGCCAATGGAACCGAAGTCGTTGCTTGGGTGAAACGAATCCACGATCTCGAGGCGAACGTTGATCCCTACTCAGTGACTCCAGAACAAGTGGAAAGCAACATCGTCCGCTGTCCTGATTCGGCGATGGCAGAACAGATGATTCAAAGAATTGAAGCGATCGGCCAAGAAGGAGATTCCTGCGGCGGAGTAATCGAGTGCGTGGTGAGGAAAGCAAGCACTGGACTCGGCATGCCAGTTTTCGACAAGTTAGAAGCAGATTTAGCAAAAGCCGTTATGTCACTGCCCGCTACTAAGGGCTTTGAAATCGGTTCCGGTTTTGCAGGAACCCTTCTCAAGGGCAGCGACCATAACGATGCATTTTTGCCTACACAAGATGGCAGCTTGCATACAGCAACTAACAATTCAGGAGGCATACAAGGAGGTATCAGCAATGGCGAACCAATTGTGATCCGAGTGGCCTTCAAGCCAACTGCCACGATCCGCAAGGAGCAACAGACCATCAACGCAGCTGGAGAGGCCACCAAGCTTTCAGCGAAAGGACGCCATGACCCTTGTGTTTTGCCGAGGGCCGTTCCGATGGTGGAAGCGATGGTGTCCTTGGTGCTAGCCGATCACCTGCTGAGACAACAAGGTCAGTGCAGCTTTTGGTGAGATTCAATCATCGGCTAGCTTCTGGCCGGTGATTGGATGCCATTGGCACTAGCCAATTGAGCCGCCGCTTTGGCCATGCGGCCAGCCGTGGAGTGAGCTGAAGTTGCCTCAGCGCTGGTCTTACGGGCTCGACGCGCCTTACGAGGTTTCCCGGCTGAGGCCAATGAGGTCGTTGTCGACTCTGTTGTCTTGGCAGCTCTTGATGTAGAGGCTGCTCGTTTGGACTTGACCGGAGTGGTGGTGTTAGTAGCTGCAGGCTTTGCGGTCTTGATAGCTTTGCTCGCCTTACGAGGTTTTGCGGCTTGACGGTTGCGATGGCTCAACACCATTACCCACTCCTCATCGGTAAGTGAAGCGGGCTTGTTGCCATGAGCATTGGCGAGCTTTGCGGCTTTTTCGATGTCTTCAATCAGGTTGACCCAAGAGGTGGCAAAGCGCTTGTCGGACTGAGACCGCGCACCACTCTCAACAAGGGTCTCAACGACACCGGCCGCCGTGACCTTTTTACGGCGACGATTAAAGATCTCTTTTTGCAATTGCGCGATCAGGGCATCTGCCTTGTCGCTCAGCTTGATAGATAACTGAGACATTCGAAATAAATCAACTATCCCATCTGTAGCAGATAAGTCTCATGTCAACCAATTGCGAAGATCAGCGGTGGATTCCGTCGTACTTAGGACAGCACGGCCAAGAGCAATGGCGTCGTAACCAGCCGACAACCATGGATCCAAGTCACAAACGCTCAAGCCTCCAGCGGCAATCATGAAAGGCAGATCTCCCATCGGCGCTGAGATCTGGCGGTGGTAGTTAATGCCCAAGACAACCGCTGGAAACAATTTCACAACACGACAACCAAGAGCCACTGCCTGTCGAATCTCAGTTGGTGTCATCACACCAGGAACAAAACAACAGTTGCACTGATGAGCCGCCGAAACCAGCTCCTGATCAAACAAAGGAGACATCGCGTAGGCCAGATCGAGGTCGATCACGGCCTGGAGAGCCGTTTGAGTTGTGACAGAAGCCACGCCTAGCTGAAGGTTGGGATAACGAACGCGAATCGCCGTAATCAAGTCACCCCAGCGAGTGTGGTTTAACCATGCGATCTCAATATGACGAACACCGAGATCAGCCAACAGATCGAGACGTTGACATATCAACGTTTGCAAAAAAGGCCCATGGAGATCACTCTCCTTGGGCCTCAAAACAACAATCAGTGGCTGAGAACGCAACGAGGCGATCAACCACTGCTGAGGATCAGACGTATTCTGCAATCCGTACATCTCGACGGATCAGAAGATCCTGAAGTTGCTCCGAATCAACTGTTTCACTTTCAACAAGCATCTCCGCTAGCTCATCAAGCACAGAGCGATTGTCTACCAAAACTTTAGTGGCGCGGTGATAGGCCACATCAACAAGGTTTGATACTTCGGAATCGATTGTTGCCGCGGTGTCTTCTGAGAAATCACGCTCTGCTGCAATATCTCTCCCCAGGAACATTCCACCTTGAGCTCGACCGAGTGCGACTGGGCCAAGTTTGTCACTCATCCCAAAACGAGTCACCATCTGGCGAGCAACGGATGCCACTTGCTGGAGATCGTTCGATGCACCGGTAGTAACTTCATCTTCTCCGTAAACAATCTCTTCGGCTACACGTCCTCCCAGAGCTACAGCCATTTGGTTTTGGAGATAAGTGCGTGAATAGAGGCCAGATTCCATGCGCTCTTCACTAGGGGTAAAGAAGGTAAGGCCACCTGCATTACCTCTAGGAATAATGGAAATCTTCTGGACGGCGTCGTAATCAGGCATTAATGCGCCAACTAGGGCATGACCTGCTTCGTGATAAGCAACCAATCGCTTCCGTCTTTCGCTCATCACCCGATCTTTCTTCTCGGGACCCACCATGATGCGCTCAATTGCATCGCTAATTTCGTCATTACTCACCTCAGTGAGTTGGCGACGGGCAGCAAGAATGGCAGCCTCGTTGAGAAGATTGGCAAGGTCAGCCCCGGTGTAACCAGGCGTGCGACGTGCCACCTTGTCAAGGTCAACGTCCTTGGACAACGTTTTACTGCGAGCGTGAACACCAAGAATTTGGAGACGACCCGCATAATCAGGGCGATCAACCGTGACTTGTCGATCAAAACGACCTGGGCGCATGAGAGCCGAATCCAATACATCTGGGCGGTTGGTTGCCGCGATGATGATGATGCCAGTGTTTCCCTCAAAACCGTCCATCTCCGTAAGGAGCTGGTTCAAGGTTTGTTCGCGCTCGTCATTGCCACCACCGAGACCAGCGCCTCTCTGACGACCTACGGCATCAATTTCATCGATAAAGACGATACAAGGTGCATTCTTTTTCGCCTGTTCGAATAGGTCGCGAACACGGCTGGCTCCAACTCCCACAAACATTTCCACGAACTCGGAACCTGAGATCGAGAAAAATGGAACGCCGGCCTCACCTGCTACTGCTTTAGCGAGAAGTGTCTTACCTGTACCCGGAGGGCCTACAAGCAGACAACCTTTGGGAATCTTTGCTCCAACAGCTGTAAAGCGATCGGGGTTTTTGAGGAAGTCAACAACCTCAGTGAGCTCGAGCTTTGCCCCTTCAATTCCGGCCACATCGCCGAAGGTCACTTGAGTGGTTGGTTCCATTTGAACCCTGGCTTTGCTCTTGCCAAAATTCATTGCTTGATTTCCACCGCCACCTCCACCGCCTTGCGCACGACGAAACAGGAAAAACAATCCTCCGAGCAGGAGCAAAGGAAAAATCAAACTTGTAGCTGCTTGCTGCCAAGCTCCTGGCTGTCGGGAAGGCTGGACTGCAATGTCGACGTTGTGATCCGTCAACATCTTCAGAAGGTCCTTATCGGGAGCAAGATTCACCTCGGCACGACGACCGTCGGTCTCCACAATCTGAGCTGTTCCACGATCAGGGGAGAGCAACACGCGACTGACTTGATCCTCCTGAACAGACTCAACAAAATCGCTGTATCTCAGCGTACGAGCAGCCGTTGTCGGGTCAGGACGGTCAAGGAATGCCGTGCCAACAACGATTACTACCACTACGAGGAGGACGTAAAGCCCTACATTTCGCCAACGCTTGTTCAAGGTTCTTCGCCTCTGATGAAGGAATGTTAATAGAAATTGAAAAAGTCAGGAGGCCCGAAGGACCTCAACCACGCTGCGGAACGCAAACCACTCAGGGATTTCCTCTCCACTGCGAAGCATTTTGCGAAATTGGGTTCCGCTGAGCTTTTTGACATGAAGACCGCGAGCCTCTGCATGTTCAGCAGTTACGTATCCCTCTTCGTCAGTAAAGACAAGATTTAAGGAAGGAACCGTCTCCATCGTCAGCTCAGGTGCACACTCCTTGGCAAAATTCTGCGCATCGTAGGGGCCGTAAAAATCATCACCTGAAAGGGAGGATTTGCAACCAGCCATATCGCGTCCAATGATGAAGTGCGTACAGCCGTAGTTCCGACGAATAATCATGTGCTGCAGGGCTTCGCGTGGTCCAGCCATATGCATGGCATAAGGAAGATAAGCCCAGCGAATGCGCGTGTTTGCAACCTCTGCAGCTAAACGTTCATAGGTTTGAAAGCGGACGGCTCCTGGAATGTCATCCTGCTGGGTGGGTCCACAGGTTGGGTGGACAAGCACCACAGCGTTTTCACTGACGTTCTGAGCATGAAGTGCTCGGGTGAAAAGCTCGTAATGGGCTCTGTGAATGGGATTTCGGCACTGGAACGCCACCACATCCTCCCCGTCAGGCAAGTCTGCACGCACCTCCGCAGGCGTTTTGCAAGGGAAGACACGATCAGGCAGCTGCAGGCCCTGAATGGGGCCACCGAGGTAATAACGGCGGCGCTCCGTAGCAATCATTCGCACTGCTGGATGCTCGAGCGAGGTGGTGCCGTAACAGCCCTTGGCTTCCACCACCTTGTCTGGTTCCCACTTGTCTTCGACGCTGAGAACGGCGAGATCTTGACCTTTATATGTGAGCAGAACCCTGTCACCAACTGCCACATCCTCCCGATCAGTGTCCATCACGATCGGCAACCCAAAAAGATAACCAGACGTGGTGCGATGTCCTGCGACAACCGACTCATAATCAACCTGATGCATGAATCCCCGCTCTGGGGAGAAGCCACCCACCACAAGCAGCTCAACATCACAGGCATTGCGATCGGAACACTCGAGGCTTGTATTGGCTGAAGCCCTAACCGCAGAGTGCTCCGTTTCTGACACCATCAGATCCACCAGAGTTCCGCCATAAGGAGCAATCACCCCTGAGCGCTGCGAGGAAGAAGAAGTGGCAGTCATCGGCAATTCGCTTCTTTTTCATGAATTGCGAGATTCTCCCAGATGACACAAAAAAGGAGGGCATTAGCCCTCCTTTTGAATCATTGCTTCTGAACAGGGTGCTTCAACCCTCCTCGAGTCGACCGAAGACCTCACCGCTGATCTTCACGTCAACGATCTCTCGACCACCCATATCGGAATCTGAAGGTTGAATCGCCGTGAACACCCCGGCGAATTCTCCTGTTTCTGGATCAACCTTGGTGATTGAGAAGCTCATCAAACCCGTGCCATCGATGTAGCGCTTGACATTCTCACTCTCAAGTTCCTCGTAATCACCGCCTAGAGCCATTAAGCCTTGGGGATAATCCACACCAGTTGTCAGCGCACGACCCTTTGGATCGATGAAGTTACTCGTGCGATAGCTAGGTGTGCGGTAGGTGCCGTTGAAGTCTGTACTTGTTGTGAGGGCTGAACCATCTGCCGTGGCTTGAAGGTTTTTGCTTGAAAAGGTGAAGGGAAATTCCTCACCACCAGGAACCAGCACTGTGATCGGCTGGAAATCGATTCCACCTTTTTCGCTAAAGCTCAAGCCATCCTCTCCAACGGTGAGGTCACCAAAGACTTCATCCAGACTTGAGGTGTAACGAGTGAGAATTTTTCCCTCAACAAATTGAGCCTCTTGACGCTTGTTAGCGGGTTCACCCTTGACGAACACTTGAGAGGGATGCATGCAGATGCCACGGAGTTCGTAGGCTGAACCTGCGGTCAGGCTGATGGAGCCTCGAGCCGCTTCGGGCAAGGTCGGGCAGTCATTGGCCTTACCCGTATTGCGGATGTCGTCATAAGTGACATTGGATCGATCTATGGCCTCAGCACCACCACTGCAAGCAGTCACGACGGTGAGACAGAGGGCTAGCACCATGGCCAGCAGAGGACGGATGCGCATAGAAGAAAGCTGATTAGCCGAACGAAGACGGTATCCACCGATTTTTCGATCTTACAAGGGGAAAACGTGAGTTCCGGCTGGCCTTTTGCACCTCTAAACAAGCCTTCGCGTTGGTGATCATGAATCACTCTTCTGAAAACCTACTCATGGCGAATTTCAACAGTGATTGAGACCAGTCCTGACAAGTGAAATGTCGAGCCAAAAGGTTTTTCGACCTTGATCCATGGATCCTGCCGTTGAGATCATTGCCACTCAGAACTGTCTTCAGGCATCGCAGGCAGGAGCATGGCGATTTCATCAAGCAACCGATTCGCGAGCTCGAGCTTGTCTTGAGGCATCCAATGCTCTAACGATCCATCCCGCTTCAGCAACAAGCCCCCATTGGGGTTTGATCCAAACCCCTGATTTGGTTGATCAACGGGATTGGCAAACAACAGATCACATTGTTTGGCAAAGAGCTTTTGACGACCTCGTTCCAACATCAAATCAACCTGACCACTGAGTGCAGCAAATCCCAACAACACCTGGCCAGGTGTTCGGCGCTCAGCCAAACCAGCCAG
This sequence comes from Synechococcus sp. AG-679-C18, assembly GCA_003210755.1. GTDB lineage: Bacteria > Cyanobacteriota > Cyanobacteriia > PCC-6307 > Cyanobiaceae > Synechococcus_C. Next base: position 17,543 of record QCUL01000004.1, read on the forward strand.
AAGATCTGGAACAGTCTCCATCTCTTCTGAAAGAACGCGGGCAAATGCTGTCTTGGTGGGTTTATCGCAAGGAGCGCCACCGCGACGGCGCAGATCTGCCACTGCAGCAGCCATCGCCACCGCATCCACATCCTGTTGCAAATGGATGAGCTCAGACTCCATGTCTCGAGCAGACTCCACAGGGTGACAACTCAACCCCTCAAGCCAAGCATCTGGAACCTGCAGTGGGCCGTGAATCAGATCAACCCGTGCACCTCGCCAACGGGCAGCTTGAGCCAACATCACACCCATCTGTCCGCTGCTGCGGTTGCTGATCAGACGAGCCGCGTCGAGGGCTTCAACGGTTGGGCCTGCGGTAACAAGCAACGAACGATTACTCCAGTCACGAGACAAACGCCGAGCCTGGCTTGCTTGCCGCAACGCATGAATCACGGCTAAGTGGATCAAAGCAGGCTCTGCCATACGCCCTTCGCCGATGCGGTCACAAGCCAACACACCCGGTTCGGGTCCAAGACACAACACACGTTCGTCTCGTCGCAACAGCTCCCAGTTGCGACGGACAGCTGTATTGCTCCACATCGCAGTGTTCATGGCTGAAGCCGCCACAACTGGCCGCTCACAAGCCAATAAAACTGAAGCCAGAAGGCCATCTCCAAGCCCTTGCGTCCAACGAGCCAAGCTTGTTGCGCTGAGAGGCGCCACAACAACAAGGTCAGCCCATTCGGCCAGCTCAACATGCAACGGGCGAGGCTGCGATGGCGACCACTGATCTTCATCCTGCAAACAGGGATGTCGAGACAAACTCGCTAGCGCCACTGGACTAACGAGCCGAGCGGCACTTGGGGTAATCACACAACGAACTTGGGCACCAGCCTTCACAAGTGCACTGACCAATAACGGTGTCTTGACCGCGGCGATGCTTCCGCTTGCAGCAACCAGCAATCGACGCCCTTCTAAAGGCCTAGAGGCCTCAATCTTCATCGAATGGTTCCTGATCAATCAAATGAACGTATGGAATAGTGAGCTCAGGCCGATGGATGGCTAGAGCTCGTAAAAGATGCCAATCGTTTAATCCATCGAACGGGGTGGGATAGTCGTCGTCTTCAAGACGCTGAGCAAGAGAAGCCACCTTGGCGTCATCAAAAGCATCCAGAGATTCCTGCTCTATCGGCATGCTGGCTTCCTGAAGCTGAAGGTTCATTCTGCCTGGGCAAGCCCTTAGGGACGACGCTAGGTTTTGAAAGATGGGGATTTAGCTCAGCTGGTAGAGCGCTGCGATCGCACCGCAGAGGTCAGGGGTTCGAATCCCCTATTCTCCATTTACAGCCAAACAAGCCCCTTCTATTTATCAAATAGATGGGGCTGATTCTCTGGAATTTGCGCTTTCCTTTGATTCTCTAACCAAGCATAAGAATTATCTCTCTTCAATATTTCGTTAAGCATAATCATTAAAAATTTTGCGCTTGCGAATGCACAATAAGAATGCCAGTCATCTTTTTTCTTGTTGTCTGCATGATCTGCAACTCCTTTTGTAACCAACCACACAACATTGTCGAATGCTGAACTGCAAATTTTTGCGGCTGATGCAACTCCATAAGATTCCATATCAATGCCATAAAGTTTTGATGTCTTATCAAGAAGACTCTCTATATACGACGAATCTTTGACAACGAAGCTTCCAGATGCCATTGGCCCGATGTGAATATTTGTTTTGCCAAGATCTTTTGACGGCCTGGGGTGACTCGAAGAAATTTCTTCTATCTCTTTCTCGTTATCCATTATTGACTGAATAAATTGCAACACCCATTGATCCTGGCCAATTGATTGCTGAAAGGGAGTAATAGAGCCATTTTTGTATGTTCCTGCTGTATGATCAAAAACTTGACTTGCAACAATAATATCTCCCATTTTAGTCAATGATTTCATGCCTGCACATATTCCAGTCATCGCAATAATGAAAGGCTGCCACTCTATTATTGATCTCGTGGCAATTACAGCTGCTGGTATTGGCCCCATGTCTATCGGCTGAACCGTGGCGACATTGATAGCTCGATCTTTATATTTTATTGTCCCAACATTATAGTGAATACCATGCTTTACTACTGTTTCGAAGTCAATACCAAAGCAGCTTTTGAGAGCTTGCTTTTCCTCCGAAAGGGCCGTAATAACGACAACATCGATATTTAACGGTTGATTCATTTTTATGGCTGAGTTTCACAATGTGTGATGCAACAATTATGCATCACCTTGCTCAAGCGCGCATCGCAGCCCCTCTCCTTCAAGGGTGCGATAACTAGCTTCCGATCCCTTAGGCATCGCACTGGTGGGCCATCAAGGATTTTCATTTGCTAAGTAGTGAACGGCTATAGCTAACTTAGCCTTTTCATTCTTAACCCAGCCAACTCGACATCAAACAGCCTTAGGGAATAACCATCAAGGTTTTGTAGTCCTTCCAAACTCATACAAAGCCTTTATTGACGCATCAATACAGAAGAGCTCAATCCAGAAATGATATTAAAAATATCTGCATTTTGAATCAATCTGAATAAACATTGCCTTTCGCTATTTTCTTGTCTAACGATAACCAGAAGAACCCTAAATACTCTTTAAAATAATCCCCGAGCTCTCATGCTTATTGAGTCACAGAGTCGTAACCATCAAAGTCAACCAGTGCTTTCAGTTCCGAAAAACTGAGCATCTTGTCTGGGGTTTTCCCTAACTGAAGATCCTCCACTGCTTGCCTCATCGCGAACGCAGAGGCAGAGAGAAGAGTGAGTGGATAGGCCACCAAATTGAATCCCATTTCGCCGAGTCGTTCCGGCGAGAGCAATGGCGTAAGCCCTCCCTCAAGCATATTCGCCATCCGCTTGCCTGGGACCTCCTGGCAGAAGCGAAACATCTCTTGTTCTGAGCGCGGCGCTTCTAGAAACAGCACATCAGCGCCGAGTTCGGCGAAGGCTTTCAATCTCCAGAGCGCTTCCTCCAAAGCGCCAATATCTCCATCACTTTCCGCCAGTGCCGATCGTGCATCAGTTCGCGCCACGATGACGAGATCAATTCCCTTGCGACGCGCATCGACAGCAGCGCTGATTCTCTCAACAGCGATGTCGCGACTTACGACCTCCCTTACGCCGGTGTGGCCACAGCGCTTAGGAGAGACCTGATCCTCCAGCATGATTCCAGCAAAACCTGCCTGAGCGAACTGATGCATGGTGCGCTGCACATTGACGGCATTGCCATGGCCAGTATCACCATCACCAATCACCGGAATCGAGACCGCATCGCAGAGAGGGCGGCCTTGATCAAGCATCTCCGTCACCGTGAGCAAACCCATATCAGGTAAGCCCGCGCGCGCAGCGGCAACGGAGAAGCCACTCATGAAGGTGAGCGGACAGCCCGCTTGTTCCACAAGCCGCGCCGATAAGGCATCAAAACAGCAAGGCATCACGTGACAGATGTCCTGCGCTATCAGATTCCGTAAACGGGCTGCAGTTTCTGTCGTTCGGATCAAAGTTCTGAATGGCAATGGTCATGGCTGGGCAGTGGGAGAAAAAAGACAAGCCTGGAACAAGAAATGCGTCAAGGAGATGCAATATGCAAACGCTATAATTTTGATCCCGATCATATGTCTAATTTCAAAAAAGATATCTGAGACCTTGATGACCGAACAGTCGTCAGCATTGACAGGATTTTTATAGAAAGAAAATTCGGCCCTGCTTTTAAAAATTACAAATAATCAACTCAAATGCCTAACCAAGCCGAGGCAATCTTCTGCGAAGCATGAAGTCAGTTGAAGGCAACAGATGTTCTTGTTCATCACAAATGGTTCGGATGCTATTTAAGTCATGAATCAGCAGTCAAACCCCGGCTCTACCGTGCTGATCGCAGGCAAAAACCCATTCATGGCAATGGCACGATTTAATCTCAAAGCCTTTAATCAAACGTTCTTATTTTGATCTTAGATCTAATTGTAAGCCCATGCAATTAATAAATATTGCGGGAAAGTCATCACACAAGAAAGTCCGTTACGTCCAAATAGCAACGACTGCCATCAAAGCAAAACCAGCAACAGCGCCAACAAATTCTCTCTGATTACAGCAACGAATGATCATTGGACTGGTGGCCAAACCATGCAGCGTCCCAAAAAACAAAAATGTTCCGGCGGCTACAGCGCTTATTGAAGCTTCAACTAATGGATGTGCCTCTGATGCACTGCTGACAGACTGGCCCAACAAGGCACCAAGTGGAAACATTGCGACAAAAATCAGAAATAATCGCCATGCTGATGATGCAGAAAAGTTAGATCGACCCAGCTCAAGTCCCAAAGCGAAACTTGCAGAGCCTTTATGAGCAAGGACTGCAATAAAAATCACAATAGTTAAGGCTACTGATGTTGAGATACCGAAAGCTGCCCCCATCAACAACGAGTGAATCGAAAGCATCAGTACAGCTGAAAAAGCTACAAGCTTCTTGTTTCCACCCTGGCTTTCACTCCCCTGATTTGCCAAATGTTCAATCCAAAGCAGTAGCAACATCACAGCCCCACAGGTCACCATCGCAAAGGGATAGTTGACATTTGCAGCGTCAAAAGCACTCTGAGAGTCTCCCAGCATATGGATGAGGCCAGCTCCAAGAAAAATCCCAGCCGCGAACGCTTCGCCAAAACCAAGAGCTGGTTTGTACGGATCAGAGGCTCGGGTTCGCAGAGCCCGTTTCCCTGTCGCCAGAGACACAATGACAACAATTACGACCAACCCCGCCTTTAAAGCAATACTCGACATCGGCTCAAAGAGAATGATTCTCATTCTCGCAAACAACTGATCGAGACCTTCCTGCTGGGCCCTCTTCTGTTTCTTACGGCAGAGACATCTGTTTTTTGGTTATGAGGCAAAAGACGGCCAATAAAAGCCCTGACCTTCAATGGCTCCAATGACAAATAATCATTTTCAAAGATGGCACTAATGGCTCAAGCATTAACATCTTTGAAAGATGAATCAAATAAACCATAAAAACGAATCAACTTTAAATCTAAAACTCATACTACCAATCTCCAACTTTCAGGAAGGAAATATTAGCGAAACTCATCGAGTCCTTCAGGTTCTTCCTCTCTAAATATTAATTGTCTGTTATTTCTACATATACCAAAGGTCCAACCATCCTTGCGCTGCATGCTGGCGACCAATTCAATTTTGCAGTGGTGGGCTTTGCGGAATGAATGTTGAGCGCAATCAGACCAACGCTCTTCAGGCATGCCTTTATAAGATTTTCAGAATCTCGAATCATGAAATAACGGCTTGATCGTTTTATTTAGGCGCTTTATTCATAATATCTTCACCGACAGCGCCGCCCCCCTCCTCAAGAGTTAGCGATCGAGATCCCATAACCGTATTTTCACTGACGAGGGGCTCTCCTTTCGAGGACAGCAGCACCCGAGCGTTCAATTACTTCTTACGAAGACGCTATCCGCAGAGCAGACAATCCTGAAGTATCTGGTTTATTCAGTTCAAGTCGTAGAGCCTGGTCACAACCACATGTATTAGATGGCACCATTTTTCGCATTGGCGGTCAATGGTCGGGTTTTACGGCCACATGAGCCGAGGCAAAGTGTTTAAGTTTTGTAAATCAATTTGAAATCTTGCTCTCATGTCCACCGAAGTTCGTAACTGGGACGTTGTCGCCAAAGCGATGGAAGCTGCTGGAGCCACCTCAAGTGAGATGTATGTGCGCGCCAAGGCCCTGGCAGAAGGAAAGCTCGATCCAATGCCGACAAGTTTTCCTCAAGCTCCCTACAGCATCTCTGCAGTAGCTGGCTGATCATTCTTCAAAATCAAGCCTCACCGCTCTGAGGCATCACTTACAAAAACTCATGTCTGACACTACACAATCTCGCTTCGGCTTTGTCCTTTTCGCCGAAACATGGAATGGACGTCTCGCCATGCTCGGCTTCGTGATTGGCCTAGGCACGGAACTTTTAACGGGCCAAGGAATCTTGAGCCAAATCGGCCTATGAACTGACCAATTCAGTTATCAGGTTTTTAAGCTTCGCAAAATAGGTAAAACCTCGGTCGAGGTTTTACCTATTTTTTTTAAATAATGTTAATTCAATTCAATTTAATTCAATTGGAATTGTAGAATTTTTATTTAAATAGATTATTGCTGTTGATCATTACTTCAAATTTAACTTTTTGAAACATCTAATACATTTTAAGAAGACAATAAAAGCAGCTTCCAAAAGTTTAATTTTTTAATTTTTCACTTTTAATCTTAGTTATTTTTTTGGACAAGTCAATTCTTCTAGCTAAACTCTCCAAATTGTCATTTCTGCGCATGTTATTTTAATGATTTTATTCCTCCGCACTTCGAGAATTGGTTAATTGGTTGATCCTAAACAATTTAATAATTACCTTTGGATATCACACTATCCTTAAAGGATTTTTCAATATTATTTTTGGCTCTATTTCAATGAAAAAATATTGATCTTCAAACTTTTTATGATTTACCCCAACATAAGTCAGCTTTCCAATCGATTGCTTTAATGCTCGACAGCTGAACGCAACCTTTCAAATCTTTAAGATCGTCTGAAGAATATTTTTCAAACTTTAGTTTTAATGCTTAGGAGATAATTTTATTCGCTTTTGCAAAACAAGCTGGAATATTTACTGCATGATTGAAGTCATTTTTCTGCCAGCAAATGCAAGATACATCTCTTTGCTCCACACCTCGGAAGGTTTTTTAATAAAAGGTCATTGTGGATGCAGATTTGAACGATCCTTTTGTGCAATATAAATGGCTTGGCATAGGCACAAAATCAGTGGCACAGAGAACTTTCATCAATCCACAGAGCACATCTCGAAACACCTCATTTATAAATCCTTCTATTTCATGCCTTCGCCGAACTACATTGCAGTTCTTTTAATATTGATATTGTTTATCAAAATTCTTTCAACTTATCATTCATCTTTTTATGGACGTCATTGATCTGTTTCCACGCTCTATCGTGCAAGGAAAACTTAATTTAAAACTACTCAATCAATGTCTTCTCCATTGCGAGAATGTTCTCCGCAACCCAGGAGCCAATCCTGATGCTTCACAGCGATTAGCAGGTCAGCTCTCACAACAGCGAGAGCTCAATCCAACTCAACCCGCGATTCTTGAGCTTTGTGAAAACGTCCTTCTCAATGGATGCGAGCAATGGATTCGACACGTGATTGACCGGCAACCTCCCCAAGGTCGAGGCCCCTGGGTTCCAGGTCGCTATCAACTAAAGCTGATTGACATCTGGCTGAATTGCCAACGGGAAAGCGATTACAACCCTATGCACACCCATGGAGGAAGTTTTTCAGGAGTTGTCTTTTTAAAAGTGCCAAAGCAAATCGACGGCACAAGTTTCGATGGCCAGCTTTGTTTTCACGGACCAGAGGAATATCATCTTCAGTCCTTTCGCACAGGGATGTCGCATTATGTTCTCCCTAAACCAGGAGATTTCTATATTTTTCCCGCATGGCAACCCCATTCCGTCATGCCTTTCCGCGGGAGCGGGGAACGCTGGTCTCTCGCGTTTAACGCTGTAGCTCAGCCAGGATCCACACGTCTAACCCCCCCGGGAAAGAACAAAAACCTCTCTCTCTCGAATCAGCGACCTAGAGCTTGGGGATTCTGATCTTCAACACAGAAATTTTCACCTTAAAGTTGATTTCACATTTTCGGTTCATCATGGCCTGGGGCTTTAAGCAGAAGCAGGTGCTTAGGGACCACCCCTTGGCATTAAAGCCCAATGTGCGACACCACATTGATGACAGCTTCAGTCAAGCTTTCGCCCAATTCGGCCAGGAGTCTTGAAGATGTTCACACCGAGTTATCGGTTGCTGAAGCGGCTTCCGCTACTAGCAGGATTAACGGCTCTTGTTTTGGTTTCAACTCTTGCTCGACCAACTGCATTAATTACCTATGGCCTCATCGCCTTAGCCGGGGGGATTGGCCGTCGTTAATGCAAGCAGGCACGGCCATGAGGTAAAAGGGAGGTCACTCAGACGGCAGACAATGTCCCAGTCCAAACGAGAACAGGTTGTCAGCCACCTGCGCTATATCCGCCAAGAGTTACGAGAAATGCATCAAGGAGTGATGGAAGATGGTCTACTTCCTGAAGCCGGTGAGGTTCGGGGTGTCATGGCCCAAATGGAGGCCCTTCTAGAGCTTCTTGAAGGAAAATCATCTCGAAAAGCAAAAGCAGATTCCGACTGAATCCATCCCAACTTGAAATGATGGGAGTTGGAGAGAATGTTGGTTCAACAGGAAATGCACAAAAACCGTCCATTAGATACAAGGTAATCTCATATTTGAGGTATTAATTAATCAGGTGGCCGGCCGGGCGATGGGGATCGATTGGTGGTCAACTTAATTTAAGATGCATATGAGGATGTCATCTATGACTACTCGATTGCAAAAAACCAGACTTCAGAGAAGTTTTGGGGAAGCTACTTCAAGATTGGATCAGTGGGCTATCAACCCATGGAGGAAAGCTTCCTTGATGTTAATTGCACTTGGGGCGAGTTTCGCTTTTGGCAACAGCATCGGAGCCGTGGCAGGCGCTTTGGACTTAATGGATCCAGTAGCAGCCTTGATCACAGTGAGCATCTGGGAACTCATGGTCAGGACCAGGCGACATTGGGCTGAAGACAAGCACCCGCACCTTGGTCGTGACTTGCTTGATATGGCACGCATTGGCTTGCTGTACGGGCTCTTGCTGGAAGGATTTAAGTTGCTTTAAAGAACTCACAAACAAAGCCAATTTCGAATGGAATCCATAACCTGAATGCAGATCTGCTGATTGTTAAGACATGGCTGCTGAGCATTTCTTTCTTGAGCTTGAACCGCCCGAGGAACGTCTTCGCGACGCCCCACATGTTGTGATCGTTGGTGGCGGCTTCGCCGGGGTGAAGGCGTGCAAAGCGCTTGCACAGTCCGACGTGCGCGTCACCTTGATCGACAAGCGCAACTTCAACCTGTTCCAACCACTCCTCTATCAGGTAGCCACAGGCCTGGTGTCCAGTGGCGATGTCGCCACACCACTCCGGCAGCTCGTTGGTAAGCAGCGCAATGTTCAGGTTCTGTTAGGCGAAGTCACCGAATTGGATGCCAATAAAAAACAAATTATTTTTAATGGCAAGGCTTTCACCTACGACTATCTAGTTCTGGCGACTGGCTCTGGCAGCACCTATTTCGGCCATGAAGAGTGGCGCACCTTTGCGCCACCGATGAAAATTCTTGAGCACGCCGAAGAAATTCGCCGCCGCTTGCTGATGGCCATGGAACAAGCGGAACAAACACCAGATCCGTCCGCGCGCAAATTTCTTCAAACCGTCGTCATTGTTGGAGGTGGACCTACGGGCTGCGAAATGGCAGGCGCTACATCTGAATTGATGCGCAACGCAATGCGCCGCGAATTCAAACAACTCAATCCTGACGACACACGAATCATCGTCATTGACCCTGGCGATCGGTTGTTGCGTGCGATGCCCGAGTCATTGTCAGCATCTGCCCAAAAAACACTTGAGGCTCTTGGTGTGGAGCCCCTTTTCAAAGGACGCGTACAGAGCATGCAACCTGGAGAAGTCACTGTTGGCACTCCAGATGGTGACCAGACAATCCAAGCTGCAACAGTGATCTGGACCGCGGGAGTTCGCCCTTCTCACCTAGGCAAAACGCTTGCAGATTCAATCGAATGTGAACTGGATCGTGGTGGGCGGGTGATCGTCGAACCCGACTTCAGCATCAAAGACCATCCCGAAATTCGGGTCGTCGGAGATCTATGCAGCTATAAGCACACTTCGACTGGCAATCCCCTACCGGGTATGGCTGGACCTGCAAGCCAAGCAGGTGGCTTCGTCGGCAAGGATATTGCCGCGATCATGAGTTCAAGCCAGCGGCCGAATTTCAAATGGTTCGACTTTGGCAGCATGGCGGTCCTTGATCGTGTTGCAGCTGTCGCTGATCTACGCGGCTTCAAATTCACTGGGAGCCCAGGCTGGGTGCTTTGGGCAGCCGCTCACTTAGCGTTCATGCCCGAACGTGAAAATCGTTGGTCTCTGATCATCAAGTGGATGTTTGCTGTGGTGTCGCAGAAAAGAGGCTCAATGCTGCTCACGGGAATGCCGAGTCAGCACATCGGCCTTGATGCACCAGATGCTCCTTTCCCAATGAATAGCGGGAGCGGCCCATCGATTGCATCACCGGACGCTGCTTTAAAAGCAGCGATGGATTACTACTCCAATGCTGTATCTGGCCTCTCAACTCAGGATGAAGCCGAGATCCTCGACGACTCTGCCACTGGCTCTGAAGCCGCCATTAAATAAAGCAAGGCCATGCGGATTGGAATCCCATTCCGTACCTGATCCTCTACTAAGCAGATTGAGCGGTCGTCCAGGAGAGCACCGCTCATCTCAACCCCACGATTGACAGGGCCTGGATGCAATACAGGGCCTGAAAAAGAGCAGCGGAGCAACCGCTCATGCGTGAGCCCATAATCACGGTGGTAACGGTCGAGATCGGTGAGTAGGTGATTCGTCATGCGCTCTTTTTGGAGACGCAATGTCATAACTGCATCAGCAGATGACAGACATTCATCGAGGCTTCTGCTGATCTGAACCTTTCCACGTTGATGCACTGGATCGAGATCTTGTCCAGGCGGAGGAGCCTCCAAAAAAGTAGAGAATGCTTCGGGCACAAGACTTGGTGGCCCGCAAAGCACCACATCGGCTCCACAGGCGCTGAGGGCCCAGAGATTGGAGCGCGCCACTCGGGAATGAAGCACATCACCAACAATCACAATGCGCTTGCCCTGCAGTGCATTTGGCTGGGGATGATTGCGATGAAAATAATTTGCAATTGTATAAAGATCGAGTAATCCTTGACTGGGGTGACTGTGTTGACCATCGCCACCATTCAGCACAACGGTGCGTTCTCCAGCCTCATCTAACTCAGCAGCCAACTGGGCTGGTACGTCTGTACAGCGATGACGGATGACCAGGACATCAGCACCCATTGCCACATAGGTTCGCGCTGTATCCAGCAGAGATTCACCTTTGTTCAGGGAGCTACTGGAAGGAGAAAAACTCTGAACATCAGCGGACAACCTTTTTGCGGCGAGTTCAAAACTGCTGCGTGTTCGCGTGCTGGGCTCAAAAAAAAGAGTGGCAACCAATCGCCCCTGCAACGCCGGCAACTTGCGAGCACCCGTAACCGGCATCGAGCGAAAGCGATGGGCAAGCTCCATCACAATGGCAAAATCAGCACGTGAAAACGCGGCTAAATCAAGCACATGCCGATGTGACCAGACACTCATCGCAACCACTCCTGCGCTGGGATGAGTGCCTGTTCCAATGAAGGCTGGCGATCACCCCGAGCACGCCGACTGACACTGCGGGAGGCCTTTAGATACCAACGCCAGGGCAAATTCTGTGCCTGAGAAATTCCGATCCGCGTGGTTGTCACAAACTCAGGGCTATTGAGAACTGAAGGCCTAGAGGCCAACCACAGCTCATTCTCACCACAAGCCGAGATGTTGTCATGAGAACGGCTTATTTCGAAGCGCCGTGAGAGCAAACCAGGCCCAGCTCCCGCTCGTTCAGGCTCTCCAGGCAAGGCAACTGCACGAAGCAACACCCCATTGGCCCAATCGCAACGATCGGTGACCACATTCACGCAGTGGTGAATGCCATAGCTCAGATACACATAGAAACGCCCTGGCTCACCAAACAGAGTTTCGTTTTGGGGCGAACGGTGGCGATAACCGTGACAGGCCGGCTCCTCCTGGGAATAGGCCTCTGTTTCCACAATCACGCCCCAGAGCAGACTTCCATCGCCCTGGCGTTTCACCAATTTGCAGCCCACTAAGTCAGGCCCCACCACCTCCGCTGGACGGCAAAAAAAGGTCTTGGGGAAAGCTGGGAAATTCTTGGCGATGGATTGGATGGCTAGAGGAGTAACTGAGGAGATAGATCCATGGTTACAGCAACCCGCTTTGCCAATTGTCATCAAGCGTCTACAACCCAACCACGCCACTCCAGATGGCATGCCAACACAACCCAGATGACCAGACTGTCAAAACGCAAACGATGAACGACGAATCCATGTCGGCATCACCCACAGCCACCACAAGCCACATCCAAGCAAGGCGAGACCTGGTATTTCTTGTGCTAGCCGGACTCTTCCTCGGCACGCTGGGGATGCTGAACATCCTTGGCCTGACGCGATTCCTGGCCCTCGGAAAGATTGGATCTTGGCCGATCGTGGTTGCCGTGGGTGCGCTTCCCTATCCCGTCACATTTCTGTGCACCGATCTCATCAGTGAGTTGTGGGGAGAAGAGAGGGCCACTCAGGTCGTGTGGGTAGGTCTCTTGCTCAATGGATGGGTGGTTTTGATTCTGTGGCTCGGAGGTCTCATGCCAGGCCTTATCGGCGCTCCTGAATCCACATTTTTTGAGATTCAGCGACTGGCTTTCGGGTCCGTTGGGGCGTCGATGGTGGCTTACCTCACAGCCCAATTCGTGGACGTTCGTTTGTTCCACTTTTGGAAGGAACGCACCAATGGCAAGGCCCTCTGGATCCGCAACAACGGTTCTACCTTGGTGAGCCAATTGGTGGACACTAGTGCCGTGGTGTTGATCAGCCACTACGCCGCGCATGTGTTGCCCATCCGCGCTGGCGAAGCGGTGCTTCCTCAGCTGGGAGCTTTTATCGCCAGCGGATACCTTTTCAAAGCTCTTGCTGCGCTTGCTGACACCCTTCCCTTTATCTGGCTCACCGCATGGTTACGCGATTGGTTGGATATTCAGGGTGATGGCAATGAAATCATGCCCTGAGCTGAGCGCCACTGCGGTGACGATTAGCTCACCAAGGCCGTTCAGGTTGCAAGACCTCGGCATGATGAAATAAGAGATCTTTGAACCATGAACGCCGCCCTCTCAGGCTTCAATCTCGGGACTGTATTGGTCTTTGGCAGCGGATTATTTGTGATCACCACTTTTTACTTCGGAACAAAAGGTGGCTATTACAACACAGATAAATACGACGGCAACGGCACAGCGCACTGAGCCCCTGGCTGAGCGATCATCAAGTTATTGATCGAGTTGGCATGAACGCCACCCTGCCTGGACCCGCTGTCAACACAGAATCCATTCGCCTAGCTTTACAAAGTTGGCCGGACGTTGAGACCTATCTGAAACGCTGCAAGGGTGTCATTATTCCTTTGGGCTCAACCGAGCAGCACGGCCCTACTGGCGCTATCGGCACTGATGCCTTAACGGCAGAAGCCGTAGCCCTCGAACTAGGGCGCTGCAGTGGGGTTTTGGTCACTCCCACACAGGCCTATGGCATGGCCGAACACCATCTCGGTTTCGCGGGCACGATGAGCCTTCAGCCAGCCACCTTGATGGCGCTGATGCATGACCTGGTCCTTTCACTGGCCACTCACGGATTCGAACGAATCCTTGTGGTCAATGGTCACGGAGGGAACATGGCCACCACAAAGGCCGCATTTGCCCAGGCTTATGGAACCGCTGCTAGTCGAGGGCTTCCAGTCGCCCCCAAGCTGCGTTGCAAGCTCTCAAACTGGTTCATGGCCGGGCCTGTGATGCGGCAAGCGAGGGATCTCTACGGAAATCGCGAAGGACAACACGCCACACCAAGCGAAATCGCCGTGACTCTTCACCTTCACGACAGCCTGATCGAAAAGCAAAGGCCCTTACCTGAGCCAGCTCCGTGTGGTTCAATTCATGGCCCCGCCGATTTTAGGCAGCGCTATCCCGATGGCCGCATGGGATCTGACCCTTTTCTCGCCAAGCCCGAGCATGGCAAGCAATTGCTGGATACAGCAGTAACGGCACTGCGCGATGATCTTGAAAGATTTCTCTCCGCAGCATGAGCAAGATTTCGGAAGATGACGTTCGCAAGGTGGCCAAGCTCGCCAGGCTCGATTTGCCCGAGGACACAATCGCGACTTATACGGGCCAGCTTGAGAAAATTCTTGATTATGTGGATCAACTCCAGGCGGTGGACACCGGTGGAGTTTTACCGACCACACGCGCTGTTGAAGTAGTGAATGCAACTCGGGAGGACAATGTGGTCTCCACAGATGTCCGCGAAGAATTACTGGACCAAGCTCCACAGCGCGAAGGAGATTTCTTTCGAGTACCGAAAATACTTTGAATTCTTATCTAATTTAATCGATTACCGGTTTTAATGTGAATATTATTGATGTTGGCGCGCAGGTGTCACAGCCGTACGACGGAGTAATAATAACCAACCTCTACGCATGCGTCTGCTAGGAAGAAATTTTGCAATTGGTCTCATTTTACTCCCCCTCGGCTTATGGCTTCTCACTCCAATGAGAATGTCATATAGAAAATTAAATACATCAGACCGAGATTCAAATATCCCTAATCTTTGAGGAGACTCTCTAGCGTCTAAAAGATGCTTGGTTGCTTCATAGGCAGGCTTGTATTCAAACCAAGGAATAGAAGGCCAAAGATGATGAACAAGATGATAATTTTGTCCCATAATCAACCAATTCATTGTTCGACCTGGATAGACACGAGCATTTTGCCAACGATTCCTGGACAGAAAGGGGCGGTGGGGCAAGTAGTCAAAAAATAATCCGAGAGTGACTCCCACCATTAGGGCAGGAGCAAACCAACAATTAAAAATGAAGGGTAAAAAATTAAATCGAATAGCAGCTGCGATGATCGTCAAGAACACCGCACGCTCAAAGCCCCATTGCATCAATTCCCATGGCCTCCAAAGCTTGCGCTGGAAGAAGAAAAATTCGTGATAAAAAAATCTTGGAGCGATCAACCACAAGGGTCCGAAGGTACTAACAATGTGATCTGGGTCATTTTTAGGATCATTGACATTGGAATGATGCTGCAGATGCACCCTAGTAAAAACAGGAAAGCTGAATCCCAATAACAACGCAGATCCATGCCCCATTGTCTGGTTAATCCAGGGAATCGGATGAGCAGCGTTATGACAGGCATCATGAACAACAGTGCCCTCTAAATGAAGAGCCAGGAACCCACATATCAACAGCAAGGGAAGTGGCCATCCTCCGAAAAACCAGCCCCATATCGACAATCCTGCAAGGGCATAACCACCTAAGAAGAGAGCAACGGTGGGATTCCATGAGGACGGCGGATCCACAAACTCCTTTGGCACTGACCGAGGCCTGGACGCTGGTCCCACAATCTCCTGTTGTGCGAGTGCCTGAGTCATCACAAAATTCTGGTGTCGCCTGCTACTAGAACCAATCTAGGAAAAGGAATGCCCATCGTGAGGCCTTGAGTTGCCTAAGCAAGACCTAAAGGCCTATGCCGGGAAAAAGATCAACATAACCTGCTTATTGCGAATAGTCCTCAACAGAAAGTTGCTATTCGCCGAATTTTGAATAAGAGTTTCAGATTTCTAGCTTCTAGCAGACGTGCTGTTTCCAGCTGTTACCTCAACTCATTCCGTCACTCAAAACCAACTTTGCGCCTGCTAACGATCTAAGCACTATTGAGGGTAGAAGAACAAAATCGCTCACATCAACTTACAGATAAATGCAATTATTGTTAACTCCGCCACATCATGCGCTTACCGATAGGCCTCACAAAGTGAAATCTTGGCCCTTTAAGCCGTGACCCTAAGCATGACCAAACTAGACAATTAAAGTGCAAGCCATTTAAGACAAGAAAGGATATCCATATCCTCATCAAGCATTGAGGCTTTTAAGACAACATCTGTTCATCATTTCTGGAAGGTTGATTGGAATTTGCTAGAAGCGCCCCGTGAGACCGGGACTCTCAAAACCGAAGTCATTGGTGCCTAATTCAAATCAAAACGAGGCGGCACACCTTTCATTAGATGATGCGGACAGAAATACACATTTAATACCTGAACAGCTAGTTATATCGTCTCAGCACTACGTTGTAATAATTATTCTCAAGGGAAGATGAATGTTATTTATTTTTTCTGGTAACTAACTAACTCTGCTTCACTCTTGACCAACTCCGATACCCCCTGACTCAAGATATGGGCTTTTGTTCTACTTGGCTGCATTGGACTACTGGCTGTAGGCGTTCAGATTGTGAACACTCAACTGAGTGAAGACACTGGAGGAGTCGTTGAACGTCCTGAATCCTCCAACGCCAAGAGGTCGGAGGAGAAGAAATAATTCTATTTAGGCACCAGTGGTAACAGGAATAATCTGACTAATGGCTCTTAACTGTCACTTTTGACGTTAAAGAGATATGCTCACTAAATTGACCAGTTCAATATCCAATGACAGTCAGTAGAGCGATTGAAGCTTGAAACGATGCCCTGCATTGTCACCCGCTAGTCACCACAGCGAACTTGAGAGAAATCAATCAGCTCGGCTTATCAATAGCTCCTGAATGATTGGAATTAGTTCAATGCCCACCGCGAGACTTGAACTCGCACAACCGAAGTCACTGGTACCTAAAACCAGCGCGTCTACCAATTCCGCCAGGTGGGCAGAAGCGAATCCTAAACATCGATCCAGAATGGCGACAACCTCGTGACCTCATAGATCAATGCTGGCCACTCTTGCTGGAGATCTGTGCTTGTTAGTGGGTCTTGCAGTTCTACTGCTGCCACTGCTAGCTACTGAACTCAGTCGCCCCCGTGATGGTGCCTGGGGAGCCGTCGTCTTACTGCTTGGTCTTGTCCTTGTCACCAGCAGTGATCGACTTCGTGGTGCTCCCATGCTGGGGGTGGTCTGTGCGGGTTTGCTGATCAGCCGCCTAGGAGCGGAAGCCGGCCAGGCCCGCTGGCAACAGCTCAGCGATGAGGAGCGCCAACGACTTACCTCCCGTGAACGCTGGGCCACAAGCATCCAGCAATTGACCGCGGTATTGGCCAGCCTTACAGGAGCTTCGGCGAAAGCACTCAAGAGCCTTAAACCACCAGCCAAAACGGGAACCCACAAACTCTGGATACGACCTGAACCCCCCTCCCCGAACGCCGATGGGGATGGATCACCAGTCGAGAATTCAAATAAAGACACCGCCACACCGGAAACACTGGACACAAACAAGGGGGCTCCGTCAACCGAAGAGACATCCAACGATGAAACGAGCAGCCCAGCCAATACGAATCAAAGTCCTAAACGGTGGGTCCGTCCGGACAAAATAGAACCACCTCTGCAAACAAGCGAATCCAGTTCAACCTCCCGCGACGGCGAGGAGATCAAGACAGAGAGCAACAAGAGCGATGTCAGTGAGATCGAAACGACAATAGCCACCAGTAGATCGATCAGCTCAGACAGCCGTTCAGACCCTGCAACGGACTCAACTCTCAAGGGCTCGGAGCCATGAGCATCGGCGAAGATTGATAATTTCCTTTGCTACAGCGCCAACGTGACCCAGCAGACAGGCCAGGACGCCGATAAGCGCCCGTCATACAAAGACACCCTCAACCTGCTGGAGACGGGGTTTGGCATGCGTGCCAATGCCATCCAACGTGAACCGGAACTCCAAGCTTTTTGGAGAGACAAGGGCATCGATCTGGATCTGGGACGCAACAATCCCGGGCCCACGTTCACCCTGCATGACGGCCCCCCGTATGCCAACGGCGCATTGCACATGGGCCACGCCCTGAACAAGGTTCTTAAGGACATCATCAACAAGCACCGGCTGATGCAAGGCCGGAAGGTGCGTTTCGTACCTGGCTGGGACTGTCACGGCCTACCAATCGAGCTCAAAGTGCTCCAGGCCATGAACCAGGAGCAGCGCTTAGCGCTCACCCCGATCAAGTTGCGCAAAAAGGCTGCGGCCTACGCCCATAAGCAAGTTGCCGGCCAGATGGCCGGCTTTAAGCGCTGGGGCATCTGGGCTGACTGGGATCACCCCTATCTCACACTTCAAAAGGATTACGAAGCCGCTCAGATCGACGCCTTTGGAACGATGGCGCTGAAAGGGCACATTTACCGAGGGCTGAAACCAGTGCACTGGAGCCCCAGTTCACGCACTGCCCTGGCCGAAGCCGAGCTGGAATATCCCGACGGACACACCAGTCCCAGTGTCTACGTGGGATTTCCAGTTGTTGATCTACCCGAGAGCCTGCGCAGCAAGCTCAACGAGCAGGGCCTGAACGTTCCCGCAGAGAGCAACGCCCTCAGTCAGTGCTTGCAGGTTGCGATTTGGACCACGACACCTTGGACTCTCCCAGCCAACCTGGCTGTGTCGGTGAATGATCGCCTCGACTATTGCCTTGCCGATGACGGCAACGGGAAAATTTTTATCGTGGCAGCCGATCTTTGCGATTCCATCGCCACCAAGCTTGATCGCGCCCTGCAATCCAAAGCCACCGTAAAAGGGGCAGATCTCGCTGGAATCACTTACAGCCACCCTCTGATCGAGCGCCGCAGCGCCATCGTTGTTGGTGGGGATTACATCACCACGGAATCGGGTACAGGTTTGGTGCACACGGCGCCAGGCCATGGCGTGGATGACTTCAACACCGGGCGAAAGCATGGCTTACCCGTTCTCTGCCCAGTGGATGAAGCTGGAACCCTCACCGCGGAAGCCGGTCCATTCGAGGGCTTGAACGTGCTCAAGGATGCCAATTCCGTAATCATCGCGGCTCTCGAGAACTCCGGTTCCCTGCTTCTTCAGGAGAACTACTGCCATCGCTATCCCTACGACTGGCGCACGAAAAAGCCCACGATTTTCAGAGCGACCGAACAGTGGTTTGCCTCTGTTGAAGGCTTCCGCACTGAGGCGCTAACGGCGATTGACGGCGTGCGATGGCTCCCCGCATCTGGCCGCAATCGGATTGAATCCATGGTGTCTGAAAGAGGCGATTGGTGTATCTCCCGTCAGCGGAACTGGGGTGTCCCTATTCCGGTGTTTTATCAACGTGAAACGGGCGAGGTGCTTCTCAATGCCGAGTCCATTGCCCATGTCAAGGCGCTAATCGCTGAATACGGAGCAGATATCTGGTGGGAAAAAGACGAGGTTGATCTCCTCCCTTCCAGCCACATCGCAGAAGCACATCTCTGGCGTAAGGGCACCGACACTATGGATGTTTGGTTCGATTCCGGCTCCAGCTGGGCCGCTGTATCAAGCCAGCGCGAAGGTCTCAGCTACCCCGCAGATCTTTATCTCGAGGGGTCGGATCAGCATCGCGGCTGGTTCCAGTCCTCGTTGCTGACGTCAGTAGCAGTCAATGGCACAGCGCCCTACAAAACCGTGCTCACCCACGGTTTTGCGCTGGATGAAAAAGGCCGAAAGATGAGCAAATCACTCGGCAATGTTGTTGACCCCATGGTGATTATCGAAGGCGGCAAGAACCAAAAGCAAGAACCTGCCTACGGAGCCGATGTGCTGCGGCTCTGGGTGAGTTCTGTGGACTACTCGGCTGACGTCCCGATCGGTGCTGGCATCCTCCGACAGCTTTCAGACGTTTATCGCAAGGTGCGCAACACCTCGCGCTATTTGCTTGGCAATCTGCATGATTTCAATCCAAGCAGTGATGCCATCGCCATTAGCGATTTGCCATTGCTCGATCGCTGGATGTTGCAGCGCACAGCAACCGTGCTCGACCAGATCAGCGAAGCATTTGAACACTATGAATTTTTCAGATTCTTCCAGTTGTTACAGAACTTCTGCGTCGCTGATCTCTCGAACTTTTACCTCGACATTGCCAAGGACAGGCTGTATGTGAGTGCAGCATCCGATCAAAGGCGACGCAGTTGCCAAACCGTGATGGCCTTGATTATCGAACGACTCGCCGCAGCCATCGCTCCCGTGCTCTGCCACATGGCCGAGGACATCTGGCAGAACATCCCTTACCCCACAAGAACCGACTCGGTGTTCCAAAGCGGCTGGCCCAGCGTGCCCGATAACTGGCGAGACAACAGTCTCAACGAACCCATGCAAGAGCTGCGTGAATTGCGCGCAGCAGTGAATAAAGTTCTAGAAGAGTGCCGTAGCAAGCGGCAGCTAGGCGCATCGCTTGAGGCGGCCGTCCGAATCGATGCGCGCACCCCCAAGCTCCAAGCGGCGCTTAACTGGCTCCAGGACAAAGGCGATCACGACGTGGATGGCCTCCGGGACTGGCTTTTGGTATCCCAATTGCAGCTCGGGGGAGAACCCTGGGCCGAATTGCTTGCCAGTGATGACAGCGAGATCGCTGTCATCGAGGTTGCCCTTTCGCGAGGTGAGAAGTGTGAACGCTGCTGGCACTACGAACGCGACATCGGTCAGTACAGCGACCACCCGAACTTGTGCGGCAGGTGCGTCTCAGTACTGGCTCGACGCTGAACCACAGCTCTCATCAGAGCCAAACGGCGACTTCCATCAACGCTTGCGCTGGAAGCGGCCCGATCAGACGTTCCTCCTTCTGGGGATTCAGGGGACCGCGAAGCAATTCAGCTGTTTCGATAGTGGCCCCATCAGGCAGCACAGTTCGGTCAGGGTCAAAGTCAGTGGAGTGGGTCGTGCAGCTGCTAAAACCTCTAAAAATCAGCAATTCAAGCGCTTCGTCTACGTGATTAGATGACAGAACTGTTCCACGCAGACGCACCACACGATCGGGATGATCGCGACTGATGGCCTCAAGGGCCGACAACAACGAATCAGAATTCACCTGCCACCCGACCCTGACGTGGCAGACGAACCAAAAGCCATTGAAGGAATCCCACCACGTAAGCCACTAAAGCCACGTAGCCAATGAACGCTGCAACCGCAACGCTCCATTGACCTCCAAACACGAAGTCGAACAAACGCTCTGCCACTCGGTGCAGTCCTTGGGGTCCTTCCAGCCATGCCAAACACTCCGGACCGCTCAGTTGCTTAACGCAGCGCAAAGCTGTCGCAGACATCCCAGCCGCAAGCAAGGCGAATCCGCTGAGCGCCCAGCGCCAAATCCGAACAGTCATTGGGAGAGCACTGCCAGGGGCACTATCAGCAAGTTCTTCATTGAGATCCACCCAGAACCAAACCGAAACTGCCATCAGCACAGGAGCAACGAAAGCCGTGATGTACCCGATCGGACGCCGATCGGTGAGCAGCAAAACACTGATTGGTAAAAGGCTGGCCACTTTCCAATAAAGACTCAACAACCTGACCAGCGCAGGCTCACGCCGGATCCCAGCCCAGATCAGCAACACCAGTGGAACCCCAAGAGCAAACGTTGCTCCCAATCGATATGTAAGCCAAACCAAACTTCGGTAGGGGAGATCAGGCACCAGGCAGGTTCGAGATAGGGCCATTATCGATGCCATCGACCTAGCCCTCAAGATTGGTAAGGTCCACAACATGGTTCCGTTCAACCCCCTCGATTGGTTCCGAGGTTCCGGAACCCAGTCCAAGTGCCGAACAGCACTGAGCTGCTGCACCTCTCTGGAAGAGGCGACGAAAGATGTCAGCAATCAACTCGGGTCGGAGAAAGCCGACTTGGCACTTGTTTTTGTCTCTAACCATTTCGCGAGTGACCTCCCGCGCCTATTGCCGCTTTTAAGCCAAAGGCTCCAGTCAGAGCAATGGATCGGCTTCGTTGCAGGCGGTGTTATCGGAACGGATGGTTCTGGGCAATCTCAGGAGCTGGAACAGACCACGGCCCTCAGCATCACCCTTCTCAACCTCCCTGGCGTTCGGCTCAAACCCTTTCAACTGGACACCGAAAATCTGCCAGATCTCGATGGACCTGTACAAAATTGGCAAGACTGGGTGGGCATTGACCCCGCTCTCAGCAGATCCCTGCTGTTGTTCATCGACCCCAGTTGTGGGGCGATCAATGATTTGATCAGCGGGCTGGATTACGCCTATCCCAACGCAGAGATCATCGGAGGAATTGCTGCACCTCACAACGCCACACACGGCTCCCTGCTCATTGATGGAGACGTCATCAAGGGGGCTGCTGGTGTGAGCATTGGAGGTGACTGGTATCTGGATCCTGTCATTGCTCAGGGCTGCAGACCGATTGGACCTGTATTTGCAATCGAACAAGCGCAAAGAAATATTTTGCTGGAACTCAGCGACGGTGATCGTCGCGATACACCCGTGGCCTGTTTACAGCGGGTGCTTGCCGACCTCAATGCTGAAGACAGAGAGCTTGTTCAACACTCCCTTTTTCTAGGCGTGGAGCGTCGCAATCTCATGCAGGAATGTCCCAGCGACTTTCTGGTGCGCAATCTCATCGGCGTCGACCCACGCAACGGTGCGGTCGCAGTCGCTGAACGGGTGCGTCCTGGCCAACATGTGCAGTTCCAGCTCAGAGAAGCGCAGTCATCAAGAGTGGAGGCACGTCAGCTGTTAGAAGCCAGTAGGGAGCGATCTCCGTCACCCCCGCCGCTCTGCGGCCTGTTATTCGCCTGTCTTGGTCGTGGCAGCGGGCTGTTCGGAGAGGCGAACGGTGACATTTCGATCGCTCGAGAAGTCTTGCCCAATCTTCCAATCTCTGGAGCGTTCTGCAACGGCGAAATTGGTCCTTTGAGCAACAACACCTATCTGCATGGATACACCGCCTGCTGGGGGCTACTCCGCCATGCACCGGTTCTGAAATCAACTGAGGGATGATGCGCCAGCACGTCAATCCTCTCAGCCGCTTTTTTCAGTTGCCGCTCGCCCTGCCGGAGCCGTATGAACTGTTCGATCATCCCAATTTGCCGATTCATCTCGACATTGGCTGTGCTCGAGGCTTCTTCCTGTTGGAGCTCGCAGCGTTACAGCCAGGGCGAAACCATCTCGGAGTGGAGATCCGCCGGTCCCTCGTTCAAGCCGCCCAACGTGATCGCAATCGATACCAACAAAACAACCTTCATTTTTTATTTTGCAATGCCAACATCAGCCTTGAAGACTGGATGGCAGCTCTACCCCCAGACCAATTGCACCTGGTGACCATTCAGTTTCCTGACCCCTGGTTCAAACAAAGACACCGCAAACGCAGAGTCCTTCAACCCGATCTTTTACTCGCCATCGCATCAGCCCTCAATCCAGGGCGCCAACTTTTTCTGCAAAGTGATGTCCTGGCCGTCATCGAGCCCATGGTCAGCCTGGTAGAACTTTCAAGCTGCTTTGTGCGCCCTCAACAAGATCACCGGCCTTGGAGAGCCGATAATCCATTGCCCGTCGCCACAGAACGAGAGCGCTACGTGCAAGAGCAGGGACAACCGACCTATCGCGTGCTCTTCGAGCGGAACCACAACGTCCTACCTCCGTTAAAGGATCTGGAGATGGCATGGCATCCGGTTGATAATTCCAAAGACGCTGCACTCACATCTCATGGATGAGGCTCCGGCCCCGCCACCCCTGCTACTGCGCTGGCAAGGACTCATCACTGCCAGTGATCCTGACCTGAAGCGCCTTAGCTGGTGGGCAAGCATCATCCTCATGATTCTTTTAGCGGGGCTCCCCCTCTTCACTCGAACTGGGTTGGGGCTTGTGGTTCTGGCCTGCGGAGCGTTGTGGATCCTCTGGTCCAGCGTGAGCCAACCGCAGAGAATCAGCTCTATCAGCGCATGGGTGCTGTTGTTTCTGGGTATCGCTGTTCTCGCTACGGGGTTTTCTCCAGTGCCAGCTGCAGCAGCCAAAGGCCTGATCAAGCTGCTTAGTTATCTCGGTGTTTACGCACTGATGCGTCAGCTTCTGTCTGCAAGGCCGGAATGGTGGGACCGACTGGTCGCCGCCTTACTCGGCGGCTCATTGATCACCAGTGTGATGGCGTTGCGCCAGCTTTACGGGCCCACAGAGGAGCTTGCACGATGGGCCGACCCCAACTCCTTAAGCGCTGGCACGGTCAGGATTTACGGGCCACTCGGCAACCCAAATCTGCTGGCCGGTTACTTGGTACCAATCCTGCCCTTGGCTCTCATCGCCTTCATTCGCTGGCGTCGCTGGGGATCGCGCTGCTTCGCAGCAGTGACGCTTGTTTTAGGCGCTGTGGCCACATTGTTTAGTTACAGCCGCGGTGGCTGGCTGGGCATGCTCGCCGCCCTTGGAGTGCTGGTATTGCTGCTCGTCTTACGGGCCATTCGCAGCTGGCCAGCGATCTGGAGACGACTCGTTCCACTTGTGTTGTTAGTACTGGCTGGTGTGACGTTGGCCATAGCTGTGACGCAGGTGGATCCAATCCGCACGCGCGTTGCAAGCCTGCTGGCTGGACGAGGCGATAGCTCCAACAACTTCCGCATCAATGTTTGGTTAGCAGCAATCGAAATGATTCAAGACCGGCCATGGCTGGGTATTGGACCAGGTAATGCCGCCTTCAATGCCATCTATCCCTTATACCAACAGCCTAAATTCAACGCACTGAGTGCTTATTCAGTGCCCCTTGAACTTCTGGTCGAGACAGGCATTCCAGGGTTGATTGCAGCACTGGGATTGGCCCTAGCCAGTCTTCGCAGCGGGCTGCAAGCTCTGCGTTCAACGGCTCCACTAGCTCTTCCCTGGCTTGGCTGCCTAGCTGCGATAGCAGGTCTGTTGATGCAAGGCGTGACAGACACCATTTTCTTCAGGCCAGAAGTACAGATCACCGGTTGGTTTTGCCTGGCGACCTTGACGCAAACCAACCAGACCAATTCATGAATGACATGCCAATTCTGGCTGGCTTTGATGCTGGCCAGACCCATTGCCGCTGCAAGCTGAGCCAGTGGAGTAGAGGGGAATGGCACCTACTGGGCGAAGGCCAGGGCAGTGGCGTCAGCCATCTCCAGGCGACAGGGGGTGAATCACGTTTCATCAAGGCCATCCACAGCAGCCTGCGGGCAGCCAATGTCAACAACCTTGAGATCGACGCAGCCGCCGTTGGCGCCAGCGGGGTGGAACAGGGAACCCCTCATCAGACCCTTGCCAGAGATCTGTTGGCAACCAGCCTGAATCTGCCAAAGCAGCGATGTATTGCCACTGGCGACGAACGCACCGCTCTCCGTGCAGCCTTCCCTAATGATGCAGGGGTTGTGCTGATCAGCGGCACCGGAATGATCGTGGTGGGTCGCAACGACAAGGGGCTTGAACAGCGCTGTGGAGGATGGGGTTGGCAACTCGATGGGGCAGGGGCTGCTTTCGATATCGGCCATCAGGGATTGCAGCTCAGCCTGCGCATGGCCGATGGACGACTCCCGGATGGGCCACTTCGCAAACAGTTATGGCATGTCCTTGGTTGCAGCACAGCCGCAGAGATAAAGGCGGTAGTCGTGCAGCCCGATTTCCAGCCAGCCAAGCTGGCACAACTGGCGCCACTCGTTTCGGCCGCGGCCGATGGCGGCGACTTGCTGGCATCGGCGATTATTGACCGCTCAGGTGATGCCCTTGCCGAGGCAGCCCAGGCCGTGGCTTCATCCCTTGGGCTTCTCAAGCCTGTTTTCTGCGCAAGGGGAGGTGCCCTGCTGAATTTGGCACCCCTTCAAAAAGCAGTCCACACAGCATTGAGTCGTCGCAGAGTCGAAGCTCGATGGGATAACCGCAATGGTGACGCCTGCGATGGAGCACTCCTGCTAGCCCTCGAGCTTTTGATCAAGACACGTTGAGATACTCCTCTGCTGCTCCCGCCAAGCGGGAGGTCCAGTGATCGACAATGGCTTGATCGGCAGCCTCAACCATCACGCGTAGCAAGGGTTCCGTACCACTTGCTCGGACTAATACGCGGCCGTCCTCAGCCATCGAGGCCTCTGCCTCTTGAACCAAGGCATGGAAAGGAGCACAGTCCGCCCAATCCTTTCTCCGGGAGCGATTTTCAACATGCACATTCACTAATTTCTGGGGATATGCCTGGAAACTCTGATCCACCCACTCAGCCAAGGAGAGCTGCTTTGCATGGCAAAGGCTTGCTAGCTGAAGAGCGGTCAACACACCATCACCAGACAAACCATGGGCGGAGGACAAGATGTGTCCAGACTGCTCACCTCCAAGAGCTGCGCCTGTAGTCACCATTGCGGCATGCACGTGCTGGTCACCAACCGCTGTCCGATCAAGCAGTCCACCGCGAGCCTGCCAAGCACGTTCGAAACCCAGGTTCGACATCACCGTGGCGACCAAGCGCTGGTCTGGCAGATGTCCTTTCTCCTGCAAGGCCGACCCCCAGAGGTAGAGAACGTGATCACCATCGACAACACGACCTTGTCCATCGACCGCAAGCATGCGGTCGGCATCCCCATCGAATGCGAAGCCCATGACAGCGCCGCTCTCGATCACCGCACGGCGCAAAGGCTCAAGGTGGGTGGACCCACATTTGACATTAATCCTGGTTCCATCTGGATCGCCATGCAGCACCGTGAGCTCGGCCCCAAGTGCAGAAAAAACCTCAGCACCACATGCTGTTGCAGACCCCCAGCAGAGATCAAGCACGATTGGCACACCATCAAGCCGATGCTGTTCAACGCTGGACAACAAACTGGCGCGGTAGTGATCCAGCAGCTCAGGTCGATGATGAGTGCATCCGGACGCCGCCAACTCAATCCCAGAACCATCCCCCATACAAAGACCGGCCTCAATTGCCAGCTGCCGCTCGGGCGACAACTTGCTGCCATCGGCCCCAAACACCTTGATCCCGTTGTCCTCAGGAGGGTTGTGGCTCGCCGAAACCATTAGCCCACCAGCCGCTGAGTAACGGCGAATCAGCACTGGCACGGCCGGTGTAGGACATAGTCCCAAGGTCCACACCTCACGTCCCGCTGCAGTAAGACCAGCGGTCAGTGCTGCGACCACCATGCTGCCGCTGCTGCGTGAATCCATACCAATCAGCACTGGTCCATCTGCCTGCAGCACGCGTCCAGTCCAATACCCCACCTGAAGAGCCAAAGAGGGGGTCAGCATGGTTTGCACCCGGCCACGCAATCCATCCGTCCCAAAGCTGATCTGTGATGGCTTCGGGAAAGGCCCCAACGGATGGATGGCAGATTCAGCCATAGCGTCTCAATTGGGACTTCAACTTTAAGCCGAACTGCTATCTCACTTAAGACGCTAATGCTTGGCTTGCTGAATGAATTGCACATCCTCAGCTACTAGTTCCTAACTCCAACGACGGGGAGCCAGCAACAGGGTTGCAAGTTCGATCAAGGCCCAAGCCAACATTGCTGTAACCAGCCAACCAGGGATGAGCTGAAAGGGCCAAAGCCAACGAAGGCCCCAAGTCAACAGAGCAAGACAAGCAGCAATTCCACAGCGACGGCGTTGCTGGTCCCCTGGGCTGCTCCGCTCTTGCTTCTTGGCCATCCAAATGCCTTCCGCTGGGAACAGAATGCCATCAGTCTCCGGCCGTGGTTTGACCGTTCAACACTCTCGAGGCCTTCTTCTCCTGGCTGGAACTCCAATCCTCACCTCTGTGCTGATCATCGGAGGACAGGCACTAATGCGCCGCCTGCACGCTCCAGTCACACCAGCACTCTCCAATTCATCTCTCTGGAGTCATTACCGCTGGTCAATCAATCCCAGTGAACGTCGAGAAGCAGCCCTCTTGCTCGCAGCACGCAGTCAAGCTTCAGCGAAACGATCCCGCCGTCTACTTGCGAATCAGGGATGGGGAAACGATCCATTAGCCGCGGTCACTCTTAAGTACCAAGCCTTAACGGCCGCAAAACTGGGCCAATCGTCAGAGGAACAGCAACTGTGGCAATCCTTACTGACACGTTTCCCCAACAGCGCGGCCAGCGCTGATGCCCTGTACCAACTTGGGCAAGCACACCCAGCTCTACACGCCGAGCTTCTTCAACAACAACCAGGTCATCCAGCCGCCTTAGCAGCAGCAGCAGAAACTGAAACGAAGTCCCCAAAACAAGCAATCGCTGCCTTGCACCTAGCCCGCTGGGGAGCGCGTTGGCCAGGCGCTGCAGCTCAACTGAAAGAGGCCTGCAACAGGATCAGCGGTGATGGTCCGAATCAAGACGGTCGCCTCAAGCTCGCCCAAGCACTGGCCAAAATCGGCGATAGCAGCGCGGCAGAAGCTTGCCTACAGGGCACACCCACCACTCCAGCCATTGCCTTGTCGATTGGACGAGCCTTGTTACAAGGAAACGGCGATCAGCATCAGCGTGGAAAGCAGAGACTGCTTCAGCTGGCTATCAACAACCCTGACGATCCTGCAGCACTCAAGGCAGCGGCCTTACTGAGTGAACCACTGAACCCTGATCCCAGCCTCCTAGACGCTCTTCCGCAATCACTGCAACAACGCTCTGCTGATGTAGCAGCAGCCCGCGTTCGCCTGGGTGAAGCGCCTAGACCACTCTCTATTTTCAAGCGCTGGCCAAACAACCCGGCGGCATGGCAGCTGCAATGGGATCTAGCCCGCGAGGCCCTCTTAAGCGGCCAATGGAAGACAGCCGAAACGCTGTTACAGGCCATTCCAAGCTCAAGTCTTCCGGAACCATTGTCAGCAAGACAGCAATTTTGGCTAGGTCTGGTTCTTTCAAAACAAGGCCAACAAACGCAAGCCAAGAATGTTTGGAAGCAATTGATTAATGCTCACCCCAGAAGTTATTACACCTGGCGCGCCGAAGTAAGGCTTGGAGGAGGTGATCTTCCAGCGCTCAATCAAGCGTCAACCTCTCAGTCCTCAGATCTCAGTGACTCATCTCAATCCCAATGGGAGCCATTAAACAGTGGAGATCCATTCGTGAATCGACTCTGGCGACTGGGGCAAACCCAGGAAGCATGGGAGACCTGGAGAAGCCAACAACCCCAGTCAGGTCATTCATTGAAGCCGCAGCAGCAACTGGTGGAAGGTCGTCTTCGCGTTGCCGTTGGGGATTCATGGACAGGCCTTAGTCGTCTTTGGCGCGCGAGTTTGAGGCTCATCAACGACGACTGCAACATTCGGCAACTCCTTCATCGCAGCCAGCATCCTCGTCTGCTCATTCCTGTGTTCCAAAAGGCATCACAGCAAGAAGCTGTCCGGAAGGAGCTTCTCTTGGCTATCGCCAAGCAGGAATCACGCTTCTCTCCAGGCGTGAGCTCACCAGTGGGAGCGATCGGGCTGCTTCAGCTGATGCCACCCACGGCTGAAGAATTAGCTGGCGGGTCACTCACTAAGGATCAACTTCAAAATCCAACGCGCAATGCGACGCTCGGAGCTCGCTATCTCTCCCGATTACTAGAGCAATGGCAAGGGAACATTTGGCTGGCAGTCGCTAGTTACAACGCTGGTCCAGGAGCTGCCAGCCAATGGATTACACCCTTGCTGGGAAGTGATCCCGAATTGTGGGTGGAGAGGATCCCTTATCCGGAAACGAGGCTTTACACCAAAAAGGTCCTAGGGAATCTCTGGGCCTATCTCGGATCAGGTGATGACCAATGCGACAGCTGAAGCAAGGGGGTTCGGCAGATCCTTACCAAGCCATACACCCGAAAGCACCAGCGCGGCTAACCAAAAAGCCGTGACCTGAGGAGGGGGAACTACTTTGATACGAGTGAGGTCTAGTCGTGCCAACAAGATGGCTGAAGCCAAAATCAAAACATCAGAAAGCAAGCTCAAACTGAGCACATAAAGACCCACCGTGATCACAAGCAAAAGGGTTGCCACCAGGCTGAGCACCCGGCTGGAGGCCATCAGCAAGGACATTTGGCGGAGAAGGACATCAGGCATGGTGCAAATCAGCACAATCGCAAGTGATTGCAGCACCTCTACTGTCCAGAAAAGTGAGGAAGGCACACGGCGGAACGCAATCAGATGTGCACTTTCGATCGACCAATGGTGACCGAGAAAGACAGCAACTCCAAACAGCACCAGAAGTAGGGGTGCTCGGAACGGCAGCAACAGGAAGCGAAGAAAAGGCATCAGCAAGCAGCCGACGGTCGATCGATGAAATCAGCGAGAAAGCAGATCACAACAACAGAATTTGCTTTCAAACGCTAGCAACAACAATTGCTGAAGCCTGCCAGAGTGAAGCTCGAAGTTGCTTTCCGGCATGACCGGCAGTTCTGCCACCGCCACTCTGACCCCATTCCAAAAGGGGTTGCTCCTGATCACGGCACTCGTCCTCGCTGCAGGATTGTTTTTGCTTCGCAATGGTCTGCACCAGGAAGCTCCTCTCGACCAGCTGGCCAGGCAATCCCTGGATCCAGATGTCGCACTAAGCAATTCCAGGCCCACCGTTCTGGAGTTTTACGCAGACTGGTGTGAGGCATGCCAAGCCATGGCCCCTGCAATGCTCCAAACCGAAACAGCTCATGTTGATCAATTGGACATTGTTCTTGTGAATATTGATAACCCACGTTGGCTGGATCTGATCGATCGTTATGACGTCACAGGTATTCCCCAGCTCAATTTGTTTGCTGCAGATGGCTCCATGCGCGGACGTTCTGT
Organism: Synechococcus sp. AG-679-C18; assembly: GCA_003210755.1. Lineage (GTDB taxonomy): Bacteria > Cyanobacteriota > Cyanobacteriia > PCC-6307 > Cyanobiaceae > Synechococcus_C. The sequence goes on from QCUL01000004.1 coordinate 47,834, forward strand.
TGGGGCGAGAACAGCAGACCAATTGGAATCGTTAGCGGTCGCACTGATTGAGGATGGGCCTTTGCCTCAGCTTGCAGGAGTTGGTTCCACCAGCACAGTCCCTGCTATCGAGCCAGTTTCAAGCCCAGGACCTCGCAGCCACAGCTGAACAAAACATGATTCGTTCATCGCAAACGACAACTATGGACTCTCGTTTTCGAGTTGACCTGATCGCAGCAACCCCGAATCCACAACAGTGCGTTTACGTCGGAATGCATCAGGACTACAGCGAAGGCTTCGTTGCCGCAGATCGAGCCCAATGGCCGGATGAAGCCAAAGCGGGTGAGATCTGCGTCAAACGCCTGCTCGCGGGAGAGCGAGGTCATTTCGGTCCGATGGAGCATGCCCAGATCGTATTGAACGTGGGCTGGTTTCCTCACTCCGTGATGCAACAGGCACGGACACACCGGGTTGGCGTCAGCTTTGATGTGCAGTCCATGAGGTATACAGGCGATCGCATCTGCAGAGCGTCGGCCGGTGACTTAGACCTGGAGGAAGTGTTTTATTTGCGCCCTGTTGGTGAGTACAGAGACCGTCAGGGAAAGAAATACTTTTACAGCGAGGTTGAGAGACAAAAAGATTTAAATCACTGCCGGATCGGCGCCGATCGATATCAGGAATTACTCCAGGCCGGCTTTTCGGAAGAACACGCTCGAGGCATTCTCCCCTTCGATTACAGGCAGCACTTTGTGGTGAGCTTCACGCTGCGCGCCTTTCTTCACTTCATGGATCTACGAGCCAAGCTTGATGCACAGCAAGAAATCCGCGAGCTCTGCGATCTGATGTGGCCCCATCTCCAAACATGGACACCAGAATTTGCCGCTTGGTACGAAAAAACTAGGCTACATAAAGCGAGGCTTGCGCCATAATCAAATTTCTAAAAAACTCTAACAGAACCTATGACGGGAATTTATAAAGCATATTAAAGTTACGATAATTTTCGATCAACCATTGATCGCTTGACTTAAATTCAATATTTTAATTTCCCAGACCAAGCGCTTACAAGAATATTAAATTAAGCCGATAGAAATAAAGTCGGTGCCATACATAGAATCACTTAGCCAAAACCTCTCAGTCAACGAAATGCGAGCAAGTTATCAGATAAAAACATCATCACAGACGTTTAAGATGCCAATCAGACCTTAGCCAAAGTTACCCTTTCAGGTTGATGTTGGTACTTTCCCCTACGATCGCTATAAGTAGTTTCACACGGATCGCCTTCAAAAAATAACAACTGGCAAATGCCTTCATTGGCATAAATACGGCAATCAGCGCCAGAACTATTACTGAATTCCAAAGTCAGATGCCCTTCCCAACCAGCTTCTGCGGGAGTTGTATTCACGATAATCCCCAAGCGTGCATAAGTACTCTTACCGAGGCAAATCACCGTGATATTGGGCGGCACACGCATTTTTTCAAGAGCGACACCGAGGCCATAAGAATGAGACGGAAGAATGAAATAGTCCCCATCATTGTCATGATGAATGGGTGTTGATTCAAGATTGTTTGGATTAAAACGCTTGGGATTCATGATCGTGCCTGGTACGTGGCGAAAAATCAAAAACTCCTTGGCCGAAAGTCTCAAGTCATAGCCATAAGACGAGCATCCAAAGCTAAGAACTGGACTTTCCCTTTGATCTGGATCCAAATGGCGCACCAACCCTGATTGAAAAGGCTCGAGCATCCCTGCATCAGCCTGATCCGTAATCCAACGATCGTTTTTCAGCATTAAAAACCTCGACGCAATTCAGTGACTTGGTCAGCCATCTCCATCATCTCCGCGGGGATCTCGGGCCCAGTCACGATCACGTCCATCGCAGATGGTCTTTGCTCCAATACCGACAACACATCCTCATGACTGAGATAACCGAGCTTCATCGCTAAGCCGACCTCATCTAAAACAAGTTGATCTAAGGATCCCTCTAAAAGATGGGTTTTACAGATCTGCCACACCTCCTGAACCGCGTGTTTGACCTCGTCATCGGTTGTCGCCGCTGGGTCGGATAAGCACTCCGTTACGGACGGTCGCAACCAACGAAGGCGATCGCAAAGGGTGAGACTGCTCAAGGGGCCTTGATCCACCCCACCCTTGAGAAACTGAGCGATCAAGACATTGCTTCCTAGACCTGCTGTCCGTAACGCCTGACTTAACACTCCGGAGAAACTCCCTCGAAACGGGGCGGTATGCACCTGAAGCTGACCTTCAGGTGCAGCTAAATGCAGAGATGGGCGGGCCTCTACAGACGACAGATGCCGAAGCCCTGCTCTCTCGAGAGCCCCGTTTTCATTAGTCCGCGACTCACGCGAATGATGGTTAGGGCTGAGGCTGACTGTCATCTCGTTTGCCGATGTCCGGCAAATCCGGATGTAAGTGAATCTAGCGCTGCGAGTCCAATCCACAAGTCTTTTGACACCATCCATGGTGTGCCGAGTCAACTGGCAGGCTCAAAGCACCCCCTCACCATGGACTTATGACCAACAGCTCTCGCCGTGACGGACGCCAGCCGGGCGACCTTCGCCCCTTCTCTATTAACTGGGATCCGATGGGATTTGCCCTGAGTTCTGTGATCATCCACAGTGGCCGAACAGCTGTTCTTTGCAGTGTTTGCCATCAGGAAGGTGTGCCTCGCTGGCGTAAAGATCAAGGCCAGGGATGGCTCAGCGCTGAGTACCGACTGCTTCCTGGATCCACGCCGGAACGTCAAAATCGAGAACTCCTTAAGTTGAGCGGCCGAACTCAAGAGATTCAGCGACTGATTGGTCGCAGCCTGCGCGCAGCAATCGACATGCAAGTTCTTGGCGAGAACACATTGAAAATTGATTGTGATGTGATTCAGGCAGATGCAGGCACCCGAACCGCTGCCATCAGCGGTTCATGGATTGCCCTTCAAAGAGCCTGTGAGCGGCTAGTTCAGCAAGGTGTCCTTAATTCCAACCCAGTCCAATCTCAAGTGGCAGCAATATCTGTTGGCGTGATCAACAACCTCGCGCTTCTCGATCTCGACTACAGCGAAGACAGCCAGGCCGACGTGGATCTGAATGTAGTGATGAATGGAGATGGGAAATTACTTGAAGTGCAGGGGACAGCAGAGGGCGCCCCTTTCAGCCGTAACCAGCTCAATGAACTGCTGGACCTAGCCGAACCTGGCCTCAAACACCTAATGAAGGATCAGAGAACGGCACTTTCGGCTAAGTAAACAAGCCGGAATTTCGTGTGCATTGCTACACGGGCTGGAAGGGCTGATCCATAACATCTCGACATACGCGCTGGATACATGGCCGAGGTCAGCCGCGGCTTCAGCCGCTACGCACCACCAACAATTCGCCCCATGGGTTCAAGCTTGGGAGCCTCCTCGGTTCCTACTAGCCGAACCCTTCAGGACGTTATTCGTGGACTCGATGGTGCCAACTCAGAGATGGTGGAGCGTGGGAAAACAATCTTTTTCCCTGGAGATCCTGCTGAGAAGGTCTATCTCATTCGTCGTGGAGCCGTTCGCCTCTCAAGGGTGTACGAATCTGGCGAAGAGATCACGGTTGCCCTGTTGAGAGAAAACAGCCTGTTTGGCGTTCTGTCTCTGCTGACAGGCCACCGCTCAGATCGTTTTTATCATTCGATCGCCTTCACGCGAGTGGAAATGTTGACAGCTCCAGCCACCTCTGTTCGACAGGCCATTGAGGGTGATACCAGCGTTGGGCTTTTGTTGTTACAGGGTCTTTCAAGCAGAATTCTTCAGACGGAAACGATGATTGAAACCCTCACTCATCGGGATATGTCGTCCCGACTGGTGAGTTTTCTACTGGTCCTTTGCAGAGATTTCGGAGTACCTGGAGAACGTGGTATCACGATCGATTTACGCCTCTCCCATCAAGCCATTGCAGAGGCCATTGGTTCCACCCGAGTAACCATCACCCGTCTTCTGGGCGATCTCAAGTCATCGGGACTTGTTGACATCGATCGCAAAAAAATCACCGTTCTCGATCCAATCACTCTCGCCAAGCGTTTCAGCTGACCACGCAGGTGAAGATGGACTTCCCATCCGAACTCTGATCTTTAACTCTCCGTGACCGGCTGGTTCCTACTTCTCGCTCTGCTCGTCCTTGGCGGTGTGCTCTCAACGCTGGGAGATCGCCTTGGTTCACGTGTGGGGAAAGCTCGCCTCAGCTTGCTTGGACTAAGGCCCAAGCGCACGGCTGTAGTGATTACGGTGCTGACAGGCAGCCTGATCAGTGCTCTTTCACTTGGATTGTTGTTGCTCGTCAGTCGACAGCTAAGGGTTGGCTTGTTTGAACTCAATGATTTGCAAAACAGATTGCGAAGCAGTCGCTCCGATCTGAAGACGAGTAAACGCGCGCAGAAGCAAGCCAGCAAAGAGCTAACTGCGGCACAACAGCGAGCCGCAGAACTTCGTCGCACACTTCTGCCTCTACAGGAGCAAACCCGCTCCCTAGAAGCTGAGCGGCAGCAACTGAGCCAAGACGTTGATGCGAAAGACATAGAAATCCAACGCACCGAAGAAGAACTTTCGACCGTGCGCGCACAAATTCGCAGTGGCGAAGAGGAACTCAAACAACTCGAGGACACTCTTCTGGCGTTGCGACGCGGGAACGTTGCCATCAGCAGCGGCGAGCCTCTCGCCACAGCAACCTTGAGGCTCGAACGCCCCGATCAGGCGAAGGATGTCATCGATCAATTACTTCGAGAAGCCAATCTTCAGGCTTATCAAAAAGTGTTGCCTGGCCAACCCGCAAAGAACCAGATTTTGCTTGTTCCGCGTTCAGATATCAAACGGCTAGAACAAGTGATCCAAAACACTGGCACTTGGGTTGTAAATATTCGTTCAGCGGCCAATGTCCTACTTGGTGAGACGGTGGTGTATGCCTTCCCTGAAGTTCGTTCGAATGTCACGGTGGCCAGAGAGGGTGAGGTTCTTGCCCGCACAACCCTGGCCAGCAACGAGCGCGATCCTGACGCCGTAAGGAACCGTCTCAACCTGCTCCTCGCATCCACCTTGGCGGAAGTTCAAAGACGCGGTTCTCTCAGCAAAGGTCTGCAATTTGATGGAAATGCGATCAATTCTCTTGGGCAAGAGCTGATCGAACGCAGCGATGGACGGGCTGAGCTGGAGGCAGTGGCTCTTCGACGAAGCGAAACTGCAGACCCTGTTGCAATCGAACTGCGCCTCAGCCAATGACACGTGTAGTGGCCATAGATCCAGGCAGGAGCAAATGTGGCTTGCTGTTGGCAGACATCTCAACCAACACCGTGCTCTCTGGCTTGGTGTTGCCCGCTTCAGAAGTGCTTGATCAGCTAGTCATCTGGATGGATGCACCCAAGTTTGATGAACTGGTCATCGGAGGTGGAACCAGTAGCCAGCTTTGGCAACAAAAACTTCCGCCTAACCTGCCGATCCATGTGGTGGACGAAACGGGGACCACGCTGCGGGCAAGAGAGCGCTACTGGAAGTTGTGGCCCCCACGGGGTTGGCAACGCTTACTACCCATTGGCCTATGCATCCCTTCAGGCGAACTAGACGCCATTGCAGCTCTTGTCATCCTTGAGGATCATCTTGGTCGATCTTTGCAGTGGCCTGGCCCTGATCCGCTCAGAAGCGGGCTCTCACGGTGAAGGTGTAATCACCTCCGGGTTCCAGGTTGTAGTCAGACTTCACTAAGAAGCGTAGTAATGCGTCCTGAATCAAGGCTCGCCCTAGGGAAGGCTCCACACTGAGTTCACCACGATCGAAAAACCAACTGAATTGCCAGTTAAATCCACCTGCCTGAACTTCACCTTCAACACACTGATCCACGAAACTCTGACGTTGAACTCGAAGATGGGCTGTTGTAACTGGTAACGCAGCCATTAAGCCTCAACATCAGGCTGCGCAAGCTGAAGCCCATTGATGTGATTTCCTGCAAGGTCAAGGCCTTGCGTCTGTATTCGTTCCAGGCCATCCACGACTTCGGACAGAACCTTGGTTAGCAGTGGCTCTTCCTCATTACTGAACCGTCCAAGAACGTGAGATACCGTTCTTGCCCTGCGCTCGCTTGGATTTTGCCCTGGTGCACCGATACCAATCCGCAGACGGGCAAAGTCTTGATTACCGAGATGCTGAATGGTGCTTTTTAGACCGTTGTGTCCACCCGCAGATCCCTTTGATCGCAACCGCAAACGACCAAGCGGCAGATCCATATCATCGACAAGGACCAACATCTGGCTCGCCTCAAAACCAAACCAATCGAGAGCCGCGCGAATGGAACGACCGCTCTCATTCATATAAGTCTGCGGCATCAGAAGACGTAGACGAGACTCTCCTAAGCCCTTTTCAGCAAGTTGCCCTTGAAGCTTGGGCATCGAACGGAAGTTGCCTCCATCACGAGCAACCAATCGCTCTAAAACCATGAAGCCAACATTGTGACGTGTGTTGGCGTAGCGATTGCCAGGATTGCCCAAACCAACGACAAGGCGGAGGTCGCCGCGATTCATCGTTTTAATCAGCTGGGGGCGATGGCGAAACAGGAGGAAGAGACTCGTCGTCGGGAATAACTTCCAGAACTTTTGTTTTTTCGCCTACCGGCTCTGGATCAGCCATCGCCTTATTGATTTCACGCTCAAATTCTTTTGATGCCGACTGAAATCCCTTAAGAGTTTTTCCGAGGGTGCGTCCAAACTCTGGAAGCCTTTTGGGGCCAAACACCAGAAGGGCTACCGCCGCAATGACGGCCATTTCTGGTAGGCCAATGCCGAAAACATTCATTGGCTGTTCTCAGCCCAAGCCCAAGCCATTCCAATTCACATTGATGCCTTCAAGAATTAGCGACTTGTTGTAAAGCTGAAGGATGATCAAAAGGAACACCAGAAATAGGGCCATAAAAATGCCCATGACAGGTGTTGTTCCCCAACCAGGAACGACCTTGCCGTATTCCGAATTCAGGGGGCGGAGCAAATCTCCCAGACGGGTGCGTTGAGCCATGGCAGCGCTGAAGTCTCGGGTTGAATTAAGTCCAGATACTGTAGGCGCACAGATCCTTAAAGGGGTCGATCCTGTGGAGAGTTGTGATGGAAAGTTCGTCCCCAGCCATGTCAGTGGCCCTTGCCGTGTTGGCAGCGGTAATTGGGCTAACGGGATTTGGGGTGTACACAGCCTTTGGCCCCCCTTCTAAAAATCTCGACGATCCATTCGATGATCATGACGATTGATTTTTATCCAACACCAGCGTGATCAGTTCGCCTGGGCTCACATCCCAGGCATTCATTAGGACATTTGTGTTCTTGCAGCACGCCCTCCAGTCTTGACCTAACAACCAACGCTGTCTCTCCGGTCCGGGATTCAGCAATTCAATCTGAATGGCTTCATCGCTCAGACCATCAGTGCACGCCTTTTTCACCGCAATCGGGACGAGGCTCTTAGGTAATGGAGGAAGACCTTGCCAGCGTTGATCGAGAGCAACTGCTCCTGTCCAGCCAGGCTCCCTGAATCGAATCGCCGCCTGAGGCACTGCATCGCGGTTCCAACCGTTTAAGGCAGGCATTAATGCAAGTCTTTGTTTGTGAAACCCACTATCAGCAGAAGGATCCGGCCAGGTAGGACCTCTGAGCAGTGACACCCCTAGATGATCAGCACTCGCATCGGCACCCTGTGGACCATCCAGCAAAACAGCAAGCCCCCCCCCTGGAGCTTCCGATACAGCTGATAGCCAGGAAATGACAGGGATCTCCCAACGTTGTTGCTCGTAGGGGGTTATGGCCTGCGCTGGCCGCTCGATCACTCCCCCACTTGTGTCTGCTGCGCAACGAACTGAAGCAATGTTCAATGGCAGCTCAAACCTCAGCAGCTCATGGGTCTGTTTCCAGTCGATGCTGATCTGGATCTCAAGCCAAGGCGTGTCCGCCTTCAGCAAAAGATCCAGTCGAACCTTGCTAAGGCCTAGAGCTGCGCGCAGCACAATCCTTGCAACCAATGGTCCTGACTCCACGAGTTCTGCGGTCCAGCTTTCAGCCATCGGAAGCGGATGTTGGCGGTAATCGGCTGCAATATCCCAGGCATCCCAGAATTCACCGCGATCCGAAAAGCGCAGCAGTTGAGCCGGCTCACGGAGCTGCTGCACACCGTTCCCGTCACGAAGCTGCAACAGTCCAAGGGTGCTCACATCAGCAGACAGCAGTCCGTTGCTCAACGTCCACGCTTCCAAGGAAACGACCTCGACCTTCACAGGATGTCGGATCATCGGGGCAGGCTCAACAGTCTCACTGACACGTTGGAGAGGGAGAGCACAAATGCCCTCACAAGAGGGCAGTTGAACCCAGACACCACCTGAATGGGCAGCCTGCGAAGCAAGGTGTTGGTTACCAGAGGACCAATGTCCTTTGGGCATCCGCAATAACGGCGACCAATGTGCAAGCGGCTGCAAACTGCACCAGGTCCATCGAGACCGATGCAGGTTGGAACCAAACCCATCATCAGGGGCACCACCTAAGAGGTGGCCCAACAATTGGTCCCTACAGAGAGCGGCTCGCCGTCGCGAATCACGCCAGATCGGTTCGGCCTGCTCAAACACCTCGGGAATCGAGGTGCCAGGAAGGATGTCATGGAATTGCTGGAACAGAAGGGGGCGCCAATCGCTAGCCACTCCATGTCCAGGCACCAGTTCATCGGCTTGAGCCCCGAGCAACGCAGCCGCAAGCTCAGCCTCACGAAGGAGCCTTTCCAGGGTTCGATTATGACGTTTTTGATCCGGCTTACTTGTCGCGCAACCTCGATGCAGCTCGAGGTAAAGCTCATCGCGCCAGACCGGAAGAGACGAACGAAAAGGCTCCAAGTGATCGAGATAGGCCCGCAACGTACCGGGCTGTTGAGGCAATGCCTGAGGGTGTTCTCGCCAAAGCCTCAGCTGTTCCAACATCTCGGCAGTTGGGCCACCACCATGGTCACCAACCCCTGGCAGCCAAATTGCCTGCTCCAATCCAGTGGCCTCATGAAAATTGCGATGCTCTTCCGCCATCGCGACAGGATCACCGTCGGTACCTATTCCTGGCAGCATCAAGGCCATCACTTCAGCTTGTCCTCGACTACGCCAGCGGAACAAACGGTGCGGGAACCGATTGGTTGCATTCCAGGCCAGTTTGTGAGTGCAGAACCAGCGAATACCACTGGCATTCGCGACTGAAGGGAATCCCGCCGCGAACCCAAAACTGTCGGGCAGCCAAGCCAAGTCATGGCGCCATTCCGGGAAGCGCCTGAGACTGTCTTCCTGTCCAAGAGTGAACTGACGCGACAACGACGCCGTGCTGACCAGGACACAATCGGGCTCAACCCAAGGGCCATTGATCGGCTCCCAGCGGCCTTGACGACTGGCCTGTTGAATTCGGTCATACAAAGCAGGGCGATGGCGTTCCATCCAGGCATAAAGAGCCGGGGTTGAGTGCGCAAAATGCAGTTCTGGAAAACGATCCATCAAATCAAGCGCTGAGCGAAACGTCCTTTCCGCCGCCTGCCAGGTATCGGCTACCGGCCAAAGCCAGGCAAGGTCTAAGTGGGCGTGCCCCAACCAATGCACCGTTCCTCTTGGCCTGGATCGACTCGCCAGATATTGATCCACCAACGAAACAGCCTGTGTTCCTTTTGGATTACAAGACAGCACAGCATTTGGAATGGGCTCACCTTTTGCGCAAGCCAAGACCAGGGCTTCTGGAAGTAAGACACGATCCGAGTCGCACTCGGCGATTAAAGGTTCCTGTACCAGAGCGCTCTGAATGAGAGCGCCATCGTCATGACATGGACTCCGCAATTCCAGCTGAATCCGCAGCCCGGAATGTTTCTTCCAATCCGTTGGGAGGACCCAGCGGCAGCGGGTATCGAACAAGTCGCCCTCATGCACAAGCACCCCATCAACCCAAAGACGCACTCGATCTGCCCACCAGCTGAGGATCAATCGCTCAAGAGATGCGCTGGATTGTTTCCAATCCTCGGAGCAGACCAGGATCTGCTCAAGTCGTAGCCAATTGCCACCTCGTGGCCAAATCAAAAGTCCACGCGCAGCCCAATCGGGACGATGTTGATGGCCCCATGGATCTGCAAGTACTGATCGGCGTTCCGGGTCGGTACTTCGCCACCACCCAGAAAGCAGATCAATGCGACTCCGACGTCGAAACGTTTCAATCCACTCCGATCCCCGGGCTTGCAGGTGCTTCTCCATCGTGTTATTCCATCATTCCGCCATAGGATGGCGTTCAAATTTCTGACGCCGGTCGGTTGCCATGCTTGCCCTCAAGATTTCGGTTTATTCCGTCGTCTTTTTCTTCCTCGGCATCTTTGTCTTTGGCTTTCTTGCCAGCGACCCAAGCCGCACCCCCAGCCGCAAAGATCTTGAAGATTGACCGTTAGGAATCGGGGTCACGCCAAGCACTGGTTAGACCTCGCGTCGTAGAGCACTCGCACGTGGCAGGATCACCGGCCACTGCTGATTTCTTTTGTCGGCGTTTAGCCCCATCACCAGGATCGCAGGGTTACTGGCTGTTGCAGCTGCGCTGACGGGACTTCCGGCCCGGTCTCAATCTGCCTTCAGCTATCAAGACGATTCCGATGCGGTAGAAGCGGAATCGAAAGAACGTGTGACTTCTCCCTCATCGGATGAACGTTCACTCAAGATCGATGTCGAACCATTTTCGAGCCCCACACCCAATCCAGCTGCCACATCAGACACCAGCCAGCCTCCCAAACCGCCAGAAGAGATCGATCTCAAGGCTGACCGGCAATCATTTGATGCACGCCGTGGGGTCTTTGTCGCCGAAGGCAACGTTCGAGCACAACTCCGTGGTGGTGTGCTTCAAGCCGATCGAATCGAATTTGACAACAATTTCAACACCTTGTTCGCTCGTGGAAGTGTTCGATTAAGGCGCGGATCGCAATATTTTCAGGCCAGCACCTTCCGTTACAGCCTGATCCAGAACAGTGGAGAGCTGGAAGACGTCTACGGCGTTATCGAACTTGATGAGCTTTCGGAAGGTTTTGGTCCTTCATCAACCGTTGATCCCTCGTCCTCCACAACCAACTCCGAACGGCAACTCCCTGTAGTCGAGAGCACTGGACTTGGGTTCCCCACAGCCCTTGACCTGGAAATTCGCAGCACGACAGCAGAGCGAGTCAGTCTTGGAGACGATGGAATCAATTTCTGGAATGCGGAAACCGTTCCTCTCAACACCTGGACGGTTCCAGTTCCATCTCAGGGAAGCAATCAAGCTCAAAAGCCAGTTGAGGGCATGGCCTGCCCAGTAGCACTTCCACCAATCCCGGATTGGCATCCCCATCCCTGGGCCGTCACAGCTTGGGGCGGCCAAATGATAGATGCCCCCTTTGGAGACACCTTTCTATTCAACGGGCGATTAAGAGAGGAGTATTTACTAGGTGTCAGCATGCAAAAGAGGATCTGGCGTGCTGGACCCTTCTCATTGGAATTAGAGGCAGATCTTTTCGCCCATCAGGCCTTCAGGCAACAAGGAGGAGAGTTCAACCAAAATGTGCCGAACGCTGATACCCCCGAACAATTTTTCGGTGAGGCTGTTATCGGCCTAGGCGCAAGACTCTGGGTGCAGCCATGGCTGAGCTTCGGTTTTGTAGAAGGCCTCAGTTACAACACCTCGGTCAGCAATTACGAACGAACTTATCGAGAAAATTTTTCTCAACTTCTCAATTATCTGGCCTTTGAGTTAGAGGCCTCGGTCTCAGATCAACTCTCTATGGTCGGAAGAATTCATCATCGCTCCGGCGCATTTGGCACTTACAACGGCGTCAAAGAAGGAAGTAATGCTTACCTCCTCGGGTTGCGTTATCGCTGGGGTAAAGACCCAATTGCAGCACAACTTGCCGAAGTTCCGCCCCCTCTTGGTTGCCCTGATCCTGATCGAGCCTCCCGCCAACCACTGCTGACCCTGAACGAAAAGCTTGAAGAGATCACGCTTGGTACAGGAGGAAATCAAGCAGTTCCACCCCCTGAACCCTTAGCCCAGTCTCGCTTCTCAGGAATGACTCCTACCGAGCAGGAAGCTCTGCGTGCAGAAGCGATTGCCGGGATTGACCAAAGGGTCAGCAGCATTCAGTTTCAGCAACGACTCACCGTCGAAAGACGTATTGGAGTTCCTCGTGCCATCAATAACAACGAAGTTCAAAAGCAAAATGACTTTGGTGGAGTAAGGGCTTCTCAGCTCGATACCCTTGGCTCGACACCACTCATCACCGGCCAAATCAGTCGCTGGCGCATCCAAGCTTCAAGGATTTCAATCACACCCGAAGGATGGAAAGCCGAACGAATGGGTTTCACCAATGATCCCTTCACTCCAGCTCAAACAAGAATTGATGCCGAGGACGTCATCGCTCAGCAACAGCCCAACGGCGACATCTTGATAAAAAGTGCTCGCAATCGCCTGATCGTGGAAGAACGGCTTCCTATTCCAGTGAGCCGAACCCAACGCATCACCAAAGAAGAGGAGGTCGAAAACCGCTGGGTTTTCGGGTTCGACAACGATGATCGCGACGGTTTTTTCGTGGGACGCGAACTTAGACCCATTGAACTCAACAAAGATACTTTACTGAGTCTTCAACCTCAGCTCCTTCTTGAAAGAGCCATTAACGGTGAAACAACCAGTTACGTAAAACCAGGGAGTTCAATTGATAGCAGCAAAGTCAATCAACCAACAACAGCTGGCGATCTGTTTGGACTTGAAGCGGAATTAGTGAGCAGATTATGGGGATGGGAAGTAGAGGCAAATGCAGATATCAGTACTTTTAATCCTGAGAACTTTATGAACGGAAGCCGTTTTTGGGGTGAATTAAGAAATAGGGTCACTCTTCCATGGCTTGGCGAAGTCAAGGTAAGAGCATTTTCTGCCTATCGTTTCCGCGCCTTCAACGGATCTTTGGGGGAAACAGATGTTTATTCTGCGTTCGGTAGTTTCCTCGAAAAAAGAGGAGATTTCAATGTAGGGAAACTTTCTAATAATTACATTTGGCGAGTTGGTGCTGGCAACTACCAAGCCGAAGAATTCGAAAGCGAAAACCTTACTGATTTATGGAGAGCCAACTTCTATGGATCAATCAACAGTAGTTATCCGATCTGGCGTGGGAATCCTGCACCACTTACTCCTGAAGCGGCTTACCGCTACTCCCCTGTTGCGATTGTTCCAGGACTGGATTTTAGAACCAATGTCAGGACTGAATTAATTGCCTTCGGAAACGGCACAAGGCAAAACTCAATTAGTCTTTCAGGAGGCCCAACACTTACTTTAGGGACTTTCAGTAAACCACTCCTTGATTACACCCAACTCTCAATTACTGGAGGCGGGACGCTCAAACAGGGTTCAAGTCCCTTTGATTTCGATCAGGCCATCGACCTTGGCACATTAGGCCTTGGTCTTACACAACAAATTGCAGGGCCTTTGATTTTAAACGCCGGAGTTGGATTGAATGTTGATCCTTCTTCTGAGTTTTACGGCGACGTTATTGACTCAAATATTGAACTGCGTTGGCAGAGACGTTCTTATGACGTTGGTTTCTATTACAACCCTTATCAAGGAATCGGAGGATTTCGATTCCGCCTTAACGACTTTAATTTCACAGGAACAGGCGTTCCTTTTATTCCCTACAACCCATCGAACCAGTTAGATAACCGCCCTTTTTAAGCACAAAAGTCTTCTAATCAGGGCCACCGCCATAGATCAAATGACTGCCGGTGAGATCTGATCCTGCAAAGTGCATCCCATCGGTTTGAACCCCAGGAGCAAACGCGTTAATCACAATGGAGTCGCGCAAATCAGCGTGGCGAAGATTGGTGCCTGAAAGATCGGCATTACTGAGTGTTGCTCCCTGCAACCGAGCACCCTCAAGCCGAGCATCACTCAGATCTGCCCCTTCAAGATTCGCCCCGCTGAGCTCCGCTCCGCGCAAATCAGCTCCGCGTAAGTCCGCCCCTATCAGATGACGACCGCGCAGATTGGCTTCTCGCAAATCACAATCCTTACAAGCGCCACTCTGAAGCAGTCGCTCCAAAGGAGTGCCGAAAGGCTCCACATCAATTGGAGTGACAGGTCTAGCCTGCACAAGCGATGGGCAAAGCAACAAGCTCATCGAGCTAAAAGCACACCAAATGTTCTTAAGGAAGGAAGTCAAACCATCGATGCCGCTACTTCCTTCATAGACACTAAAGCAAGTGTCTGCCGCGTTAAAAGCCGTTGATGTATGGCAGACGATTCATCGTGCTTCTAAGTTCGGCATCGCGAGCCAAAAGTTGGCCAGTGGCATCCCAACGACCGGAACGGAACATCTCGAGGGGGCCTGGATCTAGATATACAGGCCAGCTCTCTTCACCATTGCTGCAATTCAAGGTCTCCAAGTTCAGAGTCCAGGCAGCTGCAGGATCCTTGCCCACAGCCATTTGAAGAGCCCGCACCTCATCTTTGGCTGCCTTTGCACAGGGAATTCCTAGTGCCAAACAATTGCCATAAAAAATTTCCGCAAAACTAACCCCAACGAGGGCGCGGATCCCCCACCGCATCAGGGCTTGAGGAGCATGCTCACGACTAGAGCCACAACCAAAGTTGTCATTAACCACCAAGATTTTGGCTTCTTGATGAGCTGGAAGGTCAAATGGATGACGTCCTTCAAGCTCCTGACGGTCATCTGCGAAGGCCTGTGCCCCAAGCGCCTCAAAACTCACACATTTCAGAAACCGAGCAGGAATAATCCGATCTGTGTCGATGTCATCACCCTCTAATGCAAAGGCAGGGCCGTGAATTGAAGTGATCAGGCCTTGAGGGAAATCGAGGGTCTGAGTCATGAAGGATGAAAGGAAATAAGTAGAGCGAGCAGCTCGATCAAAAGGTGTCAAGCGTTAACCAGCTCGAGTCAGTGTTCAGCAGTCAAGCAAGCGCACATCGCTGACATGCCCCGTCACCGCTGCCGCCGCAACCATGGCAGGACTCATAAGAAGGGTTCGGCCACTGGCTGATCCCTGGCGCCCCTTGAAATTTCGGTTACTTGAGCTTGCGCTGATCTGACGTCCCTCGAGCCTGTCGGGGTTCATGGCAAGACACATCGAACAGCCAGGTTCACGCCACTCGAACCCCGCATCTCGAAACACTTGATCGAGGCCTTCAGCCTCAGCAGCACGAGCGACCTGCTCGGATCCAGGAACGACAAAGGCCTTGATCCCTGAAGCCACCTGTCGACCGCGAGCCACATCAGCTGCAGCCTTCAGATCACTGAGGCGACCGTTGGTGCAGCTGCCAATAAAACAGACATCCACAGGCACGCCAGCAATGGCTTGACCAGGCGCTAAATCCATATAACGGTAAGCCTCTTCAGCGATCGGGCGATCTGCTGGATCTAGTTGCTCCGGAGTTGGAACCTGCTCATCGACGCCAATTCCCTGGCCAGGCGTGATACCCCAGGTCACCGTGGGAGCAATCACAGCCGCATCAAAGCGCAGCTCATCGTCAAAACAAGCATCCCAATCCGATGAGAGCGATTGCCACCAGCGAATCGCCCGTTGCCAAGCTTCACCATGAGGGACGCAGGGACGACCTTCTAAGTAGTCAAATGTCGTCTGATCAGGATTGACGTAGCCGCATCGTGCTCCTCCCTCGATTGCCATGTTGCAGAGGGTCATCCGTTCCTCCATGGAGAGGGCCTCGATAGCAGGTCCAGCGAATTCATAGGCATGACCCACTCCAGCCTTAACCCCAAGAGAGCGAATGACGTGCAGGATCAAATCCTTCGCAAAAACCCCTGGGCTCAGTCGATTCTCAACCCAAATACGTCGCACCTTTAGCTTGTTCATCGCCAGGCTTTGACTTGCAAGTACATCACGAACCTGGGATGTGCCTATACCAAAGGCGATCGCTCCGAATGCACCGTGCGTTGAGGTGTGCGAGTCCCCACAAGCCACAGTCATACCGGGCTGGGTCAACCCCAACTCCGGAGCAATCACATGCACGATCCCTTGACGGCCACTGCCGATTGCATTCAACAAAATCCCGTATTGATTGCAGTTTCGCTCCAGAGTGCTGAGCATCTCTTCAGCCAACGGATCCGTAAAAGGCCTGGACTGATTAGTTGTAGGAACAATGTGATCGACCGTCGCCACGGTCCTCTCAGGACAACGCACTGTTAGCCCCTTGTCTTCGAGAGCCGTGAAAGCCTGAGGGCTCGTCACTTCGTGGATCAGGTGAAGACCAATGAACAGCTGTGTGGAGCCTCCAGGGAGATCAGCAACGCAATGAAGATCCCAAACTTTGTCGTACAGGGTTCCGCTGCTCATTCCCTTTCAACAATTCAACAAAAACCCTAAAGGCAAACCGCACCATCGATCAGATCACCCTGACTTCGCGTTAAGACAAGCTGCTTGAAGCACCTATCCAGGCTGAGTACCCATTAAGCGCAAGCGCAGATTGTTCAGGACTTCACCGGCGCTGACAACCCTTATCCACTCTCTTCCTCGTGAGTGTCCCAATCGCAACATCTCACTGCTGCAGCCATCTGGCCCAGCAACAGCGACATACACCAAACCAACCGGTTTCTCCTGTGTACCTCCATCAGGGCCTGCAATTCCCGTGACCGCGAGCGCCCAGTCCGACCCTGTAAGACGCCGAACGCCACTCGCCATCGCCTCCGCCACTGGCGCGCTGACAGCGCCATATTCCTCTAAGAATGACTCCGGCACCGATAGAAGATCTCGCTTGATGGAATTGGCATAAGCGATCACACCTCCAACCATCACAGATGAGGCACCAGGAACCGCTGTGAGTTCAGCACCGAGGCCACCACCGGTGCAGGATTCCGCCACAGATAACGTTTGGCCAGCCGCAGCGAGCTGTTTCAGGACAGCAGAAGCGAGGGAATCTTGATCGACTCCAAAGCACAGGTTGCCAGTGCGCTGGCGCAGTTCCTGCTCGGTGTGGTCTACCAACCCCCAAGCATTCGAGGGGGCTTCTGCGCGCGCCGTAATCCGCAGCTTCACTTCTCCTCGACCGGCATAGGGCGCAACTGTGGGGTTCACCCCATCCAACAGATCTGCCACATGTTCGGCCAAAGTAGATTCGCCAATCCCCCAAAAATTCAGTACTCGACTTACAAAAACACCTTTTGACAGACCGGACGCCTGAATCCAAGGCACAGCTGATCCGTGCCACATCGCTTTCATCTCACTGGGCACTCCTGGAAAAGTGAGCACCGTGAATTCAGGCAAAGGCGCCCAAATCATGCCGGGGGCCGTACCTGTGGAATTCCATAGCACTTGAGCACCCTTAGGTAAGAGGGCCTGACGACGGGTCTCATGACCAGGGAGACGACCGCGGCTATGCGCCTTCTCCTGTATGTCGGACCAAACGTCTGCTCTCTCCTCTAGGGGTACTGAAAATGCAGCAGCAATCGCTTCCGTGGTCAAATCATCGGGTGTTGGTCCAAGGCCACCAGTGGTAATCAACAACCTGGAGCGTTGGGCTGTTTCCTGAACCACCTCAATCAGACGCTCACGATTGTCACCGACAACAGTCTGCCGAAAATGAGGAAGACCAAGAGAGGCGAGCTCCTCGGACAACCAGCGAGCGTTGCTGTTCAAAATATTGCCGAGCAATAGTTCGGTCCCAATACAGAGAATTTCAACTTCAGAGCTATCAGCCACGGCGGTCTCGACGACGGGCCAAATCTTGATCCACTAAATCGTGCTGATCGTCACTCAAATCAGATTCGAGATGACGATGGCGATTCATTGTGACCACTGTTGCGACAAGAATTGCAGTTGCCAGGCCAAGCCAAAGGAAACGCATTTCAACATTCGCCACGACCATGGCAATTGAAGCGAGCCACTGCGTAAACACATAGATCAAAAGGACTGTTCGTCGATGACTAAAACCAGCACGAAGAAGTCGGTGATGGAGATGGCGGCGATCGGGATAAAAAGGAGAATGGCCGTCACTCAAACGGCCCATAATCACCGCTGACATATCAGCTAATGGCAGTGAAAGAATCAACAATGGCAGCAACAAACTGACCGTTGTCAATGCTTTTGCAGGCCCAACAATACTGATCGAGGCCAGGGTAAAACCAAGAAAATAAGATCCGCCATCACCCATGAAAATGCGAGCAGGGTTGAAGTTATGGCGTAAAAAACCAAGGCAGCTGCCTGCCAAGGCTGCAGCAAGGAAAGCAGCCGCTGGTTGATGAAGCGAAAAACTGACAGACACCAAACCAACAGCTGCGATTCCTGCAACGCCAGCAGCTAGTCCATCAAGACCATCGAGCCAGTTGATCGCATTTGTAATCCCTACCAACCAGATCACAGTGGCCATCAAGCTGAGGCCATCCGGGAGCAGCAAGGCTTCGGAGCTGTTGGCTAACCAGGGAAGATCAATCGCTCCAATACGTACGCCCTGTGACCAAACAACAACTGAGACAGCGATCTGACCAGCCAGCCTTGGCCAGGGAGACAAGGCGAACAGATCGTCTGCAACACCAATAACAAAAAAACAAAGAGAGCCCGCAAGAGTGGTCCAGATGAGCTGGTCACGTGCGGGAGTCAACATGCCAAAACCGCCTACCCACCAGATCAACCCAAGAGACAGACAAAAACCAAGGACTAAAGCAATCCCGCCTAAGCGGACCATCGGGGTGGAATGCTGTTTGCGGGAATCGGGCTCGTCAGTGAGGCCCAATCTCAAGCCAAGTCGAAGGACTTGAGGTACGACAAGAGTTGTAATGACAGCTGCAACCACAAGACTCGCCGTAGCGACTGCGAGTGGATTGCTCGCGAAAGTCACAAAAAGCTCCAGTGAACAGCGACCCAGATGAAGAGTTTCTCTGTAATTTTAGGTAGAAAAAGAATGAAAGGCACAGGCTCTAAAGGACTCAAGCGAGAGCCGGTTCCATTGCAGCTGCGTAAAGCGGAAACCTCTTGCAAAGGTCACTCACGCGCTCCAAACAACGCCGCTGAGTGGCGTCGTCTTCAGGATTGTGAAGACGATCGGCAATCACATCTGCCACTTCTCGAAAGGCCTTCTCATCGAAGCCACGAGTAGTGAGCGCAGCCGTTCCCAAGCGCAGCCCACTCGTTACAAAAGGAGACTCAGGATCAAATGGAACGGTGTTTTTGTTGGCCGTGATGTGAACATCACTCACCAAAAGATCAGCGACCTTGCCTGTCATACCGATGCTGCGCAGATCGAGAAGCACCACGTGGTTGTCGGTGCCCCCACTCACCACATCGACACCACGCTCCTGAAGACGAGTCGCAAGAGCCTTAGCGTTGGCAACAACATGACGGCTGTAATCCTTGAAATCGGGTTGCAACGCTTCGCCGAATGCCACGGCTTTGGCGGCAATGACGTGCTCTAGCGGTCCCCCTTGGGTACCAGGGAAAACTGCCTTATCAAAACGTCGAGCAAACTCTGCATCTCTGCAAAGGATTAAACCACCACGAGGGCCACGAAGTGTTTTGTGAGTAGTGGTGGTGACGACGTCACAGTGAGGCACAGGGCTGACATGGACACCAGCAGCCACTAAACCAGCGATATGGGCCATATCAGCCAGGAGGTACGCACCAACTTCATCGGCAATGGCACGGAAAGCAGCAAAATCAATGGATCGTGGGTAGGCCGAATATCCACAGATAATGAGCTTTGGTTTGTGCTCTAAAGCCAGTTTTCGAATGGCCTCCATATCGAGGCGCTGAGTCTCCTTATCAACGCCGTACTGGACGACGTTGAACCACTTGCCACTGACATTCACGGGTGAGCCATGGGTGAGGTGCCCACCGTGGCTGAGGTCCATCCCAAGGATCGTGTCACCTGGCTGAAGCAAGGCAAGAAACACCGCAAAATTCGCTTGAGCGCCGCTGTGAGGCTGAACATTTGCCCAATCAGCACCAAAAAGTTGTTTGGCCCTTGTAATCGCCAGTTCTTCGATGGCATCGACGTGCTCGCAACCGCCGTAATAGCGTTTATGGGGCAAGCCTTCGGCATATTTATTCGTCAGGACAGACCCCTGCGCTTCCATGACAGCTCTGGAAGTGAAGTTCTCAGAAGCAATCAGCTCAAGATGAGTCTCTTGTCGATTCTGCTCCTGCTCAATCAAACCAGCGATGGCAGGGTCAGCAGCCTGAAGACACGCATTAATCGGGGCTGCGGAGCGTTCTGACATGCGTTTCAAATATCAATGTATGAATCGTAGGGAAAAGGTCTCGAGGGATCAGTAACAACCAAAAAAAAACTGCCTTTTGGGCAGTTTGATAACGCGCCTGGAGAGATTCGAACTCCCGACCCTCTGATCCGTAGTCAGATGCTCTAATCCGCTGAGCTACAAGCGCTTGAGAGACACCATCTGACCTTATCAAGGCACCCTTCGTCAACCAGAGCTCATCCGCAGGTCAAAATCAATGAAGTTATGTGCGCTATTCCATGCCGCTTCGCTGGTACGGACCCGCCGATCCAAGCAATGCCACCTATCGGCACTTCAGTCGGGTGGTCAATCTCTGCCTCCATGCCATGGGATTTGCCGCTTTTAACAGCGGCCTTTGGTTTATTCAGCAGATACGCCATCCCTGGGGTCATCTGGCCTTGTGGACTGAAGCCTGGCTTGTTTTGCTTATTGTTCACTTGTTAATCGTGATCAGGCTGCGGCCTGGTAGAGAAACTGACAGTGCTGAAAGCTGAGTCAGCATTAGCTCAGCCGTTCCGACCTTGCCACGATGACTCTGGACTCAGCTGATCTACGCGCCTTGACCGCAACGTTGGCAGATCGTCTCTATCTGCAGGTAGCAGGGTGGCACTTGTACTTGAAGGATGCTGGCCTAGCCGAAGCCTTGGCGATTGAATGCAGCGCTCTGATCGACCAAGGTGCCGTAGTGGCCGCACGCCAATCACTCGAAGCTGTTCAAGTGCCCATCGGAGGAGGGAGCGCACGATTGCCGATGGCTCGTCTGTTGCCGTCCTCTCAACTTTCAGACCTCGAGGAGATTCTTGATGACTACTGCCGATAAGGTTGAAAGGTTCTCGGATGCGCCGTGCTGATCATCGAGGTAACCAATGCCCGCGATGTGGTCCGGCAACGGATCGGCCGCCTCGGCGAACGATTGATAGGGAAGGTTGTCGATCCCGAAGCCCAAGTCGAGAAAGCGCTCATCCAGGAAATGGAAACAGCCTTCCGCGACTTTGGAATTGAAGCGCGCATCCTCTCGGTACAAGGACCTCAGCTGGTTGGTCGGCAGCACCTTGAGCTACCGATCCAAGTGCGAGAGGATCGGGAGGTACGTCTCAGCGACGGATAAAGCGACGGGTCAAGCTCTGACTGATCTCACGAACCTCTTGAACAGCAAAAGCCTGTCCCAACACAATGAACAGAAGCAGCCCAAGTGACGCTGAAAGCCCTACTTGCAATAGACGCCCCGCAAGGTCAACAGGCCAGTTGATTCCCTGACTCAATCCCCAAGCCACGATCCCAGCTCCAACGGCTGCAATTGCTAAACGCACACCGTCCAAGCCCCAACTTTTTAATGGCAGCACTCCTAGACGACGCTGAAGAGCTAGTAGAAGAGCGACACACGTCAGCAGATTGATTAATACCGTGGCCAGAACCAACCCAGCTGCACCGAAATTAAATGGGAATTGAGGCCCCCAAGGCGTTGGGCCACCAACCAAGGCCCAGTCAAACAAAACGTTGAGGCCGATGCCCATGAGTGACAAGCGAAACGGTGTATTGCCATCTCCCAAGGCATAAAACACACGTACTAAAACGTCTCGGCCGAGATAGGCCGGCATCCCAATTCCGTAAGCCATCAACAAGCCTGTCACCAGCTGGACTGCTCCTTGATCAAAGGCCCCCCGCTCGTACACCAGGGCCACAATTGGCGAAGCAAGCGCCAGGAATAACGCACCAAGGGGAAGCATCGACGCCGTTGACAACATCAGTCCCTGACGGATGCGAGCCACCAGCTCAGGACGATCTTCTGGAGCCGTGAGTCGGGAAAAAGTTGGCAGAAGCGGAACCAACAAGGCGTTGGAGATCAATCCCAATGGCGTTTGAACCAAAAGATTGGCGTAGCCAAGCCCTGCTGCCGCTCCAAGGAGGCCCGACGCGAAAAACAAATCGGTGAACACATTGATCTGCAGCATTCCCGAGGAGAGGGTGGCAGGACCCATTACCTGCCATACCTCTCTTACGCCGGGATGTCGCCAATCCCAAGCGAGACGCAACTGCACCAACCCTTGCCGCATCAATGCGGGCAGCTGCAGAAGCCATTGCATTAAAGCCCCCACCAAAGTTGCTAGCGCTAACACCACACCACCCCAAAGAGCGAAAGCAGGTGTTGCAATAGCAGCGCCCACCTGCCACCAGAGAAGACCGATGCCCAGGATGAGTGCCAGGCTGGACATTAATGGTGAGATCGCAGGGATCCAGAACTCATCAGCCGCATTGAGTGATCCAAAACCGAGACCGATCAGACCAGCCAACAGAGCCATTGGAGCCATGACTTGCAGTTGCAACGCTGCGATGCGGTGCAACTCCGGACTGAGACCAGGCCCAACGACCGTGATCAATGGATCAGCTGCCACCACCAGAACCACTGTCACCACCAACAACAGGGCACTGACCATGGTGTTAAGTGTCGCCAAAATATGGGCACCTTCTTCGCGAGGACGACGGCTCAGAACGCTCACCATGGCGCTGTGGAAAGGGCCGTTGATTCCTCCCAACAGAATCAAAAGAAATCCCGGAAGCACATAGGCGTAGTTGTAAGCGTCGTAAGCCGCACCCACCCCAAAGGCCGCTGCAATCACCAACTGACGAACAAGACCGCCAACTTTGCTCAGCAAAGTGCCATAGGTGACAACCAAAGCAATGCGCTTAAGAGATCTCGCCATTCGTTGTCTTTCGACAGCCCTTCTGATCGAGCATTCTCAGCCCTTTGCCAGGTCACCATGGCAGTACATCAGCCAGCACCCATGACCGGCACGTCGGTACTTCAGTTTCCAGCTCTTACAGAGGGGGTGCTGCTGAAGCGCTACAAACGCTTTCTGGCTGATGTGGAGCTCAACGACGGTCAAATCGTGACTGTTCACTGCGCCAATACTGGACCGATGAAAGGCGTACTTCATCCTGGTGGGAGAGTCCGGGTGCGCCATGCTCCCTCCCCGAAGCGCAAGCTGGCCTGGACATGGGAACAAGCTGAAGTCCCAAGCAGCGACGGAACGATGTGCTGGGCTGGAATTAACACAGCCTTACCCAACAAACTGATCCGGGCTTTGATCGAAGTTGAGGGCCTTAAGGATCAGCTTGGCCCGATTAAAACCATCAGAGCCGAGGTGCCCTACGGGCTCAATCGCAGAAGTCGAATTGACCTTCTGCTCACACCAGACGACAGCGCTGAAGATCAACGGCTGATTTACATCGAAGTCAAAAACAGCACATGGAGTCAGGACAACCTCGCTCTCTTCCCCGACACCGTGACCGAACGGGGGCAAAAGCACTTGAAGGAACTCACTGCTCTCATTCCTGATGCAAGGGGAGTCCTGATCCCGTGCCTAAGCCGTCCGGATGTCACAGCTTTCGCCCCTGGAGATAGCGCTGATCCCCGCTACGGAGAGCTTTTCAGAGAAGCTATGGCACAAGGGGTTGAAATTTTTCCTTGTTGTTTCAGCTTCGATAAGGATCAGATCACCTGGGAGGGCCTCAGGCAGGTGTTCCCACGACAGTATAAAGACTTATATCGTCATTAATTGGGGATTTGGTAGCAACAGCGACTTGAAAAGTGTTCACCTACGAGCACTTTGATAGCGGAAACGAATGCTTTTTCGTCCAGCCCAAATTGCAGTCCTGCTTTTTTCCATGACAACTGCTTACGAGTCGCCAAAGAGGCGACAAAAATCGCGCCTCCAGAACGCGAGTCTTATGGAGGGCCCGATGCTCCTCCTTCAAAGCATTCGAGGCTTGAAAACCAATCGTTCGCTCATCTGGCTGGGATGTGTCCCACTTGCACTGTTCGGACTAGGCCTTTTCAATCTCTCGGCTCATGCCGCAGAGATGCCCGAACTCAATGCAGCCTTTCTGGCCAATAACCTCTGGCTTCTCGTTGCCACGATCCTGGTGATCTTCATGAACGCCGGTTTCGCCATGGTGGAAGCTGGCATGTGTCGCCAGAAAAATGCAGTCAATATTCTCGCTAAGAATCTTTTTGTTTTTGCACTCGCAGTTACTGCTTATTGGTTTGTTGGCTACTCATTGATGTATGGGAACGCGATAGCGGCAGGATGGCTTTATTTCAACGGATTATTTTTTGATCCGGCTGTTAGTCCCGAACTAATTTCGGAAGCAGGTCTTGTCCCAAGCGTCGATTTCTTGTTTCAGGCAGCCTTTGCTGGAACTGCAGCAACAATCGTTTCTGGCCTCGTAGCTGAGCGCGTGAAATTCGGCGAATTTGTCGTTTTTGCTCTCGTGCTCACCGCTTTCATCTACCCCATTGCAGGTAGTTGGGAATGGAATGGTGGTTGGTTGAATTCTGTTGGTGATAAAGAATTCATTGACTTTGCGGGATCGTCAATCGTTCACTCTGTTGGAGCCTGGGCAGGCCTTGTTGGCGCCATGCTTCTTGGCCCACGTATTGGCAAGTTCATTGATGGTAAGCCTCAGGCTATTCCTGGTCACAATATGGCGATTGCCACTCTTGGTGCACTGATCCTTTGGATCGGTTGGTACGGATTCAACCCCGGATCTCAACTGGCCATGGACCAGTGGGTGCCTTACGTAGCGGTAACCACCACCTTGGCTGCTGCTGGTGGTGCAATCGGGGCCACTGTGATTTCGACCATGACATCAGGGAAGCCTGATCTGACCATGATCATCAATGGCATTCTTGCTGGCTTGGTCAGCATTACGGCCGGTTGCGGCAACCTCACATTGGTTGGATCTTGGATAGCTGGTCTCATCGGTGGAATCATCGTCGTATTTTCTGTCTCAGCACTTGATTCCTCAGGTATTGACGATCCCGTCGGAGCGTTCTCCGTTCATGGTGTTTGTGGTATCTGGGGAACCTTGGTTGTTGGTCTTTGGGGTTACGACATCCAAGGCGACGGTTCTCCACTCGGTTTATTAGTTGGTGGTGGCATCAGTCAGTTGGGAATCCAAGCGTTGGGATGTGCGGCCTACGCCATTTGGACGATCGTGACCTGCTGGATTGCCTGGTCTGTCATCGGTGGTTTATTCGGAGGAATCCGAGTCACCGAGAAGGAGGAAATTGAAGGCCTTGACATTGGTGAGCACGGTATGGAGGCCTACCCAGACTTCGTTTCATCGGGTAATTAACCCCCCTTTAGTTCAAACCATTTGGTTTGTTCTCTACCCTGGCTCAAGTTGGGCCAGGGTTTTTTATGGGAATCCTCGAACTGTCGCTAGTGCCAGGCAGCCCATAGAGTCACTTCACAGCCAGAACAGATATGGATACTCACGCCTTCAAACGATCGCTTCATCACTCCGATCGCTACAACCGGCGAGGGTTTGGTCGCGCCGAAGAGGTGGCAGGCAGCCTTGAGCAGGCTTACCAAAGCAGCCTTATTGGTTCGATTCGAGATAACGGATATCGAATGATGCATGGGCGCTTACAAGTTCGCCTAGCCGAAGCATTTGGATTCTGCTGGGGTGTTGAGAGGGCGGTGGCTATGGCCTATGAAACACGCCGTCACTACCCGCAAGAGCGAATTTGGATCACCAACGAAATCATTCATAACCCCTCCGTTAACGACCACTTGCGTGAGATGGACGTGTTATTCATCTCCGTTGAGGATGGAGTTAAAGACTTCTCTGGAGTGGCCTACGGCGACGTTGTAATTCTTCCTGCCTTTGGTGCCACCGTTCAGGAAATGCAACTTCTAAACGAGCGTGGTTGTCACATTGTTGACACCACTTGTCCTTGGGTCTCAAAGGTTTGGACCACGGTTGAAAAACACAAAAAACAATCCTTCACTTCCATCATTCACGGCAAGGTCCAACATGAGGAGACTCTTGCAACGAGTTCGTTCGCTGGAACCTATCTGGTGGTTCTTGACCTAGAAGAAGCTCGGCTCGTTGCTGAATACATTCTCGGAAACGGCAATCGTGAAACTTTCATGGATCGATTCTCCAAAGCCTCTTCACCCGGATTTGACCCAGATCGTGATCTCGAGCATCTGGGGGTGGCGAATCAAACCACCATGCTCAAAAGCGAGACTGAAGAAATTGGCCGTTTGTTCGAGCGCACCATGCTGAGCAAATACGGGCCCAAAGATCTCAATGATCATTTTGCAGCTTTTAACACGATCTGTGATGCCACCCAGGAGAGACAAGACGCCATGTTTTCTCTCGTCGACGAGCCTGTAGACCTCATGGTGGTGATCGGGGGTTACAACTCCTCGAATACAACGCACCTACAAGAAATTGCAGTCAGCCGTGGCATCCGGTCCTTTCATATCGACACCCCGGAACGAATCCACCCCGACAACTGCATTGAGCACAAACCCCTTGGTGAGGACCTCACCAGCGAGGCCTCTTTTCTTCCAAGTGGACCAGTCACCGTGGGAATCACCTCCGGAGCCTCTACTCCGGATCGGGTTGTAGAGCATGTCATCCAGAGACTGATCGCCTTGAGCGAAAACTGAGCCCAGTTCCCTTTACATTGGTTCATAATTAAACCTCTCCATTTGGAGACCTGCATACGTGCTGCTCTTGTCGAGACCGTTAACTGACACACTGCGCGGTTGCGAAAACCGTCAAGTTCGCTGTTATCGCAGTCAGTTTCGCGATCGCATGGAAATGCGCGCTGACTTTCAAACCGTGGGTTCTTATCTCGATCGTCACGAAGGCTGGTTTCGACGTTGTGCAGCCCCTATGGACGCCACGCCAATCGATGCACAGGCCTATGCCCTGACGCTTGGGCGATTTGGCAATTTTGGCTTTGAAGTCGAACCAACCATCGGCTTACGGCTCTTGCCGCAGAATGCCGGTAATTATGCAATTACAACTGTTCCTCTGAACGAACAAGATCCCGCTTTAGCTGATCTCTATGACGTTGATTTCCAAGCCAATCTGTACCTAGAAACGGATGACTCAGGCGAACTTAGTAAAGATCTCACAGCAGTGAGCTGGGATCTAAATCTCGCTGTCTGGATTCATCTCCCAAAAATGATCACTCTTCTGCCAGATGGGCTTGTTCAGTCCAGTGGCGACCATCTACTTCGCCAAATAGTCCGCCAAATCTCCAGACGCCTGACATGGAAAGTACAGGAAGATTTTCATACAAGCCACGGAATAAGCTGCCCGCCAAGAAGGAAAGCAGCTTTTTGATCTCAATCAGCTCAGCGGTTTACCCAGATTTTATTGACAATCTCCATCCCGCTGAATGCTTGCCAAAGAAACAGAGTCAGCATTCCCATGTTCAGCCCAACGTGGGCTTTCCTGGCAATGACATTGCCCTGCTGCATAAACGGCGCTAGCGCTGCTGCAATCGCAATCATTCCTGTCATCACCAAGCCAACAAGTAAATGCGGGCCCACAAATAACTTGCCGTTGTTGATGTAGGTCACGGCCATACCACCAATCATTCCAGTCACCATCACCGCGAGAAGCAGGCTTCCCCAGCGGTAATGACGCTGAGCAAACTTTCCTGGAATCAAAGCCTTGCGTTGCTCAGCAGTGCCTGTCCGAACCTTCTTGGCTTTGATTCCAAGAAACATCGAGTATCCACCTGCTGCTAAGAGCCCCCACATCATCAGCGGGTGCAAGAAGTTCGCAGCGAACGGGAGAGCTGGCAGGTTCATAGGTCAGTTACTCGGTTGGACGGGTGAGGCGAGAGTAGGAGCTCGAGCTCTCAGTGAAGAAAGTGGCGGCGTCCTGTTAGCACCATGGCCAAACCAAGCTCATCGCAGGCTTTGATCGAATCAGCATCCCGAAGGCTTCCACCCGGATGAATAACGGCCTTAATTCCATGGCTAGCGGCGAGCCGCACGGTGTCGTCAAAAGGGAAGAAGCCGTCGCTGGCAAGCACAGCCCCCATGGCCTGCTCTCCAGCAGCCCCTAAGGCAAGTCGAGCAGATCCGACTCTATTCATCTGCCCAGCTCCAACCCCAAGACTCTGGCCATCTCGAGCCACCAAAATCGCATTGGATCGCACATGACGCACGAGCTTCCAGGCAAAGCGGAGATCCGCTTGTTCAGCTGCTGTGGGTTGACGGTTGCTAACAACCGTCCAGCCGGAGGGATCAATCGGTTCATCGTCGAGATCCTGCACGAGCAAACCTCCAAGCACGCTACGGACATGATCTTTAGCGGCGGCATCAATCGCCTCAGGAGGCAATTCGAGAAGGCGGAGATTACTTTTAGATGCCAAAATTTCACGCGCTTCGGCGCTGTAACCAGGCGCAACAACGCATTCAAGGAACAAGCTGGTCAGCTCCTTAGCGGCAAGGCCGTCGACCGGACCATTCAAAGCCACGATGCCACCGAAGGCGCTGATCCGATCTCCATCAAGAGCCCGTGTCAGTGCTGCCGCCACTCCATCACCAACGGCGACACCACATGGATTCGTGTGTTTTACCACCACAGCAGCGTCTTGCTCAGCACGATGAGAACCTGCTGAGCCATAACCGAACTCTCGAACCGTGGCTAGTGCCGCTTCCAAATCGAGCAGGTTATTGGTGCTCAGCTCCTTTCCTTGAAGCTGATTGGCTCCACCCCATCCGGCGGGGCTGCTGTACCAAACAGCATTTTGGTGAGGATTCTCCCCATAACGCAACGTCTGCCGAAGCGGCAAGGCTTCCAGCCATGGCAGCGATGCTGCACAGGGCGCTGCACTGGCAGAGGATTGCAGCTCCTGGCGAGATTGCATCCAGCGACTGATGGCGACATCGTAGGCAGCCGTGTGGGCGAAAGCCTCGAAGGCCAACTGACGGCGTACGTTTGCATCCACGTCTCCAGCCCTTCCAGACATCGCTGCCAGAAAATTGTTGTACTGCTCAGGACTTGTCAGCACAGCGACATGAGCATGATTCTTGGCAGCAGAGCGGACCATCGAAGGACCGCCGATATCGATATTTTCGATTGCACTATCCCAACTCACATCAGGTGCTGCCACTGTTTCCCTGAACGGGTAAAGGTTCACCACAACCACATCAATGAGCTCGATCTTCTGCACAAGAAGATCCTCCTCATGAGTCGGATCTCCTCTTTTCGCCAATATTCCTCCGTGAATTCGAGGATGAAGGGTTTTGACTCGGCCGCCAAGAATCTCAGGTGCACCGGTGTGATCCGCAACTCGTGTCACGGGCAATCCAGCCTCTTCAAGAACTTTGGCCGTTCCACCACTTGACAGGAGTTGATAGCCGTGGAGCCGATGGAGAGCCTCCGCGAGGGGCACCAACCCTCTTTTGTCAGATACGCTCAGCAGGGCAGTTAGAGCCATGGCAGCAGGACGAAAAACAGCGATTGAGCCAACCTACGCAGCAACGTTGCACCAAATGCCATGGCTGCTGATCTAGTCCGCCAAACCGCAGAGAATGCTCGTGCACGACTGGTTCTCCTTCATGGGTGGGGCGCCGATGCAAACGACCTGATGCCGCTCGGAATAGCGCTCGCCGAGGAGATCACCACACCCATGGAGATCATTGCCCTGCAAGCCCCTCAATTCCAGGCCCAAGGGACTGGTAGACAGTGGTATGGACTCTTTCCCGCAGACTGGGCCTCCGTTCCCACAGCTATTGCTGGATTGAAGCAGCGCATCAACAACCTTGGCTCAGAGGAGATCCCCCTGGAAGCAACGGTGTTGTTGGGGTTTTCTCAAGGAGGTGCAATGGCATTGGCTACCGGCTGTGACTTACCACTCGCTGGATTAATTGCTTGCAGCGCCTATGCCCATCCCAACTGGCAGGCACCAATCATTCGCCCACCTGTGCTTCTTCTACATGGACAGCAAGACAACGTGGTGCCACTGACAGCATCCATGTCGCTGAGGAACGAACTTGCAGACGGGCATCAATCATGTGATTACTGCAGTTTTGATGGTGGTCACATCATCCCTGCCGAGGCTCAGGAGCAAATGAAAAAAGCTCTCAAGCATTGGCTGAATTGACCAGCACAAATGACTTGAAAGCTTAGAAATGAAAGATCAAGAAGAAAAAATCAAACGAATGCGTATTCGTACTCTTCCATTTCTTCCCAGTCGTCAGAAGCAAGGTCTAACCCTTCAAAAATTATTTCTTCACCCACATGATCAACAATGGAACGGAGGGAAGGGAACAAAAAGTGGTTTTCCTCGGCGTATTGAGCGCTAAACAGACCTTTTTCACCCCAGAAAAATCGATCTGTGGTGTGTTCATTACGGCGCACGTTCACCAATGCTGGAGGCATTAAAACGCCTTCAGCGATATAACGACGAGCCGCTGTAACGGGCTTGTGTTCACCGGTTTCGAGATGATGGGTCGGCACATGCGCCAGCACACGCTGACCAGCGAGGCGGCGACGACTAATCCTCTTGCGTTTTTTGGACATTGAGCAAAATCCCTGTTCAGGGAGTGAGAGGGGGCTGTCAAGAAAGATCGATACCGCTTGAAAACGGAAAAGGATCAAGAGAGACGCTCGAAGAGCATCGTGACGTCAGCGAATGGAAAGATTGATCGCGCGGCCAAAACCACGCCATCAATAAATAGACACCATTGCTTTCAACGGCGTAAAGCCGATGACAACAGGAGACACATCAACCTCTGCTGTAACCTAGTTAGCAACGAATGTGCAACACGAGCAGAATCGACAGGAAATCGGCACTTCAACGAAGAGCACCATTGGCCGATTTAACGATCTTAAGACTTTTTCCTGAATTGGCAACCTCAAGCCAACCAGCCTGCCCTTCCGTCTGTATCCAGGCCTACAGCTTCACGAATGCAGTTGTCCAACCGGTTCACAACCTTGGTCCAGCAGCAGCTACAGAGTTTTTCTTGTGATGAGGCACTTGAAAAGCTTGTCGTATACGTGGCTCAAAGCAATGAGGGCGAAGCTCCCAGCCTCACGATGCTGGATCAGTGGCCTCCGGACGGTGGCCGACTGCCGGCGATAGCAGACGATCCAACACTGCGAATCCCAGCACCAGAGCGTCACTGGTTTCCGCTTCGTCATGACGACCTGCTACTGGGAGTCCTAAGGGCAGAACAGCGAAGGGGGAGGGAATGGCCAGACCATCTCGAGCGCCGCCTACAAGCCAGTGCCTCGGCACTGGCTTACAGCCTTGGCCTTGAACTGGAATGCGGTCGGCTACTTGAAGAGCTCCACCAACAACGCCAACAAATGAACCTTGTGGTTCATCAATTGCGAAACCCGCTGGCAGCGTTAAGGACTTACGCGCAGCTACTTCTTCGCCGTCTTGGACCTGAGCATCTCCAACGCCCACTGGTAACAGGACTCCTTCAAGAACAGGAACAGTTGAACCGCTACATCGCCTCCTTGGATCTCATCGGCCAAGAGAACTTGCCCCATCGCCCCGAAACCCCTGCTCCACTGCTGCTACCACAGGTCACGACCGAAGCACCAGAGCTGACAATCGAAAGGCTGCTCAGACCACTGATCGAACGCGCCGGGGCGACCGCAGCACTCCAGAGCCGAGTCTGGCGTTCTCCAACCAACTGGCCTGCATGGACTCAAGAGATCAGGCCTAGTGCAGACGGAGTGGTGTCGGAGATCGTCGCCAACCTGCTTGAGAACGCTTTTCGTTATAGCCCAACAGGCTGTCCACTAGGCCTCAGTCTTTTCGAGCTCAGCATTGTGATCTGGGATGAAGGCCCCCCCATCCCAGATCATGAGCGAGAGGTGATCTTCCACAAAGGCAAACGGGGAAGCCGAAACAAGGATCAACCCGGCTCAGGACTAGGGCTCGCCCTCGCTCGAGATCTCGCCGAAGAAAGGGGAGGCTCCCTCGTCCTAGAAACCAATCCCAGCCGATTTGATCTCAGTCTCCCAAGCCGAGGGAATGCGTTCCGCCTCAGCCTCCCCCAGAGCCAACTAGAGGAGCCAACAAAGCCATCAGAAGCAAAATGAAGGTTTCGCTGAGCATCACAACCGCCCCGTAGCCGTCACCGGTCATCCCACCCAAGCGCCGACCCAACCACTCAGCGACGAGAATCGAGCACAGCACACAAATTGGAACACTCAACAGTGGCAGCTGCTTCAGCAGAGGACTCCCCAGCACCAGCAGGATGAGCGTCGGGACAGCTTCCCCAAGCCCTTTGTGGTGTTTCCGGTGAAAACCAGCAGTTCCATTCACGCGTAAGTAAGCGAAACGCGCCATCGCCCAAAGCGGCGATACGCGTGCCAAAGCGCTGGCGACAATCAGAGCCATCGGGACCATGGGACCCAACCGCACCAGAGCAGCAAACTGCAGCAGCAACACCAACACCAACAACTGCACACCACTGGCACCAATGCGGCTGTCCTCCATTGCCTCAAGGCAATGCTCGGGGCCCGCCGCGAGACCATCTCCTGTGTCCACCAGCCCATCGAGATGAAGCCCACCGGTGAGCCAAAGCCCAAAGGCCAATACAACCGGTACAAGAGCGACTTGAGGCCATCCCAATCCAGACAAAAGCCACCACATTCCCGCTTGCAACCCACCAATCACAAAACCGATCCAGGGTGCAAACCGAGCAATACGCTCGAAACTTGGCTGGGGCCAGGGCCAGGCGGGCAGCACCGAATAAAAAATCCAGGCACCAACCAAATCGCGCAGCCAGGCGGGGGCAGAAGGCATGGCCTAGACCCTTGTACCGACACTGCTCACCGTAAATTGGTGCGTTGCACAGAGGGCCTGTGTTCAAGTTCGAGATTCAGGCCACTTGCCGAAATACAGATGCCCGCTGCGGTTCCTTTCAAACACCTCACGGTTTAGTCACAACACCCCGATTCATGCCCGTGGGCACTCTCGGCACCGTGAAAGGTGTAACCACCTCTCAACTCGCCGCGACCGGTGCCCAAATGGTGCTGTCCAACACCTATCACTTGCATCTCCAGCCTGGTGAAGAAATCGTTGCCGAGGCAGGCGGGCTCCATCGTTTTATGGGTTGGGACGGCCCGATGCTGACCGATTCGGGAGGATTCCAGGTGTTCAGCCTCGGTGACCTCAACCGAATTGATGACGAAGGGGTGGACTTCCGCAACCCTCGCAACGGCAGCCGCATCCTGCTTACCCCAGAGCGTTCGATGCAGATCCAAATGCGCCTCGGCGCAGATGTAGCGATGGCCTTCGATCAATGTCCGCCTTACCCAGCCACCGAAAACGATGTCGCAGAGGCATGCCGGCGCACGCATGGCTGGTTGGCTCGCTGTGCAGCGGCCCATAACCGAGAAGATCAAGCTCTCTTTGGAATTGTGCAGGGAGGTTGCTTTCCTCACTTACGCGATCTGAGCGCGAGGACGGTGGCGGACTTCAACCTGCCTGGCATCGCCATCGGCGGCGTCAGTGTTGGGGAGCCGGTAGAGGAGATGCATCAGATCGTGCGACAGGTCACACCCCTGTTACCTGCTGATCGTCCCCGCTACCTCATGGGCATTGGCACCCTTCGCGAGATGGCGGTGGCCGTTGCGAATGGAATTGACCTCTTTGATTGCGTTTTGCCCACCCGTCTAGGCAGGCATGGCACCGCTCTGGTTGGGGGCGAGCGCTGGAATCTCCGCAATGCACGCTTCCGGCATGATCACACTCCCTTAGATGAAAGCTGCCCGTGCCCTGCCTGCCGCAACCACACCCGTGCCTATCTTCATCATCTAATCCGTAGTGAGGAACTGCTCGGCCTCACGCTCTTGAGCCTGCACAACCTCACTCATCTCATTCGATTTACAACCGCTATGGAGCAGGCCATTCGTGATGGTTGTTTTTCAGAGGATTTCGCTCCATGGGAGCCGGGCTCTAGAGCTCATCACACGTGGTAGCGTCCCAGCTTCGTCCATGAATTCGCCGGGATGGCTGTTTACACCCTCGATCTGCTGGCCCAACTACCTGAGGCCTATCAAGCCTTTGGTCCGCTGATCGACATCCTGCCGATCATTCCACTCTTCTTCCTTTTGCTTGCTTTTGTTTGGCAGGCCTCTGTTGGCTTCCGTTGACCAGAACAGACCAAACAAAATGGGGGAGTGCCAGATATCTTCTCCATCGGCTTGGCTCCTGCAAAAACCTATACAGCCATTCGATTTGTAGTCGACTTGCCCATTGAGGGGCGCGTTGCTTGGTTCCTGCCCATACATCAAAGCTTCCACCCACACCCATCCAGACACCTGCTTGGTTGCTCTTAAGGCGTTGAGCCCAAAGTTCTTGACGTGGAACCCCAAGTGCGACAAAAACCAGATCTGGGTTGAGCTCGGTCAATTGCGCCTCTAACCCTGGCCAGGCGTCCTCAGCGAGATAACCATGTTGAGAAAATACGAGGCGCAATTCAGGGCGCTCGACCATCAAACGCTCCTTCAATCGCTCCATCACATTTGGAGCTGCGCCTACGAGAGCCACTGACCAGCGGTGAGCCTCGGCATAACGCAAGAGATCCCAAGCCAACTCAATACCAGGGCTCCGACGAACGCGCACACCCTGTAGTCGAAGGGCCCATACAACTCCAGCGCCGTCAGGGACCACCAGATCGGCGCCATCAATCACCGCAGCCAAGCGAGGGTTCGAGCGAGCCGCCATGGTCATCTCGGCATTGAGTGTCACGATTTGCCCTCCCCCATCAGCATGGACCCCGATTGCCGCAGCAGAGACATCGCGGCAAGCATCAACTGGCACGCCGAGCACATGGAAGCGACGTTGATCACGCGGACCGGCGCTGGTGATATCCATCCAGAAATCGACTGCGAGAGAGAATTTAGATCCGGTCGCCTGGAAGGCCACGGTTTTGTCGCATCCGAACCCTAAGGAGCAACACGAGCTACGCCTAGAAAAGCTCAAGAGCCTTGATGTCGCCATCGAAGCGGTGCTCTTAAAACGTCAGCATCCAGTGAGCGGATTGCTTCCAGCCAGCACGGCTAACACCGTTCACGGAAACTATGGAGACGCCTGGGTCCGTGACTGCGTGTACTCGATTCAGTGCGTTTGGGGCCTAGCCATTGCCCATCGCCGCCTTCACGGAACAACAACCCAACGCAGCTGGGAGCTCGAACAGAGGGTTCTGGGGCTGATGCGTGGCTTACTCAACTGCATGATGCGCCAAGCCGCGAAAGTGGAGCGCTTTAAGTACAGCCTCGATCCGCTCGACGCTCTGCATGCCAAGTACAACAGCGCAAGCGGCGACGAAGTTGTTGCCGATGACGGTTGGGGGCATCTGCAGCTTGATGCGACATCGCTTTTTTTATTGCAGCTCGCTCAACTCAGCCGCGGCGGTCTAGCCGTGATTCGCAACCGCCATGAGGTGGCTTTCATTCAAAACCTGGTGTATTACGTATCTCGGACATACCGCGTGCCTGACTACGGAATCTGGGAACGGGGAGACAAGGGGAATCAAGGCCTTCCAGAACGAAATGCAAGCTCCGTTGGCATGGCCAAAGCAGCCCTAGAGGCTCTCGATGGCGTGGATCTATTCAGCTCCCACGGCGATGGATCAATGCAGGTGCTCATTCCCCAAGGCGCTGTCGTTCGGCTGCGTCGGGCCCTCAAAGGACTGCTGCCTAGAGAATCCGCCAGCAAGGAAGTTGACAGCGCTTGTCTCTCCGTGGTCGGTTACCCAGCTTGGGCAGTGGAGGAGGCAGACCTTGCTGAGAGAACCGTCCAGAGAATCCGACGCGAGCTTGGAGGACCTTATGGATACAAACGCTTCCGACGCGATGGGCATCAAACCGTTGTCGAAGACGTCAGTCGTCTGCATTACGAACGGGCGGAACTCGTCAACTTCGAAGGTGTTGAATCGGAATGGCCTCTCTTCCTTGCCTACGAGCAGCTAACGGCCTGCTGTGAAGAGCGTTGGACTGACGCGCACCACTGGCAAGAGAGGCTCAAGGTCCTGCAAGTAGAGCGCAATGGCCAGCACCTTTATCCCGAGCTTTATCTCGTGCCAGATAGTGCAGTGGAGCTGGAACGGCGGACACCCGGCAGCCAAAGACGACTTGCTAACGACAACGTACCTCTGCTCTGGACTCAAAGCCTTGCCTGGCTTGGAGAAATGCTGATCGAAGGACTGATCGAACCTGCCGACCTTGATCCTTGCGGTCGCAGGTTACGAGCAGAGCTCGGCGCCGATCAGGTCCTGGTCGCACTGGCACCAACTAGCAGCGAACTCTCTGACGAACTCAAAGAACGTGGGCTGCCAGTCAGTGATCCCCTGACCTGCCCGATCAAGGTGGTGCCATCAAGCACACTCAACGATCGCTTCAACGCAGTTGGAGGCGATGAAGCCCTCAGTCTGAGCGGTCAACCGATGCTCCGCCCCGAAACATCAGATACAGCCCGCCTCTATCGAAAGGGACAAGAGCAGATTGCTGCCCTACCTGCTGTCTTGGAAGAAGACATTTTTTTCGTTAGTCACGACCCACGTCAACTCATGGAAACGGTCATCAATGAACTCCATTTGCTGCAGCGGCATTGGCGCGGTGTTGGGTCACCATTGTTGCTGATCCCGGTTGGATCCACCCTGCTGAAAAAAAGTTCAGAGTTACTGGTGGAGCTCACCACCCGCCTGCAATCAGGGCGCATTGAAAACATCCCTGTTTGCTTCAGCGATCTCGAAACACTCGCTCACAAAGCTCAATGGGTCAATCTCCCAGCCGTCGCGGAGAGCAACAACGTCAATCAACGGTCCGATGCGGCCCTATTGCTAAAAGAATCCACCGACTTCAGCGACCTCACTGCAGCCCAGGAACAGGAGCTTGATGACATCCCCATTGGTCAACTCCGCGATCGGCTCTGGAATAGCCGTTCGCTGCGAGAACAAGCAGAGGTGCTCGAACTTCTTAAACGCCAACTCGGCAGTAGAGCCATTCTTAGTGGACCTCAAGGCACACCAATCGAGCTGACCACACTGCTGGAAGAGATCTACCACCGTGGGCTGAACCAGGAAGACTGGAATGTGGCTCGCCGCTGCGCTGGCGCAATGGGGCTCGTCCATCCGCAGCTTGAGGATGCTGTCATAGACCTGCTCAGCCGCCAGAAGCAAGTCGTGGTGGGGCGGAACTACACGAGGGATTCCCGACTCAGCGCCCCTGCCTCAAGCCAGGCAATTGCTGCACTCATTGAACGCACCTGCGGCAGCGATGGACGAGAGCGAATGCTTCAGCAGGAAATATTGGTCGCTCTCGATGGCCTTGCCCGTCGAGAACCGGAAAAACTGAAGGGCACCCTCACCTTGCAGCTGGGCCAGCTGCTGCTGCTGCTCACCTCAGAATTGGCAGCAGAGAGACAACTGAGCCAGGACGAAGCCTTCGAAACGCTGTGCTGCGAAGCTCCGCATGCGATCAGTCTTCGTCTCCAATCTCTCCTTAACGATGTAGACCATGCCAGAGCAGCATTACAGCGCAGCGAATTGCTTCACCTGCGCGGACACGTGCAGTGGACTGTTCCTGAACCTCTTGAGGAACAGCCCAGTGGATGCGACTGGTTGCAGCACCGCACGCGATTGGGGTCCCTGCAACAAGTTCCGAAGGAGTTCTATGCAGGGATCTGGTCCTTACTCCATCACTGCCGTGGATTGGTGATCGGCGACAAGCTGGAAAGACGCAATCGTCTGACCAGTTCACTGCTTCTGGAGAAAACTCCTGGGGAGCGCAACTTCGCCATTCAGGTTGAACACCTTCTCAGTCGTATCGAAGCTGCTGAGTACCGCCAACTCTGCACAGAGAGTCTGCTATCACTCATGGCCTTCGCAATGACCAATCCAGGCATGCGTTTCGAAGATGACATCGCTTTAGATGTGGTGATTGGCCATGCCGTAAGAGTGGGATGGCAGAGCACCAACCCCAACCTGGACGTCAGTACTTACAGCCAGCACAAGGCTTCTGCCTGGGCTCAATTTTACAAAGCATCACCAGCACAATGCCGCCTGTGGCAGATCGAGGCGCTACGCGAGCTGGCAGAACAAGAAGGCCTGATTTGAATGAAGAATCAGATCGGAGCTTCGAGAGCGATGCCAACCCCTGGCCGCTCTACGGCCTGTTCAATCAAGTCGGCAAGACGGAGTGCTCTTGAAGCCTGCTGACCATCCACCGCGGGGGTTTCTCGCCCACGAACGCACTGCAAAAAATGTTCAAGCTCGGCATAAAGCGGTTCAATTGAAGTGGTGCTCACCTCTTCAATGAATCCGTCATTTCTGTACAGCAACTCGCCGTGATCAGCTGAATACCACTCGTGAGCCCGCCGATGGATGTGCAGAGTGTGATTCAGAAAATCAGTTTCCACCAAGCTTCCACGGCAGTGAGCACTCAGGCTCCTTATTTTGCGATGGCTCATTTTGCTAGCCGTGAGGCTGGCCACCACACCATTGTCGAATCCCAGGGTTGCGTTCACATAATCAATTGGGCCTTCAGAGCTACGTCCGCCGGCCGCCGACAAATGCACTACAGAGGCGCTGGCCAGTTCCAAGACCAAATCCAAATCGTGAATCATGAGATCAAGCACTACAGAAACATCATTGGCACGATCTGAATGGGGGCTATGACGTCGGGCTTCAAGTACGACGACTTCCTCATTAGCCACAACCTTGGTGAGCTCACGAAAGGCAGGATTGAAGCGCTCGATATGACCTACCTGCAACAGCCGATCGACCCGGCTTGCCGATTCACTCAGAGCAGCTGCCTCCTCCTGGCTGGCAGCAATTGGCTTTTCGATCAAAACGTGCAACCCAGCTTCTAGACAAGCCATTCCAACGGCATGGTGAAGAAGAGTCGGCACAGCGATACAAACCGCTTCGACCTCGGACAGCATCTCGCGATAGTCAGCGAACCACTTGCAATCAAACTGAGCTTTAGCCAACTCTCCACGCTCTGAATCCGGATCGGAAACTCCCACGAGATCCGCATCCTTGAGAAGACTAAGTACACGGGCGTGATGCCAACCCATGTTCCCGATTCCGATCACTCCGACCTTTACCGGAACCATAGGGTCGGTCATCGGATGGAATGCAGGTCATAAGTGATTATCGGTGATCAACAGCAAGGGGCGCTTCAGCTGTCCACAGCTTCAGGAATCACCAGCCTGACCTGAACTATGCGAGGGCCTCTCATCGTGATGATTTCAAATTGAAGTCCGTTGTGCCTCAGAGCTTCTCCAGCCGCTGGGATGTGCTGCAACCTCTCCAGCAGGAACCCGGCAAGCGTGTGATGGTCGGACGCTTCAGGTAGTTCAAGATCCAGTTGTCGATTGAGCTCGAAGATCTCCAAATCGCCAGCCACCAGCCAAGCCCCCTCTTCCCCCTCAATGGCCTGCAAATCTGGCTCGGCACTCTCAGTCTCTGGCTCATCCCCAACAATCTCGCCAGTTAGGTCAGCTGCCGTGACCAATCCTTCTGTTCCACCGTGTTCATCAACAACCAGTAACAGCGGATGTCCAGATCGGATAATTGCCAGTAATTCAGCAAGGTTGCTGGTTTCTAGCACCCGTTCTGCAGGGCTTAAGTAAGGCTCTAAAGCGGAATCTTTTTGAAGTTCGCCGCGCGCGATCGGCTCAGCCAAACGGCGTAAATCGAGAACGCCACGGACATCATCCAGTGACTGGCCAATCACGGGAAAACGAGCATGACGAGTGTGATGAACAGCCTCCATCAATTCTGCAAATCGAACCTCCACAGGCAAGGTCACCATTCCGGAGCGAGGAACCATGACCTCCCTCACCTGCATATCTCTCAAAGCGAACACCCCTTCAAGGATGTTCCTTTCATCAGGCCTTAGGCCTGTCACTCCACCACTCTCAACGAGGGTCTCCAACTCACCAGCTGTCAGTGCTGGCACCAGGGCATCCCAGCGAGTCTTCAACCCAACAAGACGCAGAAGAAGAGATGCAATCGCATCAAGAACCGACAACAGAGGTCGTAACACCTGCATGGTTGTCTCTAGTACCGGGGCTAATTGCAATGCAGCAGGCTCAGGTCGGCTTAGCACCAAGGCCCTTGGGAGCAGCCCGGATAGAAGCGTGGCGAAAATGACTAAAACAAAGAACCAAGCAAGATCCCACCAACGCCCTGCTGGCGTCTCAATCGGCCACCACCGCTGACCAAAACCTTTTGCAATCCAGCCGAGGGCTACTAACGACAGAGTTGTTCCGAACTGAGTCATCAGCAAGGCTGTCCTCAGTCGACGCTGGAGGCGTTCAACAGCTGGAGCACCAGGCAAGCCCTCGTCTCGTAGCTCATGGACTCGGCTCGGACGCAAACGCAGCAAAGACACCTCTGCGGCAGCAAAAAAGGCCGGAAGCACCAAAAGCGCGATCAGCAGCAGGTTGCGCATCGGTAATGAATAAATGGGGGTCCCGAGGATCGAACTCGGCTAAGGCGAATTATGAGTTCGCTGCATTCACCAGATTGCTAGACCCCCGTACCTTCAGGGATCTACCACAGGGCACGGATAGGTGCTGCGGGTTGATCATCACTTTCAATTGTAAGTCCCACCTGACTCTGCTCGGCCAAACTGCTTGTAAATCCGTTGGGGATGTCAACGGTGCGCCAAGGGATGGCTGGGCTCTGCTCTTCAAGCAAAACCTGATAGGTGTTTTGCATAGCGGATCCATCCCAAATAATCGTTTGATCGGGGAATCCAAATCCCATCACCCTGTTGCCCTCCGGCCCAGCAACTGCGATTCCAAGAAGGTCGGTGATTTGGTGCATCACCCCCACTCCACGCGCAAAGGGGGCGGTCCATGTGTAAAAACGATCTGAAACGATTGACTCCGTGGTGTTTATTCGTCCACAACGGCTGACCTCAACTGGGTCAAGGAGTTCATCGCTGTCCGAACTTGAACGCGACGGTGCTTCAAGTGTGGTGCTGCAAATTACGGGACTGGCTAAAGCAGGATTGACCTGATTAAGACCCACCGGAATCAGGATCATCAGAACACCAAATGGGAGCCTGAGCACAGAGAACATCACCACTGCGCGCAAAATAGGCACAGGATCCGCTGCGCACCAGCCCAGATGTCTCAACGTTCTGATCACGACCCTCTGCTGAAGCGGCTAGCAAAAGAGGCTTATCGCCACGGCAGCTTCACCCTTGCCTCTGGTCGTAGCAGTGATCATTATGTCAACTGCAAGCCGATCAGCTTGAGCGGCTCAGGACTTGCCCTGCTCTGCCCAGCGCTTTTACATCTAGTGGAAAGGGATGCTGTAGCCGTAGGCGGACTGACTTTGGGGGCCGACCCTCTCGTAAGCGGAGTTGCCCTTACTGCCGCCCAAGAAGGTCGCTCGCTCGATGCACTGATAGTGCGCAAGCAAGCCAAAGGACATGGAACAGGATCCTGGCTGGAGGGTCCATTACCTGACCAAGGTGCTCTGGTGACCGTTCTTGAGGATGTTGTCACCACTGGAGGTTCGTCAATCAAGGCTGTGGAACAACTCCGCAATGCGGGGTACATCGTGCATCGAGTGGTGACGATTGTTGATCGTGAAGAAGGAGGGGCCGCAGCAATGCAGGCCGCAGGCCTTGAATTGCGCAGCCTTTACCGTTTGCAGGATGTAGCCGCCCACTCCCGTGAGCTTCAAAGATGAGCAGGCTCCTATGGGATCAATGTTTCCCAGTACTGAGACTTGAGGGGAGTGGCAGTCGTTCTTTCCTGCATGGTCAGACCAGCGCAGACATCCAACAGGCTGAAACAGGCATTCCCATTCCGGCCTGTTGGCTTGATGCCACTGGAAGAGTGCAGGCTCTGCTTGAAATCCGATTGGATCTTTCAGGCGCTGATGTACTCGTCCTGGCCGGTGCTATTGACGACGTCAGCGCAGGTTTTGATCGCGTGATCTTTCCTGCAGACCGACTCCGGCTACGAGGAGCCAGACAACAGAGAAGGCAAGAGCTCCTGGTCAGGGGACAACCAACCGAGCCAGTCAACGTGGTTTGGGCAAATGATGACCAGGGCTCAGGCCATCAATTTTCTGAGTATGAGGCCGGCAACAAAGGCCAACTTGATCATTGGCGCCTGAGACAGGGTTGGCCTCTAAGCCCTGCTGAACTAGACGGAACAACCAATCCATTTGAGCTTGGCCTCGCTCCTTGGGTGAGCCTCAATAAGGGTTGTTATTTAGGGCAAGAGACAGTGGCGAAGTTGGCTTCAAGAGGGGAAGTCAAGCAACAGCTCCGAAGTTGGAGTTCCACATTTGGCTCCGATCTAAAGCAAGCTCCGCAACAAGGCACAATTCTTCGCTGCAAAGGAGAGCGCGCCGGTGTCATTACCTCCGCTCTTCAGATTGAAACTCTTGATGGAGCGGCTCAGGAATGGGTTGGACTCGCTCTAGTGCGACGGAAATCACTCTCGGAACCAGAACTCAACATTGAGAGTGAACACCAGTCGATTCAGCTGTTCAAACCGCTTGGCTTTTCGGAACCACCCACTCGAGATTGAGTCAGTGACTGATCACCACTCAACAACCAATCGGCAACCGCCCAGGTTGCTAATCCATCATCTCGGTTGTAAGTCAGGATCCAACGCAAGGCATGGCTCGATCCCCGAGAGGCAACGCCATTTCCTCTCCACTGACGCCACCACAGCAGTGCCCTGGCTCCGTCAACCCCAGGCTGCCCCCATTTAAATCCTCTCCAACCAGCGACAGCCTTAAGTCCATAGCTGCTTAGAGGCAGCTGCCAATGGGCCCTCAAGCGTGCATGAACATCAATCAACCGCGCCTCAAGAACTTGTTGTTCCATCGCTGATGCCCCTTGGCGTTTGGCCATGCGCAGCAGAGCAAGGGACTCGGTTTCGCCGTAATGAAGGATCAGCCAATCAGGATAAGTGGCGAGAAATCGCTGCAGCCTTTGCCAACACCGCCTCTCACCATGTTCTTGAAGGACCAACAGCGGGTGATATGTGGCACCAGTCAAATCCCAGCCATTGAGGCTGTCGTTAGGAAGGCGAACAAATCCATGCAAAAAATCATCACGCGCATCGGGATCAGATTCGATGTCATAGAGCAACACCCCTGGAGCATTCACCAATTCAGGTAAAGCAGGCAGAACATCGAGGCGCTTAACAACGCCGTCACGCTGGACACGGGCCTGAGCCACCAAAGGGGCTGCCATCGCTGCATGCTGATCGCCGAAGCGCTTGAGTTGCCCACCAAGATCATCTGGGTTGGCTGCCGCCAAGGCATGGAGACTATTGACCCCAATTTCTTGGAGCATCTCCCGTCTTTTGGCACCAATTCCGCTGACTTCACTTAGGTGTCCTTCTTCCGAAGCAACGTCATTGCACAGGCCCCGCCAACTGCACAGCGTGCACTTGCGCCGATCGGCAACGAGAGGAGGCGGATCGGTTTTTTTTAAGTCAGCCGACAATCTCAGAAGAGATTCATCGAGCTGCCGATTCAGACTGACGCCAAGAGGCAGACGCTCAAGCTCCAAGCGTCGTCCAGAACCAGCCACCGCAAGACCTTCCAGCACAGGCCCGCACTGGAATTCAGCCAAAAGGCGTCCAGCCAAGGCAAGTTGCATGCGGTGTTCTCGGGTCAATCTGCGTCCTTGCCGAGCGATCACAGGGCGATAGGCAAAGTCACCCCATCGACTCGATCCTTTGACCCTCTGCAGGAGCGGCGGATGAGCTTCTAACGAAGCACCATTGAGGACTGATCCATCGAAGACAAGACCACGCAATCTCACCCCCACCACACCTGCATCACCAAGCGCACAGGCCGCTTCTCCATGGCCAGGTTTTCCAGGCAGCAAAGCCACGAAGCTGCGCTGTTGATCATCCAGCTGCAGCGTTCGATGAGCGGTGTAGAGCCGACGATTTGGATTGGCATGGCGATCCAGCCAAGCCCTGCGTCTGCAGCGCACCCAGCTCCGCAGCAACCTGTCCGTGAGCGGCTTGTCAGCGGGAGGGGTGGCACCCATTAACCGACGTTAAGGCTGCCAGCTGCTAGATCCTGTGAATCGACAGCGACTCATGGTGTCTTCCCCGCTCCCACTAGATGCGTCCCCGATCCGCTTTGGTACGGATGGTTGGCGAGGCATTTTGGGTGTTGACATCACCATTGACCGGTTGCTTCCAGTCGCCGTGGCTGCCGCCCAGGAGCTAGCCCATCAGGCGCCTAAAAGCCTGAATAGCCGCACTGTGGTAATTGGCTATGACCGGCGTTTCCTCGCCCCCGAACTCGCTGAAGCCGTTGCCGCAGCAGTCCGAGGCTGCGACCTAGAACCGCTCCTTACCGATACAGCAGTACC
This sequence comes from Synechococcus sp. AG-679-C18, assembly GCA_003210755.1. Classification (GTDB taxonomy): domain Bacteria; phylum Cyanobacteriota; class Cyanobacteriia; order PCC-6307; family Cyanobiaceae; genus Synechococcus_C. Next base: position 92,248 of record QCUL01000004.1, read on the forward strand.
CACGCCAGCTTGCAGCTGGGCTGTGGTGGAGAGGCAAGCACTTGGAGCTCTCGTGATCACGGCTAGCCATAACCCTCCTGAATGGCTTGGCCTAAAAATCAAAGGGCCTTTTGGTGGATCGGTGGAAGGAAGCTTCACAGCAGCGGTGGAACAACGGTTAGCGGCTGGCGGCATCACAGTGCCGGTAAAGGGGGATTGCAAACGTTTCGAGTGCCGTGAGGAGCATCTCGCAGGCTTACGTTCAAAGTTGGATCTCAAGTCATTGACCCGCGGCCTGCGATCAATGGGTTTACGTGTGATTGTGGATCCCATGCACGGATCGGCAGCCGGTTGTGTCGCAGACCTCTTAGGGCCAGAAGCAAAGGGGCTGACCACGGAGATACGAACCAACCGCGATCCCTTGTTCGGGGGATGTGCGCCCGAACCACTGGCTCCTCATCTGAAGGATCTGATTGCAGCACTGAAAGCCTCAACAGCCGCTGGTCAAGCCGCTGTGGGACTGGTGTTTGACGGCGACGGCGACCGAATTGCTGCTGTCGACGAGAACGGACGTTTTTGCAGCACCCAGCAATTAATGCCGCTGCTTATCGACCACTTGGCAAGGGCCAGGAATCTTCCAGGTTCTGTGGTTAAAACGGTGAGTGGCTCCGATTTAATGCGGCTTGTTGCAGAAGATCTCGGGCGTGAGGTGCTCGAACTTCCCGTGGGCTTCAAATACATCGCTGCCGAAATGCTGGCCGGGGAGGTCCTGATTGGTGGCGAGGAGTCCGGCGGTGTGGGATTCGGCATGCATCTTCCTGAACGTGACGCCCTCTTTGCCGCCATGCTCGTGCTGGAAGCATTGGTGGAAGGTGGGCTTCCGCTAGGCGCTCGCATGAATTCGCTGCAACAGCGCTGCGGCGGTGAGGCCCATTACGACCGCTTGGATTTGCGCCTTGCCGACATGGACACCCGCCGCAGACTGGAAGCCCTTCTGGCGGACAAGCCTCCTAAGGATGTGGCCGGCAGCGCTGTACTCGAGGTGGTGACCACTGACGGAGTCAAGCTGAGACTTGGCCCAAGCCATTGGCTGATGCTTCGCTTCTCTGGAACCGAGCCCTTGCTCCGTGTTTATTGCGAAGCTCCGAGCCAGTCTCGGGTCGTTGAAGTCCTGAGCTGGGCCCGCAACTTTGCAACAACGGTATGAGCGAACGCGTCTTGGTGATTGCTAGCGGCAATGCAGGCAAAATTCGAGAGTTTTCAAGCCTGCTTCAAAATTTGCCGGTACGAATTGAGCCTCAACCGGTTGGGATTCAAGTTGAAGAAAGCGGCAACACCTTCCGAGACAATGCGCTCCTCAAAGCACAGGCCGTTGCTAAAGCAACAGGCCACTGGGCCCTTGCAGATGATTCCGGTCTCTGCGTTGATGCCCTTGCCGGCGCCCCAGGGGTCTTTTCAGCGCGCTACGCAGACTCTGATCTCGAGCGAATCCAACGACTTTTGCGTGAATTAGGTGACTGCACTAACCGAAACGCCCGCTTTAGCGCTGCTCTTTGCATTGCAGCTCCAGACGGAAGCACACTTGCAGAAGTTGAGGGGCACTGCGAAGGATTGATCACCTTTTGCACGCGAGGGGATCAAGGCTTCGGTTACGACCCTGTGTTTGAAGTCAAAAACAGTGGGCTCACCTTTGCTGAAATGAGCCTGGAGAACAAAAAAAAACATGGCCATCGAGGGCGTGCCTTTGCTCTTCTAAAGCCAGAGCTGGAGAAACTTCTCGGCTACAACTCTGATAAAGATGCAGGCAAGATTGCCAATCACTGACAGAACAACCCTGTACGGTGCCCCTTGCTACTGACGAGGTCTATGGCCATCGCCATGACCACGGGTTACAGCGCGCAAACCGAAGGCGCACGCCTATGCATCGATGCCGCCTCGGACTGGGCCCTGACTTGTGTTGACCAATTAACCAACGACTCCATCCACGTACTCATGGATTACGGGGCTGCAGATGGAGGCACCGCTGTCAATCTTTGGTCCCAGCTGTTGGATCGCCTGCACAAACGGCAACCCAAGGCCCATCTCACACTGATCGGCAATGATCTTCCGAGCAATGACAATGTTGCCTTGGCTGAAAACATTGCCAAGCAGCTTGGCCGCCCCCCTAAACCAACGGTGCTTGTGAGTGCTCGCAGCTTTTACGAGCCCTTGGTCGCTCCTGAAACCGTGAGTTTCGGTTTTTCAGCAACGGCCATGCACTGGTTGAGTGAGTCCCCTGGACCACTCAATACCCATACCCACGTACTCGCCTCTGGCGACAAAGAGGCTCTACAACGATTCACGGCACAAGCCATGAAGGATTGGGCCAGCATCCTCGAACTCCGGAGCATCGAGCTCGCCGTGGGAGGCCGTCTTTTAACCGTGAACTTGTCTCGCGACACAGAAGGTAAGTACCTGGGTCACAACGGCGGGGCAACTCGCAATGTTCATGATCAGCTTCATCAAATCTGGCGCAGCCTTGCTGACGAGGAGGTCATTAGCGAAGAGGTCTATCGCAGTGGCACGATCCTGAACTTCTACAAATCTCCAGATGAGTTCATGGCTCCCCTGAAGGACAAGACCTCGGCGGCCTATCTCAACGGACTCAGGCTCGTTGACGAGCGGACTGTTTACGTGCCCTGCCCCTATCGCAAGCGCTGGAATGAAGATGCTGACACCGCCTCTTTCGCTGAGGGATTGATGGCGACGATACGAAGCTGGAGCCGACACAGTTTTGCTTCAGTCGCAGGTGATGAGACCGCCGATCTTGTCTATGAGCGCCTGAAACAGCGAATCGCCGCCTCTCCAGAGGAGTGGAGTCTGGATTATGTGGAGCACCACCAGATCATGGAGCGAGTGGCCTGATGACGATTGCCTCTCTGCAATCCGCCGGCCCCCCAGCGGTGTCGGTGCTGGCTCAACACGTCTCCGATCATCTTTCGGTGTTTGTGGTGGGCGAAAACAGCGATACCGGCAAACCCGCCAACGGTGGTCTTCGGTTGCTCAATTACCCCAGTGATGAAGCTTGCATCGCTGATGGACATCGCTTGGCAAGTTTGATGACCCACAAGCACGATCTCTACGGAACGGGCTTCGCTGGCGGCAAAATCGTGGCGCGGGCAGCGGAGCCCACCTCTGTCAAAGATGAGTTGATCAGTGTTACTGCTGATCTACTTCAGTCCCTAAACGGAGCCATGATCACTGGCTGTGATCTCAACACCAGCTTGGAAGACATGGAGCGACTCATGTCGCTCACACCTCATGTCTTAGCAGCGGTTGGAAGTCCTGTGGATGCAAGCGCCGCCACCGCCTTTGGAACAGTAGGTGCCGTGGAAGCAGTGCTAACTCATCCCCTAACAGAGGCGAAGCCAGGCAGAGCTCTTGTGCATGGCTGTGGAGCCGTTGGCGGAACAGTGGCCAAAACGATGATCCAACACGGCTGGGACGTCTTCACTGTTGATGTGGACCAGAAACGGGCGGGGCTTCAGGGCGCCACCCCTGTGCTGGCCAGCAGCCCATGGTGGGAGCTCGAGCTCGATCTGTTGTTGCCCTGCTCGATCTCCGGTTTAATCAGTTTGGAAATGGCCAATGCTTTGCAGGTGAACGCGATAGTTCCCGCAGCAAATGCTCCTTTCCAAAAGCCCGAGATTGCCGATGATCTGCGCTGTCGCGGTATCCGCGTACTTCCAGATCCACTCGTGAATGCTGGCGCTGTTATTGCCGATTCAATTGAGCGCTTCTCACCTAAGCAATGGGACAAGGCCACACCCCAGCAGGTTTATGACTTTGTGCGTAATGAAGTGCGACAGCGTGCTGGTGATTTCTTAAGACAACGAGAAGACGGCCTGACTGTGCGTGACGCTCTGGTTGAAGTTGCTGCCCACACCGATAAAGATCCCATAGGACTCAGCTTTGGCATAGCCGCATGACATCTACTCCTCTCCCAGCAAGCGCCGCAGTCGTGATCATCGGAGGCGGCATGGCTGGCCTCAGTTGCGCATCATCACTTGCCCGTCTTGGCATCGGCGACGTGATTCTTCTAGAAGGCAAGACTCTTGCCCATGCAGGAGCCAGCAGCTTTGGGGAAACACGGATGTTCCGAGAGATGTATTCCGACCCAGTGCTGTGCCGACTCGCTCAAGAGGCCAATCGTCTTTGGCGAGAGGAAGAAGCCCAAGCCGGGGAAATCCTGCGAGACACCCACGGGCTTCTTTTTTATGGCGAGAGCTGGGACGAGGAGACGATCGAAGGATCCATCCCCGGAGCCCGTCGAGTGATGGATGATCAAGGCATCCCTTATGAAGCCCTCAGTGCGTCTCAGATCAAAGAACGCTTTCCGCTGAAACCGAAAGAAGAGTTCACTGGACTCTTCGAGCCCACCGCAGGAGCCATCCGAAGCGACAAAGTCATCGCGCACTGGGTTCGCACCGCACGTACAGCCGGCCATCAACTGTTGGAGCACAGTCCTGTTAGCAACATTGATGCCGATGGGGGCGGCGTTACTCTCGAAAGTGGTCATCACATCAGTGCAGGACATGTTGTCGTGGCCTGCGGCATCTGGAGTCAACTCTTGCTCGCGCCCTTAGGGCTGGCTCCGAAGCTCGAAATATGGCCGATGCTCTGGGCGCATTACACAGTGGATCCAGCTCTCGCTCATCGCTATCCCCAGTGGTTCTGCTTTCAGAAAGAGCGCGGCGACGACGGAGGGTTGTACTACGGCTTTCCCTCTCTCAGCACCACTTCAGATGGCCGTCCTCGGATCAAGGCGGGGATCGATTGGTCTCCCAAGGAGCTAAGAGTGGATGAACCAAATGCCATGTGCAGCGAAGCTCCTGCCCGTCTATTAGAGCTCTTGGACACGTTCCTGTTCAACGAGTTAGATGGTGTGCAAGAGCGTGTGGAAACTGTGATGAGCCCTTACTCCATGACGAGCGATGTGAATTTTGTATTGGATCGCCTCACCCCAAAACTGAGCCTGTTCGCTGGAGGGTCAGGTCAATCCTTCAAGTTTGCCCCTCTCATTGGTGATTCGCTTGCACGTCTTGCCAGCGATGGTGAACCTGCGGCAGACATCTCCTGCTGGAGTAATCAACGCGACGCCGTCCGCACCTGAACCTTTTCATTTAAGAACTTTGCCTGAATCTCCTACGCCAAAAAGCTCCTCATTGAGCCAGGCACCCCTCTGGATTGGTGCTGTACCGCTGCTGATTTTTTTGGTGGTCTCGGCCATCAACCTTGCGTTAGCCAAGCACTTCACTGAAACCGGTAAAGCCATCGTTAGCAATTCCCTCGGGAGCCTCTGGCAATGGATGGTGGTTTTTGTGTTTCTGATTGCTATCGCCATTGCAATCAGTCCGGTGGGTCAGCTGCGGTTGGGAGGAGCAACGGCAAAACCGAGCCTGAAGTTCTTCGATTGGTGTGCTGTCTTGATTTGCACCCTGCTTGCCGGGGGAGGCGTGTTCTGGTCTGCCGCAGAACCGCTTTCCCACTTTCAAAATCCCTCGCCGTTGTTTCAAGGGATTTCTGGTGGCACAGCTGCGGCAATAGATCCCGCTCTAGCGGTGAGCTATCTCCATTGGGGATTCTTGGCTTGGGCGCTTGTCGCAACAACAACAACAATTACTTTTTCAATTTTGGAACAGAGGGGCGAACCTCTACGGCCACGCACCCTGCTCGTCAACATCCTTCCAAAGGGACTAATTAACGGCCCGATCGGTGACCTGGCTGATGGCCTTTCAGTCGTAGCGGCTATCGCAGGCACCGTTGGCCCTTTGGGATTTCTCTCTCTGCAACTCAGCGATGCCGCCGGTCAGCTGCCCTGGCTGAATAACAGCGCTGGGCTGCAGTCTCTGGTTGTGGTGTTGCTCACAGCTGTTTTTGCCACCTCCACCGTTAGTGGGATCCAAAAGGGAATCAAGTGGCTTTCAGAAATAAATGTTTGGCTAACCCTTGTCTTAGCAGCATGTTTGCTGTTACTCGGACCAGGCATCTGGCTGATCCAGCACTTCTTCAGTGGCTTCCTGACTTATTTAATGAATCTTCCTCAAATGGCTCTGGCCCCCAACGAGCCACCAACCAATTGGGTGAACGGCTGGACGGTTTTTTACTGGGGCTGGTTTCTTGGTTATGCCCCCCTCATGGGCCTATTCACAGCTGGCGTGAGCCGAGGACGCAGCATTAGGGAACTCGTCCTAGCAGTGGCTGTCCTCTGCCCCATTGTGACAAACATCTGGTTCACTCTGCTCGGTGGAACAGGCATAAAGCTTGAACTCGAAGGCGCTGGCATCAGTGAGGTTTTGGCACAAAACGGGCAAGCAGCTTCTCTGCTCGCCATCCTGAGCTCACTTCCTCTTTCTGGCCTTCTGATTCCCATCGGACTGATACTGGTGGTGTTGTTCATGTGCACAAGTGCCGACTCGATGAGCTACGCCGCCTCAATGGTGGTCAGTGGACGCAATGAACCGTCGAAACGGCTTCGTCTGTTTTGGGCCTTGATGATTGGCAGCCTCACATTGGTGCTCCTTCGGATCGGTACTGGTTTAGGCGACAGCACTTCCATTAATGCTCTTCAAGCTTTCATCGTCATCACCGCAGTTCCAGTGACACCGCTTGTGTTGTTCACCCTGTGGAGTGCGCCGCGCTTGGCCTTTAAGGAATGGAAACGCAGTGGTCATGTCGCAGATTGAATGGACTCCGTTGTGAACTGAATCCATGTCGCGACCGCAACTCCAAACAGTTCGAAGAGGCCATACACCAAAAGCACCGGGGTGAGATCACCCGGTGCTGATGCCTCCAGAATCAATCCCGACACGATTGAGAGCACTACGCCCTTCAGAGCTCAATATTGGTGTAAAAATATTGGTCTTTAGCTGTTGAAAGTCCGGATTTTTAAATATGTCTCTACCAAGAGCTGTGAACAAGTCGATCGGATTGAACAGCCTTTAAAGCTCAAAACAGGTTTGGCTCAATATTCCCCGGCAGTTGATGGTGTGGCACCAAAGAATTCATTATCTGCTGTAGCCGAAGGCAACTTCCCTCGTTCAGGTTAAAGACATCGGCGACTCATTGGAGCATGCTTAAAAACAGTTTTAATTACTGCGCTAAGTTTCGTATTGGATTGCGTCCTCTGTTCGAGGCTTCAAAGCGATCGACCTGGGGATTGGCTGCTCGGGTAGAAATCTTGTTATCTGGAGGCCTCCAGCCCCTGCCTAAGAGTGAGTTTTTTGGATCGCTACATTCCTGAATTCTTCTAACATTACGAGGGGATCAATCTCGAAATTGAGGTTCAGATTCATCACATAAATTCTATTTGGCGGTTGCCGACTCAACCACCCAGCAATCCTCGTTTCTAGATTCCCTGCCCTAGAAAGGGAACTGTTACCAAGAGAACTAAATCCAGCAATTACCAACCAACAAATTCAAAATGACATCACATTCTCTAACAGAGAATTACTGGGCTTACGGCCCAGGATTATTCAGAAATTTCTCAAGCGCATGACATTATTTTGAAGCCTATTGGGCGTAGTCGAGGCTCATACATTGTTCTTTATAAAGCCAAGAAGCACTGTACCGATATATCTTTTTGGCGTATTAGATTGCACTTATACGCCAAACAACTCCTAAAAAGGCAAATATTTCTTCCTCCTTCAAGCAAATCAAATCCAAGACGAAGTAACTTTTAGCAGCAAACCGAAAGACAGTCTTCTTGAAATATTCAGGGCTATTATATCTTCAATTTTTCATGCTGCGCATCAATGGCCTAGGGCAAATAGAGAAGACAATATGCGGACCGATTGCATCTACGGATTTCACTCCACAGCCAAAAAGCTGAGCGAGTTATCGATTACAGGCGAAGAAACCGGGAGTAATATTTTGAAATTCATATATTGGAGATTCAAAATACACAATCTGCTGACGGTTCCAGGCATTGAGGGGGAATTTCGGATGCTGGCAAATTCAATCGCTGTGCTCGATTTGAGCTTTCATCTCAGAGGGTTGCCGTCTGACAGGCAGTGACTGCGTATCCAGAACGCTCATCTCGACAGGCATTCAGCTTCGGTCAGTTTTGATAGTGATGAACTAAGCGATTGGATAACCACTTCTTTTAAGCGCAATTTGGAACCAAATGGACGCATCGATGAAGTAATGCTTACCAGAAAGAGCAATTCTGAGAGGAGCCCATGGAATCTCTGAAAAGACATTATCCTTGACATCAATTAGTATTATTGCCTTATTTGACTCAGCCGATCAAAATTCAAAGCTTAGTGATTATCTTAAGTAGTGAACCTTCACAAATAGCCATAGGCAGTAGCTCTGTTGATTGCACGAAAGCTCAATCCTCTCCCGATTTACGTCCGCATCACCAGCCATAACCTGTGATAAATCATCTCCAAGAGTTGTTCCTTGAGCCTGATACTCCCGTTTTGCAAGCAATGCGAATCATTGATAATGGTGCCGCCCAGATTGCTCTTGTGGTCGATCATGAGCAGCGTCTGATTGGCACTCTCAGTGACGGAGATATACGCAGGGGACTACTGCACGGAGAGAGCCTTGAAGCACCCGCATCAATACTGATGAATCGACAGTTTCGCTCCGTACGTAGCAGCGAGAATAGGTCTGTTGTACTTGAGATGATGCGCCGTGATGTTTTGCGTCAAGTTCCAATACTCGACGAGCAGGGCCGAGTCGTCGAATTGATGCTGTTGCAAGAGCTGTTAAATCCGCCCTGTCTAAGCAACGCTGCAGTAATCATGGCTGGCGGAAAGGGAACCCGTTTGCGTCCCCACACGGAACATTGCCCGAAGCCAATGTTGCCTGTCGATGACAAGCCCATGTTGGAAATTCTTCTTGAGCAATGCATCGCAAGCGGCTTTCGTCAGTTCTACCTATCGGTGAACTACTTAAAAGAGCAGATTATTGATCATTTCCAAGATGGGGCAAAGTGGGGGGTTTTGATTGAGTATTTGGTGGAGAATGAGCCTCTAGGGACTGCCGGTTCTTTACGGCTTCTTCCAGATACGGTAAGAGAACCCTTTTTGGTTCTTAATGGTGACGTCCTCACCCGCTTCAATCCTTCGCAGTTGCTTCACTTTCACAATGATCACCAAGCACAGGCAACTCTTTGCGTCCGAGAGCATGCACTGAAAGTACCGTTCGGAGTGGTACAAACCAATGGAGTCGAATTAGCAGGTTTTGAGGAAAAGCCCACCTATCAGCATTTGGTCAACGCAGGCGTGTACGTGATTGATCCGCAGCTTCTTCCGCTTTTGCCTCCGCATCAGTTCACTGACATGCCCCAACTGCTGGAATCAGCACAGGCTTCCGATAAGAGGGTGGTGGTTTGTCCCATTCATGAATACTGGCTGGATGTGGGTAGACCAGAAACACTGCAGCAAGCCCATCGTGAGTGGTCCGCCCAAGAGAAGCTATGACCTTATTGGCTTTAATCCCAGCGAGGGGCGGCTCCAAAGGAATTCCGCGTAAAAATATCCGATTATTTTGTGGTAAACCGTTGCTGCAGTGGTCAATTGAAGTGGCATTGGCTGCTCCCAGTGTGGATCGAGTGGTTGTAAGCACCGAAGATTCAGAGATTGCCGAGATTGCCCTCTCTTGCGGTGCGGAGGTGCCCTTTGTCAGGCCGGCGCATCTAGCCAGCGATGAGGCCCCAGGAATTGCACCTGTGCTCCATGCTCTAGAGCAGTTACCTGAAGTAACAGATGTGCTTTTGCTGCAACCCACCTCTCCAATGCGTGAATTAATTGATGTGGAAACTATTGTAGCTTTGCGCAGTGAAGCTGGTCGCGAATCCTCAGTTTCACTAACTCATAGTAGTAAACATCCAGCTTGGATGTTTACTCTTTCGTCTCAGCAACTATTGGAGCCATTGTCTATTTACCCTGATTCAGATCGTAGACAACAGTTACCTCCAATCTATGTGCTTAATGGCGCACTTTACCTGGCTTCCCGTACCTTTTTAGAACGAGAACTCAGTTTTCATTCTGCAAATACCGTGGGTTATGTAATGCCGCCAGAACGCTCCGTCGACATAGATACTCCGCTGGATTGGCAATGGGGTGAATTTTTAATGCAGAAAAATTTGCGTTGAGCTACTAGAAACATGAGTAAGATATTAGTTACTGGAGCCGACGGGTTCATTGGCTCTCACCTCGTCCAAGCGTTGATGAATGCAGGTCATCGAACAAGAGCATTCTGTTTATACAATTCCAATGGAAGCTTTGGTTGGCTTGACACACTGCCAGAAGCCACAAAGTCGGAGCTCGATTTGGTATTGGGAGATATCCGAGATCCTCTTTGCGTACGAGAAGCAATGCGTGGATGCGACCAGGTGTTTCACCTGGCAGCCTTAATAGCCATTCCTTATAGCTATGTCGCTCCTGCCAGCTACTTAGACACCAACATTCATGGCACCCTGAATGTGGTCCAGGCTGCCAGAGATCTAGGAGTTAGTCGTGTGGTGCACACCTCCACCTCAGAGACCTATGGAACAGCCCAGTTCGTGCCGATCACAGAAGATCATCCACAGGTCGGCCAATCGCCCTACGCTGCCAGCAAAATTGGAGCTGATCAGATAGCTCTAAGTTATTGGCGAAGTTTTGAAACACCCATTGTTGTTTTACGTCCGTTCAACACTTACGGACCACGCCAAAGCACCCGTGCTGTTATTCCAACAATCATCACACAAATAGCTTCTGGCCAACGGCAAATACATTTAGGTGCGTTATCTCCCACGCGCGATTTCAATTTCGTAGCTGACACTTGCGCAGCTTTTCAGGCTCTTGCGAATTGCGATGCCGCCCTTGGTCAAGTGGTTAATGCAGCCAGCAATTTCGAAATCTCGATTGGTGATACAGCTGCGTTAATCGGTGAAGTCATGAACGTTAAGCTAGAAATTGTTACTGATGAGCAACGCTTTCGGCCTGAAGGGTCGGAAGTCAACCGTCTGTTTGGTGATAACACTCTCTTACGCGAGCTCACTGACTGGGAGCCAAAATATGGCGGACTTGATGGTTTTCGGCGGGGTCTAGCACGCACAGCCCAATGGTTTGCGGATCCTGCCAACTTGGCCCTGTATCGCCCTGGTACCTATGCCGTTTGATCATTGTTCACAGTGAACAACTCAGTTGTGCAACCGATTCTCGAGGCGATTCAACAAGTGGTCGGCGGCTGTGATCCCAATCACCCGGTCTCCTTGCATGAACCCGATTTCCGAGGCACCCAGGCTTGGGAGTACGTGAAAGATTGCCTTGAAACGGGTTGGGTCAGTACGGCTGGCACCTGGGTAACTAGGTTTGAACAGGAGCTCTGCACCATTACTGGTGCCTCTCACGCAGTTGCTGTGAGTAACGGCACAGTGGCTTTACGGTTGGCATTGCATCTTGTAGGTGTTTGCCCAGGTGATGAGGTGCTGTTGCCACCGCTGAGTTTTGTGGCTACTGCCAATGCGGTGGCGCACCTTGGAGCAGTCCCTCACTTTGTGGATATAGAGCCAAACAGTCTTGGCCTATGCCCTGTTTCCTTGACTGCCCGTTTGGAGGCAGTGGCCGAACGTCGAAAGGGCGTTTTGGTAAATCGAGAGACAGGACGACGGATCGCAGCGCTACTACCTGTTCATGTGTTCGGCCATCCAGCCGAAATAACTGAATTACGAACCATCGCTGATGCATGGGACCTACCGTTGGTGGAGGATGCTGCTGAGGCTCTTGCTAGCTGGCGTGACAATATCCACTGCGGACTGTTTGGAGAGATAGGCACATTGAGCTTTAACGGCAATAAGCTAATCACCACAGGTGGTGGTGGTGCTTTGTTGACCAACGATGCCGTACTTGCTCGACGAGCTCGCCACCTCTCAACCACTGCCAAAACGCCACATCCATGGACATTCGATCACGATGCGGTGGCTTGGAACGATCGGCTGCCCAATCTCAATGCGGCCTTGGGAGTCGCTCAATTGGAAGATCTCGATCGACGTCTCCACGCCAAGCGCCAACTAGCCGAGCGCTTCGGCAGGGCTTTTGCGGACCTTGATCGAGTCGAACTCTTAACTGAATCAGAAAGCTGTCGCAGCAACCACTGGCTGGTGAGTTTGCGATTTAGGGCGAAGGATCCTGAAAAGGCCGAAAGCGAACGCTTGCAGCTGCTAGAGGCTGCACATGCAACTGGCCTTTTGCTACGTCCGATCTGGACACCTTTGCATCACTTACAGATGTACTGCGACTGCCCTTCAGGGCCTTTGACAGTCTCAGAGGATCAGGCTCCACGTTTGGTCAACCTGCCCAGCAGCCCACAGCTGATCGAGGGTTGGCATTCCTGACGTCGCTTTTGTTGATTAATCAGTTGAAGTGACTATTGGATTACTTGATTTGATCATTGCCTACACATTTCGAAAACTAAATGAGCAACTTCATTTATCAGGAAAGGCACAAGGAACATTCAGAATCTGGAATAGATTTCTCTTGGGATAAGACACATTCGGAAAAAATTGCTGATCAAGTTTATTTTAATCAGCAATATCAACTGCTCATTGCTAAGTACGATAATGCCAATGCACGAATACTTAGATGCAGCAATGGAGAAAAGGTCACATTCCTACCATTGCTGATAAAGCAGGTGGGCCAAGAATCTTACGAAGCTTACTCTGCCTATGGCTATGGAGGATTTTCGGGTGAACTCACATTCACCAGCAATGATATATCCGCTCTAAATCTATTTTTATCCAGCGAAGGAATTATTGCGGTTTTTTTGCGGCACTCCCCATACCTATCAAATCACTTACTTCTGCCAAATGATCTAAGTTATCTCAACCGCTATACATATGCTTCAGAGCTAAAATCTGAGTCTTCTTTCGAAAACTATCTCAGAGGCTTACCTCAAAAGCTTAGGTGGTCTGCAAACTATGCGCACAGGAAAGGGCTGAATATTGTTTTTCATCCTTTAAACAAATGCTCCATCGAAACCATAGACTCTTTTTATTTGAAATACGCAGCTTTAATGACAAAAAAAGCCACATCGTCTTATTATCACTTTACTAGTGAATTCTTCCAGAATCATCAAAAATATCTTGGATCATCCTGTGAATTTGCGGAAATCAAGGACATAGACGACCATTCCCTAGGAGGGGCATTCTTTCTTTTAGACAGTTCAGGATGGATTCATTATCACCTCAGCGCGGTTTGCAAAGATGCCCTGAAACGACAAGGAATGGAGCTCTTGATGTTGTCAGCTCTATATCGCTTCGGGGCACACGGCTATCTCAAATTACATTTAGGGGGGGGGCATTCTTTGGATGAAAGCGATGGATTAAGTCGTTTCAAGTCTAAATTTGCCCATCAAAAACTTGAATATCACTGCTCTAAGTTGATATGCGATAAATCGCGCTACATCAGTGAGCGCTCACGTCTGCCACTTACCAACCCTTCCTTATTCTTAATTTCTGACGCGCGTTGAGTTGCACAAGAGACAAAATCCACAATCAAATAGGAAGTCCTTACTCATCGTACCGGGGGATCACTACCTCGAGCTTTCTCTGCCACTGTTGGCGTTGCTATTGATAAAAGCTTCGCGTAACCTTTAAAGGCTGGGCCTGCATTCGATACGCTTTAGACTCTCCAACTTTGCACATAAAGTCTTTCTATGTGCGTACACCTCGAATTACTTAGTATCAATTCTCCACAACTTTAGAAATTACTTACAGCTTCCAAGTCCTCGAGAACCTGTACATTGGGGAATCCCCATACATCTTGAGTTGGCGTACGATGCTTCTATTGATCACATAGATCAACCAGGGTTAGTTAGTTATTCCCTAGCTTCCTCACTGAAAATAAATTCCACCTGTCTACCCATTACCAGAAATCTGAATTATGATTATAATAATTTCAAACGAGGGAGCAAACTTTTTGTGTTAAGCATTTCCACAATCCCTCTATTCATAAAAACAATGCAAATATTGCTTGAGCCTATCAATTCTCGCCTGACCACATGAATATTGCAATCTTGACTACAGCACGCTCTGATTTCGGACCATTGAAGCGTGTCATAAGGTGTGCAGCAGATCATTTTCATGTTGATCTACTAATAGCAGGATCTCATTTCCTTGAGTCTCGCGGATACACCTTTGAGGAGATTAAAAATGAATTTAGTCAAAGCTTGAATATTAATTTTGTTTGTTTTAATTCAATGGTTAATGGGAATACTCCTCAAGACCATATCAACACCCTGACATCTACCCAACAGCTTGCCTCAAGCTGGTTTGAAAAAAACTCTTGTGATCTACTCCTCTTTCTTGGAGATCGATGGGAACTTTGGGGTGTCACTATGCCAGCATTTATTCACAGTATTCCATTGGCACATATCAGTGGCGGCGAAGTTACCGAGGGTGTAATTGATGACGCCATCCGCCACTCACACAGTAAGTTATCAGCATTGCATTTTGTAGCCACAAATGTCTTTGCAGAAAACCTCAGTAGGATGGGAGAAGAAGACTGGCGTATTAATATTGTAGGAGAATGCGGTATCGACCAAATCTTTGACTCAGAGGTTTCAACTCCTTCGGAAATAAAAGAACGATTCGGCATCGATCTAAGGATAGACATTATTTTAGTGACTTACCATCCATCTACTCTTGATCTCAATCAATCTGTTGAGGAACAGGTTAAATCATTGCTTCAAGCACTAGAGTCATTCTCTAATTACCAAATCGTGATTACAGCTCCTGGAATGGAAAAAGACGCAGACATTGTAATGAATGCAGTAAAAGAATTTGATAAAACTCATGATAACGTTTACTTCATTGATCATTTAGGGAGTCGAAATTATTTAGCAGTAATGCGCGAAGCAAAGGTAGTTGTTGGCAACTCATCTAGTGGATTGGTTGAAGCATCCTCTTTTGGAGTTCCTACTGTAAACATTGGTGCACGCCAGAGAAATCGCATTGCCGCTGATTCCGTTCTTCATGTTGGAACTGGTGCTTCAGAAATCATATCTGCTATTCATAAAGCCCTAAGTGCAGACTTTCAGGATTATTCTCAATCTTGCCCCAACCCTTACGATCCGTTTAGGGATGGTAAGAATTCCGAACGAATTATTGATAATCTCGCTAAAATCCTTCAATCTTTACCTCAAAAGCTCCTACTCATGAAAAAATTTGACAACGATGTTCATTCCGCCCAGTGGAACACTTTAATGCCTAATAATCCTCAATGATACAGCCTTGCTATATCATTGCCGAAGCAGGAGTCAACCACAATGGCAGTTTTGAATTAGCTTGCAAATTGATTGATGAAGCAAAAAAAGCTAAGGCAGATGCTGTCAAGTTTCAAACTTTTAAAACTGAAAAAATCCTAACTCAATCTGCTTTTATGGCAGATTATCAGAAGACAAATACAGGTAGCGACATATCTCAATTTGAAATGGTGAAACGGCTTGAATTTTCATTTGAAAAATTTAAGGCATTGAAAGCTTATGCTGAAGGAGCGGGAATAGCCTTTTTGTCAACTCCCGATGATGAGGAAAGCCTAGATTTTCTTTCAGACACGCTCGATTTACCATTGATTAAGATTGGCTCAGGAGAAATTACAAATCTTCCTTTTCTAAGGAAAATAGCTAATAAGCAGAAGCCAATAATTTTGTCTACAGGTATGTCCACTCTTGGCGAAGTTGAGCGCTCAGTGAGAGTCATTCAATCTTGCAATAGTAAAAAACTTGTTCTTCTTCATTGTACGACTAACTATCCTTGCCCACCTGAAGAAGTCAATTTGCGTGCAATGCTCACTTTAAAACAGGCTTTCAGTCTCGATGTTGGCTATTCTGATCATACTTTAGGTAGTGAAATCAGCATTGCTGCAGTTGCCCTTGGGGCAAAATTTATAGAGAAACATCTCACTCTTAACCACAATCTCTCTGGGCCTGATCACGCTGCCTCCATGGAACCTCAGCAATTTTCTGAAATGACACGACAGATCCGCGCCACCGAGCGTGCTCTTGGAAATGGTATCAAATGGCCAAATCCTAGTGAAGAAATAATCAAGTCATCTGTCCGAAGAAGAGTTGTTGCTGCAAGCAACTTGCCTGCAGGCCATCAATTAACTATTAGCGATCTTTGTTTCAAGCGCTCAAATAAGGGCATATTTGTAGAACATCTTGATCAGATCCTCGGCATGATCACAACTTGTGACTTGAAGGCTGACAATCCTATAGAATATTGGTTCTTAACAAATACTGATTGAGACTACTTGCACATTCAAAAGAACATATGAAAACAATTTTATATCAATTTAATTTAAACAAGAATACCGCTTGATCGATAATTAATTTTGTTTGTGAAATTTTTTAAAAGACTCATTTTCAATTCCTATCTCTCGACAGGGTACGGGCAATTTATAATATTAGCTGGAACAAGTTCTACCTTTCAATAGTAGTTTATTTGTCTACTTCAATCATTAAAGTCGTCAATCTTCTAACTACTTTGGTCTAAATATGAAAATTTCGCAATAAGAAGCTCGATGTTAACTTGATGGTTTTCATTACCAAAGGCTTGACGTGATATTTTAAATTGCCCCCTCTATTTACACGAAACTTTATCCCGCAGATCTGACACTTCAACGCTTAAGGAACTAGTACATTTGGTTTTAAATTCAACGAAAGATCCATGATCAATAAGTCCCTCATCAAAGATTTTTATCGGCAAGCTGATTAAATTACTAGAGAAGTCCTCTTAGCATCTCTTTTCCATAAGCACACCTAATAAATACGGGAAGTTGCATTGGATGATCCGGATCATCCATAACTCGAGCGTTCTAGACCTTGCAGATATCACCGATCTGATATGCACCTTTAGCAGGATGTAGATATAAGAGCTCAAGACCTCGAAGCCGAAAACTTCCACCTCAATCCCAATTAAAGATACTTATTGCACGTATTGATTTTAGCAAATTGAGGCAATGAGGGACGGAATGATTAGTTTTGAAGATAACCTGCCAGCTTGTAAGCTATCTACGATTAGTAATATTGAGATCGTTGAGATCACATTCTTAAGTCTGCGACAATGAATTGAACCTGTGCGGCCAACCACCCCTCTGGACAACAGCTTTCCCTAATTTCTTGACACCCCCCTTTCCGGTGACTTGGGCCTTGGCCTTTAAGGAATGGAAACGCAGTGGTCATGTCGCCGATTGAACGGACTCCGTTGTGAACTGAATCCATGTCGCGACCGCAACTCCAAACAGTCCGAAGAGGCCATACACCAAAAGCACCGGGGTGAGATCACCCGGTGCTGATGCCTCCAGAATCAATCCCGATACGATTGACATCACGCCTCCAGTCACGGTGCCAGTGGTGTTCACGATGGCAACTGTGAGAGCGGTTTGGCCGGAGGGAGCTGCATCTTCAGCAATAGGAAACGCCAGCACCGAGACCCCAAGCCCAAGACCGAGACACAAGGCTGAGAGAAGCAATAGACCCGCCGCTTGATTTGAAAGTCGCAACAAGGCGATCAGGGCCAGCAAGTTAAGCCCTGTGCCTGAAAGCAGGACAAGGCCTCGGCGACCTGACCGACTGCCCAGCCAGCCAGCCATCACCATCCCAAGTCCAATCCCAAATGACATCGTCAGAGACATCCATTGCGTGCGCTCACCACCCCAAGCACGCAATCCTGATATCAGCCCGTATTGGGCCAAACCGAACACGAAACCACCACCCCAGGCGTACATCAAACAGGCCTTGATGATCTTGCCAATCCCTGCGCGATCCCAATGGTCAGAGGTGGACAAGCTCTGAATCTTTTGTGGCGAAGTTGAAGATGGAAAGCTACGGCCAAGTGCAATCACGGGCACAACTACCATCACCGCAAGAAACAGAGCTTGGAAAGCCACCAACTGGCGCCAATCCGTCCAAGGGAAGACCAGCGGAATCAGGGCAGCAAAAACTGCGCCCCATCCAAGCAAGCTATCGGTGAGGCCCATTGCCAAGGCAAATCTGTTCTGTGGCAAGGTTCGACGTGCCAACAAAGCAGAGGCAGGAAAGGCAACAGCACAGGCCACCCCGGTCCCCATACGGCTGAGCATTAGGCCAACAAGATCGGTACTGAAAGCAAACACCAAACTGAACCCGGAGGCCATCAATGCAGCAATCCAGATCCAGCGATCGACACGGCCCTGATCAAGCAGTCGGCCTACTGGGATCTGCAGCAAGCCATAGGGAACCAAGAAACTGCCAGCCACAAGGGAGACTCGACTCGCAGAGAGATCCAGATCTCGACCTAGCGCGTGGTCGTAAAACTGAAAACTGGTCTCAGCCCAAATCAGCCAGGCCACAAACAACAGGCTGACCACCCAGAGGCGACGACTATGCATACCGGCAGAAGATCACCTCTTGAGTGTGTCCAGCACAATCAGTGCAAGCAATAATCCAAGCCAAGGGTGAGTAATCGAGTG
>QCUL01000005.1 GCA_003210755.1 Synechococcus sp. AG-679-C18
CTGATATAGAGTTGACATGAGCAGAAAGAGCTATTTCCAATAAAGAAGTATTTACGACAGGCAAGGTATTAGTCATGTGTAAGCAATCAAATTAAGGCTCAATGGCCATTTTTTGTTAAAGCGTGAACCAAGTTTATAAGAAGAGTAATCAATTAAGTTTGGACCGAAACTCGATAGGGGGTCCCAGATTTCCACCTTAGAAAAGCCGACAGAAACAAGCGATTGGCTTAGTGAACTATTATTAAAGATAGCTTTGTGGTAATTATATGGATCGTCTTGACCACCCATCAATACATTCTTAACCAAATCCAGATCGTAGTTAGATTCACAGTAGGCTTTAATCAACAAATCAAAGTCTGGCACTGAGATTCTAAGCCTTCCATGGCCGGGCAAAAGCTTTCTGTGAAATAGAGTCAACAGCTGAATAGATTCCTCAAAAGAAAAATGCTCCAAAAAATGGCAGATATATATTTCAACAATACTGTGATCAGTAAAAGCACCTAAGTCAACAGTATTTGTACATAAATGAATATGAGAATCGGCCCTTGCATCAATATTTACCCAACCCTGAAGATTAACCGTACCGCAGCCAATGTGAAGTTTAAGGCCTTTTGCTAAAGTAGATTTAAATGCATCATCTGTATAAACAGGTAGCGGCTTGGAAGCACTTTTTACTGACAAACTAATCCAAGCACTAAATATACGCACCTTTCTATAAATTTTTTTCAGGTACGACAACAAAGAATTCATTGATTGTTAAGAATCGACAATAGATCGTGTAGATTGGTCGGTAGAAAACGAGACTTCAATGCATACTGTAATCTAAGCGGGTTGAATTCCTTATCGATAAGCTTACAAAGCGAAATAGATTGTTTTGTGGAAGATAGTGCATTTGAGGTAAGTCCTATAAGAAAGGAGTCCGAAGGAAAATGTATTTGCTCAATTCTATGCTGAGCGTAGATGGGTTGAATAAAAGAGGGGTAATTTGCGTAATCCTGAGCAACACTAGGATGCGGCTTATAGTAACAGGAAAAATCAAGCGCTTTAAAGAATTCCCAAGGGATCAAAGTATCATTATCAACGCTATTAAGCACAAAGACAATTGACCTAGTGGGAATAGTAGCCACTTTTTTATCCTGCAAAAGAAGAATGTTAGGAGGCATCCGTAAAAGCCTATTCACATATCTTTTAGTGAGCCAACAATGAGAGTCAGCCGAAAAAAAGTAACGAGTAAAGAAGGGATCATAGATGAATTGACGCACAATTTGAAGGAGCTGTGTTTTCCAGGAACATAGTGAAGAGTGATTAAGCCCTAGAAGGGCAAGCAAAGGGCTCTGATATCTCTCTGGAAGATACGCTCGGCCAAAATAACAGTCCTGGTAGTAGATTGGCTTATTTAAGTGTATACATCGATAGGCCAAACTACATGTGAGTTTTGAGCCAAGAGTAAAAAGGAAAAAAATATCATGTGCCTTAATTAGTGTATTGATATCATTGTCGTTGCTTACAGTGATTATGACTTGATTGTCAAGTAACACACCATTCAAGCTAAAATGGCTTTTGATAAGGTGCGAATGCCTCACCGAGGGGGTACAGAGGATTACACGATTACTCTGATTGGTTGAATAGTGAATAAATGTGGAGAATACAAGATTAAGATCTGCAAGACAGTTGCTAGATATAACAATTTCAGTCATAAGTAGTTATTCCTAAAGAGCATGGAAAGCTTGCAAGTGATTTGTGATCATAGAAATGTCATAGCAAACAGTGCTGTGAGGAAATTCCAAAAAGTATTTCACAATAGTGAAGATCTTTCTACATTGCTAATACCAGGAAGTACTAAGATATTTTCATAATCAAAAGATACTAGACGCTTGCTCTCATATTTCCTACTAAGCATCAAAGCATAGGAAATACTGATTTTAACAAAAAATAAATTCAGCAGGCAAGTATATTCTTGATCATTAGTATAAGGAAGAATACTTTCATGCAATCGAGGAAAAAACTGTTTAAAATTAAAAAATTTAAATAGACTTTTTCGGGTATCTCGCTCGGAGACTACTCCCAATAATGACATGAGAAGAAATAAAGCTCGCCCTACCTTCATATTGTATTTACTTGCATTGATGTCAACCATATCATGTTGGAACACTCCTAAAATGAAATTGTGACAACAGAAATAATGATACATTTAAGATTCTTCTCTACTTTTCAACAATTTAGCGGGCACACCACCAATCACCGAGTATTCCGGAAAAGAACGTGTGACCACAGCATTTGCACCGATAACACAACCAGTCCCAAGATTCACTCCCGGCAAGATAACAGCGTTAGCCCCAAGCCAGCAATCATTTCCGATAGAAACAGGCTGTGAAGGGTATTGGCCGTTGATCTTAAAATATTCTTGATCTTGAAAGCGAATTGAATCTCTTGTAAGAGCAATATGGGAGCCACTCAAAATTGTCACCCGAGGTCCTATCAATCAATCTGTTCCTATGGAAATATCACCATTAATCAATGCAAAAGAATGAATAGTGGTAAGCTCACCAATCGATAAACTTGCATGTTTGGGTACAGACAAAAAGGAGTAATTCCCAACCGATACACCATCGTCTAAGGTTATGAGTCCGTCTCCACAACACTACTGGTTGAATGAATTGAAACTCCAGGCGCAATTCTGAATGAATCAGAAAGATATCGATCATGATAATACCATCGCCGAAAAGACCGTAAATACTGCTTGATCAAACGAAAAAAAGAAATCATAGAACAACTTAGATCTCAATCAAAGCTCGCAATAGGCGGATCCTGTCGGATACAGAGCGACTATCACTTTTAGGTGGACCAACGCCAAAGCCGAAGACATTAGGGACAAGAGAAGGGCTCATTAAGTCAACAAAGTTAGACAATGAAACATCAGAATCATTATTTATATTATTATTGATCGTCTGCAAGAATGAAACTGCATTGATGTTGTCGAGTTGGTAGAGAGGAAGGACTGACGAGAAATACTTATACCACGGATGACCTGAATAAATTGCATAATGCCCATTAATCGCGCACTGCAATGCTATTGTCCCCCCAATTGTTACTGGAATAATATCAAAACTTTTCATATCTTCTATAGTAACTGAACAGTCAAGATCAAGAACTTTTACACCTAAAGCTTGTAAAGCGTCGAGATAAGCAACTGAGCGACATAGTCCAACGTCAGTCGGTGATTTAGAGGAATCAAAAGCAAGTGCAGATGCAGGATGTTCTTTATAGAAGATTTGCAAGCGAGGAAATGTACATTTAAGTTTTGCAATGAGTTCTAAATGGTTCCACGTGCTACCACCTTCCGGAGAGGTTGTAGCTTCGGGTTGAAAGTGAGCAAAAAGCAAGAGCTGCCCACGCAAAGAATCAAGGCATACTCGCTGTGAAATTTGTTTGTATGCACTGATATAAAGGGCTTGAGACACCAAATTGATTGATTTATTAATTAACGAGAATCCAGACTGAGAAAGAACAGATGAAAATGCGAATTGATTATACGGCTTAATAAACACACTTTTTGCAGAGCGCCTGATATCATTCAGGCCAAATTGTATCGCATTGATGAGAAGCCTTTTATCACTATTAACATAGTAGCCACCATATTTTAATTCTTTTCTCATATATTTAGGCCTAGATTCAATTAGTGTATCGACCAATGAATCACAGATTTCGTGTAGATTCGGCCGCAACTCTTTGCATGCGTGTTTAATACCAAAAGGATGATTAAATTCATTCCCACCCGACAATAAAATTGAATATTGAGTATCCAATAAGGGATAAAATTTAATTGATTCTACACCCAAATTCCAGAGTGATGACTCTGCAATATTATTCCACACATGATGAGCACTTCCGTATAGACAAATGCTTTTTTTTATTGAAAATTGACTTAGGAAAAGAAAAAGTGCTGCCTCAAATCTTCTACATTCTGAAAGATAATAGCTGTAATCACAGACGGCAAAGCTACACCAGCGTTGAACTAGATTAAGAAACCAAGGACGATCGACTACTGAATCAATCTCGGAGAGATTAAGTTCATAATCAAATACGAGGTTAGAACTCTTGACATATTTACTGTTCCATGATGTATAAATTTGATCATTTGATATCTCAATAAAATTAAAATCTTGCAGAGATTTCCGTAAATGAATCCATTTGGGTTCCTGCATAGAGCCAATAATTACAATTATTTCCATTAAAAAAGAGACGCAGATGGAATTCCGACATTCGTATACTTTGGGAACAATCCTGCTGACATAATTACTCTGTCTCTACCCACTTGAGGAATACTATCTCTATGATAATGATAGCCGATGTTTAGTAGTAAATAACTTCCCCGCGAGCCAATCAGCTGGTGAGGACTAGGAACTTCATTCTTTTGATCTTGAAGATCTGCATATTTGCTGCAAATCGCTTTCGTTTGTGAAGGGTGTGGTCGTACAGTCAACGAATGAATGGCAGGGAACAAAGTTGGTAAACAGCTGGATAAAAAAGTAAAAGCATTTTTTTCAGTATAACCATATAGTTGGTGTGGGGTTCCATGCAAAGCCTGAGAGTGTTTATCGATTGATTCACTAAGATATAGTATGTCAAGTGTATTAATAGGTTTTGGTTCGGAGACACTTTGAAACAATTCTAATTCAACTTTAATTGCAGAAAAGTATGGATTTTCATAGAGCTTTTTAGGGATTTTAGGAAAAACTTTTTGGCATGTTCTTAATGCATATTTATCAAAGCACCAAAGCTCATTCGGCTCAAGCTGTGCGCCATTATATACGAAGCGATCCTTATAATTAACCCAATGATCAAGAACTGTACAGCAATACTTATTACTATCAAGAGAATACTTGATTGCTTTTTTTCTAAATCTGACTGCCAGCTAGTCCCCGTAATTACAGGATGTCGACCTTTAATTCACGCTTTTGGTGAATGAAGGAGCCTTTGTGATAGTCGCATTAAAGGCTCAGAGGTTGCTATGAGATCTGGATAGAGTTAATTTCAAAAGATTAGCCGGGCATTAAGTGAGAACTTAGAGAGCAACAACTCAGTAAAGACAACTGGCGAGAGTGTCGACTATTAAGACGTCATTAGCAGCTCAAGGCTGTTCTCACCGTGATTAAATAGTAAATCAATTACTGACATATAAGGCTCAAATCCAGGAAATGCTTGCGTGTACTCAGGCGAGACGTAGTCATGATATTGAATAACTATGCCATTCTCTTTAAATAATTGCTCATCTAAATAGTCTCGGCCGAAAGGTCCTGACAAATACTTCGTAGCACCATGTTGCTTACATATTTCAAGAATCAAAAGGGATTTACTTTGTACGAGAGGACTAGAAGAGCTCTTTATCAATGGTGTCTTTATATCAAGGGACTGCAGCAAGTACGAATTCAACGAATCTACAAGAGGGCAAAAGTTTATCCACGGCTGCGAATATAAATCATCAAAGAAATCAATATATGTTTTAAAATAATTTGAGCGCATATAATTAGATTTCAAGGACTTGAAGTGTTTTGAGGCCCAATTACTGTTGTTACTTATTTCAAGTTTGGAAATCTGAAGATTACCGAAATTATTTTTTGTTTTTAACGGGACGGTTAGCCACGCCCAACCATTGGAGGTCCGTATCTTATTCCTATTAACAAGACTATTCTTCTCAAATTGAACATGATCCAGTACAACATGTAAATCAGATTTGAATATCCGCTCAAAATACCCTGGCCATGGCAGGTATGCAGGCTGATTAATTGAAATTATCACAGAAACTATTTATACATTGCAATGGTGAAGTCATGTGGCAGATAATTATGCATAAATGCCAAGTTTTTAGTAATAGTTGAGCAGTACTGAAGAGTTACTAGTGGATCTGCATGAAACTCATTTTTTTCAGGTACACTTTTCCAAGAGCTAAGTGCATTAAAGACAAAAGCTTTATTTGACAAGTCAAATAGTTCGGAAATACTCTGAAAAAACATTTCTTGATCTACAAATGTAAATATACCGCTTGCAACAGTAAAATCGGGCTTGAATGACACAAGTTCAGAGTAAGATGATATCAATTGAAAAGAATATTCAGGAAGCTTTTCCTTTGCTTGAGAAATCATGGCTGGAACGATATCAACGCCAAGATAAGTGCCAGTAAAATTGTTACTTTTTAGGAAAGAAGCCATATGACCTATGCCACAGCCAACATCGAGCAAGCTAAAATTTTGATATTGAATTAATTCTAAGAGAACCTTGTATCTTTTAACCTGTCCTTCGTCAGAACCCCAATCATTTGATCTATAATCAAAGCCAAACTTAGAAACCAACGGCTTGTAGTGACTCACCATTTTTGACTTGTAATCACTGGTTATTACCTCACTTGAACTTTTACTCACTTGATCAAAGGGGTTCATAAAAAAACTTAGATACGTGAATAGCTTTGTCTTGGCAACAAATAACAAGCTCTTTATCAGTAAGTCTACCACATATTATGTTCCCTGGAACCGGGGTAATATGATTAGGAAATTCCACTAGTCTTGAAATTTTTAATATTTTGAGAATACCGCCATTCCAATTACAATAAGCACCAGGATATGGAGGTGCAACAGCTCTAACAAGATTCCAAACTTTACAAGCTGGTTGATTCCAGTTTATGAATCCGTCTTTTGGAGTTCTTCTAGGAAAAGATGAGGAGTAACTCTCATCTTGACGAGTTGAAGAAATAGTATTAAACTTTATATCATTCAACACTTTAATAGTAATTGACTCATAAAGTGGATATAGTTTTTGTAACGCATGCGATACATCTTCGCTTTGGCTAAGATGATAAGTTTCCTGAGCAAGAATATTTCCACTATCCATTGCCTCTTCCACCCAATGTGCAGTCAAACCTAACAAACTTTCACCATTCAATATTGCCCAATTCACAGGAGCACGGCCACGATACTTTGGCAATAGACTAGGGTGCAAATTAACAACTCCTAAGCTTGGCAAATCAATCAGCTTACGAGGCAACAAATAACGATAATCAGCAATCCACATCAAAGCTGGTTGAAGTCTATTTATGAATTCCTCAAGAGCTTGATCCTTACCAGTAGATCTTAAGACTGGAATATTATATTTTAAAGCAGAAGCGTACACAGATTCGTATGATATGCCATCTTCAGGATCATCTGGATGTGCCACAATTCCAATTAAATTCGCATGTTGACGTAATACATTAATGGTACGAACCCCAACCGTATGGTTGCCTAAAAATAGTACTCGCACATCTTTATTCATAATTTTCTTAGAATTAACAATAGTTCGGAGTGAGTTGATTTTTCTGCCTGAAGTAAATCAACAAGATTTTTTTCTTGCATCTCCACAACCTCCCAGCCATCCTCAAATAATAAGTTGGTAAATCGTCTTGATAAAAATCCAATACCATCAACTCCCTGCAGTGTTCCCTTCTTAATATTACCTATTCTCCCATCTTCCCATTGATTTCCATGTTTAGCACTTGTATGCTCATTGCTGTATCCATTAAAAAAGAAAAGGCCCCCTGGTTTCAGAACACGTTTGACTTCCTGAATTGCTCTGAGTTGATCTGAAAGGCCAACGCAGGCAGTTGAGCATCGGTCAATGCACATATCCATGGTCTCATCACCCCACGGCAGTTTGAAAAAGCTTCCAATCCTCAAATCAGCTTCCAAGTTTTCATTATTAAAACGTTCTTTGGCAATAGAAATTGCCGTTGGACTAATGTCAATCCCTACAGCGTTAAAACCTTCACGCGCAATAAACCATAGGTTGTTTCCAGCACCACACCCAATCTCTAAAATACTAACTTCGTTGCGAGGTTTTTCTGTTGGATATGAACGATAAACAAAGCTTACAACTGAATCGTATGGATATAGATTCAGTTGTTTTCCAGAAGCGTAAATGCTATCTTCCCAAAATGAATTGCTAGAGGTATTGTCAATCGTCATAAACTTATTCCCTGGATTGACAATAGTACAGCATCAATCTTTTCATCTCGCCCATATTGATGCCAAGGTGCCATAATTATGTTTGGCAGAAGGGCATTTGAGTCAACAAAATTTTCAACTTTTTCGAAGTCTGTTACAGAAGTCAAGAATAATCTTCTGTCTCTAAAAACATGGATCTGATCTGGTTTTTGCAGTCTCCCAATAAATCCATTCCCTTATCGATGTAATGAGCCGTTAACCCGAGCCTTGATTCCCCTCTGAAAATGGCCCAGTTGATCGAAGCACGCCCCCTATATGCAGCCAGCAAGCTCGGATGGAAATTAATAGCCCCCATGGGCGCGAGGTCAATGATTTCTTTGGATAAAAGATATTTGTAATCAACAACCCAAATGAGATCGGGACAAATTGATTTTATAAACTCTTTAAGTGCAGGAGAGGTACCAGCTGCACGTATGGCAGGAATACCAGTCTTTTTCGCCTCGCAAAACACTGATTCATATCGGACACCGTCCTCTGGATCCTCTGGATGGGCTACAATCCCAACAAGATTAGAATGAAGACGTAGAGTATCAATGGTACGAACTCCAACAGTATGATTACCTAAAAAGAGTATTCGCAAGCTTGAAGACATAGGGATTTTAATTATAATAGAAATTCATAATCATTTCAATGTTCATGCTGTAGTTGATCAATAGATAGTAGTCCATTTATGGGTATTGGGTGATGGCTACTATAAAGTTGCTACGCAGAGGGCTGAATCTAGCTTTGTATGTTAATACATTTTTCGCAATCCAAGGCAACTAAGCGAACAATATATTGCCCGCTTATGCAACATAAAGAATAAAGCCGGCGAAATTACATTCATATTTCAAAATCCGAAAAATTCAAAGGCATTCCTTTCGCCTTAAACTCCTTAATAGCTTTACCAACAATCAAATCGGCAAACTTTGGAGCCAAGCCACTTGCTGGTCTTCGAAAACAAATATCATCATATTTTAGTATAGAACCTTTCGCAAGATCGCATACAGATGTGCAAGACAATCTAAAATTTTGACGAGATAGAGACTCAGCATCTGTTGGTTTTAACTCATCGGAACCAAGCATTTTTTCTACTTGTCTTACACGTCTCACTAATTCCGCAAACTCTTCAGGCGTAGATGAAAACCACTGATCAGGGCCATCTAAATTGCGATCAGTAGTGAAATGTTTTTCAACCACGCAGGCACCCAAAGTAACAGCAGAAACAGCAGCTTCCCAACCAGCAGAATGATCACTAAATCCTGAAGGACAGGAATATGTCTTCGTTAATTTGCTAATGCGTCTTAAATTCAGATGCTCTGGAGGTGTAGGATATGATGAAGTACAAGCCAATAAAATAAGATCCTTACCTCCTGAATCACGAAATGCTTCTGCTGCATCACTAATTTCTGACTCAGTAGCCATTCCAGTTGATAGAATCGTAGGGAGACCAGTCATAGCCATGGCCCTAATTAATGGTAAATGCCCTAAATAGTCTGAACCATTCTTAATCCAAGAAGCACCTACTTCTACCAATTCTTTAAGACCTACTTCGCTCGTAGGTGTAGAAGAGAAATCAACTTTATTTTCATCGCAACATGCTTTCAACGCGTACAAATTACTCAAACTTAATTCGCATCTCTTAAACATATCATATTGCGGCTCGGTCACTTCACGGCCTTGATTAGTGTATGTATACATCAAATTGCGGTCAGAAATAAAGTCTTCTGTTTTGTAGTTCTGAAATTTAACCGCATCAGCGCCTGCAGATGCAGCTTCGGCGATCATTTCTTTTGCAAGGTCCATATTTCCATTATGATTGATTCCTATCTCTGCAATTAAAAAAGCCTTTGAAAAATCCATGGGTAAGTGGAACAACGGGTAACGGGGTGAAGGCTCTATGATTAGTTTAAAGCCAAAGAGTAAAGGTTAATGATTTAACCACATCAACATAAGTTCATCAAGATCTAGAATTGATCGTCATAATCGTTGACTAACAATATTTTTCCTAATTCCATCGCGCCTCTCCCGTCTGTTAAATTTTTGCACAAACTGTAATTTATCAAATTGTCTCTTAGATCGTTAACTGCGTCGCAAATTTGTAATTTTGTTATGTCGTGTCCACCAAAAAGTAACTTTATATAGCCTGATTCATTGAGTGATTCACTGAAAGAAATCTGATTAGCCGCTGTCGCTATGACTAAGCTTGGCAAGCCCAAGCATGCGCGCTCCCAAGTCGTAGATCCTCCAGCTCCGATCGATAAATCCGCTCTTGCTATCAAACCAGCAAGGCTGGGGAGGAGTTTATGTAGAGTAGTATTTGGCCTCAAAGCAGCCAAATCCTGAATATTTTCGTAATTTGTATCTAGCTGTCCGACCACTACATCTACAGCAAGATTTAGAAAGTTACTATCTGACAATGCCTCTAAGCAAAGAAGTGTTAAATTGAATTCATCTATTCCGCCAAAATAAATCAGAATTCTTTTCAGCTCTTTTCGTGATGGGACTAGAGGATGGAGAAGTGCATATTCAGGAGCCAGAAGTGCGTAATGGGGGCCTAAAAGTTGGTTACATTCCTGCGGCACCAACTCGCAGTAGCGCTGCTGGGTGGATTCGCCAAAAAAGTTTTGGTCTAGCAGCACATCGGCCTGGTGAGTGCGATCTGCTAGGTCATCAATGACCATGAGCTTAGGAGCTAGGTCGCCACCTGCTAGACCAGCGAGCAGCTGCTTTTCCCATCGGGCATCAAGAGAGTAGTGGTCTACCACTAGCCAGTTGGCACTAGTGATGTCGCCCTCGGACAGAGCCCGAAGACACTCGGCTGAATCTTCATCTATGCTGCAACCAAGCCAAGCGGCATAGAGATCGCGACCTTCCAAACCAACACTGGCCGCCAAGGGCTGCTCCGGTAGAGCCAGTACTACAAACTTCTTTCTAAGCATTTCGATCAAATCACCAGGCTGGCGACGGCACAGAAAGATGACCTCGGCACCACCCCGCTGTAGCTCGAGGGCCAGTGTGCGACAGCGCATCACATGGCCACTGCCGATCAGCAGGGATGCGTCGCAGCGGATGAGGATACGTTTCAAACCAGCTGCCGCAGCAGACAAAAAGCTTCCGCTGCCTCAACGCCCACCTGAGCGCCGCGCCAGCGTGCCAGATGCTCTACAGCCTTAAGTGAGCGGGCATGAGGCCAGTCACGCATTTCACTGACATAAACTGAAAGAGCCTCTCGTTTGCGCTCCCACTGATTTGAGATATCAACAAACCAGTTGGGCTGGAAAGCTTGTGCAGACCCCGGAGGCTGCCATTCCGTGCTGCTCGCCACCTCAAAACTGAGTAACCGCCTCACCACATGACCCGGCGTAGGCCTACATGCCGTCACCACCGCCTCATGCAGTCGGCGATGGTCCACATTGACATCACCAGCATGGTGAACGTACACACACTGTGGTTGGTGACGGTCAACGTGTTCTTCAATACGCTTGATGAGATCAAGTCGATCTAATGAATCCAAGCGGTTATCTGGAAGATCGAGAAGCTCTACACCCGCTGCACCAAGGATTGATCCAGCGGTTTGTGTAGCTTTAGCCAAGGCTGAAAGTTCATCTCCAACTTGAGAGCGATCGCGCTTCTGTTGTCGTGACGTTGAGCCCTCGGCAACGATAAGAACATGCACTTGATCGCCGGAATCGGCATGGCGAGCAATGGTTCCGCCGCAACCCAGCACTTCGTCATCGGGATGAGCGGCCACCACCATGACTTTGTTCATTTCAAACCTGCCATAAACCAAGACTCGTCATCAATTGAGGCGTTTGAATCCATCGTGACAAACAGGCCCTTCCAATAACTCCTCAACGGATCGACCTAACTCACATTCAGCAATAAGAGCAAACACCTGATCAAGAGCATCAAAATAAGGCTCAAGCACATCCTGGGTGTGGTGCAAACACACATAGCAGCTAGTGCCTGCCAGATAACCCTTCTTGAGCATCTCCTGTGTGATCAGTGTCTTATAGGCCAATGCATGAGGGCTCTGGATATCGAATCCCGTTAGAGCCGGCAGTCCGTTATGGGTAATGCACACGTCATGACGATCAGCGATTTCTTGCCAACGGCTACGCAGCTGCAACCCAGTAGCAGTGACCTGCTCCCAGCTGCGCTCGCGCTCCATCACCTCAAGTGTTTTCAGAGCAGCAGTGGGGCCAATTCGTTCCGTCCAGAAGGTGCTACTGATGAAAGTGCTTTGAGCCGCTTCCATCACTGCACGACGACCGATTGTGGCCGTGATGGCATAGCCATTGCCGAGGGCTTTGCCAAACATCGCCATATCTGGCTCAACGCCATATTTGAGATGCAGGCCACCGAAGGTTTCGCGAAAGCCTGAGGTGCATTCATCAAAGATCAGAACAATTCCGAGGCGCGTGCATAGCTCACGAACGCCTTCCAGAAAACCGGGGTCTGGAGGGCTGCTGCGCTGCACCTCCATCTTCACGGCTGCCAACTTATGGCTGGCAGCGATGCTCTCTAGCTGATCCAGGCGATTGAAACTGAAAGGCTGCACGGTTCCTGCCAGGCTATGTGGCACACCGTTGGCTTCCAGACCCGGCAGCAGGTGCTCTTCCAATCCAGAATCGTTCTGAAGGTTGGTGGCCAGATACCAGTCGTGCCAGCCGTGATATCCACAAATTGCCACCGTGTCTCGACCTGTCGCAGCACGCGCGATGCGTATCGCGATGGCATTCGCCTCTCCGCCACTTCGTGCGAAGCGAGCCATTTCAGCCCAAGGGTGTATGGCCACCAGCCGTTCGGCCAGCCATACCTCCTCTGGGCAGTTGAGGGTGCTCATGTTGCCTGCTGCCACTGTGGCTGCTACTGCTGCATCCACTTCGGGGTGCCTGTAACCGAGGAGATTGGTGCCAATCCCCATAATGCTCATATCAATAAGCTCGCGGCCATCGAGATCCCAGACGCGGCAACCTTCCACTCGTGAGAAATAGGCAGGCCATTGCTCCGGCAGGAACATCTCCGCCCGCTTGGAGAGAAGCATGTTGCCACCAGGGATCACGCGCTTGGCGCGTCGCCAGAGCTTTTGACCTTTCCCCATTATTGCCCCCTCATTGCGGGTAAATCTTGCATTGGCAGCAAACAGCTCTGGTTGCTGGTGAGCCAATTCCACAACCTCCTGCCAGCTGAAATCAGAATGACCTTCAAAATGGGACACCACAGCCTGGATCACTTCAAGATCTTCAGGCTCGTCTACAGTCCAACGCATGGCTGAATAGTCAATGTGATGTCGTTTTTCGCCTAATCGACAATGGCCGCTATTAGTAATCCAAGGAGTCACATGTTCGCGCTGACTGGCCTCACCACATTCAGCCTGTGCTAATAGCAAAACATGACGGGTAAAAATTTCTATATCTAAACCATCTGGATAGGTTGGAGAGATACAATTTGAAAAATAGTCTACATTTTGTTCATGGAATTCATGGATCATCTCGTCAAGAAGACCAGGATCCACAAACGGACAATCGCCAGTGATCCGAATCAGCACATTCGCTTCAGTATATTTTGCTGCCAGTGCAAAGCGAGATAAAACATCGTTTTGACTGCCGCGAACTACGGTTAGCCCTATCGACTTGGCCAGTTCAGCGAGATCATCATCTTCGACCAATTCAGTGGTTGCCAGAATGCACTGATCTACCGAAGCACTACGCCGCAGACGCTCTACAAGGAAGACAATCATCGGCCGACCGGCTAGGTCAGCAATAACCTTTCCAGGAAGCCTACTGGAGGAGGTGCGTGCCTGAAGAATGACAGTTGCTTTTTCTTTCACTTTAAGCCCTCAATTCCAATAAATGAAACTGTGAATAAATGCTATAGCGAAATGCGAGGAATTGCATTCGATGAAGGGTGGATTGAGGATGGAGAGACTTATTACTGCGGTTTGCAAAGAAAAAACTCCGCAACAGTGCTTGCATTTTGTCGGGCCCTGTCTTGACGATTAGCGCTCCCCTCTCCCCTCTTTGGCTGAGGATTACAGATTAAT
The DNA here is from genome assembly GCA_003210755.1 of Synechococcus sp. AG-679-C18. GTDB lineage: Bacteria > Cyanobacteriota > Cyanobacteriia > PCC-6307 > Cyanobiaceae > Synechococcus_C. Next base: position 14,062 of record QCUL01000005.1, read on the forward strand.
AGGATCATGCGAAGGGGAAATCATTTTAGACGTGGAGTATTGGACAGCCGGATTAAGCCCTTATCCTCCATTCTCCTCAAGTAACTAAGAGTGAACAATGGGGGCGAAGAAAGCTTGCAGCACAATTCAATCAGCGAATAGTTGGTACAATCACACATCAAGGATAAGACGCGATTCATGAAGAGATTGAGAAAATTTTCGTCATTTTCAATGTACTTTTTTTCTTTATTGGAGTACAGTGATAAGAATTCCGGCGAAATCTTCTTTTCATGAAGAGAATTGGAAGCGCCTATAGGGCTAGCAACAGACTGCAAGGAGTTTCGAAGCCCAGAAACTGATGATGGCTCTAAATACAAATCAAGATTAGGGCTTGAAAGGCAAGGCAAATGATCAAATAAAATCTCTTCTATAACTAGATTATTATCCATAATAAATAAGACCGCAGATATTAGATTGACTGTTTCTTCGAAAGCTGTTTCTGAAAATGCCTCTAAATTGTCAGCCGAAGTATGATAACTAGGAAACGGCGAGCGATAAATTGATGTACAAGGAATTTCAACCCCAGGAACGTGAAAGGCAATTTCATCGTTACCCCAACCCTGTCTAAATCCCAGAAGAGAGCTGAAATTCCACATCCCTAAATTCTTTATCAGCGAAATACACATATCAAACAGATTGGGGGAATCAACAGTGCTCTGACAGGCCACGAATGGTGCATCGATAGAAATGCCGTTTATATTTATAGCAAACATCACTCTTTTATTAGTGAGAGAATTGGCTTTTAGGTGTAGTACTGAGCCTACGATTTCAATTGAGTTCAAGCAGACAAGATTTATAGTATTTAGTAATGATGATGTCCTTCGGTGAACTTCATTAATGCATAGGCAGGCTGACAACCCGTCATTAACCTGGGAGGGATGATCTAAATGGGCAACCAATATGATATTATTTTCATCTTTATAGTTGCCCAGTACATATTGAGACAGAGGAGAATTTATAAATTCAGTGTCAATATCTACCGAAAGTAGTTCATCATCAGGAATTGAAGTGATCATATTATATGGCAATGAAATGCCCCACCCTTTTTCCCAGTGGCGATATTGTCGCCTAAATGAAAAAATAAAATCGTTTGGTCTATCAATGTCAAATATAATATGCTCCTTCAACTCAGCCAGGCTCTTCTTTATAGAAACTGAATGAGAGTATGCATTCAGAAACAAAGGATTCTCATCATATGAAGCCAAGACCTCCCCCAAAGAGTTTTTTATATTTGCGCTGTTAACTTTGTAAAATGGCGGAATTCTCCAAGAAGTACCAAGAGAGTCAGATATTGTTTCCTTGCGTCCGCCATAGTATTGAATTAAAAGGTCAATCGAAGCACACATTCCTGGCGAAGAATGATAGCGATTAAGATCGTATAATTTTTCAAGTAGGAGAGTAAAATTCACAAAGTCTATACTTGATTGATAACATTAAGAATTGAGCTGCTCGAATCTGGTGCATTAGCACGTATGTTCACATGGTCGAAACGCTCGCGTTCGAGTAGCAAATGGTGATCTAGAAGCTCATCACTTTCATAATGAGGAAAGGAATTTTGGTCAAAATAAATAATTTACTTGTAAATAACTATACATTACCACGCCCGAGGATCAATCTCTGCGCTTGCGTTCCATGACCAATCTTTAATTTTCCAATTCATCAAAGGCTTGGCTGCATTATTCCAGCATGAAAGAAGTTGACTAAATTCGTGCAAAGACGCGACGCCCACAAGAATCGCTTCTACGCCTTCGCAGGAACGAACAAAATCCAGAGCTGCAGCTAGTGGTATCACGCCATGACTGTTCAGGTATTTCAACCATGAGACGTGATGGTTTCTAAACGAGGTGGAAAAGCGTTCAGGCCAATCCGAAGGTGACTGAAGCAAAAGTCCCTGAAGAAACACGCTCCTAACATGAACCGCAATATTCAGATTCTGGAGCTTATTTACAGTACCGTCGTGAATTAGGCGTTGGTCATAAACCGATAGAGGTAGCTGCACCAGCTGAAGGCGATTCAATGGCAGCCCTTCTAGATCGGATGCTTCATAGATAGAGACACCGATACGTTCCACCAGCCCTCGGTCGCGAAGACTCTCCATCCAATTTAGGAGCGCTCCTCCATGTGGCAAGAGTAGATCCGAGGCACGGTGCAAAAGGAAACCATTTAGTTTTGGTGTTTGCAAACGTTGCAGGCTGGTGATCAGGCTTTCCTCCCAGCTGTGCCGATCTGTTCCCGCCGGCAACTTGCTGATCAAACGCCGCGGTGCGCCTGTTGGCCAGCAGCGACCCAACACTGATTCAGCCGTGCCGTAGGCCTGCGCCGTATCCAGCAGGTTGATTCCTGATGAAACTGCAAGATTCAGGATCCTGCTCACCTCTTCTTCAGGCACTTGCCCAACTTGATTGGTGACTCCGTAGGGCAACCCAAATTGCACCGTGCCCAGGCAGAGTTGCGGTTTACAAGTCATGCCATAAGCAGCGACTCAAGCGTGCGTACCACCCGCAGCTGATCCTGTTCCTGAAGACCGGGGTAAAGGGGAAGACTGATCGCATTGGTTGCGTAGGCCTCAGCTTCAGGGAAATCACCCTCTTGGAAGCCCAGCACCCGGTAATAGGGCTGAAGATGCACAGGGCTGTAGTGCAGTTGCACTCCGATTTCAGCGGCCCGCAGCCCCTCAAACACATGTCGGTGATGCTCGGGGGTGACGTTCAGAAGGCGTATCACAGCAAGATGAACAGAGCTGCGGACATCATCTGGAACTTTGAGCAGTTGAACAGGCAAATCTGCTAGGAACCGCTTATATGATTCCAATTGCCGATTGCGCTCGGCCACGATTTGATCAAGCCGTTGCAACTGGCTCAGCCCCAAGGCCGCCTGCAGATCAGTGATCCGGTAGTTGTAGCCCAGCTCATGCTGCTCATACATCCAAGGGCCAGCCGCTGGTCGCCTAAAACGCTCAGGCTCGCGAACGATGCCATGGCTGCGGAGCTCCGCCATGCGCTGAGACAATTTCGGATCGTTGGTGGCGGCCAAGCCGCCTTCGCCGGTGGTAATGATCTTGACCGGATGAAAACTGAAGACGCTGATGCTGCTGTAGCGACAGCAACCGACCGGCTTACCTTGGTAGCAGCCTCCAATCGCATGACTGGCATCCTCCAGCACCGCAAAGCCATAGCGCTCAGCCATCAATCCGATCGCCGACATATCGCAGCTGCTGCCCGTGAGATGTACCGGCACCACAACCTTCGGCAAGGTGCCATCTCGCTCAGACTGCTGCAGCTTTTGCCCCAAAGCCGCCACGCTCATCAAACCCGTGCAGGGATCGATGTCCACGAAATCGACGACAGCACCGCAATAGTGACCGCAGTTAGCCGATGCCACGAACGTGATCGGCGTAGTCCAGAGATGATCACCTGGTCCCAATCCCAGCGCAAGGCAGGCAATGTGTAGGGCGCTGGTGGCGCTGTTCACTGCCACCCCGTAGCGCGCGCCCACCTTGTCGGCCACCGCCTGCTCGAATGCAGGAACCGTCGGACCCTGGGTAAGGAATTGGCTACGCAGCACCTCCACCACAGCAGCAATATCGGCTTCCGAAATGGTTTGGCGTCCGTAGGGGAGGGAAGGCATCGAGCCGCTGCTCATACCGGAAAGAAGGCAGAGTCGACATGCTCTCGAATCAGCGATCGCAGCTGCTCCACGCTGAGAAATTCAGGATTGGAACCGGAATTGTAAGCAAAACCCTGAGGCACAGCTGTGGAGCTAATGCCGGAATCCTGGTAAAGCTTCTGCACCCGACCATCGCTTGGCAAGATTGCGTAGTAGGCCCCCAGATCAATCGTTGAGAAGCTGTCAGAAGCTGTGATCATTTCTTCGTGGATCTTCTCACCGGGTCTGATGCCAGTGATTGGCTTCTCGCAGCTAGGGCCGATCGCCTCGGCCACATCGGTGATCCGATAGCTAGGAATCTTGGGCACCAATACTTCGCCGCCTAGAGCATTCTCCAGAGCCCAAAGAACCATATCCACCCCATCTAAAAGCGAAATATTAAAGCGGGTCATCGCAGGATCAGTAATTGGCAAAACACCAGATCGCGCCTTATTTAAAAAGAAAGGGATCACAGAGCCACGTGATCCCATTACATTTCCATAACGAACCACAGAAAAACGAAGATCACGATCTCCTTTAATATTGTTTGCAGCCACAAATAATTTATCGGAGCATAGCTTTGTGGCTCCATAAAGGTTTATTGGAGCTGCTGCTTTATCAGTACTGAGTGCCACAACACGCTTTACAGATGTATCAAGACAGGCCTGGATCAAATTTTCAGCCCCAAGAACGTTCGTTTTAACGAATTCCATCGGGTTGTATTCAGCAGCAGGGACTTGCTTGAGAGCAGCGGCATGCACCACCGTGTCTACCTGTTCAAGAGCCCTGCGCAACCGGTCCTGATCACGAACATCACCAAGGAAAAAGCGGAGTTGAGGATAATCTGCTTCTGGATAATGGTTCTGAAGTTCCCACTGTTTTAGTTCGTCTCGACTGTAAATAACAATCCTCTTTAATCCTGAGAAACGTTGAACTATACGAGAAACAAATACCTTGCCAAAACTGCCAGTACCTCCTGTAACGAGGATTCGTGATGAGGAATCAAAAGCCATACTATTAGTGAAAATTAGATTTGCTAAAGCTTTTGAGGCAACACATTACTTGGTGGGCCATCTGAAATAATACGTCCTTTCTCTAGGCAGATCACACGGTCACAATTTGCAAGTGTACTCAAGCGATGCGCAATCATAATGACAGTTAAATTCTTTCCCAATGCATCAATAGCTTCGATCACAGATTTCTCAGTCTCCCCATCAAGAGCACTTGTAGCCTCATCCAAAACCAAAACAGTTGATTTTTTGTATAGGGCTCTAGCAATTCCAATTCGTTGTCTTTGCCCGCCGCTAAGCCGCACCCCTCGTTCTCCCACGAGAGCCCTATAGCCATTTTCACCAGATTCTATAAATTTTGAAATTTGGGCTTTATCCGCAGCATTTTTAACTCGATCAATATCTATTAATTCAAATGGGACCCCAAAAGCAATATTTTCTGCAATTGAACAGTCAGCCAGATAAATACTTTGAGGGACGTGAGCAATGCTTGCACGCCAATCCTGCGGCCTTTGAGGTTGAGTTGGTTTATAAATGTTTTGACCATCCACAAGCAATGAGCCTGAGGTGGGCTCTAGTAAGGCCATTAAAAGATCCAATACTGTGGATTTTCCGCTGCCAGTAATACCTATCAGACCAATTCTTTCTCCTGCTGATATTCTCAAATTAAAATCATCCAAAACCAACGGAGAATTTAAACTGTAGCGGAAACTTAAGTTCTTAAATATGATCTCATTTTTTAAAGCCAAAGGAATTGGCTTTCGCAATGAAGTAGGCATTGGCTGCTTCAACATACCCAAAACTGACTCCATTGCAGTGTGGCAAGCCTTTAAAGTTGACCATGATGAATAAATTTGCTGGAGAGCAGGTAATAGACGTTGTGCACCTAGAGCAAGTGCCCCAAGCAAAGGGATTACAGACAACTCATTGCCCTTACTGCGCAAAAATACTCCACCTAAAAGAGCAAGTGCGATAAGTCCTAAGCACTCCAAGACGTATTTCGGAAACGCACCTAGAAGCTGATTCTTAGCTTGAAATTGCCTTTGACTAAAATCTGCAGATCTATAAACATCAAGATAAGTAGACTGACTACCGTCGATCAAAACATCCCTAATCGCACCTAAACCTTCCTGAAGAGCGCGCAATCTTCGATCTGAAGCAATTACAATTTTATTGCCGTTAGTACTAAGCCTTCGCTTAGAAAATACAGCCATTAGGGCATATGCGCCACCAAAAAGAATAGCCACAGTGAGTGCAACAGGCAAATCAATCACCAGTAGAGCAATCAACAAACCTATCGAAACAATTGCAGAAGTGCACAGTTGCAAAAGCCCATTTAAAGATAAAACAGTTGCTGCAATTTCCGTGGTAGCATTTGCTATCACAGTACTACTATTACGCTGTTGGTGTACCAGATATGGTTGATACAATGTTCTTTTATAGGCTTCGCAGCTTAAATCAGATCCTATTGCAGCTGCAAGTCGGGCATTAAGCCACAGATTCAATAAACGAATTCCTGCTGATAAGACTGAAGCAATGGCAAATAAAAGAGTAAACGGTATCACCAGATCTTCAGCACTATTTATTCCTAAAAAGGCACTAAGAGATCCAACAATCTGAAATTTGAACAATCCTGAAGGATCGCTCAGAACAGCTAAAAAGGGCAATACCGCCGTTAAGGAAACTAATTCTGCTATGCCGCTGACAAGCATTACAGCTAGCAAGCAAGCAAGCTGCATTCTCCTGCGCGGAGATAGATATCGCCAAATTCCCAGAATCAGAGAATTAGTGGAAACAGATATTTGTGTATTCACACCCAAGGGAAACGCAAAGGAAACTGATACTTACTGAACAAAAGCGAATTACCAAGCCAACTAACAGTAAAACCATATCTTATCAAAAGCCTGAACACGGACATTTTTAAACAATTGAATGCAATTCCAATAGCGCATTTTACTTTCTGAAGGCTAGATAAGGCAGAGATCATTTCCCAGACCGATCAATAAGCTCCAAGAAGAAACTCATCAACTCTTAGCAATTGCGAACCTGAGCCGAACAAAGCCGGAAAAAAGATTAGCGAAATATTATACTCACAGCAACCCACAATTAATCTTATCCAAAAAAAAATTTACTTTCAAATATTTACCTTACAGATTCTCCTGATTAAGCATTTTTTGGACTGTCGCAGCCAAACATTCAGCAAGGATTATAGATCTGGCCGGAAACAAATATTTCTCAAGAAGCTCAGCGGCAGAATTCTAGCCTGGATAATGAGGTAGAAAGACCTGAGACACTTGCTCCTTACATCTGATTTAGCACCAAATCAATATCTATCAAGGCTGTTACATCAGCGGGCCCGGATTTTTTGGATGCTATATCCCCTGATACTGATGGAGACCAGGCGTGAATTGCCTGCTTGTGACGGACAAGTTCATCAATCGCTCTTCCAAGGCCCACTAAAATAAAAATTAATTTTTGGTTAAAAGCCCTAATCACTTCCTCTGACACTTTGCTACAGAACTCACTGACTGACACAAGTCAAGGCCTATAAAAAATCTTTTTCATCACTAGTTAATTCTTTTCCATGGTCACTCTCCCCGCAATATGCCTTATCCAGATATGACTTCCCAATACCTTCACTGACGCACAGATCTCTTACTACAGATTTCTGGAAAGACGGACGGCATGGCGGTCCAGCAATCACAGCAGATACAACAATTTGATATGAGCATTCACCTGGTTCTAGCTGGTGGTGGCCACAGCCACGCCCTGCTGCTGCGAATGTGGGCGATGCAGCCCACACGCCGACCGAAAGGACTCATCACCCTGGTAAGTCGACGCAGCACCACCCTTTATTCCGGCATGGTGCCAGGGCTGGTGGCAGGCACCTATAGACGCCAGGACCTCGAAATCAATTTGTGGCGATTGGCCGACCAGGCTGGAGTGGCTTTTGTGATCGCCGAGATCACCGGACTCGATCCGCTCAAGCAGCAACTTCTGCTAGCTGGCCGTCCGCCTCTCAGCTACGACCGGATCAGCCTCAACCTCGGCTGCGTCACCCAAGAGCCCAAGGCCACCTCAGGAGAAAGCAACGCCCTGGCGATCAAACCGCTGGAGCCAGCGCTCTCTTACATCAACAAGGCTGAGACGTCTCAACCCACCACTGCCGTGCAACTCGTGGGCTCTGGCCTTGCCGCGATCGAACTAGCCCTGGCCTTGCGCCATCGCTGGCCAAAGAGAATGGTGCAACTGCAGGCCAAGCCGGGGCGAATCCCCCTCGTACTTCAACAAACTCTGGCCGCTGCTGGTGTGAACCTGCTTCAGACCGCTGAACCGGCAGCTACCGCAGAGAACCCAGCCAGCCTGCTCCTCCATTGCACGGGTAGCCATGGCCCATCCTTGCTCGCAGCCGGTGGCCTTCCGGTCGATGCGCGGGGGCGGGTGCGCACTGCAGCAACCCTGGAGGTTCTCGATTTCCCCAAGATTTTTGCCTGCGGTGACTGCGCCGTCATCGACGACGCCCCACGGCCCGCCTCTGGTGTCTGGGCCGTGCGTGCAGCAGCACCTCTTGGCCGCAACCTCGAGGCCAGTTGCAATCAGAAGTCTTTGAAACCTTGGCGCCCCCAACGACTGGCCCTGCAGCTAATGGGTGGTTTCGACATGCAAGGGAAGCCCACCGCCTGGGCCCTTTGGGGTTCGCTTTGCCTTGGCCCCCATCCCTGGCTGTGGCATTGGAAACAGTGGATCGACCGTCGCTTCATGAAACGCCTCCAGCTTCAGTCCATGGCAAGCGATGGCTCCTCAGCAGACAGCTCCATGCTCTGCCGCGGCTGCGCCGCCAAAGTGTCTGCCGCCACCCTGAAAGCAGGCTTAGATGAGGCAGGGCTTGATCGCTTGGGAACGGCTCCTGAGGATGCCGCCGTGGTGCCTTCAAGCGATGGGGCCCAAGACAAACCTCTGCTCCAGAGCGTGGATGGATTTCCGGCCCTGATCAGCGATCCATGGCTCAACGGCCGGCTCACCGCCTTGCATGCCTGTTCCGACCTCTGGGCTTGCGGCAGCCACGTGAACTCAGCCCAGGCGGTGATCACCCTGCCGTTGGCCCCCCCTGTGCTGCAACAACAGCTGTTGGCCCAGACCCTGGCGGGAATCCGCTCCGTGCTGGATCCCCAGCAAGCTGCCCTCATCGGTGGCCACACCCTGGAAGCACGCGAAAGCAGCCCTGCTCCTTGCTCCCTTGGTATTCAGGTGGTGTTAAGTGTGCAAGGTTCTCCGCAAAGCAGGATCTGGCCCAAGCGAGGCATCCAGGCCGATGACCATTTGCTTCTCAGCCGCCCTCTCGGCACCGGAGTGCTGTTTGCCGCCGCCATGGCCGGAGCCACCAATCCAGCCGATCTCGATCAGGCCCTAACTCAGATGCAAACCAGCCAACACCCGCTGGTGGATCAGCTGGCGGCGCTTGAGGCCAGCCATCCCGGGCACCTCCATGCCGTCACCGACATCACGGGCTTCGGGTTGCTGGGGCACCTGGGTGAAATGCTTGGAAACCCCGCCGAAAACAAGCCAAAATTACAAGTACAGCTTGAGGCAAAAGCGATCCCTGCCCTTCCCGGCTCGCTGGAACTATTCGAGGCTGGCCATGCGAGCAGCCTTGCTCCCGCCAACCGCAACGCTTGGGGCCTACTGGATCCTCAGCCTCAACTGAGCGGCCCAGCAGCTGTGACATTGAACCTTGGCACAATCACAAAGGGATCTTCTCAGCATCAGGCCATCCTGGAGCTACTGATAGACCCCCAGACCTGCGGGCCACTTCTCATCAGCGTGTCCAAACAGCTGTCAGAGACCTTGTTGGATCAGGATCCGCACGGCTGGTGGCCTATTGGTCGGACCGTTGCGAGTTGAATCAAGAAAAAACTGCCTCATCTGGCCTGCCGTAACCGCTCTCGGCGCAAACGTCGCAGCTCCTGGCCCAGCTCCGGGCCGGGTTGCCAACCCTGGGCAATCAGCTCTCTGGCGGTGAACTCAGCTTTTAGGTGCCGCCAACGGCCCCACCAGCGCAGCAACGGCTTCCATAGAACTCTTTCGCTCTGTGATTGGGCTAACAAGCAAGCTGCATGAGCCACCACCTCAGGGATCTCAGACCTGGCCTCCAACGCATCACTCCAACCGTCAGCACTCCAGCCACTGGTGTCAGCGGGCAACTCCTTGTCCAACCACTGGAGCAGATTCTTGAGCTGTTGCATCTGGCGCTGCTGCTGCAGGGGAAGCTGCAGCCGCTGCGCTAGAGCAGCAGGGTTCTTGGCTCCGGCCACCAGGCTCGTGAGCAGAGGAAGGCCAAGCCGCTGAGCCTGCATCAATCGTCTCTGCAGGCGCGAATCCTGCTGCAGTTCTGAATCGAGCAAGACCAGCGCCCCCCAGTGCTGAAGATGGGCCAGTGCAGCACCCCAGGGCTCTCGCTCGAGAAGGAGTTCGAGTTCCATTCGCAGGCGTGTGCTCAAGGCTGGGGGAGCCTGTTCGGCCGAATCTTCTGCAGACCAAACCCACGGCCATGCCGTCAGTGTGGCCGTGATCTGTGCACCAGCAGCAGGCGCTAGCTGGAATCCCAGCCGAGCCGCATAACGGGCTGCCCGGATCACCCGGGTGGGATCATCAGCCACGCTGGAATCGTGAAGAAAGGCCAGTTCCCGTCGCGCAAGATGGCCGCGGCCACCGTGGGGATCGAGCAGTCGAGGCTGGTCTTCGTTGTCGAGCGGCAATTCCAGCGCCATCGCATTAACGGTGAAATCACGACGCTCCAGATCCTTAGCCATAGAACCCATCGTCACCACAGGGTTCTGACCTGGAGCTGGATAGTGCTCCTGACGCGCTCCCGCCAAATCGAGCAGCACTCCATCCAGCACCATCTCGGCCGTTCCGTAGGCCGCATGGGTCCGCAAGTCTGAAACCCGTTCCTCCCCGCAATGACGCCTCAGAGCATCGGCTAGATCGGATGCTGAGCCCTCAACCACGAAGTCAAGATCTGGCAAGCCGTTCCAGGGCTCGCGATGCTCGTGATGAAGCAAAGCATCGCGTACAGCACCTCCCACCAGCGCGAGGCGACGGATTCCAAGAGGCTTGGCAATCTGCCGCATGGTGTCGAATAGCGCACCAGGAATACCTGGCAGATCCAAGCGCAGGGAGGCGTCGTCTGTCATTACTGGGGAGGCCACACCCTGCCCAACAAACCGTTGCTGTAAACAAGCCGCTGATTCATCGCCGCCACAGGGGGCAGCAGCAGGGAAGCCTGCAAGGCAGACGAGCTGGACGCCAACCAGGCCCCGTCGTAGCGGATGCTCTGATTGCGAGCTGGGTCAAAGCGCATACGGTTGCCTTCCACCACATGACTACGGCTGCAGGACCCTGGACTCAGCATCGATTGGTCGAATGAGACACCGAGCCAGGTGCAAAGGTGTTCCAAGGCCTGCTGGGGAGCAAGAGCAAGTTCCTCATAGCCAAGGGTGAACGAATCAACATCCGTTGCACGCAACAAGCGCTCGAGTCGACGGTTTTCCTTCCACCACCGAAACAGAGCCCTCCATGCCACCAGCGTGCGACGGCCGCGACGCTCCAAACCTCTGCGAGCTTCTGAATGCAGCCAGGAGCGCACATCCCGAACCAGGAACAGCACCTTGAGGGGGCGTTGTCGCTGCTGGGGAGTAGCCAACTCGCGCAAGAGAGTCCGATCGGCCTGATACGACTCCACCAACCAGCGAAGGCCAGGTCCCTGTTCCACGGAGAGAGCCTGTTCAATCAGCCAATTCAACTTCGTGGGCAGAGTCTCCTGATCCCTAGCGGCGAGATCGTCCAATACGGGACCCCACACCGCACACTCGGCAGCCGTGGCACCGCAAGTGCATCGCCGTTGATGACGCCGCTGATCCCTCAGTTTGGCAGGCACCGATTTCCAATCAGAGGGCGGCGGGGTATCAAGAACGCGAACGGCCTCTCCAAGACCGAGCAATTGGGGGTGGGCGCCAAGAGCAAGATCAAGGACCGTACTGCCGCTATGTCCCAAACCCCTGATCAGCAAAAGGCCGGGTGTCGTCGGCTGCGATGACACCAGCATCCGCTCAGCCCTCCACCGGCTCAATCGGAGCCAAGCGTGGATCGAGGATTTTGGGGCCCATCCCGGAAAACTTGACCGCGATCGAGACCTTCTCACCACTCCCGAAGGTGTGAGTGATTTCTCCAATCCCAAAACTTGCGTGGCTCACCTGATCACCAACACTCCAGCTTCTACCGGGAGCTGGGCCGGCCTGACGACGGCGTACGGCATTGGCAGGAGCGCTGCTGGGTTGAGCCCGGTCCACTCTGGTGAGGCGCTCTAGCCGTTGCTCCCGGCGGATCGCGGCCCCACCAGAGCGGGGGATATCTCCCTGCACCAACGCTTCTGGCAATTCGGAAAGGAACACGCTCGGGATAGCAGGCTCGCGCATCCCGCCCCACAACCGCCGCTCGCTGGCGTGGGAAAGAAACAAACGCTCCTTGGCTCGGGTGATCCCTACATAACAGAGCCGTCGCTCTTCCTCCAGCGAAGCCGGATCGTCGAGTGATCGGTAACTCGGGAACAGGCCTTGCTCGAGACCTACCAAACACACCAGCGGAAATTCCAACCCCTTGCTGCTGTGCAGGGTCATCAATGTCACCCGATCGGCTTTGGTGTCTTTGCTATCGGCATCACTCGCCAGGGCCGCGGAGGCGAGGAAGCCTTCCAGATCACCTTCATCATTTTCTTCCTGATACTGCAACGCTGCATTCACCAGCTCCTGGAGATTGCGGCGGCGTTCCTCTGCCTCATCGGTAGCCTCCGCGATCAGCTCGCTCACGTAACCGCTTTTTTCGAGCACGTGCTGAATCAACTCCGACGGAGGGGTGTCGTGAATGCGTTGTTTGAGATCACGAATCAGCTCGCAAAACTGCAGAAGCCCGCGGGAAGATCGACCACCCAGTGAACGGGCCGCTTCCGGATCACTCACCACATCCCAGAGAGGAATCCCGAGCTGGTTCGCCGCATCAGCGCAGCGCTGGATGGTGGTCTTGCCGATACCGCGCTTTGGCACGTTGATCACCCGCAGCAGGCTGACCGTATCGGCGGGATTGATCAGCAGGCGCAGGTAGCCCAGCACATCCTTAATCTCGCGCCGGTCATAGAAGCGCAGTCCACCCACCACGACATAAGGAATTCGCCAGCGCACCAGCGACTCTTCTATCGCGCGCGACTGAGCATTGGTGCGATACAGCACGGCCATATCACCCCAGGTGAGCTCAGGGTTGGCGGCCTCCATCATGCGGAGACGGTGCACCACGGCTTCAGCTTCGGCAATCTCGTCATCGCAACGGGTGAGGGTGATCAATTCACCCTCACCCCTGGTGGGGCGAAGCACCTTGTCGATCCGCTCACTGTTGTTGGCGATCAGGGCATTAGCCGCTTCGAGGATCGTGGCGGTGGAGCGGTAATTTTCCTCCAGCTTCACCATCGTTCGGGTGGCATCATCCGGCGCTTTATCACCGAAGTCGTCCTGAAAGCCCATCAGGATCGTGAAATCAGCGGCCCGAAAGCTGTAAATGCTCTGGTCCGCATCACCCACCACAAACACCGACCGTCCAGTCCAGCTGTCATAGGCCTGAGGATCCTTTCCATCGGTGACCAACAATTTGATCAGCTCGTACTGGGTGCGGTTCGTGTCTTGATATTCATCCACTAACACGTGGGCAAAACGACGGTGCCAATAGCGGCGAACCTGCTCGTTCTGCTGGAGCAATTGAACGGGCAGAAGAAGTAAATCATCGAAATCGAGGGCATTGTTTGCTGCAAGAGCCCTTCGATAGCGACGGTAGACGTCTGCGGTGAGCTTGCCTCGCTGCCCCTCGGCATTGGCTTCAAGATCCTCTGGTGACCAGCTTTGATTTTTTGCATTACTAATCGCCCAACGAACCTTCTTGGGCTCAAATCGCTTGGGATCTAATTGAAGTTCTTGAGTAACGATCTCCTTCACGAGACTCTGGGCATCAGCCTCGTCGTAAATCGAAAACTGCTTGGTCCAGGACAGGCCCTCTGGATCTTTGAACTTATCGATATCGAAACGAAGCATGCGGGCAAACAGGGCATGGAAGGTGCCAATCCACAACTCCTTGGTCACCTCCCGGTAAATACGAGAACGCAGCTGCCTCTGCTCCACGAGCGGCAAGGTGCTCCAGGGCTGGCCGAACTGGCTCTGAGCGAGACGATGGGCGAGCAGCAGCTCCAACCGCTCCTTCATTTCTCGGGCAGCTTTATTGGTAAAGGTCACCGCCAGGATCTGGGCAGGATCAACACCGTGTTCCCCAATCAAGTGGGCGATGCGATGGGTGAGGGCCCGTGTCTTTCCACTCCCAGCGCCCGCCACCACCAATAGCGGTCCTTCGTGGTGATCCACCGCACTGCGCTGGGCGTCGTTGAGGCCGGCGAGGAAACTCATCAAGCGAGACTATCCACAAATCAGCTCAACACCACTCGTTGTGCAGCAGCTACCCCTGCTAATGATCGCTGACACAAGCGCGCCAGAGGCCTTGGGCAGCAAACTCGTTCGCGGCGCCGAGGCCATTGGACTGCGGGTGGGCCACGATCTGAAAATCACGTACACCTCTCCTGCTCCTCAGTTCTCGCGGTCAATGCAGCGCCTGCGAGGCAAGTTGTTCTACCGGCTGGCCGATCGCCGCAGTTGGGAATGGTGGGGATTTCAGCGGCGGCTACTCGATCAGATCCGCACACTGCGCCCCAAACTAGTTCTCGTCACAGGGGTACTGCCTCTTCATCCCTCTGTGATGAACAAGATCAAGGAAGAGGGCGGCCGAATCGCCAACTACCTCACCGATGATCCCTGGAATCCGATTCATCGCCGCCGCAGCTTTCTGAGAAACCTTCACCTCTACGACCACATCTTCAGTACAAAACAGGCTCTTCGAGGCCAACTTGAGAAAGCCGGCACCCCCTCAACCAGCTGGCTGCCCTTCGCCTACGACCCAGCCCTGCATCACCCACCGATTCAGTCGTCAGTACTTCCAGCTACAGACGTGCTTTTCATTGGCACTGGTGCCTCTGAAAGACTGCCCTGGCTACTGGCCTTGCAGGGCCTTCCCGGAGTGCAATGCCGCATCCACGGAAACAGTTGGGAAAGGCTTGGCACTCCGGGCTGGGATCGCCGGCCTGCGGTTACCGGTGAGGATTACTGCAGTGCAATGCACGGTGCCGGCATCGCGCTGGGGCTTCTGCGTGAGGCCAACGGTGACCTTTCTACTGATCGCTCCTATGAAATCGGGGCCATTGGAGGCTGCGGTCTCTATCAAGACTCCTTAGAGCACCGGGCCCTCTTGGCCCACTACCCAGATGAGGGATTTTTTTCCTCCCCGGCACAACTGCGAGAACGGGTGCAGCACTTGCTCGAAAATCCTGGCCTAAGGAAGAAATTACGGGAGCTAGGGGCACAAGCCCTACGCCGGCCGGAACATACCTATGCCGCTCGTCTGCAAACCATGCTCCAGTGGTCTGACCAGTTCGCATTCAAGCGATGAGAATCACCATCGTGGTGGGTGGGCGCTGGCATGCCTTCGATTTGGCTCAGCAACTTCAAGTCCATGGTCATCTCCACCGACTGATCACCAATTACCCCCGTTGGTTTGTCAAGCGCTGGGGCATCCCCTCAGAAAAGGTGGTGAGCTTGCCCTTCACTTTTTGGGTCGTGAAGGCGATCTACAAGCTCGGAGGCGAAGCCCTGATGATGCGCTTCCAGTGGTGGGTGCATCGCTGGTTCGCCCAGCGTGCCGCGCACCACCTGGAGGGCAGTGAGCTCATTCATGGCTGGTCACAATGGAGCGAGCCAAGCCTCTGCTGGGCTCAACAGCGACAGATCCCCACCGTGCTTGAGCGCTCCTCTGCTCACATCCTCGAGCAGAGTCGGTTGTTAACAGAGGAACATCGCCGATTAGGTCTGCATTGGCCCCCAACCCATCCACGGATCGAGGCCATGGAGCTGCGCGAATACGTCCTCTGCAGTGCCATCGCCGTCCCGAGTCTTTTCGTGGAACGCAGCTTCATCGCCCGTCACATGAACCCAGCCCTGCTGCATCGCAATGCCCTTGGCGTGAACGTGGAGAAGTTCAAACCTTCGGCGCTGCCGCCAGCTGCGCCCAACCTGGCGGGGTTGAAGGCGATCTACGCAGGCTCGCTATCAGTGCGTAAAGGCATTCCCGATTTACTCACGGCGTTCCAAGCCGCAAACCTTCCAGACGCCAGTCTCACCCTGCTAGGTGGACACACCTCTGAACTCGAGGACCTTCTCAAGCGACAACCTCCCTGCGTCAGGTCCTTGGGGCATCGACCTCAAGCGGAACTGGTGATGCACTACCAACAAGGCCATTGCTTTGTGATTGCTTCAATCGAAGAAGGAATGGCCATGGTCCAGATGCAGGCCCTGGCCTGCGGCCTTCCCCTGATTTGTACCACTAACACCGGTGGCGAGGATTTACTCCGCCTCCAGGGCGCCCAAAGCGAGGGCAACCCGCTGGACATCCAGCAATTCCCTGCCGGATTTGTCATACCCATCCACCGACCGGATGCCATGGCTCGATGCCTGCAGCGCCTCCAAAACGAGCCACAGCTTTGGGAGCGCATGCGAAAAGCTGCACTGGAACTCGCCAGCAGCGAGTTGAGCTGGAGCACCTATGGCGAACGCGCCATCTCTCACTACAAATCCCTGCTGCAGCAACGATGATCTCTCTAGAGCCAATCTCAATTGTTCTGCCGGTGTATGGACGCCCGGAGTTACTACCGGAGGCTTTGAACAGCGTGTTGCAGCAGGAGAGTTCCCAGTGGCAGCTGCTCATTGCAGACGATGGCTCCGATCAACAAACCCAGGCCCTTTTGCAGCAATGGATCAACTCTCATGACAACGGGCGCATCGATTGGGTACGCCGACCCCGAAACCTCGGACTATTCGCCAACCTGAACCAGGCCCTACAAGACATTGACAACAAGTGGGCGCTGCTGCTGTGCAGTGATGATTATCTATACCCCACTGCGATCACCACCGTTCAGGAGTGTCGGCGGCGCTGGCCAGAAGCTGGCCTGATTCTCTCCACGTTTGACTCCATCAATAGTGATGGCAGCTCGAGACCACCAGATAGTGCATTGCACCACGATCAAGTCAGCCGATCCACAGCACTGATCTCTCCTAAGCGACTAGTACCGAAACTGTTGGAACTCGGCAGCCTCAACGGCAATCTCACTGGGATGGCATTCTCTCGCAGCCTCTGGCAAGCCTCAGGAGCATTCCGCGAAGATTGGAGGCATGCTGCGGACTGGGAGTGGTTGCTTCGTGCCGCCGAGCAGGGTCCCGTAGTGCTGAACCGTATTCCGATGGCATCCGTTCGAACCCATGAGGCTCAGCTTTCAAACAGCAATCGGCGCTCCGGTCATGAACTTTTGGAGGTGGCTGAAGTTGTACGCCGCCTGCGTTCCCATCCACTCCTCACCGAAGAACCGCGCCGCCATCAATGGGCAGCACATGTGATGCAGCATCAACTTTGGAATTTGATCAAACAAATTCCTCGCCACGGGACAGGTCCCCTGATCGAGGGACTGCGAAGCATTCGAACCTCCTCTGGCTTGCGTCGCACAACGATGTCCCTGTTGAAATCAGCTCCAACACGTCTGCGAAAGTGACTTGTCACTCGGAGCTCGTGTGGAGCTGATCGAAGTCACTGAACCAATGGCGAAAAATGGCCGACTTCGCCAATTGCTGGGCCCTGCCGGTGTATTGCTTCATCCTGTAAAAAGCCTCCTGCTGCTGCTGTTGGCCTGTGTTCCGTTGGTGCCTTTTGCGAGCCAACCACTAGGAGTTCCACTGGCGGCTTTCAGCACCTACTTGTTGCTCATGGCGGTGCGTCTCGAGGAGTCCTGGCTCGACATCACACCATTAGCTCCCCTGACCATTGTCTGCCTGGGCGCCTGGCTGCGATGTGGCCTGGGAGGACTGCTGCTCTCCCTGGGAAAACCTATGGCCAAGGATGCCATTTGGGCACAACTTCCCCAGAGCCAACTGCTTTGGCTGACCCTCACAGCCCTGGTTGTTGCCCTCTTCAGCCTCAAAAGACCTAAGCAACCCAAAGCACATGCAATCACTAGTCAGAAGTCGAAGCAACAACCGTTAATCAGCCTCACAATTGTTGGCGGATTATTTGCAGTTCTCAGCATTGGCATTGGAGCGTTCGCTGGCACACTTGACCGCAATCCAGAAAGCTACCTCTACTGGCTTAACCAACGCTGGCAGCCAGATACATTTTTTACAGCTTTTTCACGCTTTAGAGATATATTTTTCTTCTTATTTCCTTTGGCCTTCTTCAAAGCCAAACGAAGCTATCAGCGCATATTAATCGGTGGGATGTTTTCCCTCTACATTCTGATTGCACTTCCTCTAGGAGGGCGAGGACTTGTCTTATACCCAATTCTTTATGCAGCATTAGGACTCTGGCTCACCAACATCCCGATCAAAACCATCCGAATTCTTTTTGCATTCATTCTTGTAATTGCGATCACCATCATTCCAACCATCGCCATCTACCGAGGCGATCCAGAATTCCAAACTGCAGATCGAGGAGATTACATCGCAAGAGCATCAATATTTAGCAAAGTCGCTCAGAAGCTGATCACGCAGTCAGATATTCCATCGTTGCTTGGCAGCACAGGCCAATCACTTTATGCATGTTCAGATGGTTACCTCTTTCAAGAACCTGCAGCAAGCAGGCCACGGGCAGGCTTCCATCGAATGGAAGCTTTCTTAACAGCATGGATCCCTTCCCTACTAATCCCCAAAACCATCCCAGTGCGTGACTCACACATCATTGCCGAGGAAGCGCGTGGTAGTAGTCGCCTGGAAGCAGAAACCATGAATTACACCTCCTTTAACTGCATCTCTCTAGGAGGTGATCTCTATTGGCGAGGTGGCTGGTTCGGCGTAATCATCGGTTCGAGCCTCGCTGCAATTGCATACCGGATGCTGAGTAGCCTTTGGTACAGAAACGCAAGTTGGGATTCTGCATGGCAAATATTGTTACTCATCTTCCCCGCCACATTCTTAGCTATGTATCCGGCCGGAAGCGTTGGAGAAACTGCTTGGCTTTGGATGTGGGATTTACCCAAATATGTTGTCTTATTGATCCTGGCCTATTTAATCGCAGGCCGCTTTAAAAAAGCATCAAACTCATAACAATGATTTCAACCAAGCTTCTACCCCACCGTTCCGATGCTCGCTTAGCAGCCTTGATCACCAAGCAGATCCTCCCAGAGCTGCCTGAAATCAATTCCCTGCTAGACATTGGCTGTGGTGATGGCATTGTTGGCGACTTACTACCAAGCGATTGTGACTATCGCGGTATTGATCTCAGCAATGCCTCTATTTACGAAAAAAATACAGAAGACTCTCGAATCACCTACAGCAGGCCTGAAGATCTCAAGCAAACTCTTTGCCAAAGCGACAAAGCAGATGCTGTTTTGATGCTCGATGTACTGGAACACACTCCAACATTTACCGAACTATTTGAACTCTCCCTACCCCAAGCAAATCACTACGTCATTGTGAGTCTTCCTAACGAACTCTTTCTACTTGAGCGGCTCAAATTTATGAAAGGAAAAGAACATCCAGCCCACTCCCTTGACTTGATCAATTTACCAGTAGGATTTAAACATCAATATTTGATTAATACAGCCAAAGCACGTCAAATTCTTAGTTCAACGGCCAAGCAACATTGCTTTTATCTAAAGGAAGAGTGGCAGAGACCATTGAGAGCCAAAAACAAGCTTGTCCAGCCGGGATTGTGGCTCATACGGCAACTCAGCTCAGACCAACTCTGGAGCATGGGAAGTGTTTTTATTTTTGAAAAGATGGTGTCTTGAAAACAATCAATTTTGAAACTTTTCTACTCCATAATGGAAACAATGAGGCAAGTGTGGAGTCTTATCTCATGAAGTCACTGTTTTTTATTAGCAAACAATTACAGTCAACAAGGCAAAAACCTGTATGAGCATAGGGCCACCTCCCATCAAAAAAGGAGCATTTCATCTCTTCAGCGGTGCGTTAGTTGGAAGAGGATCCAATTTTATACTTAACCTCATCATCAGTAGAATATTGGGACCAAGTGGTCTTGGACTCTTTGGATTAATCCTTAGCAGCAGCCAAGCCTTCGAAATCACGGCAAGAGGCGGAGTTGACTACGGTCTTCAGTGCAAATTAAGTGAAAAAGAAACTATAAATCCTGAAAGTGTTACCAAAGCAGCGATACGTTGGGTGGAGATTGCCACTCCTATTCTTTCCGGGCTGCTTTTAATTTGGGTCATCCCCTTTCAAGGGCTTCTACCAAATACACTGCCGGTGCCGCGTCCTGCGCTGACATTACTGCTGCTACTAATTTGTATCTTTGAAAGCTTAGGTGGTCTCTCTTGGGATCTTTTTATTGTTCATGGGCAAACTCGCCTTGCAGCCCTTAGACAAGGATTATTCGCTCCTTCCAAACTCCTTTCAGCAGCAGTAGGAGCTGGCTTATATGGCGTCAGCGGGGCCTTAATCGGCTACGGCCTGATGAGCGGAATACAAACAATCTGGCTCCGAAATCGTTGTCGATTATTTTGGAAGCCTGAACTACTCCAGAAGACATCTTGGAGTCAAATTTGGCAATTAGTTAAAAGTGGACTTCCCTTATATGGAACAAACGCACTCAATTCATTGGTCTTTCTTCCATTGCTCGCGGAAGTAGCCAATAATGCGGCAATTACAGATGTGGGATACCTACGAATAGGGCAGCTGATGGTTCAAATATTTAACATGGTACCTGGAGCATTAGCACCTTTGCTCTTTCTAAAACTTCGGTACTTAGGTACCGATCAAATCCGAACCCAAAACTCAGAATTACCGCTCCGATTAATTTGGTCTCTAGGCCTACTTAGCTTGCTCATTTATCTGTGTATCGATCGTCCTTTAATCACCCTGGTATTCGGAGACGCATTTCTTCCATCGCTTCTACCAACACGTCTTTTGGCTTTAGCAGCAGTACTCGACTCTGTTGGCCAAATGCTTCACACTCCTCTTTTGGCTAGCCAGAGGACAGGCGTTTTCATGCTCAGTCAAAATGGATCATCTCTCGTTGCAGCTTTTCTTGGATGGTGGCTGATTCCCCAATATGGATTACAGGGTTTTCTCATCGCAAAAATCAGCTATTCCTGGCTGCCCGTCTTGATTTATACAGCAGAAGCATGGCCAAGATATCTAGCACGTATAAAGATCCTAGTTCTTTTAGTCGCGAGCATAGCCATCACTCCACTCTGCTGGCTAGATCAACCTTCATTGGTAATTCTCGCGAGTCTAATTATTGTAGTTTTTGGCATCTTTCTTAAAGAGCTTAGACAGCTAAACATTCAACCTAATACCAATCAATGACTATTAAAATATTATTTTTAACTGATGACCGAGAGGACTATCTCGCCGACTCTCTCCTTCACGGGATCAGACAACTGACTGGCGTTGAACTGATTGACTATCCACGTAAAGAGTGCCTATATCAAGCCAAAGCCCATCACTCCAGCGAAACCCTTAGGGGCAATGGGTTCACACTTTATGGACTTCTTGAAGAGCCAAAGAAAGAATCATTTCGCGGCCAGATTTGGAGTCGTTTAGAGGAAGGCTATTTTGACGCGGTGATCTTTTCAAATATATGGAGGCAGTGGGGGTTGGCGCTTCAGTGGAAATCACTTCTCGGGAAACAAACTCTCATTTTGCTCGATGGTGATGACGATGAACGCCATTACCCTAATAGCGGAAGTCGTCACAGATTATTTGGATTTGGAACGGCGATGAGAGGACTTTTGGGACAATCAACGACCCATATCTTTAAACGGGAATGGACGAAAAGAACACGATTTAATCCGAATTCTGTACAGATGCATAAAACTTCTTTTGCCATTCCTGAGGAAAAAATACTTTCAAAACCGCTTCACAAACAAAACACTTTTCCCACTCACATCGTCGACGAAGAAGTCGCCGATCGTGTTGGTGGGCAGACCAGTTATGCCTTTAAACTAGAGCCTCTTTATCGCACTAATTTGGCAGCAGCACGCTTCGGTATCACCTGTCGAAGAGGGGGATGGGAGTGTTTACGTCACTATGAGATTGCAGCAGCGGGAACGATTCCATGCTTCCGCAATTTAAAGCAAAAACCAAAGCAATGTGCTCCACATGGCCTCAAAGATGGGTACAACTGCATAGCCTATTTGAATGCAGATGATTTATTGGCTCGAATAGAAATTCTGTCTCCAGAGCAAGAGGTTGCCATGCAACATGAGGCTCTTCATTGGGCTCGTAACAACAGCACGCGTCAACGAGCCTTGGAGGTGCTGCAACAAACAGGATTGATCTTGAACTCGTGAACTTGAGCATCACCCATGCCATTCCTGTGTATGCACCGGCATGGCACTTCGGTGGCCCAGTGCTCAGCGTCAGCAGACTCTGCGAAGGTCTGGCTGCTGATGGGCACCAAATCAAGGTGATCACAACCAACGCTGGTCTGCCCGACCTGCCGGACAACCAATTGGGAAGACCTGTCTTGCTCCGTGGTGTTGAGGTGACGTACTTCCCGGTGGACCGTCCCGGAGGAACTATTAGATCCAAAGCCCTCGAGAATGCTCTTCCTCAGATCTTCAAGGAAGTCGACCTTGTTCATCTCAGTGCCATCTGGCAGCCACTGGGGATTCCGATTCAGCGCCAGGCGTGGAAAAAAAATATTCCCATCTTTCATAGCCTGCGTGGCGCACTCGGCCCCTACTCACGTCGGCAGCGATGGTGGAAAAAATATCCTTATTACATTTCACGCGAGCGACCTTGGTTGCAACGGGCAGCTGCTCTGCACGTGACCACACGCCAGGAAGAGCGGGAACTGGATGGTCTCGGGCTGCGCGCTCCCCGGATGCTGTTGCCCAATCCAGTGGACCTTGCTGAACTTCGGCTGGATTCACAGGCGAGGGTGACGTTTCGATCCGAACTTGGAATCAGTTCGGACTCCCCATTGCTGCTGATCTGCGGCCGACAGCATCACAAAAAAGGGCTCGATCTCCTTCCACCGATCCTCAGCAAACTGAGCAATCACTCTTGGCAGCTTTTATTGGTTGGCCAAGATGATGACGGCAGCGGCACAGCCCTGTTGCAGGCCTTAAAGCAAGCAGGCCTGAGCAGCAGAGTTCACAACCTGGGGATACAACCCTCCTCAGCATTGGGTGCCATTTACAACGCCTCCGATCTGCTGTTATTGCCCAGCCGCCACGAAAACTTTGGCAACGTCGTCATTGAGGCCCTGGCCTGCGGTTGTGCGGTAGCCATCAGTAACCAAACCGGAGTTGCCGAAGATCTGCTGGATGAGGCTCCGCCAAACTTCGGCAGTGTGATCCCACGCCGTAGCGACGCTTGGATCTCCTGGCTGGCGAAATGGTTGGCCAATCCAAGACGGGCCGGCCCTGAGACAGCCACCTGGGCTGCTCAGCGTTACAGCGTCCAGGCTGTCAGTGAACAAGCACTCAAGATTTACCAATCCATCCTGCAGACTTCTGATGGTCAGTCCCGATTGGACTGAACTCACACCCACGTTCTGTGACGTCCTCAACCCTTCTTGGACAAGTAGCTTCCAACCCCTCGATTGCGGCTGTGGTGTTGTGCCTCAACGAAGCCGTCAATCTTCCCCGCTCGTTGGCATCTCTGACCTGGTGTGATGAACGGCTAGTAGTGGATTCCGGCAGCAGCGACGGCAGCCAAAAGGTGGCAATCCAAGCCGGCGCCACGGTGGTTGAACATCGTCAACCCGGTCGCTTCCTGATCACCGAGCAGCGCAACTGGGCTCTGAAAAATGGGGGGCTGCGAAGCGAATGGGTGTTGTTTCTAGATGCCGATGAGGAAATTTCCAGCGATTGTCGCAAGGCGGTCCAAGCGGCGATCTGCCAATTGAATGCGCCAGACGGTTTTGAACTAACACCCCGGTATTGGTTCTTTGGCCGCTGGCTGAAACACACGCAGGGTTATCCCAACTGGCATCCACGACTGGTGCGCAGAGGGAGTCTTACGTTTGAAGGAGGTGTTTGGGAGAGCTTTCCCGCCGGAAGAACCATCGGGCGCATCAACACGCCCTATGAGCATTACGCCTTCAGCAAAGGCATGGACGACTGGCTGGAAAGGCACCGTCGCTACTCCGACTGGGACGCGGAGCGAATTTTGGCGTACCTCAAAAGTGGTGATCAACGAGCGCTGGGAACATCACGTTGGCTGCGGTTGCGTGCTTTCACATCGAGGCTGTGGCCTCTAAGGCCGCTGCTGCGCTTCCTGCAGAAATATGTGTTTCAGGGAGGCTTCCGCGAAGGTTGGCAAGGCCTACTTTTTGCACTGATGATGGCGGCCTATGAGCTGATCACGGTGGTGAAAGTGATCGAAAAACGCCGCCGCATGAAAGGCCAAACGCTGTGACCAGCAGAAGACGTCGGCTGCTGCTGATTAGCGAGCATTTCCAACCCAGCACAGGCGCCACCGCTCAGCTGATGACCGATTTAGCCTGCGATTTGGTCAGTCTTGGCTGGCGGGTAGCTGTGCTGACCGCCACGGCGGGGCCCAAAACATCTTTGCCAGACGCACCGATGGTTGTGCGTCTGAACAACGCCCTGCGGCGTCAGAGCCGCGCTGGTGTCTTTGGCAAAACAATGAGAGGCATGCAGTTCTTGGTCAGCAGCCTGATTTGGTGTCTGGTGCAGGGCCGGCAAGGCGATGTGATTCTGATCGTCTCCAACCCACCCTTCATTGGCCTACTCGGCCCCCTGTTGCACACGCTGAGGGGATTGCCCTACGTCTTTGTATTTCAAGATCTATTCCCCCAAACGGCTGTGATCAGCGGATTGCTACCACCTTCAAGCCCAGTCACAAGCAGCTGGCGCTGGCTGATGAGCTGGGTCTACAGGCAATCCACCACCACGGTGGTGCTGAGTGACTCCATGCGCCAGCAATTGATTCGTGATCTCGGCCATCAAAGACCGATAGCGGTAATTCACAACTGGGCCGTGGAACAGGCTCTTGCCTCACCCCGGGCCAGCAACCCCTTCGCCTTAAAACATGGCTTTCAACATCGCTTCACGGTTCAATACTCAGGGAATTTCGGGCGGCTGCACGACCTCGACACACTCCTAGAGACTGCCTGCATCCTGCTTTCTCATCCGGTGCAATTCGTGTTCATCGGAGGTGGCGCAAAGCAGTCTCAGATCGATGCCTCTTGCGAGAGCCATGCGCTGACGAACGTCCTGAGGCTTCCCTATCAACCCAGAGCCACATTGCCTTACAGCCTGGGGGCCTGCGATCTGGCAGCCATCAGCCTTATGCCTGGTGCTGAAAACAGCATGGCCCCCTGCAAGTTTTATGGAATCCTGGCCAGTGGACGCGGAGTCGTTTTAGTGGCCAGACGGACCTGTGATCTAGCCCAGCTCGTGCTCAACGAAGGGCTTGGCTTAGTTGTGAATCCAGGCGAAAGCGATGCCTTGGCCGAGCAGCTGCTTCAACTCAGCAGAGATCCCGAGCAAGTGGAGGCGATAGGGCATCGAGCCCGCTCGCTCTATGAGAAACGCTTCGGCCGGGAGCGATCCATTCAAGCTTATGCCTCTCTTCTGGAGTCAATCCGATGATCCTGTTGCTGAGCTTCGATGTGCGCCGCCGTGGCGGAATCGAACGCCTCACATTGCAGGTGAAGCAGACCCTTGAATCAGCTGGACATTCTGTGGTGTTGCTCACTCCCAAGAAGCTGGGACCAGGCTGGTGGGGCCGTCAGCTCGGACGCCTTTCGTTTCTGCTGCAGCTGATACCAGCTTTATGTCGAAGCCAGATGGTTCTCAGCATGCACGTCCTGCTTCTTCAACCAGTGAACTGGCTGAACTGGTGCCGCCGTAGTGATCAAACATTGACCTGCTGGGTGCATGGAATTGAAGTATGGGGGAGTAACTGCACCAGCCATCAAGAAGCACTGAAGCGGTGTCACAGCCTGATCGCCAGCAGCCATTTCACCAAGGAGCAACTGGCACCTTTGGGCTGTGACATCAAGGTTGTCCATCCCATGGCTGATCTGTTTGACCCAACGACACCACCACAACCATTACCTGCCACGCTCACCTTGCTGACCGTGGCGCGGATGTGTCGCTCCGAGATGTACAAAGGGCATGGCCTGATCGTGGACGCGCTGCATCAACTGCAACGCCAAAACGAGCTTCCAACGGGATTTCAATGGGAAGTCGTGGGCGAGGGCGACCAGCGACCAGAACTGATGCAGCGGGTTCAGGAACTCGGCATGCAGAAATGGGTGTGCTTCCTGGGCTCACTTTCGGATCAGCAACTTCGCTCCGCGTTCCAACGCTCCAGTGCCTTCCTTATGCCCAGCCCCTTTGTGGTCGACTCCCAAGGTCACGCCAGTGGCGAAGGCTTCGGGATTGTGTATTTGGAAGCCGCCATGGCCGGACGGGCCTCGATTGCTTGCAATGAAGGAGGACAGACCGATCTGATTCAGGATGGCAAGACTGGTTGGCTCATTCCTCCCAACATCTCAGCTCTAATGACTGTGCTGCGCACCCTGATCGATCAGCCCGGGCTTGCCGCCATCCGTGGAACTCAGGCCAGAGACCATGCCTTGGCCCACTTCTCAATTCAACGCTTCAAGAAACAACTTCAGGAGGCCCTGAGGCTCTGAGATGTGCGGACTATTCGGCGCGCTTGGCTATTCGACGGTCAATACTGATGCAGTGTTCACTGCACTACAGGAACGGGGCCCCGATGATCGTGGCCGCTGGCGGGACGACACGGGGGCTGAGGGAATCGAACTCCTGCAGACCCGGCTAGCGATCCAGGACTGTTCGCCTCTGGGACACCAACCGATGGTGGCTGAAGACGGCCGACTGGTGCTGATTTTTAACGGCGAAATTTACAACCAGCGCGAGCTACGCACCGAGCTGGAGAGCGAGGGATGGACATTTCGCTCCAACTGCGACACCGAGGTGCTGCTGAACGGATTCCTCCATTGGGGGCAAGGAGTATGGGCGAAATTAAATGGCATTTTTGCTGCGGCCTGCTGGGAGACCAACTCCCGGCGCCTGACCCTCGCCAGAGACCGCTTTGGGGTGAAACCCCTGCTCTGGAATTGTGATGCCTTTGGGCGCTGCCTCTTTTCCTCAGAACTCAGTGCATTGCTGGCGTCAGGCTGCTTGAGGACCATACGGATCGATCCCCATGCTCTTGAAAGCTACCAACTCTGGGGAGCGGTCACTGCACCGAGAACGATGCTGAACGGTATCAACAGCCTGAAAGCAGGACATTCGGCAGTTCGAGAACCAGATGGAGTGTGGATTCTTCACTCCTTTGCAGAGCTGAATCCTCCAACGACCGAGCCGGCTGACTGGACTCTTGAAAGTGCCACAGAGGCTGTTGGCGAGGCATTGCGTCGATCGATCGAGCGGCAAAGCATCGGCGACCATCCAGTGGGGATGTATCTCAGTGGAGGCATCGATTCAGGCCTATTGGCGGCGATTTTGAAAGAGCAGCAGACCCATCCCGTGCACAGCGTTTCAGTGGGCTTCCAAGGACTAAAAGGTGCGGTTGATGAATCTGATCGAGCAGCGGCTACCGCGGCCCATCTGGGTTTGCAACACCGCACAATGCGAATCGGCGCTGAGCAGCTTGATCACCAGTTCGATGCCTTCATTGCCGCCATTGATCAACCCAGCATCGATGGCTTCAACACATTTTTAGTGACAAGCGCTGCCCGCGAGGAGGGCATGCGAGTAGCCTTCTCTGGCCTGGGGGCGGACGAAATCTTCGGGGGCTATCCCCACATGCTGCTGGGATCTCTGGCGAAAGCGAATCAAGCCCGGAATCTCCGCATTAGCGGCGTGTCCCGCGGCAGCAAAAAACGTCTAACCCAAGAACGACTTACGCAGGCAGGCCTTAATGAAGGTGTGGGCGTTGAAGACCAAAGCGCTTGCAGCCGATTGGAACTAACGGGCTACCTGCACGACACCTTGCTGCGTGATGCCGATGCGACCACGATGGCCCAGGGACTGGAACTTCGAGTTCCGTTTCTCGACCAGAACCTAGTTGACTTAGCGCTCCGAATTCCGCAAGACCTACACCAGGAGGAGGGCCGCAAAACGCTTCTGAGGCGCCTAGCCACATCGCAACTGCCCGCCGAAGTGCTGAAGGCACCGAAACAGGGCTTCAACCTCGCTTTGGCACCTTGGCTACTCAACAGACCGCGCTTCCAGCCCCAACGCGTTGCCTCCATCCTGAGCAAGGCCCTTTCAAGGCATGACCTACCTATTTCTCGCAGCAGCCTTGCCGGAAGCTGGATTCTCTTAAAAACAACTGGCCGTATCGCGCCCTACTGGCGCTGGGTAGTTCTCGCCGAATGGCTCATGCAAACAGACCTTTGATCAAGGCGAGGCATGGTCCAACTGCTGGGACCTGAACTCAGACCAGGCATACCCCAAACAGGCCAGCATCAGCACAAAGAGCGAACCGAAGAACGCATGCTCAGGGAACCAGGTTCTTACATCTTCAGCGAAAGGTCCCACTAAAACGAATGCCACTAATGGCACAAAACAAATCCAATCATTGGTGCCACGAACAGTCTCCAGGGGCATTGATCTTTGATTTCCCTCCGCTCGCGATGGAGCAAATCGCTCGTAAACCACAAAGATTGCTATGCAGATCACAAACATCCAATAACGGAAATAGTCATGGGTAATCAGGAAAAAAGGTATGCCAAAAATAAATATAAAAGATGCCTCACGGAAGAGACTAATCGCCGAATCCCTTGATCTAAATCGCATAAACGAACCAAAAATAAGACCTACACTGATTGAGGGCACAAAACTTCTAAATGCACGAAATATATACCCTGTTGGCTGATCCAAATACCTCGCAAATTCCTGTTTAGCATTAAACATGAATCCCACATTGGGAGAAACTCCTCCTCCAGCCTGATAGGCCCAGCTCAAACCATTCGCAGGATTAAACATTGTCAACGATTCAGCAATATTCACTCCAATTTCAGCCGACTCAGGGCGTGAAAAGCCAATCAATAAAACAGTAGATGCAGCGAGACAAACGACCCGTGCGAGATCAATTTTTCGGTCAAAAAACAGGAAGGGAAGTAATAATAAATAGGACCCCTCATAGATCAACAATGCAACTATATAGACAGCTATATGCAACAAGGGCCTTAACCTCACCTGCGAGCTTGGAAGTCTCAAGCCAAGAAAGATTGCAAAGAAGCACAGCAATGCAACAACATGCAATGGATCTCCAGAGGTTTCAACAATCACCTTGGTAACAGGGCGAATAGAGAGCAAAACCGCAAACACTGCCAAGGCCTTCCCTCGAAGCAAAGAGACCTCTCTCACAGTGAAAATCAAAGCAAAAATCAACAGAAAACCAATCAAAGGAAATAGTAGATTTAAAACCAGTACATTGATTTCATCTCCAGTAAATACTTTTAAAAAAGCCCCCAAAAAGCCTCTTTTTACAAGCCCAAAGTCATAGTGCTTGAGCCATTGATTCTGCCAATATGGATCCAAGCACACTGTTCTGGCTTCCCAGTAATTCTTGGCCGTCACAATCGAAGGCAACCCAGCACGATTAGCGGCTATATCAGCCGAAAGGCTCTGAAAACAAGCTGGCGAATTAACCAGTTCCCCCAGATGAAGGTCAAGCAGTATCCCGGGAAGGCACAGATCAGAGGCCAAATCGACGCTCTTGCAGCCCAGCTACGCATACCACTTACACATTAGAGGCCATTTAGCCGAACAAGCATCCATACAGAATTCAAGATTGCAGCAATGATACGAAGGCATTATTAACCGAAGAGCAATGCAGCAAAAAGCCATTATTCAGAGAAAGATTTGGCCAAGGGTCCATCAAAAAGATATCGCCATTAAGTATTATTAGACTCGACGTACGATTAATCCTTTTAACTACGGCTGGAGCAGAAACAGCAAGAGTCAAAGATTGTCTCATTTTATTATAAATGCCAATCAATATCGCCATATCAGCATCCTTTTAACAATATTACCGAGATCGAAATAAAAGCGATATCTTTGAGACTTTGTGAATTAATTTCCCATTGATTCGCAAAGTTTCGCAGCAACTGTCTCTGCCAAATCCTCAGGTTCAGGCAAACTATCAACTGGCAACTGAACAAAACCTTTTGGATACAAGGAGGCCATTTCATGCAGGGCTTTAGCCAACGCTGGTGCATCGTCACTACGAAAAACAGCTGATCCAGCGGGAGCATCTTGGCGTTTAATCAGCAAATCTCTTACGCAACCTGGGTGGTCTGATGCCAACACCGCTAAACCGAATTGCAAGGCTTCATTCACCACAAGTCCCCAAGTTTCGCCCTGACGGGACGGGAAGACCAAAGCATCTGCAGCGGCATAACCCGCACCCAGTTCCTTTTGATTCCGAAATCCAAGAAAGCAGCAACGGTCTGCCAACACATCTCGAGCCTGAGATTCGAACGATGCCCGCAAAGGGCCGTCACCCATAGCCAACAACCAAAACCTTCTGCGAACGACAGCTTCCATCTGTTGAAGAGCATCAATCAGCAGCTGGGGATGTTTGACTTGAGTCATCTTGGCGCTCCAAAGCAACACCAGATCAGCAGAGTTCATCCCAAACTCCCTTCTGAGCCGATCACGCTCCGGTGACCAGCGTTTTACCTGCTCAGCGAAGAAAGCAGTATTTACCGCGTAGCTCACGGGGTGACGACGATGAGCAGTAACGCCTAGGCGGGCAAAGTGATCATCTGAATCACTGCCGATCGGAAACACGCATGTGAACTGGCTGTACCAGAAGCGAAGAATAAGATCCTTGATGAGGCTCCTGAGAGGGCTGCGGGGAAAGGCCCGATCGGTTCCATCGGCACGCAGCATCAATGGGATGCCCTCTTGGCGCAGGATCAGGGTGGCAAGAGTAATAAAAATCGGGGTGTAGGCAAACACAAGCACCCGATCAGGACCAAAACGCCGAATCTGCTTAAGGGCTCTCCATGCAAGGGGCCAAGCGCAACTCCACTTGCTGAGATCTTCAAGCGAAGCGTCACTCGCGAAGGAATGAGAGAACCCCTCTGTGGGTGCACAGTCCCAGGCAAACGACAAGCCGAAATCGGGGTCATGGCTGACCCGGATCCCGTGGTCGCAGCCGAACACCACATGCAGATCAAGGCGCGGGTCGCAAGCCAATGCCGCAAATACGGGCTGGAAATATTGCACCGGATGGGTGATCAACACCGCAAGCCGAATACGACGTGACTTTGGCTCCTTCATTGCTCACACAACCAGGGTGCAAGCTGAAGAGCGGCCAGGCTGTGGCCAGTGGCATTCCAGTGGCCATGACCGGGCTCTCCATCTGGGAATCCGTGCAAAAGGAGCTTTGGGTTTTGATCAACAGCCAGCTGCATTTCAGGGCCCAGAGATCGATAAGGGATGCCAGCGACCGTTAAAAGTTTGGCTAGCTGTTGCTCCTGACGAAATGGAACAGCTGGGCGCTCTTCCTCCTCTGGCCAGACCTGATCTGGCGTGGTTGTACTGATCACCAGCAACCGGGCTCCAGCGGCGCGCACCTCCATTGCAAGCTGATTCACAAGCGCTTCTGTCATGGCCCAAGCTTCTGATGAAGCTTCAGGAGTGGGAGCCGGAGCCACTGATAATGACGGTGGAGTCATGACCTGAGACTGCCTCCGCATC
Source organism: Synechococcus sp. AG-679-C18 (assembly GCA_003210755.1). Classification (GTDB taxonomy): domain Bacteria; phylum Cyanobacteriota; class Cyanobacteriia; order PCC-6307; family Cyanobiaceae; genus Synechococcus_C. Next base: position 45,625 of record QCUL01000005.1, read on the forward strand.
GCAGAAAAGCGGTTCTTGGCCTCATTGAGAACTTGCAGAAGACGGCTGTGATTCATCAGACCATCCAGCAGCTGACCGGCGGGCGATGTACGAAAACGGAACGCGGCCGCTTCTCGAAAGCTGTTGTCCTGAATCAAAGCACCGTCTGCTCGCAATTCAAAACCAGGTCGATCCTCACGGGGACCGGGCTGATTATCAGTGAAATCATTGCCTGGGTAAATGGCAAGAATCACGAGTGCAGGTTGAAAAGCCCGTGCCTGATATCGCCAAGTGAGCAACGCTTGGCCCGTTCCATAACCCCCGACTCCAAAATTAAGCAATTCCGCCTGACCACCTTTCAGCAAAGGACAAGAGGAGGAGCGATTGAGCTGGGCCTCCAAGATTCGGATCCATGTCTGCTGTTCCTCGACCTGTAAACCTTCTGTGAATGAATCCCCAAGAACAGCGATACGAAGGGTTTCACCAGCTGAATTGAGAGGTGGTAGAGCCCCCCGGAAACCAGCTGCGTTTATCGCAACCAATGACTGACCCTCCCGCGAATAAAGGCCACGGGCATAAGGCCGCAACCCATATCCCCTCTTGGAGTCAACGCGATAGAAAGCGGGATAACTCACCCCAACAACCCGCAAACCCACTTCCACCAGAAGCAGTGATACCACCACCGTGGAGGCAGCCAACAAAAGATTGGAGAGCACACGAGGACAACGCATCATCGATTCCTCAAAACCATCACTAAGCCTCTAGCCAACCGCTGAAGAAACCCGGCACAACAATGTCAATCACCCCTCTAGACGGATACCAAGTCCGATGAGGGATCCTGTTTATAGAGAACGACAAAGACTTCAAGTGAATCCCAGACAACATGAAGCTCTTCATTTTGCTCTCAATGATATCTTCAGAAGTAATTAATTTCATCGTCATTAAGTTTGAGGTTCAGCTCCCTTAGCACTTAGCAAAAGACGAATTGTTTTCAAGATGATCAGACCATCAAGAAGGACGCCTGCATTACGGATATAAAACAAGTCGAAACTCAGCTTCATTCGAGCATCCTCTGCACTTGCTCCATAGGGAAAGTTTACCTGTGCCCAACCACTGAGACCTGGTCTAATCCAATGCCTAATTCGATAGTGTGGGATCAAAGTTTCAAGATCAATTTCTAATTCCGGGCGCTCAGGCCTTGGACCAATCAAACTCAATTCTCCAGAAAGTACCCCAAACAATTGAGGTAGTTCGTCAACACGAAACCGTCTCATCACTGAACCAACCCTGGTTACCCGTGAATCATCGCGAGAGGACCATTGAGCACCCTCCGATTCAGCATCTTCTCGCATACTCCTAAATTTCCAAATTCTGATTTTTTCACCATAAATACCTGAACGAAACTGCGTATAAAAGATAGAACCACCGTCGTCAAGTCTAATTAAAAGTATCACCAGTACCATCAATGGTGCTGTGAGCACAATTAACAACAAGGCTCCAATTACATCAATTAGACGCTTCAGGCGCCACCCAAACCGACCAGGCTGAATACTGAATCCTTCAGTAGCAATAAACCAGCGCTGATCAATCAATTCAGGCGGCACGCGTTGCAATGCGATCTCACACCAATCAATCAGCGCACGAATCTGCATACCTTGCCCGCGTAATGAAAGCAAACGCTCTACCGCAACATCATAAAGATGGGAATGATCACTAATTGCAATCGTAATCTCACTCCATGACCTCTCATGTTGGCCACTCTCCAGAAAGGTTTCGACTTCAGCTGCATTGAATAGTCGAGGAATTAAATCAGTATTTATAGGTCCGTTTAGTAACTCCTTTTCCAGCAGAGATCTCTCTTTGTCAGTGACAACTAAAATCCACTTAAGAGTGCGGCGCCTTGGGCGCAGAACGATCAACTGTCCTGCCAAAGACAATGACGACACCATCGTCAAAAGAGGCACAAGAAAACCGCGAAAACGGGTCCCCGCGTCGGTCACAACAAAAAACCAGCTGTGAAAAACAAAGACTCCGAGAACCACAAACACCACAAAGCCAAGACTCAATAGCTTCTGACCGAGCAATCCCGAAGACGAACGAGCTGAGTAGCGCCCTAGCAGGTAAGAGGAACCAAGCCAGACCAACCCCATCACCAACAGGCCGAGGGTCAGACCAGGCCATGCGCCAAGGCGACGTGAATAAATCACGTTGTAGCTGGTAAAAATAACGATCAAATCCCAGAGCACAAGACTCGCCAACGCAAGTCGCGCCTGCATCCATGGGGCTCTCCAGAGCATCCAAAATCCCATCCAGCAAAACAAGTATCGCTGAGCGAGGCTTTAGTAGGAAATTCAACCACCGACAAAGCCTGATGTATTCCTTGTCATCCCTCACGACTAACCCAATAGGCAGGCAGTTCAGAGTGTTGATAAATTTCCATCTCTCAAGCGCAGCGAGGACTTAACCCTGCCAGAAACAAGATTATCTCATCTCCAATTATTTTACTAAAAAGACGTCTTTACAAGGCAACGTTCATCATATGTTTCCATACACAACCATTAACGCACAAAGAAAGCGCTAAATCTGAGCTCAAAAAGGTCTGATTTCAAATGATAACCAGCTAAGAGTCAAACCGAAGAACAGTAAAGTACACTTTTGCTTAAAAATCTAGATATTTTTTAATTCGCGGAGTGAGCTTCTCAGCAATTCCTTTTGATCCTCGCGAGTTTGTATGGATCGCATCGCTAGAACCATAACGATTGTAGGGATTGTCCAAGAACAATGGCTCATAATAAATATTATTGTTGCCTTGCTTTTGCAGAGACTTAATTATTTTACCCGTATGCCTGTGAACCGCTAAAAGGTCTTCACATAGAAGATTTCTATGACTTGACCTATAAAAATTATGATTTTCGAAGTAGCAATTTGGGTTAGACTGTCCAACAAAGATAATTTTTGCATGCGGCCAGGCTACCTTTGCAGATTCAATCAATCCGTTAAGTTTATTTGGGTACAGGCTTCGAAACAACCTTGCATTAGAGCTAATACTGGGAAATACTTGGGATTGAGAAGGAAGTTCATTCCCCTTGTAGTCAAATAGATAATTATTATTCAATACCCATGAGGCCATATTCCCCTTGATCTCTCTTGCAAGCATTGCGAATGCACTATTGATTAAAAATTGGTCTTTCACTCCAATTGAACGTGAATCTGGGTCAATGAAGTTGTTATTTTTGAATTCACCAAGAGTATAAACTGCATCATTATGACCATAATAGATAATAACCAATTCTGGGGTTAGGCTTTTAATTTGCTTTAACCAGAGGTCAACTGCAATCTTATTCCCTAAAAGAGTCTGGCCTGCTACACCAGCATTGATGACATCAACAGCTTTCGAAATTGACTGATTATTAATTGCATTTAAATTAGACTGAAGCTGTTCTGCCCAAGTAAGCCATTCAGGGACAGTATATTCAATTGCAGTTGATCCACCGATTACCAAAACTTGCCTTAAGTTACCGCCTTTAGCCCTTCCACGAAAACCTTCTTTATTCCTATAAAAATTGACATTAACGTCCTCTCCCGTAAGACCGTGTGTTCGGAAGCTGTGGGTGCGTCCAGCTTGGCGGGATATTTCTGGAATTCGCTTGGCTGGATTTTGTTGCAGCCAATTTCCAAAAACTAACTCAAGGATTAGTGCCGTAGCCCCCAGCAATCCCACATTAATACAAATTAATTTCAGAAATTTCACTCTTATCAGATTCAAACTATTTGCAAGCAGATTAAATACAGCATCTTAGAGAAGAAGATAAGCATCTTGCGGATAGTTTCATTAGATAAAACAATCTGTAAATCACTTTTCAAGCCGCGCTGACACCGCTCTGCTCCTTACCAAACCGCTCATGGGATACTGCACATTCAGACTAATTTTTGATGCCGATCCTGGGGCTTTCTGCTTACTACCACGACAGTGCTTCGGCTCTGGTAGTGAATGGGGTAGCCGTAGCCGCAGCCCAGGAAGAACGGTTTAGCCGAAAGAAGCACGACGCTCGCTTCCCAGCGCAGGCGGTTCGCTACTGCCTTGAAAGCCAGGGATTAACCCTGGCTGAGATTGACTCGGTTGTGTACTACGAAAAACCACTACTCACTTTCGAGCGTTTACTAGAGACTTATCTCGGAGCTGCTCCGCGGGGAGGGCGCTCTTTTATCGCCGCGATGCAGGTTTGGCTCAAAGAAAAGCTCTTTCTCAAAACCGAGCTCAAAAAGCAGCTCAGAGCCGTTGCAGAAGCCATGGCAGTAGCTAAGGGCCAAGACGCCTCGGCGGATCTACCAGAGCTCTTGTTCAGCGAGCATCACCTCTCCCACGCCGGTGCGGCGTTTTATCCCAGCCCCTTCGAAACAGCGGCTGTGCTCTGCATGGATGGCGTTGGCGAGTGGGCAACGACGTCAGCGTGGATTGGCAACGGCAAGTCGATTGAACTCCTCTGGGAAATTAGCTTTCCTCACTCACTGGGGCTTCTCTATTCAGCATTCACTTATTACTGCGGATTTAAGGTCAATTCTGGTGAATACAAATTGATGGGTCTTGCTCCATACGGTGAACCCAAATATGTCAACAAGATCAAAGATAACCTGATCGACATTAAAAATGACGGGACATTCCGTCTGGACATTAGTTATTTCAAATATCACCGTGGATTTCGCATGACAGGACGGAAGTTCCATCAATTATTTGGTAGTCCACCACGCAAAGGAGAGACAGAACTCACTCAGTTTCACATGGATCTAGCTGCATCTATCCAAGTCGTAACGGAGGAGATTGTGCTGAAGTTGGCGAGATCACTCAGGCAAGAAACTGGCATCAAGAACTTATGTCTTGCCGGAGGTGTTGCACTCAACTGCGTTGCCAACGGCAAACTTCTCCAAGAGAAGATCTTTGATGACATCTGGATCCAACCAGCAAGTGGAGATGCAGGTTCAGCCTTGGGAGCAGCACTGGTTGGCTGGCATCAGCATCAGGACCAAGCCAGACATGTCAACAAGAATGACTCCATGAAGGGCACCTACCTCGGCCCTGAGTTCAGCAATGAGGAGATCACCCAATATCTCAATCAAATCAATGCACCTTTCCATACCCACAACGATCCTGAGTTGTTTGAGCAACTGGCAACAGAACTAGAAAAAGGTCTCGTAGTCGGTTGGTTCAATGGTCCGATGGAATTTGGGCCTCGTTCACTTGGTGCACGTTCAATTTTAGGCGATCCACGTAATCAGAAGATGCAGAGTGTGATGAACCTGAAGATCAAATATAGAGAAAGTTTCAGACCTTTTGCGCCTTCTATTCTGGAAGAGGAAGTCAGCAATCAGTTTGAAATGAATTCAAATAGCCCCTACATGCTTCTTGTTGCACCAGTGAAGAAAGAGCTATGCAAGCAAATGACAGAGGAGGAAAATAAACTATTTGGTATCGAAAAACTCAATATCCCAAGATCTTCACTTCCTGCAATCACGCACGTTGATTACTCAGCAAGAGTGCAAACCGTGAACAGCAGAACCAACCCTCGTTACTACAATCTAATAAGCGCTTTCAATCAGAAGACAGGTTGTCCAACACTCGTTAATACTTCTTTCAACGTGAGAGGCGAACCAATTGTTTGCACACCTCAAGATGCCTATCGATGCTTTATGAGGACTGAGATGGATGTCTTAGTGCTACAAAATCAGGTTCTCTTCAAGGCTGAGCAACCCAAGGCTGAGAAGGATGAGACCTGGATGCAAGAGTTTGAACTCGATTGATCATGAAAGAATCTATTTCTAAAAAACAACTTCGTGAATTCGGTTTCCTAATCGGGTTGGGATTCCCAATCTTAATCGGTTGGATATTACCCACCATTACTGGTCATGGATTTAGGGCATGGACCCTTTGGGTAGGCATACCTGGATTAATCCTTGGACTTACAATACCCCGATTTCTTTATTACCCATATAAAGCCTGGATGGCACTTGGACATGCTCTTGGCTGGGTGAACAGCCATCTCATCCTCGGACTGGTTTTCGTTGTGGTCCTTCAACCAATTGCCTATATCATGCGCCTATTTAAGTATGATCCACTGAGAAAACGACGAAGAGGCGTAGAAACCTATAGAGAAATTAGACCAAACAATCACATCGAACTAACGCGCATCTTTTGAACCATGGAAGCATTTCTTGATCTCATCAAAGACATCTGGGACTTCATGAAAGTGCGAAAGAAATACTGGTTGGCACCCTTGATTATCACAATTGTCCTGATGGGAGCTCTTCTGGTGTTTACCCAAGGTTCTGTTGTCGCACCGTTTATTTACTCCATTTTCTGACGGTGCTCATTCTCTTCTCGCAGAACATCAGCTCCCTTCTCAGAACATTGCGCCCTCTCGATGCGTTGCTCCCGATTAGCTTGGTCCTACAGCTAGACAAGTCTCAAAATTCTCTCAGTCTTGGCCTACTGCTGATCTGGATTGTTCTGCGCTTCCTTGAGCCCGTTTTAATCAATAGATTTAGGCAAGACAGTCGACACGCAGGAACGGCCTATGCACTGTTTCTAGGGCTTTTGCTATTCCAGGCGCGGGCAATCGTGACCCGATCTGATCAGATCGGCATCAGCCAATACCTGATGGTGGCCCTGGGACTGGCTGTGGGCTTCTCACTCAGCCCAGATGCTTGGCGCCGTCTTCTGCAATGGCTCAACCTCGCCACCTTGGCCATCAGCATCAGATTGTTGTCACACTTCCGGTTCGAACAAGACTGGTTAGGGGAAGTCAACCGCGAGGTCTTTGATGAGGGATACGGCAATATCAATCGCCTTGCGGTGGTGCTGTGTCTTCTCACCATCACTAGTTGGGCATCGGCACGATTAAGTCGCAGACGATTTTTTCAGATCCTCGGTGGATTAGGTGCCGGAGTGGGATACGTCACCTGTCTGTTCACTGAGTCCCGTATGGCAGCGATCGCCCCCTTGACAGCTGTAATCGCCTGTTGGCTCATTCTTCATGGACATTCACTTCTGACGTCAAAAGCTCGAATGTCTAAGCCCTTGCTGATCGCTGCAGTGCTGATCCCCTTGGGCACCATTTGGACATTTGTGATCTTGCCCGACATCGACGTGGGTTTCTCCGGTGACAACACTCGGATGCGACTAATCCGCTGCTGGGCTGGATCCCTGTTCAGTGGAGAAAGCAGCTTGCTCTACGGAACTGGACACAGTCGTGAAAAAATCATGGCGCTGTGCTCAGACAAAAACATTGGCAATATTTCTGCCCATCTTCCTGGAGCAGCTGGCCACGCCCACAATGCGTATGTCCACCTCACCGCCTTACACGGTCTGTTCGGCATCGTGGCGATCTTGATGCTGATCTTGGTGATCAGCCGCGGCATGCTTCACCACCTGCGAATGGCACAGACCATTGGCAGCAAAGATACGACGCGATCATCGACAACCTTTTCCTGGGGGGAAGCCTGTCTTGGCTTCAATCTCACAATCCTGATCTGTTCATTAACCACAACAATTCACATTTACAATCACGTGAATCAACTCCTAATCGGCTTATTACTAGCGGCATCGTTAGCTCCGTCTTTAACAGCACGAAACACGCGCCCTTCTTTGCCTCCTGAACCACTTTGATGGATCAACTCATAACAAACTTCATTTAACAACCAGCAAGAATCTTTCATCTTAACAATCTCTAAACGGCCATCAATGTCTAGCAAATAGTCTCCAATTTTGGGGTTATAGCTATCACCTCGACCCGTGCCAAGCATGATGTTATAAACACCACTTGAAGGGTCAAAGCGAATTAAACGATTGAACACCAGGCGATGAAGATGCCGGCGCTTATTGAACCAAGATTGCCTTGAAAACATAATATTTACCGGCTTGCCATTCTCGCGATCCCGAACAGCCATGTGCTTCATTGCGGTATAAGCATTTCGCCAGCTTTCCTGGCGTTGCACCATGGGAATCGCTGCCTGCAAAAACCCTGAATGTTGATGATGCTCCCAAACCCCGAGCCCTGAACATGAAACCAGGACCAAACCTGAACAAACTCTTGGCGACATGACGCGGCTAAAGACTGAGCACTGAATAAAAATGGTGTAGAGATAGGCAGCATCGATCACTGAAACCAGAAGTAGAGGTAATGCCAAATAACTACGTTCGGAATAGCCGACCAGTCCCGCAAGCGCGATGGCATACAAAATTGCACCCGCATTCAGACCATCAAGCAAGGAAAGACGACAGCGGCGAACAATTATCAGAAGAATTCGCACTCCCATAAATGCCAGCAGGAACAAAGTGCGAAGACCAAATAAAAACCAACTACTTTGGCCACTCGTATATGAACCATCACCGGCATAGATGCTTGGGAGACCAGTCAGAACCCCATAAGCGAAAAAAGTACCGACCAGCAATAAGCCGATCCAACGCTCCAGTTGAAGACGATGCCATCCTTGCCAACCCTCCCTATAGAGCACCTCCACTGTGCGAAGAACGGCAGGTACAACAAAAAGCAGAATGGCAATATCCTTTAAAAAAGCCCCTACCAAAGCGGCCGCTAACGCAACAGGAAGGTACCGGTCGCCACACCTCTTCAACCAAGAAAGATAGGCATAGATATACAAAGAGAGGCACAATGTCAACAATCGCTCTGAATAAATAAATTGATAGAACGATTGCAAAAAAGCTCCATTCAAAAGTAAAAGTAAGGTGACGAGGAGAGGCAGGGCAGGCACAGCTGCTGCATTCACTAAACGCCGAACGGTTCGCACCACCAGAATCACTACAGCAACAGCCTCCAAAGCATTGACCATGGCCCAGACCTTCACGTAAGGCGTGAACCAGCTGAGGACATGCAAATCCTGATGAGCGAGTGGAAAAAAGCGGAAGTCGTTGCGCTTCATCGTTTCAACCACAAACGACGGCACAAAACGGAAGTGATTCAAGAGATCACCCTGATCTACATCCGCATACCAGCCAATGATTTCGGGGTAATACCAGGTAGCTGAGGCCACTAGTCCGATGCTGTATATAAAAAAGAGAAGTGCCACTAGTGGATAACGACGCACGTGCCTGGTCACCCAGCGCATGGCAGCCAGAGGGCCGAAAGGAGCAACACCATCACTGGTGCATGCACGCACGTATTGCACGAGGCAACCTGCCATGAAACAGGCCCAGATCAGGATGAAAATGTCATGGCTAATCGCGTTATACTGATTAAGAAAACTCTGGCCCGCTTGAGTCGAAGCATCAGGGAAACCCATCAATTATCAAGATCGCGATTAGTAGTTTTCGATGATATCGATTCATCCAGAATTGAATTCACAAGTTGTGTCACATCCCTTAAGTGATGGTCAATCGTGAACTCATGGCGCGATCGCTCCTGGCCACGCTGGCCAAGAGTTGCTGCGAGTTTTGAATTTAAAACCAAGCGCAACATGGCTGCAGCCATAGCGTCCACGTCTCCCTCGGAGACAAGAAATCCACTCTCACCATCCTCCACAACCGCGGGAATCCCTCCATGCCAGGTGGCTACAACCGGAAGACCCGACAGCTGTGCTTCGATCACTGCCACCGGACACCCTTCGCTGTCACCATCAGGAGCCACCAGCGAATGCTGTACGAAAACTCTGGCCTGTCGAAGTAACCCTGCCACTTGATCGTGGTCCATGGCTCCAGCGAAACGAACGCAATCCTTCAACCCCTGAGCTTGCACCGCCAGCTCCAGATCACGCCGCAGGGGGCCATCGCCAACCACCACAAGAGTGGGGTCCTGGCCAGCAGCGCCAGACTCTTTCCAGCGGCGTCGCATCAGACCAAATGCCCGCAGGGTAAGGAGTGGGCCTTTCTTGGGAACCAGGCGTCCAACAGCGACTAGCAACGGCCCAGCTGCAGCGGGATCAGCCCCCTGAAAACGTATCGGATCTCCTCCTGAGGGGCTGACGAGCAGGTGATCAGCTGGAGCACCCAGTTCCAGCAGGGTCTGCCGCATCGGCTCACTCTTAACAATGACTCCAGAGCAGAGACCCATCAAGCGCCGATAACGCTGCCGCAAGCGAACGAGACGATTCTTGGCAGACGCATCAGAACCACGAAAATGCACCACAAGTGGCACCCCGGACCAAGCGATCGCCTCCATCACCCGAACCGCCTCAAAACCGAATTCGACCATGACCAGTTCGGGGCGATGGCGACGAATCAACACTGACGTCATCAGTGATGCTGGAAAACTTGCTGCCCGCAACAAGCCGATTCGCGTGAGAAGTTTGCTCAACAGAATCGTCAAGCCATAAACCAGGCGAAGGGGGTTTCGCCAAGGCCGCTCATCACCGAAATAGGCCGAAATGACGAATGGCAGGCGGTTGAGATTGGCACGTATGAACGTTTCACTTGCCGCTCTGCGCGTTGGTGCAAGCAACAGCACCCTGGGCCTTGGCTGATTCGGCAGCTCGTCCTTCGATTCGGGAATCACAAGCAATTGAGGGGAGTCGTGGTCAAGTTCAAAACGGATCGCCAATGCGCCTCCACCTGCGGCCATTCAAGGGACTGAAGACGTTTGCGCCCGGCCTCACCAAGACGAAGGCGAAGGGTTGGATCATTAATCAATCGACTGATTGCTCTCTTCAAAGCCTCCACGTCATCACCAGGCACGACTAATCCCTCAACCCCGTCGGTTACAACCTCAAGCGGACCGGGCGAGACATCAGTGATCACAACGGGAAGAGCGAATCCCATCGCTTCGAGGAGAGCATTAGGCATGCCTTCGTAACGGGATGGCAACACGAACACTCCCCCTTTGCGCATCAGGGAGGGTGGATCGGAATGAAAACCGAGAAAGTCAACCTGCTTGTCTACACCCAGGCGCAGCGCCTGGGCTTTAAGAGCCTGGCGTTCAGGCCCATCACCAGCAATGATTAAACGCCACGTAACTCGCTGCTCAAAGTTGAGCGCGGCAAACGCATCGATCAGTACATCCAAGCCTTTCTGCCTGACAAGGCGTGCCACCGTCAGTAGTTGCAGCTCATGGGTTGTTGATTGCCCCCCCCCCGCTATCTGCCGCACTCAGTTCGTGAACAACGGAAGGAAGCGGGTTGGGCAGCAGTTCCAGTCGCTTCCAGCGACCCATCCTGCGCAGCGACTCCACCACTCCTTCTGCATTGGCAGTGACCACATCGGCACGCTGATAGCTCAGTGTGCGCAACCAAGACCAAAAGCGGTCGAGCCGTTGCCTGGCAGGATCGTTTCGCTCTGACACCACCAAATGAAGGGGCAAATCCCATGCCGCAAGACAGCAACGAATATTCGTCCGTCCGAGCAGAGCCAACACCCGGTGAGGCCGCTCAAGTTCCATCAGGCGTTTCAATTGCTGCAACCGTTCCCCTCCAAGCGCATCGGTGCCGTATCGGAACAACTGCCAGGCCACACCGCCGCGGCCTGGACAGATCCTGGGAGCTATCCAAGGACTGAGCAAGAGCAAACCATTTCTGATTAAACGGTTGAGAACATGAATTTGCAGAAACGACCGAATACCGGCTTGACGTTCCGGGCCCAGCTCCTGGTGAATCACCCCCGGCGGAAGCGCATGCACAACGGGATGCCCGTGAGTCAGGGTGATCAATCGCACCGACAGGCCTTGGTCGGCGAAATGTCCGGCCGCCAGAAGGGCCACTTTCTGCGCTCCACCAGCACCTAGGTGAGGGAGCACCACCCAAAGATCATCTGCCATGACTGCTGTCCTCCAAGCCTCTGAGGAACTGATAACGCAAACGCTCTACCGCAAAGCGATGGCGTACTCTCTGCGCCGCCAGACCCAGTCGTTCTCGTCTCTGAGCTTGATCTAAAAGCTCTCTCACAGCCGACGACCATGCATTGGCATCGGCGTTAGGAGGCAAAAGCACACCATTTTCACCATCGCGAATGAGATCAGCTGGACCCGTGTAGCAATCGGCGGCCACACAGGTGCATCCGGCAGCCATTGCTTCCAATAAAACATTCGGGAAGCCTTCGTAGCGTGATGGCAACAGAAACAACGTCGCTCGTGAGTACCAGTCCCCGAGATTGCCGACTGCACCTGGCAGGATCAGTCGCTCCTGCAAATTTTGATCGGCCCCGAGCAACTCCCTCAACCAATCCTGCTGGTTGTGACCGTGATAACTCGCTGCCTCTATGCCAGGAATAGCCAGCCGCAGATCCGGGTCCGCTGTTGCAAGCGCACGAAACATCGGCATCAGGCGGTCGAAGCCCTTCTGTCGTGCCTTTGTTCCAGCCGCCAGCAGAAGGGGTGCCCCCAAAGGGACCATCGTGGCTGGGTCTAGAAGAGGTTCATGGCGTGGCAACGGCCAATGCACAGCATTCGGGAGTTTCTGCTGCAGACGAACATTGCAGTGATGTCGAAGCCAGGCGCCAGTCTGGTCGGTCTGAACCAAATGAAGATCGGCCCAGCGATAGGTGAGGCGCCTTAAAAGTCGCCAAAGCAATGCTGGCGGTTTTGCGGGGGGATAATTGCGCTCAGAAACTACGCAGGAAGCAGGTAAGCCTCGACTGGCCAGCAGCAGTTTCACTGATGGAAGGGTCGTTAATCCAACCAAATACTGGAAGCGCCCCTGCCTCAACATCCGACGCAACTGGAGGATGCGTAAAGGGAAAGCCCACCATCCCAAGCCTTCGAGCAGGGAATGCAGTTGAGGTTCAACCTGACGCTCCAATCCCCCCGGAAGTGGATAGACATCCTGAGAGGTGGGACGACGAGTAATGACGGTGACGCTCCATCCTTCTTGGAGGCACCATGACGCCCACTGAAGGGTGACTCTCTCAGCACCACCTAACTTCAACGCGTCGATATAAAACGCGATTCGGGTCATTCCAGCGGTCGTGGGAGGCAGCGCAACATCGCTTGGGTGCGGCGGCTGTAGGTGTGCTCGCTAGCCCTGGCCAACCGATGTTTCAGGGGAGGTATTTCGCCAGCCAGCACGGATCGAATCGCCGCCTCAAACCCAACACGCGTGGGCTCACACAAAGTGGCGACATCGGCCTGATCCTCCAGCGATGGAATCGAAGTGCCAACAACAGGACATCCCGAAGCTAAATATTCGAAGAACTTCATCGGGAACATATGGCTGGTGTAGTCATTGCGGCGTAGGGGGAGCAGAGCCACATCGGCGTAAGCCAGGTAGGCCGGCAGAAACTGATATGCGCGGGTGCCAAGAAGATGAACATTATCCAAGCTATTGAGGACCGTAATGTCAGTTGAGGGATCGCTTTCTCCTACCGGACCGATCAGCACATAAGTCCAGCTGGGGGTTTCCACCATCAGCTCAGTCAGCATTTTCAGATCGAGTTTGTAGGCATCAATGGCTCCAATAAAAATGAGCAGCGGACCTTTAACCAAGGGAAGATCGTCTGGGCGCGGAACGGAGTTCCGATCGGCCCCAGAAAAATGATCAACATCCGCCACGTTTCCAAACCAGTAGGTGGCAGGGTTCAAAGGTGCAAGGTTCTCTTGCAGCCTTGGAGCCGTGGTGAAGACCACATCCACACGACCACAAAGATCTCTTTCCGCTGCATCGAGAAGAGCAATTGGCATGCCTGGCTGAGCCTGAATGCGATCTACGCAGTGATAAACAGTTTGATCAAAGTGATTCAGAGAGAAGTAACGCGCAGCAAAAGGATTGAAGGTCCAGAGCACAACACGGCTAAACCGGAGCCGCCATGACACCATCGCAAGACAGGCTTGAAGGATCCAGCGATTCATCCTCAGGCCCCTCCCGGAGAGGAGCCCAGGAATCACTGGAGGAGACAGAACCCAAATTCTCTCCTGCCGCAGACGAAGCGGAACCAGCACATGTCGCAATCGACGCGCAATCCGTCGAAGGTCCTGTCCTCCCTTGATCCGCGGCGTTCGAATTCCAAGGGATTCCACGTAAACAACACGATGACCCAGGTCCGCTAAGGACACAGCCAAATGCTGTTTGTTGGTCCAAAGCGGATGGTCCCAGTCCGCTGTGGACAGGATCAACACATCAGCCATGCAATGTGCCGTCCGCGTCCAGCAGGGTCATTTCGCGAAAACTGGCCGAACGTCCGACGAGAGAATCAAAATCACCCTGGGCAACTAACCGCCCTCCGTCTAATTCGTAAATCCGATCGCACTTACGCACGGTGTTGAGTCGGTGGGCAATCACCACCATCGTGCAGCGCCGACCCACCAAATCAAGGGCCTGCAACACATCCTGTTCAGTCTTGTTGTCCAATGCGCTGGTCGCTTCATCTAAGACGAGCAAACTGGCGCGTCGATAAAAAGCACGTGCCAGAGAAAGACGTTGTCGCTGTCCGCCAGAGAGACGAACACCGTTTTCTCCGCACATGGTGTAAAGCCCAAATGGCATCTGGGCAACGAACTCATTGAACTGAGCTGCCTCCAAAGCCGACCAGACAGCATCGTCTTCAATGTCATCAGGATCCTGACAAAAAGCGACATTCTCCCTGATGCTTGCATCGAGCAATCGGATGTCTTGAGGAACAAAAGCACAATTGGCCTGCCAGGCCGGCATCTCCTCATTGGTGACAGGCACACCATCAAGCAACAAGTCACCATTGCTTGGAGATAGGAGGCCTAGAAGAAGATGAGCGAGAGTGGTCTTACCGCTTCCCGTCTTGCCGACAAGAGCGATTCGGGAACCCACAGGAATTGTGAGATTGATCTGGGAGACAACATCCTGTTCACTTCCTTGGTAGCGAAATGCGAGATCGCGCAACTCGATAAAGCGACGAGGCAAAACCCCTTCTTTCGAAGGAACACCCGGAGAGCCCAACACCAAGCGATCACTTTCCATTCGCAGAAGTTCAACTGCATCCTGAATTTCAGGAAGACCCCCTCGAAGCTTGTTGAGGTCGCGGAACACGTTCTGCAGAGGTGCAGACATTCGCACAAGCACCATCAGAATTGTTGCCAATTCCGGGAGAGCGTCGCGAAGGGCCTGACTGTTGCCCTGGGCTAAGGCTGGAGACAATCCCACCAAAAATAGAATCGTGATCGCCATTGGCTCAATCGCGAATCGAGGCACATCCGGAAGCAGACGAGACCAGCGTTCATAGCGTTTGGCGATCAGTCCATCACGAGCGACTCGATCAACGAAATAGCGATGAGAGGAGTAGAGCTGAACATCGCGGATCGATCGAATGGACTCTGAAAAAAGAAGATTGATGCGACGTGAGAAACGGACTCGTTGTCTAGAGGCCAAACGCAGATAGGGAACGATCAGCCGCGATGTCAACAAATAAGCGCTGAAAATCAACACAAAGACGAGCAGTGCTCTCCCTCCAAGGACAAGAGCAACTCCCACAAACAAAACCAATACATTGAGTGCACTGGCGAGGATCACGATCATCGGGGACAGCACTGATCTGGACATCAGTGCAAGGACCCGATTGAAACGTTCGGCTAGAACAGCGGTTTGCTTGCGAGTGAAGAACTCGTAGCGCTGCATCATCAGGTTGAGATAAACCTTGTTGACGAGGTCGCTCCAAATGTCCGCCGCAAGCCTGCTCTGCAGATAAGCGGAAGCAAAACGCAGTCCAGAGGCAAACCAATAAGCGCCGATTAGCAAACTCACAATCCAAGTCGCTTGATCGAGGAAACGACCACCAAAAAACCAAACCCCAGGAACCTGATCACTCAGCTTTGCGCCCGCGAGCACTCCAACAAAGCGAGCGAGCAAGCCCACCAGCAACATATCGATTACACCCTGCAGCAATGAAACGCTTAAAACAAAGCCAAGGGAGCGAATTCGGCGCGGCGGCAGAGCAGCAAAAAACTGACGTAATTCAGACCATGTCTGGCTTTTAAACCACGGGACTGACTCGCTCATCCCCGTCAGATCAAGCAGTTGAACGAATAATTTAAAACTGGTTAATGCGGAGATCAGCTGTTGCTGAGCCAGCTGGACAACCGATTGGCCACCCTTCTGCGGCCGCTGCGCCATCGCCTTTGCCAGCGCAGAGAGAGCGGAGAAGTTGCACTGAGAGCAGCTGCCCTATCCAGACCAAGGAGTCCCCAAGCAAGCAGTTCCTCCAAGTTCTGAAGCGTTTGTTGCCAACGCTCCAGCAAGCAATCCTCCGAAAAGTCCTTGAGCAAGCTCTCAAGATCTTTGTGTCCAGGACGCCAGAGCTCAGGAGCGGCAACGGCAGATGTAATCCGATCCACATCGTTCGCCAGACAACCCTGACCGATCTGATGAGCGCTGCTGCCAGGACTCAAAAAATCCGCAAGTGCATGATTAAAACTACTGAACACCACACAACCGCAGGCCATCGCCTCAAGCGGAGGCAAACCAAAACCCTCGCTCACACCAGCTGCACTCCAATGCTCAGCTGAGTCATAGAGGTAGACACTGGCGCTGTTGAACAGGTCAACCAAGTCCTCAACCCAGCCGTTCTGAACCTCCACCCTGAGGCCTCTGGCTCTTAGTGCTGGCACCAACCTGTAGATCACATAATCGCTGCTCTTGCGCTGCTGAACCAACACATCAATCGGCCGACGGCGGCGGACCTGCTCATCGCGCTGGCCTCGTTCCAGCCACTGTGGCTCCAGCGCATTGGGTAGGAGGAATAAGGGGTTCCGAGGCGCGCGATCGCCCCAGTACCCCAAGGTGTTGCGGCTTACCGCTAACACTGGGATCCCTGGCGGAAGGTCAAAGCCGTATCCACTGCTGTGGGCTTGATAGACCACAGGCCGACCGCGCAAGCGCCTGAGTAGCTGCGGCACATGAAATCCCCAACTCACCAACCACAAGGGCGCACCAGGCGGAGCTTCTTGCTTCAGTAAATCGTTGAGAAAAGGATGATTGGCTTCTCTCTGGCGATAGGTGACAACCTCAGTAGGGCGCAGCTGAGATAACAATCGCGCTGTCTGGAGCGCCACACTTAATCCACCACAACGAAAACGGGCTCCGGTGCCAGGCACCAGAACCCGAATCGGAGTCAAGAGTTGCGAAGAGCCCACAGGCCTGAGCTCTACTGACACGACCTAAGCCACAACAGCCTCAGTACTTCCAGTCCGCTGACGACGCGTGAGGAAACCAAACAAGACCTTGCCAATGGCTGCAACCAGATTTCCCTCAAGCTCTTGGAACATTTTCATGTTCAAGTGGAAGGCTTGATTGGCTTCTTCAATGATGCGATCCGCCATCGGCTGGTCAATCGGCAAGGCATCCATCGCCGATCGGTAATTCACCTTGAACGCTTTTTCGTCCTCGATCTCAGGGAACACGTAAAAGTGCAGTCCATCATCAGTGGGGTTGTTCATCGCTTTTTGAGCGATGTTCTTGAGAATCTGACCACCGGAAAGGTCACCCATGTAACGGGTGTAGTGGTGACCAACCAACAACTCAGGAGCCGTCTGAGCCACCTCGCGGATGCGAGCCACATACTCCTTTCCAGCAGGAGAAGCTTCGATCTGTTGACGCCACTCAGGGCCGAAGTAGTAAGCGAGATCTTCCTCGAGTGCCGTTACACGATCGAGCTGTTCAAAGGCAATCGGTGCCAACACAGGATGATCCTTGAGTCGGTGCATTTCCTCTTCCATGGCCTCATAGACGAAGAAAAGATCCGCTACCAACTTGCGGTAGCTGAGCTTGTCCACCACACCCTTCAAGAAGCAGCTCACGAAACCGGTGTTCTCGGCCATCGTGTGTGACTTTTTAGTGCCTTCCCGGAGCTGGGTAGCCAAAGCGACGGACATAAGAGTGAAATACAAAGCGATTTCATGACCTTAAATTCAGTTGGCGCAGATGGCTGCCCTGGGTTGCGAAGGGTTAAGAACTGGTGTGATTGGAAACGCCGTATTCGAACAATTCAAACAGCTCTCGACAGATCAATTGCAGCTGCTCGACCTGATCACATTGGGGAGGATGAAGGCCTGCAGGCAACCAATCACCCACCGTTGCCAAGCGCCAACGTTCTCCCTCAAATGTCATGCCACGCATGACGACGCCAAGTAGGGACGGGCAAAACGAGGGCATTGCCTCAGGATCTACATCCAATTGCAATTGCAGCAACAAGCTGCGGCACTGCAATTTGGGACTCCAACCTGGAAAATAAAAAGCCAGATCAAGTGACGCAGCTTGGTCCCAGAAGCGGGTATGCGGATCATCACGCCAAGGGCTCAGATTCGGTTGAGCAGCTGGAAACTGCCGTCGTACGAGGGTGATGCTGGAGGCCAGGGCCTGGACCAAAGCCACGCTATTGACTGCTGCCGCAGCATTCACATGATTATCCGCCGATGCTTACAGGGTGAAGGCTGAGCAGGGCTTGCGCCAGCTGCCGTTACGGTTGATCTAAACCGTCAACAAATTTCTGGCAGCTCCCATCACTCGGCTCAGTCTGTACGGACTCGTCGGCGTTGCTGCCGCGATCGTTCATGCAGGCGTCTTACTCGGCTTGGGGTTGTTGATGCCGCTGTGGGCCGCCAACCCGCTGGCCTTTCTAGCGGCCTCCATCGCCGGATATCTGGGCCATGCCCGTTACACCTTCAGACCGGAGACGGGTGGGCAAAGCTTTGCTCGGCGCTGGCTCGTCCTTCAATACGTTGTCAATCTTTCGGTTTGCGGGGTACTACCTCTCCTCCTCCCAAACCTGGTTCCCAGTGGAATCAGATTGGGGATTTTGGTTTTCACGCCCACAGTTTTAAATGCCTTGATTTGGTCGAAGGCCGCCCGCTTCAGTGCAAAACAAAGGATCCAGCGTCAACGGCCACGGATGCATGCGGATGATTTAGGCCTCAGCGAAGCCACCAACAACGCCATCCTTCAACTTGCCCGCACAGGGAAATTGGATGGGGCCAGCCTGCTGGTGCGTGGGCCTGCGGCCCCAGAAGGAGTGGTTGCCTGGAAAGCACTCCAAGCCGAAGATCCCGAGCTTGAGCTTTGCCTCCACCTTTGTTTAACCGAGGGCCCATGCGCTGCCCTCGCTTCCGCTGTCGCCGATCTTGTCAATGAAGACGGCAATCTCAACCTTTCTTTTGGGACATGGCTCTCGCTCTCATTGTTACCAGCCATGCACCCGAGGCGAAAGCAGATCACACTTCAACTCCACCAAGAGATCAAGGCTCAAATTGCTGGGTTTCGGCAACTGTGCGGGCGCGACGCCCCCATTCACCTTGATGGCCATCAGCACATCCACCTCGTGCCGATCGTGCATGACTGCCTGCTGAGCGTGTCAGGCGATCAAAAGATCACCTGGATGCGCAGTACAACAGAACCACTTCCCACCGGCCTAGCACTTCGCTGGTGGTGGAATGCCATCCGCCAAGCAGGGCTACTGAAATGGATGGTGCTGGAGCTTTTAAGCCGCCGAGCACAAAGGAAGCAACAACGCTTGGGCATCAGCAGCAACGGGGGTTTTGCTGGCGTGCTCTTCACCGGACAAATGGCCGGCCCCCCACTTCATGCAGCCCACCAAACCCTCTCTGCTCTTCCAGTTCGAAGCAATCGAACTCAACCCCTTCTTCTCGCCCATCCAGGGGCACCTCTGTCTAGGAATCTCATTGATTCTGGCTTCTCAGTCTCGCAACCCTTTGCCTCTTCCCACTGGCGGCAGCGCGAATGGCAAGCGCTTCAGGAGTTGTGAATCGCTCGAATGAAGTAGTGCGGACGCCCCTTCGCCTCTACATAAATCCGACCGATGTAATCACCGAGCACACCGATCCCGATCAACTGAATGCCACCTAGAAACAGCACTGCAGTCATTAGTGATGCGTAACCTGGCAAATCCACTCCAACAAGAACTGTCCGCAGAGCAATCACAGACGCGTACACCAGGCTCAGCAGTGAAACCAACACTCCAAGACCCGTCCACACTTTTAAGGGCAGAACAGAAAAGGAAAAAATTCCATCAAAGGCGTACCCAACCAATTTGAATGGAGTGAAGGAAGTCTGCCCGCCGCTACGGCTCACGCGCTGATAAGGCAGTTCCACACTGCGGTAGCCCGTCCAAGGAAGCAATCCTTTGGAGAATCGACTCGACTCTCGCAAACTCGTCACCGCTTCCAGAACAGGTGCACCCAAGAGTCGATAGTCACCCGCGCCCTCCTTGATCTGAATCGAATCCACCAGCTTGTTGAACACGCGGTAAAACCAATGCGCACTGGCCACCTTGAGACGTGATTCTTGATCGCGGTCATCGCGCACAGCCGTCACCACCTCAGCACCCTCCCGCCATTCCTCCACCATCTCTTCGATCAACTCTGGAGGGTGCTGCAGATCCGAATCAATCAGCACTACTGCAGCACAATCGCCGCGTACGTGATCGAGGCCAGCCAGCATTGCCGCCTCTTTCCCAAAGTTTCGGGTCAACTCGAGAAGCGTGACAGGAGCTGGGAAATCGATTTGCGCCTGGCGAGCCTGCCAACCCCGAATCTGAGACACGGTGTCATCTCGAGAACCATCGTCGACCAGCACCAATCTCTCCACGCCCGGTACTTCGAGCACTCGCTCGATGAACGACGTAATGACAGCCTGTTCGTTGAAACAGGCTGCCACCACCCAGACACCTGCAGGTTGCAACATGGATCATCGGTGGGGAGTTAAGACGAACCTTAGGGAGCACCCACCGAGTCATAAGCTCGCCGAATCCAAGTTCAGCCCGTCGGCGCCCCTCCATGGCTCAGTTTGAGAAGCTCACTGCCCCAACCCAGGGCACCCCAATCCGCTTCGAAGACGGTCAACCCGTAGTAGCCAACAATCCCATTATTCCTTTCATCCGAGGCGATGGAACAGGGGTGGACATTTGGCCAGCAACTCAAAAGGTGCTGGATGCTGCCGTTGCTCAGGCCTATCAGGGCGAGAAAACCATTGAGTGGTTCAAGGTCTACGCCGGTGACGAAGCCTGTGACCTTTACGGCACTTACCAATACCTTCCGGAGGACACCCTGGAAGCGATCCGCACGTTTGGCGTGGCCATTAAGGGCCCCCTCACCACCCCTATCGGTGGAGGCATCCGCTCCCTCAATGTGGCTCTCCGACAGCTTTTTGATCTCTATTCCTGTGTGCGTCCATGCCGCTATTACGAAGGCACACCCAGCCCTCACAAACGTCCTGAAGATTTAGACGTCATTGTCTATCGAGAAAATACTGAAGACATCTATATGGGGGTGGAGTGGGAGGCCGACGACCCCATTGGCCAAGAGCTGCGCAAGTATCTCAATGAGGTGGTCATCCCTGCAAACGGCAAGCTCGGCAAGCGACAGATTCCAGAAGGATCTGGCATTGGCATCAAGCCAGTGAGCAAACATGGCAGTCAGCGCCACATCCGCAAAGCCATCCAACACGCACTGCGCTTGGAAGGGAACAAGCGTCACGTGACGCTTGTTCACAAAGGCAACATTATGAAATTCACCGAAGGAGCCTTCCGTGACTGGGGCTACGAGCTAGCCACCACTGAATTCCGTGATGTCTGCATTACGGAACGGGAAAGCTGGATTCTTGACAATCTCGACAGGAATCACTCTCTCAGCGCCCAAGACAACGCCCGCATGATTGAGCCCGGTTACGACAGCCTGACACCCGAAAAGAAAGAAGCGATTGATTCCGAAGTGAGAGACGTACTCGCTGCGATTGGCGAAAGCCACGGCTACGGCAAATGGAAGAGCATGGTTTTGGTGGATGACCGCATCGCCGACAGCATCTTTCAGCAAATCCAGACCCGCCCACAGGAGTATTCAATCCTTGCCACCCTCAACCTCAACGGCGACTACATCTCCGATGCCGCTGCCGCGATGGTGGGAGGCCTTGGCATGGCACCAGGCGCCAACATTGGCGAGACAGCTGCGATTTTTGAGGCCACCCACGGAACCGCCCCAAAGCATGCTGGATTGGATCGTATTAATCCAGGTTCAGTAATCCTGAGTGGCGTGATGATGCTGGAATTCCTTGGCTGGCAGGATGCTGCCGATCTAATCACCAAAGGTCTCAGTGCGGCAATTAAAGACAAACAAGTGACTTACGACCTCGCGCGGTTAATGGAGCCCAAAGAGGATCCGGTGAGCTGCAGTGGCTTTGCTGAGGCAATCATCAAAAGGTTCTGATCAGAAAGAGCCTTTTGATTCCGTTTCTGGAAAGGGGCTCATTAACTGAAGGCGGGTCCTGAACCAGCCCACAGGTGGATGTCAACAAGAGGCCTCTACAACCAGCGCGAATGCAGCAAACGAAGCAATCAGCCAATCAGAAACTTTGCGTTGGCTTTGACGAGTTCGGCTCCATCTCCATCGCATTGATGCTGCCCGAGATCTTCCAACAGCCATCCAGCCCTTGGAAAAATTTGACGAATGTCTCTACGTGAAAGGGAACCGTGGTAACAGAAGACCGCAATTTGGAGCTTTTCAGGAATGCGCCTCATCAAGCCACTCGCACCAACCTCGTAGCGTCTCCGAACAGTCCCTTCCATGACACGGACGAGGAAGCCGCCAGCGGGTCTGGATGAGCTTTAAAAGAGTTAGAGCAGTAATTCTCCTGCGCTTCTGAGCAACAACGGAGCAATTCGGGGCAAAATTGATTTATGGCTTTTGTCGATCCGACCGACCCCTGCGTTCACTGCGGATTTTGCTTGCCTACCTGTGCCAGCTACCGGGTACTCGGCACAGAGATGGATTCTCCACGCGGGCGCATCCACACTCTGAAAGCGATCGAAGCCGGTGAACTCGAGCTGGATGCGACGGTGGCAAGCCATTTCGATAGCTGCTTGGGCTGCTTCGCTTGCGTTAGCGCCTGTCCATCTGGTGTGCGCTACGACCAGCTGATTGAAGCAACCCGCCCAAAACTCAATCAACCTGAACTCAGAAGTAGCTGGCAAACCAGTTTCCGACAGCTACTGCTCCTGGTGCTGCCCTACCCCAAGCGGCTGCGCGCACTCCTGATCCCTTTACGCGCCTATGCAGGCACCGGATTACAACGTTTTGCTAGGCGGTCAGGGCTTCTGAAGCTGTTGGGCCCACAACTCGAAGCGATGGAAGCACTTCTACCGCCCTTACCGCCTGAGGGATTGACTGATCGCTTACCGAGCCTGAATCCTGCGCAAGGTAAGAAACGAGGCAGGGTGGGATTAGTACTCGGTTGCGTTCAACGGTGCTTTGATCCTGGGGTCAACGAAGCCACGGTGGCCGTCCTTCAAGCCAACGGCTTCGAGGTGGTCATTCCAGCTCATCAAGGCTGCTGTGGTGCGGTGAGTCATCACCAGGGACAACTCAAACAAACTCAAAAACTGGCTAGTGATTTAGTCCAAAGCTTTTCGGGTGAAGCCTTGGATGCAGTGCTAGTGGCCGCCTCCGGCTGCGGTCACACCATGAAGTCCTACGAAAAGCTTCTCGATGGAGCCGATAACTTCAATGCTCCGGTGCTCGACGTTCACGAATTTCTCGCCAACCGAGGGCTATCAGACGCATTCCTAAAGGCATTAACACCTTTGCCTTGCACCGTGGCTTATCACGATGCATGCCACATGATTCATGGCCAAGGGATTGCTGCTCAGCCAAGAAATTTATTGCGAGCCATTCCTCAACTCCAACTCAAAGAAGCCACTGAAGCAGGGGTGTGTTGTGGAAGTGCGGGGATTTACAACCTGGTCCAACCGGACGAGGCAGCGGCACTCGGCCAACTCAAAGCGGACGACCTCAGCAGCACAGGGGCCGAGATCGTCGCAAGCGCCAACATCGGTTGCAGCTTGCAACTGAGGCGCCATCTCAGCTCAGAAGGTCCTGAAGTGTGCCACCCCATGGAACTTCTAGCCCGATCCGCTGGGCTCAGCCTGGCGCCAGCTTTAACAACTGGCGGGGAAGCCAGCTCCGTTCCCCCCCCGCAGCAACATTCATGAATTCCTTTCTTGCCTCATCGCGACCATCCCATTTCGGGTTCTATGTGCGTGATCTTGAGCTGATGGAAGATTTCTACGTCAAAAAGTTGGGATTTTGCATCACAGATTCCTGGGAGTACCAAGGTTCACGAATGCTTTTTTTAAGCAAAGATCCCAAGGAACATCATCAAATTATTTTAGTTACAGGACGGCAAATGGAAACGCCGAGTTAGTTCAATCAAATCTCATTCGAAGTCTCCAGCTTGCAAGATCTGCACAAAAACGTCTCAGCCATTCAAGCAATCGCTCCAGGGGAAGTCATGGCAATGAACCACGGTGGAAGCTGGTCGGTTTATTTCGCCGATCCAGAGAACAATCCGATTGAATTTTTTGCTTACACCCAAACTTATGCACCACCGATTGCCACTATTCCGATGGATATGGAACGGCCGTTCCAGCAATTAATGGATGAAACAGATGCTCTGGCGCACCAGTACCCCGAGTCCGAAAGCTGGCAGCAGTGGCGAGACCGCTTTAGCAAAACCATGGCCGGTTAAGCCTCACCGGCAAACAGCTGCCAAACGGCTTTCAAGCTGTGTTCCGTTCCAAGATTTCCAGGAAATGTAATCACAGGCAGAGCACGAAATTGCTCCGTAGTTTCAGCCGCTGTTTCCATCGCACGCACCATCGACAACCCTGGCGAGAGCTGCCCCTCCAATTGAACGGCCTCTAGACCCAAGCCCTCCGACAACACGGTGCCGGTGGTAATTCCTCCCTTACTGATCAGATAACCAAGCCGTGGTGCGACACCAGCGACCAGTCGGGCCATCAGCTTTGACAGTTCCAGTCCAAAGTGAAGTCGCCGCTCTAACGCCGCAGGCCCAGAACCGAAAGACAATTCACCACGACTCGTAAACAGCACCGGAGTGAGCCCCTTCTCCAGCACGTGCTCAAGCTTCAGCCGCCATTCAGTCTCCAGATCAGGCAAGAGCAAATCAGGAGACCCCCCATCCAACACCCGGGAGATACGAGAAACCGGCAGCTCAATCCCAAGGCAACTCTCGTTCGCCAGTAGAGACTTCAACTGCTGATCAGCCATAGGAACGTGAGAGCCAACCACCACCAGACCAGGAAGCGGCTTCCCATCGGGATCGCACTGACGCAATTCCACTAAACCTCTGGCATCAAGCGGTTGGGGCCCCAAAGGCGACGGTCCGGAATCCAAAAGGCCATTGATCAAGCTCGCAGCCGAACGAAACAAAAAGCGCTTGCGCCCTTGGAGCGACCTGATCGCCGCGCCCAACACCCGAAGCTGCTCAGGCTCAGAAGCATCCACCACCACTGACTCGTTGCCCTGAAGAGCCTCTAGCCAGCTGACAAGGCCAGCCAAACGGGAAGGCTGCAAACGCTCCAAGCTGAGACGTTGCACAGACGCTGCTTCAATTTGACCGCCACTCTTTTCTTCAAGCCACTCAGCCAGATCGCTGGTGCTGTAACCAAAGAGGCGATCTCGCGCAAACGGAGTGGTGTGAACCGGCTCACCATCAAGCAGATGCACCCCATGCACGGTGGTGCGACCTCCTTCAAAAAACGCTGGCACATGCAACGTTGCGTCCACAGCTCCGAATCGAGCTTCCCATGCCTCCGAAAGCACTTGCGGCTCGAGCACGCCATGGCCACGCAACGTGGAATCACCACGGCTAACAAGCAGCAATTCTTCCTCTTGAATCCCTTCAGTTGCCATGGCCAGTGCCAATGCTGTGACAATCTCGCGATTGCGGCACGCCGCGGCCCCAGGTGCCAGGGCCCGCGTGTTGGCCAACACGAACAACAACGGTGAGGGGTGTTGCAACCCCCTCCGCAACGCCTCCACATCCCAACGCAACAGCAGCGGACAACTGTGCACCGTTTGAGAACCGGTGGGATCGTCGTCGATTACAACAATCTTCATGGCACGATCGTCTCGTGTTCTGATCTGGCCTCTTCGCTCACGTGCCTGAACAAGGGTTTGTCTCCACAGCGTTATTAGCGCCAAAGTCTCTTGAAGAGCTTGGCCGCCTTATCGCCGAACTGCATTCGGAAGGCCTTCCCTGGGTCCCTTCCGGCTTAGGAAGCCGTCTGCATTGGGGACCTCCGATCAAGGAGTCTGGGCCAGTGGTGAGCCTGCGCCACATGACCAGGATTGTTGATCACGCGGTTGACGACCTCACCATCACCGTGGATGCGGGCATGTCGCTGGTGGCCCTACAGACGGCCCTGGCAGAACACCAGCAATGGCTTCCCCTCAACTGGCCCTGGGGCTCCGCCGCTCCATCACCTCAATCGGCAGGAACGATTGGCGGGCTCGTCGCCCGGGGATTATCCGGAGGCTTACGCCAACGACACTTAGGAGTGCGTGACCAGATCATTGGCATCAGCTTGATTCGCACTGATGGGGTGAGCGCTTGTGCCGGTGGTCGAGTGGTGAAAAACGTCGCTGGTTATGACTTGATGCGCCTTCTCTGCGGCAGCTGGGGCAGCCTCGCCCTGATTACAGGTCTTACTTTGCGGGTGCAACCGATTCGTCAGCCCCGCGGTCAGCTCATTCTCGATGGCGACCTTGGCCAACTCGAAGCATTCCGAGCCGAGGTGGTTGGTAGCTGTTTCACCCCAGACTGGATCAACTGGGAGCTATGTCCTAAACAAGGACCTCGAATTGTTCTTGGCGTAGCAAGCATTAGTGATGGGTCTGTGGAGGACCAACTCAACAGGCTGGAGGCACTTGCAGCCAAGCACCAACTGAACAAAGAACGACAGCCATGGACCAATCCCATCCCTGAGGGATCGCCTATGAACGGAGACCCACACTGGCTGCTTCGCCTCTGCCTACCTCCCGCCCAGCTCCATCCCTTGCTCAGCTCAAAAGAATGCACAGTGCTCAAGGACTGGCATTGGCAGCTCGCCGCTGGAGCAGGCAGCGGCGAAGCCTGGCAGCCCTGCGGTTCACCAACAGCGGACTACCAGATTGAGGCTCTTCGTCGAAGAGTCATCGAGTTAGGCGGACAGCTCACCGTGCTTCTCCAACCAGGGTCCCTACCGGCCTGGCTGGATGCCCCGTCTCGTCCTTTGATCGAAGCGGTGAAGCGACAGTTTGACCCCAAACAACAACTATCAAGAGGACGGCTTCCAGGCGTGGCAGCGCCCTATAACTGAGGCGCTTGAGTAGGAACCGCTTCAGCTCGCCGCGTAGCGGCAACTGAGTGTGAGGCTCTCGCCAGGTGTGAGCGTCAGCTTGCGATCTCCACTGATCAAAGACTGGCGAGGTCCAGTCCATGGCTCCAGGCAGACCATGGAGCGAGGAGGCTCTGTCCAGACAACAGTGAGATCCATAGGCGCTTGATGCTGAAGCTGCAAGCGAGTGCCAGCCGCCTCATCCACAAGCGAAACGGCCCCGATCGGTCGGGTCAGAAAATCCACTCCCTCCGGCAGTCGGCTTAATTGCCCGCTGGTCTCAGCGTCTGACATCTCGAGATGGTTGAAGCATTTGGGGGCTAAGCCTTCGATGTGAGTACGACTTAAGTCGGTCACATTGAAATAGGGATGCAAACCAAAGCTGAATGGCATCGGCTCGCCACCTTCATTGGCGTTGCAAATTGTGGCAGCCACCTCCAGCGCTCCACTCAAAGGACGCACCACCATCTCCACCCGAAAATGGAAGGGATAGTGGGAACGGGTTTCATCAGTATCGATCAAAGACAAACGCACTCCGCTCTGGTCTTCAAGCAACTCCAACTGCCAGGGCAAGTCGCGAGCAAAGCCGTGCTGCTTGAGTGTGGCCTCACCGCTGGTCAAAGGAAGCCGGTCGCCAGGCAGATTGCCGCAAATCGGAAACAAAACAGGGATACCGCCACGGACGCTTTTGGTTGGGTCTGCAAAACGCAACTGGTCGAAATAAAGAAGCTCACGCCCGTTGCACAGCCATTCAGTGACAAGACCGCCGCGTTCTGGAACGAGGCGTAAGCGGTCGCCGCTGTTGGGATGGACGTATTCCCAGTGGGCATAAGGCGTCGACGATTGACGAAGCGTCATGGCCATGAAAGCTTGAGATCCTTCAGTGTGACCACAGGGCAAGGATCTGCCTAGATCCTTTCTCAGGGTCAATCGTCTGGATCAACCAAGAATAGCTTGGCTAGGGCAGCTTGATAAATCGCCAAGCCAATCCAGCAAGGCCCGATTCACCTGATCAGGCACTTCATCATGAGGGCAATGGCCGGCCTCTAACACCACTTCATGAGTGTTCTCGGGAGCGTGGCGCTGAAAACTTGC
Organism: Synechococcus sp. AG-679-C18; assembly: GCA_003210755.1. Taxonomy (GTDB): domain Bacteria; phylum Cyanobacteriota; class Cyanobacteriia; order PCC-6307; family Cyanobiaceae; genus Synechococcus_C. The sequence goes on from QCUL01000005.1 coordinate 73,778, forward strand.
GCGTCGTCCTGCTGCGTTGATCCAAGGATCACGGATCCCCCAAAGCAAAAACAAAGGTGATTGCAACTGGGCGAACAACTCATCCAGAGGTTGACCGCTGGGGATGTCAAACACTGTCCGAAACACCCCGAATGCGCCTGGATCAAGCGAAGGGATGCGAATCGCTTCCACCAAAGCGTCATCGACGTTGGTTCGGTCGACGTACACCTGATTCAATGTGCGGCGAATCGTGGCAGGCCGGCGCAAATTTTCAAACAAAAGGCGTTGCACTACCGGGCTTTTGAGCAAGGCCGAGCCGATATTCCGACGAGCAATGGCGGCCCAACCAGTCGGTGATGACCTCTGTTCATCACTGAAAGGACCCGCAGCGTTCAGAAGCACCACTCCGGCCGACTGATCTTTTAAAGCAGCACCAGCAGCTAGAGCTGCAAACCCTCCAAGGGAGTTTCCAGCGATCACTGTTGGGCGGCCAATCCGTTCCTGGACGTAGGCCACCAGTTGGTCTCGCCACAGAGCACCCCCGTAACAAAGCCCTGCTGGTTTGGCACTGCGGCCGAAACCGAGTAGGTCAATCGCATGCACCTCGTAAGTGTTAGCCAACACAGGAATGTTGTGGCGCCAGTGGTCGGTTGAAGCACCAAAACCGTGTACCAGTAGCACTGCTGGCCGGGTTTTGGCGTAAGCCGAAGCTTCGCTCCCTTCAGGAGCTCGGCAAAGACCATGAACAGCATGATCTTGAAACTGCCACCAACTATCTCCCACCACACTTAGCTCGTTGGGAAGAGATGCTAGGCATCCTGTTCAATCCTCCGCAAAGCCCGGCGATTCCAAACGATGGATACATTCGAGATAGGGCCACTGCTGCAGCGCAGCACTCTGAGCGGAGGCCTGTTTTGGGCCCTTGCCCTCTATCTTCCTCTCAGCGGCCCACTTCAGCGGCTTGAAGCAAGCCTGGAGGATGGCCCTCTCAGTGGAGCGTGGCGTCAGACCGCTTTGGTGATCAGCAGTCTTTTGTTGGCGCTTGCCGTAGGAGTGATCACACAACTCATCCTGGCCTGGGCTCTCGGACCAGGCTGGGCGTCAAGTTTGGCCTTGATCACCATTGGCTGGAGTTTGTTTCTCGTTGTCGCCCGAGGGCAGGAGAAGTAACCCATAAAAGCGACAGCTAAGCGCTTAAATCAGGCCGATGGGATCGGCAGCCACCTCGCTGTCGACCTTGTCGTCATCATCTGGCTTATCGCCACCAATCACGAGTCTGAGCAAGACGGGGGCAAGGAAAGTGGTTCCAATCACCATCAACAAAATGGCCGCTTCGAGCGAAGGGGAAAGGAGCTTGGCACTAGTGCCAAGTCCTAGAAAAATCAAACCCACTTCTCCACGAGGCATCATTCCAAGACCAACCACCAGACGACGGGTTGGTTGTTTGCTCACAAAGGCCCAACCTGAGGCAATTTTGCCGATAACGGCGATGACAAATAGGAAGGCTGCGATCACCAAAGCGATACGGCTAGATGGATCGGAAGGATTGATCACCGATAGGTCCATTCCAGCGCCAACAAGCACAAAGAAGATCGTGGCGAACAGAGTCACGATTGGCAGTACAGCTTGCTGAATGGCGCGATTGTGCTTGGAACTACTCAAGATGAGGCCAGCAGCAAAGGCGCCAAGAGCTGCCTCAAGTCCGATGGCAGTAGCTGTGAAGCAACTGAGCGCAAGAATGACAAACGAAGCCACAAGCACCTCACCAGGAGCTTTGAGCTTGTCGATCAGCCAGTCAAATGCCGGAGCTGCAGACCGACTCAGACCAATTGCAGCTACGACAAAAACGGCAGCAGCAGCAACCAGCTTCACGATCGGGCCGATTTCAAGATTGCCGCCTGAAGCCAAGGCCACGACGACCGCCAAGATCACAATTCCGAGGATGTCATCGAGGACGGCAGCACCGATCACAATTTGTCCCTCGCGGGTTTTCAAATAGCCCAATTCCCCGAACACACTTGCAGTAATTCCAATGCTGGTTGCTGTCATCGAGGCACCAGCAAAAATCGCAGGGATGGCACCCACATGGAAGATGGCCATTAGACCCCAGGTCCCCAGAGCGAAAGGAAGCACAACGCCAGCAACAGCAACGGTGAAGGCCTGGCTGCCAACAGCCATGAGCTCATCAAGCTCACTTTCAAGGCCAGTGAGGAACAACAGAGCAAACAGCCCCAGCTGCGCCACAGCCTCCAAGGAAGGGAAACTCTCGTTGTAGAGCTCCGTCACAGACTCCGGCGGGATACTCCCCAAAGAACTCAAGACAGTCACTAAGCCATTGCTGAGTTCAACTTGAGTTTCAGGCGGAACCAGCAAATGGAGACCAGACGCGCCGATTAACACTCCAGCCAAAAGCTCACCAAGAATGGTTGGGAGCTGAAAGCGCACAAGCACTTCAGCTAGTGCGCGAGCCGCCACAAAGATCAGCATGAATCGGCCGACCCCAATCAAGGTGCCCGCCATTTCAAGATCGTGGGCAGACAGTTCAGCCAATAGCGGCATGAGAAGGGGCGGCATCGCAGCAGCGAGCATCGGAATCGGCATGTTTTCTCAGCGGGACCATAAAGGCAAAACGGGACTCAGACCGCGTATTGCGAACGCCTGCTAGCTCTTGGCAACAAAAGCCATGGTCAATTGAGGCAGTGGATCAATGCCCAGGAACACGATTTGAAGTCTTTAGGATTAATCCAAAGAAAAGGGCCCAGTCACAGTTCCTGCACCTTTCAGCGCTTTCTTGGCCCAATCCCAGCAGAATTAAACGACACCAAAACGTAAACGCCATATTTTTCCATCCATGAGCAGCTCCGAACCCCTCGACCTTCGCCTTCCAACTCCTGGTTGCTATGCCGACCCAGAACGGGCCGGATTGGATGCCGATGACGTTTTCGACGGCATGACCGAGCACTTGTTTTTCACACTGGGCAAACTTGCGCCCTCTGCGAGCCGTCATGACCTCTACATGGCCCTGAGTTATGCCGTTCGTGATCGGCTCATGACTCGCTACCTAGCCAGCCTGGAGGCGATTCGAGCCCAACCCCAGAAGACTGTTGCTTACCTTTCTGCTGAGTTCCTGATTGGACCACAACTTGCTAATAACTTGCTCAATTTGGGCATGCAAAAAGGAGCGGAAGAAGCCGTTAAACGCTTTGGTATTGAGTCTTTGCAGCAGATCATTGAGGTTGAAGAGGAACCTGGCCTGGGCAACGGCGGACTCGGTCGCTTAGCGGCTTGTTACATGGAATCTCTCGCGAGCCTGCAGATTCCGGCAACTGGCTACGGCATCCGCTACGAATTCGGAATTTTTGACCAGCTCATCCGCGATGGCTGGCAAGTGGAAGTCACCGACAAATGGCTAAAGGGTGGCTGGCCATGGGAACTGCCCCAGCCAGATCAAGCTTGCTTTGTCGGCTTTGGTGGCCGCACTGAGAGCTATCTCGATGACAAAGGCAATTACCGGTCTCGCTGGATTCCTTCCGATCACGCCATTGGTGTGCCTCATGACGTTCCTGTACTCGGCTATCGAGTCAACACCTGTGACCGCCTACGGCTTTGGCGTGCCGATGCCACTGAAAGTTTTGATTTTTACGCCTTCAACATCGGGGACTATTACGGGGCTGTGGAAGAGAAGGTAGGCAGCGAAACCCTTTCAAAAGTGCTCTATCCCAACGATGGCACCGATGAAGGCCGGCGCCTACGTCTTAAACAACAGCACTTCTTCGTCAGCTGCTCGCTGCAGGACATGCTGAGAAGCCTCGACAATCGAGGACTGGCTGTAGAAGATTTCCCCGAGTATTGGACTGTTCAGCTCAACGACACTCACCCTGCTATTGCGGTGGCAGAGCTCATGCGTTTGCTGATCGATGATCGCCACATGGAGTGGGACAAAGCCTGGGACATCACGAGGCGTTCCGTTGCCTACACCAATCACACCTTGCTGCCGGAAGCACTCGAGAAATGGGATCTGAACCTGTTCAGCAGCCTTTTGCCTCGCCACCTAGAGCTGATTTACGAAATCAACCGCCGTTTCTTGCAGCAGGTGCGTCTTCGCTATCCCGGCAACGAGGCCATTCAACGCAAACTCTCGATCATTGATGAGGAAGGTGGCAAAGCCATTCGCATGGCGCACCTCGCCACAATTGGCGCCCATCATGTCAATGGTGTAGCTGCGCTCCACTCTGATTTGGTCCGCGAGCAGCTGATGCCCGAATTTGCTGACTTATGGCCTGAAAAATTCACCAACGTGACGAATGGTGTCACACCTCGTCGCTGGGTGGCACTTTCCAACCCTCAGTTGTCCACGTTGTTGGACGAGCATGTTGGGCCTGATTGGATCACCAATATGGAGATCCTCAGAAAGCTTGAGGAGAGACAGAGTGACAGCAGCTTCCTCGAACATTGGGAGGGAACCAAACTCTCTGTCAAACGAAAACTGTCAAGTTATATCCACCGCAACACCGGCGTCTTGGTGGATCCTTCCAGCCTGTTTGATGTGCAAGTTAAACGAATACACGAATACAAACGTCAACACCTCAATGCACTGCAGGTCATTACTCAGTACTTAAGGATCAAGAACGGCAAGGCCGATGGCATGGCACCCCGAACGGTCATTTTCGGCGGCAAGGCAGCACCGGGCTACTACATGGCCAAATTGATTATTCGCTTCATCAACGGCATCGCCGACACAATCAATGCAGATCCAGATATGGATGGACGTTTGCGCGTTGTCTTCTTGGCTGACTACAACGTCAAACTCGGTGAACAGGTGTATCCAGCATCGGATTTATCTGAGCAGATTTCCACTGCAGGCAAAGAAGCCTCAGGCACCGGCAACATGAAGTTTGCCATGAATGGAGCACTCACGATTGGCACTCTTGATGGTGCCAATGTAGAAATCCGCGAACACGTAGGTTCCGAAAACTTCTTCTTGTTCGGCAAAACCGTAGAAGAGATTGCTGCCTTAAAACAAGGCGGTTATAGACCTTGGGAGGTGATTGAATCTGTTCCCGAGCTTGCCGAAGCAATCAAACTGGTTGAGATGGGTCATTTCAGCAATGGCGATGGAGAGCTGTTCCGCCCTCTAATCGACAACCTCTCAGGCAATGATCCTTTCTTCGTGATGGCTGATTTTGCAGACTATCTGCGTGCTCAAGATGCGGTGAGCCTGGCCTGGACTGATCGCCATCACTGGAACAGGATGTCAGTCCTGAACACGGCCAGAAGTGGTTTCTTCTCCTCAGATCGTTCGATTCGTGACTACTGTCGCGACATTTGGAAGGTCGAAGCTATGCCTGTGGAAATCACCTGTGATGTTCGCTGAGTCGATCTCACTTAAATCATCCCTGTGCCTTGTTTAAGCCAGAGTTCATCACTCGGGCTTAAACGCCAAATTCTCTAGATTCTCGAGTCTTCTTTCTAAATTTGTCTTAATTTAGGACTAAAAAAGTTCGATTATCTTCTGGCACAAAGGCAACATTCCAATTATTTATGAAAACCCCACATACAAAGTATCGATAATTCAGCCAAAGACTTTATTGAAGAATAAAAACAGACAAACTCTTTATGACTAAAATCAAAAAAATTCAAAGTCATTAATAATAAACACTTAGCAAATAAAATTCCTATCAACCGCGCTCTGGAAGGTCAGGAGTTTGATGAAGTAAACGATTGAGGCGTAGACGATCTGCATTGAGTGGATCTGGTGCTAGCTCACCAGCCAACTCCCGGAATTTCTGCTCTATGTCATCAGGAACACGCACATCAAAAATGCGTTCCATCAAAGCTTCAATGGAAAACAAATGTGCATTGATATTTTCTAGATCTGCCATGGCCTGATGAGTGGCATCGGCTGGCTCCTCACCACCACCAATCGGGGTTGCATGAGTTTGTGACTCAGCACTGGGAGAGCCGTGTTGCTTTTGAAGATCTTCCAACACTCGACCCGAAAGGGTCCTAAAAGCCTGCAGAGCCGCCCAACTGAGCTCCTGCTGTTGACGCAAGGTTGGAGATTCTCTGATTAGACGGTCATGCTCCCGATAAAAGCGTTGACAGTCAGGGCATTGACAGGGCTCTTCAGGCACATAGACCCTCAGTTCCATACCATCATGACATCTAATCAGGCAGCCAAAGGGGGATCCTCGTCAATCCCAGACTGATCGCCGAGCAGGTTTCCATCAAAAACCATCGATCCCGGTAGTGGAATTTCAATCGAACTCACCACCTGCATCGCATCCCTGATGCGCATGGAATCGGCAAACCAACCCATTGCTTGCTCGGTATCACAGCGTTTTTCAGCATCACCGGCTTGATCCTCATGAGCTTCAGCTAAGAGGGCAAGCCAACAGAGACAACGGGCCTGCACTAACGACAGATCCAAATCAACGGGATCATTGTCTGCAATCCGCTCACTTTCTTGCTGTACCAGAAGACGCAGCCTGAGATCGTGAAGCTGGGTCATGGATCCGGTTTCACTCCGCCAAAGTTAACGAAAGCTTGGCGTCTGGCTACCCCGCACACCAAGGCAATCCATTCCAAATCAGGAAAACCGGATCAGCATGACACGAGTCAACGCCATGACTGTTTTCTACAAAAAAATCTAGAGAACAGACAAAACATCAATCAGCAGCAATCGGCCATTCCCGAGGTACTCTCCAGTGCAAACAAGTAGCACCAAAGCACTTGACTCGAATCTCTAAAGACCTCAGGATTACAAAAAACAGAGCAAGATTTTAATTTGAATAAACGGCACTAATCTACAAATAATATCTATAACGATACTTGCAACACTTACCAATAAACGTCTTAATCCATGGAACAGACTAACATACGAAGTTGATGAAATTCACGTAAGAACATAAAACAACCCGGCAAGGACAAGGCCGAGATTGATAAGTTATGTCACCTTGCCGGCAATGAGCATTTCAGATAACTATAGATAGGAAGTTCAAGATTCCATCAATGGCAAGAAAGTCCAGTCTGTTCTCAGACTTCAAAGCCTTCATCAACAAAGGAAATGTTGTTGACTTAGCAATTGCTGTAGTAATTGCTGGTGCATTTGGCAAAGTCGTTGGCACAGTTGTTACGTTAGTGATGACTAAGGCTCTAGAACCCGCACTCAAAGCAGCAAACGTTGATTCAATCAGCTCATGGCCAGCGGGTACTGTCATTGTTGCACTCATAAACTTTGTAGTAATCGCATTCGTTTGTTTCCTAATAGTGAGAACCATTGAGGCTTCCAAGCGCAAACAAGAAGTTATTGCAGAAGCAACTCCAGACTCACAAGCGCTACTCGCCTCTGCGATTACACGCTTAACGGATTCACTAGATCGAAAAGGAATTTGAACAAACGTGCACAAGCTGTAGAGGAAGAGCTTTAAGGAATCAAGAAAAAACTGATTAAGCTCGTAAATCCACTAAACCAATATCAACACAAGAAAAGTATAAGCTTATAATATTTTCATTGAAGGCTAGAAGTGATGGGAGCCATACAAGTAAGACTGCAAGCACCTGAGCGATGAAGGACCATCCTAAAAATGCTAAATTAAATGCTATCAAGGCGCCCATCACTGAAAGAATCGCATATTCACTAAAACTTATAATTCCAAGAGGAGTTTTACTATTACCCCCGACGCACGCGCAATTGAGAGCAAGCTTATCAATATAAACGGCTTTAACCACAGACCACATCCCAACAGCACCATTAACAAGTCCAAACCAACCGGCAATGGGTACCGGAGGAGTCAATAAGAAACCAAGAACCATTAAAAGCTCAATTCCTGGATAAATCTTGCCCCATAATTTAAATTTTTATGTAATAAGATCGTACTTTATAAAACTTTCTGCAAAAGATTCAACATACATCAGTTTGAGCATCGCTAAAGCACAGATAGAGAAAGCCATAAACTCTCGGATAATGGCCCACTGCAATGAGAGGGCCATCAAGAGAGTGGTGCCGAAAACAGCAAACGGGCTGATATGAATAATCAGCCCGTTCTGGCTTCTCACCAAGCCACTTTGCTAGCTCTCCGTAACCACCAATTCGACGTTTCCCCGCAAAAATCTGAGGTGTTGTAGAAACCTTGTGTTCATCTTTAAAAGACTCAACAGCACTACGCGATGTTAGAAGATGTTCCTCAAAGGAGATCTGTCTCTCGTTAAGAAGGGCAATCGCCTTTAAACCCCAGGACAATCATGATCAGGCAAAGACATCTTATACAGGGTGACATTAGAGATGTATAATTCCATTGATATACAAGAAACTCAATAAGATGTCAATCCTAACAACTGAACAAATCAATCGAATTCACAAACAAAAAAGTAAAGGCAATCAATATAACTTATAAAAAACTAGCATAAAAGCCTGATATCAATTACGCTAAATTGCTTGGAGTGCCTTCAAGATCCTTCAGAATTCGCTGATGCTGAATCCCGAGATCTCGAATTTCGGAAGCCATTTCATGTATAGCAATCAACGTGTCGCTGTCAGTCACAGCCTGTTGTGCACTAATTTCACCCTGAAGATTTTGACCAACAATAATAATTGGTAAAAGCACAAGTTGAAGGAAGGTCTGGGCAATCCATGAGACAATTTCCAGAGGATCCTCACTTGCTAGGGCCTCAGGAAGAGAAATCAATGCAAGCAAAGAGAACAAATAGGCGCATCCCATGGTGCCAACCTTCTCAGTAACAAAGAGTGCCACTTTTTTGTTAAAATCTCGTATCTTTGACGACAACATTGGAATACTTAGGGCGAACTGATGATTATTGTCACAGCATAGATCGCCCATAAGGAACGTCACATCAATATCAACAGACTTTGACGAAAAGAAGTGTTCGCCCTATCGAAGAAGAAACAAATACGTCAAACAACCTCTAAACAAAGGTAATTACTTTGCCTGATGCGAGGTTGTCTCCATATTGGCCCGTAAACAATTTAAACCAATATAATGCAATCCAATATCTGCCTTTCCGTCACAATCAAGGCCCTGCTCATTTCCAGCGGGGGGATCAACATTCACCAAAACGTGACCAGGGTCAGTGGCATCTTCTCTATATCGGATAGCTGCAACTCCAGATTTACAATTTACTGATGACTGCTTCTGCAGAACATGCATTTTTGCGATAAGCAACTTACTCGATGCACCGCTATTCATACAGATTGCTCGTTTCAATTCAGCCTTATTATTGACTGACATTAGATTAAGATTGTGGCTCATTGGCTTGGCCACAACTTCGCCCACAACGACAACACTTCCAAACATAGCCGCAGCCAAACAAAGCCCTTTTCCTACTGTTGAAGAAAGAAGTGATAGCTCACCCAAAGATTTGGCCATAATCCAAAAAGCAGTACCATCCATTGATAGCAACGATTTTTAGATAAGACCTGATCACCACAAAAGATCTATGGTTCTGCGAAAGTCAATCACCGAACAAAGAAGGTATTAGATGAGAGTCTTAGTCATCGCTACCACAAGAAACAGACAACAGCTAATGAAGACAATTACAACTTTCCAGTCATTAATACGAAAGAAAAATCGGGGTCAGACGACCAGTCTCGGCTTAACAAAGAAAAAGATGATGATACATTCAAGAGACTTAAAAGGATAATATCTTATGCGCGCACAACAACTCAATACACTCAACCAGAACTTTTAGAAAAGAAAAAAATTAAAGAGGCAGATACTTCAGAAAAACCAAGACCTAATAAAACGCTACATTTATGTAACAACAACTTCAGAAATCATCTCCTTATCACTCTCCTACTCCAAAAAAATAACACCTCCCTCTTGAACCGATTGAATATGATTCAGAGAACCTCGCTTGACGATCCGCATTGGTGGAATACTCCCAACATCAGGATGCGTTTCATATGCTTTCCTATAAGTGTTTAACACCGAAGGAGATAATAAAATCTCTACAAAACTGGCACCCTCTGGAATCAGATACTGAAAACCATTCGCCGCGTCGAGTTGAATCATCTCCAAAACACGAGCCTCTGAGTTCTCGACAGCATTTGGCAACTGCAATTTAAGGAGAGAACGATTTGACAAAGCTGCCTCTAGATAGGTAGGGAAGCGGCTGGTTTCAGTTCCAATTGCCACTGGCTCCATAAGGAGAGCCATCCAGTGGGTTCAGTCAAAGCTGGGCGATCCAAGAACACCCAACTAGGGCAACTGATCAAAGGATCCTACACACCACAGCAAGGGTATGGCAACAATTCTGCACACCATGGATAGCGTCAGCTGACTGGCACGGAATAGAAACCGCCAACTCTTGTGCCATTCCGTAGTGCCTTGTCTCCATCTACAGGTGAAAACCAACAATCACACCTATCGCCCTGAATGAGAAGAGAACACATCGGAAGTCAACTACTTTTGATCCTCAATACTGAATTCACTAAATACGTCGGCTACACATAAATCACGAGTATCTGATTTAAAGACAAAATTCACTCAACTCAACACAGATTTAATAACAAATATCCATACGCACTCCTCTGAGAGAAACCAACTGATGATTCAGTGCGGCGTTGGGGGATAACATCGAGAAAAAACGCTCAATCCATCAAATTCTGTTGAGTTGAACAAACGAACACAGCCACAATTCCTTTTTGCTACAAGAAAAAGTCATATTTGAACATTTGCCTATTCATTAAAGTGTAATCATAAAGTTAGATACATAATCAATATGTTCTATCTATTATTGGAAGCATGGCCTTCTTCATTAGTATATGGAGACACCAGCACTCTTGTGATGGGAACATGGATCTTCATGTTAGTGACATGCCTTGCATTATTAGCGGGGATGATATCAATGATCGAGGATGGCGCAAGTGAGCCAGAAAAAAGGAAAAGATAACTCACTAAATAGAAGTTTGCAGGTCAGATGATAGAAAAGATCGAATTACAAGACATGATCGAGTCGATGGACAAAGGACCCTAAACAAACATCAGCCGATGTCTCAATAGCACTTTGGACTACGGCTGACTTCATTGCTCATGACGATTCTGGTTAGCGAAATTAATTGTATGAAGCGTGACAAACAGCATTCAAAGTATGTACATCCGCTGCACTAATTGGTTGATTGCCATTAATTAAACCTTGTTGACAATCTGCCTGAGCATTCACTCTCACTCCGTTAACGGTATAAGTAAAATCTACATTTCCAAGTTGCGGAGATGGTTGGTCAAGGTCATAATCAAGCCTTCGATTAGTTTCGGGTACAACAATCGTGGGAGAATTTTGGGCACGAGAATTTGCAATTGCAGATGAGATGATGGCGCCAGTGGCTAAGCCTGCAATTCCCCAAGCGGCTCTTCTATTTTGATACCAACCCCAATTATTATGATGCCAACCGCCTCCGTGATGACCGCCACCACCGTGATGACCGCCACCACCGTGATGACCGCCGCCGCCGTGGTGATGACCACCACCATGATGACCGCCACCCCCATGATGGTGCTTGGCATGCATTGGCATGATTCCAACCAATGCTAAAGCTGAAGCAAGCAACAAAGAACGCAACATGATTTTAAGAGAGATTCTCAATTGTTAGCTAGGGAAAGCAGCTTTGTCAGCCCAAATACAAATTAAAACAGCGTCGTCTAAAAAATAGAAGCAGGCTAAACACATATTGATAACAGAGTCATAACCAAAAGAGAATTCATTAATAGCCTCTGTATCAGTGAAGAGGACAAGCGTATTGCTCAACGCTGTGCTCTATAACGCGGAAAAGAAACTCCGTAGAACCATTGACTCAACAAGCTTCACAGGAGAATCATGATTACTTAGCTCCAAAAAAGTGGTGAATGCCAAAGCCCAAGGTGAAAGCTAAGCATGGTGAACAGCAAAGCTAGCTTTAACAAGAGAACATAAAAGCAACAAAGAAGAAAACACAGACAGAGAAACAGAGCCCCTAAACAGGACTATTAGCTTTCCAACTAAAAGAAGAAGGCTATTATCAGGTAAGGACTAGAAATAAATGGAAAAAGAAGATAGAAACAGTCTTAGTCAAGCAACTCACAAACTATTCATTTTGGGGCCTATATATTCTAGAAAAGAATAACTGAATAAATCCATAACCAAAGCCTGGCAAAGAAGAGATAAATCAATCGATTAACCACCGTCTTTCTGTATCTCAATTGCAGTGGGATAAGGAATTACAATTTCATTCTCAGCAAGCTTGGTCAACAACGCCAGATTAATACTGTTTATACAATCTTTAAAGTAATTATAAGAGTCACATTGAGCAAACGTGTGGCATTTGAAATCGTAACTAAATTCTGATATTTCCATTAAACGACATGCCTTCAGCTGGAACTCCGAAATGCCATTTACAATTTCTTCGACAAGGGATGGAACGATCAAGAGCTGCGCATCACTGGTTTCGTAAGACACAGATAGCGTAAAATGAGATTTACTGACCTGGCTAATAAGCTGATTAAGCCGGACAGTAATTGACTCCTTGATAGATAGGTATTGAATCCAACTTTGAGCGTCTATTGTACCAATACAAACCAAAGTAGTATGTCCGCCTGGTATGAGCTCTACCGTGACAATAGGCTTCGCAAAACATTCTAATTGAGTAACATATCTACGTACTAGCATTAGCAGGTCATTGATATGATCGGGACCAAAAATAATCTCAAAATCTATATCCAATCTTATCTCCAAACATTGCAGAACCAGCGACGAAGATTCCAACTGATTCCGAGAGTAATTAGTGACGATACTTTCTTCAGCAACAGCATTAGGAATAGTAATAATTCCTGTAGCAGTTTGAAGTTCAACCGAACGTAGGCCAATTTTAGTGATAAACCCAAGATCATCGCCGATACCACAAAATTCTCCAACTCTTACTGGTCGATCTGTCTGCAAAGATAAGCCAGCAAATAGATTACTCAATAATTTAGATGCACCAAGACCAATGGCCAATCCAGGAACGGTAGATAGAGCCAAGACCAACGTTGGAGAGAGACCTAACTGTATAAGCATCCTATAAATCAAGAAGATAGAGACGATGCCGGCTGATATACGACAAAGAGGCATTACTCGGTTTGTCGTTCGGAGTAAATTCCAGACCTCTTGCCGGCCACTAACCTTCACGAACAGTTCAGAGACGGAACGCCCAATTGCTTCGAAAAGCAGAAACACAAATAAAACAAATAATGTAAAATAAACAATCTCGAATGAAATAGTGAAGACAACTAATGGCAATCCTGTAAAGTTGAGATACTCGTCTATAAATATTTCAGTAATTTTTGCAAGCGGGACTAAAGGTAGTATCAGAAGAGCCCGATGCCATGCAGTTGTATCTTTAGTCCAGGCATTAGAGGAAATAGCCTGATTTCTAAGCGATTTAATTAATCTACTAAAAAGGAAGACACTGATTAGCAGGAATAAAGCGACAGAAACTGCCGCAAGGAGTAATTGGAATATAGGTTCACCAAAAAAGACCTCAGTTTCAATAAAAGTACGAAAACCTGGCTCAAGATTAAGGTACCACTTTGGAGGGAAAAGATGACCAGGAGTATGGATAAAATCATTATAAAATGTATCTGTAACAAATGGATTCCCTTTTAGCTCTGGATTAAAATGCCGAATCTGGTCGTACATCTCCGAGGCAGAGGCAACTGTTTCGGCAGAAAAGAAATAATCTTCATTAGAAGGGTTATCTTCAATTGAGTTCGTCAACACAATTGAAGTCCCAGGAAGTCGCCAGTACTTGACTTCCTTTATCTTGCCTTCAGTCCTAGGATCCAATTCAAAATAATTAGGAATATCTATTGAAGTTCTACTACTATAAAAAGCATAATCAAGTACATGTTTCAGCTGAATTGCAGCCTCATCCTTAAGATATTTACGCACGCCTCTTGGAAATAAAGAGCCATCCAGTGCTTTGACAGCTGAATCAAAAAGTGCTTCCGCTTTTTCCATTTCAACTAATGCATTCCTGTCCCAAAACAAACCTGGTTTTGTCTGATACTTAGCCGATATCTCATCAATAAGAAGTCCAATATCAGCCATCACTGCATAAAAATTCAACAATGTATCTCTAGGATTCGTACCAACGACCTCAGCAATAGGTGTGTGAAGCCAAGCATCGGCGCGAGTGAGAAGCTCGTCGTAAAAGGGTTGATCCCGCAGCGGAATGCTCACTTCAGAACTAATATAGGCGGATTCAGTCAGGCTCTCATTTTGCACACCTGAGACTGCTACTGATGGTATGATCGATAACAGAACTGATAGATAAACCCCCAAGAGAAAAGGGATAATTCGTTTATTCAACTTCATTTCCTTTTGCATTTCATATATTGTACTTAAACAAAGGTATAAAGTCATCTCTCATCTGAAAGAGAAAACCTAGAATTGGAATAGTAGTGATCATTCGTTGAAGGAATCAAAAGGAAACAATGCGAAATAGCAACACGAAAGGCTCTGCAAGTAGATCAAACGACACCCCAACCTTATTAATTATTAAAGATTAATCTGATTGCAACGTACCAATTGAGCAAAAGCAAGTAACCCCCCAGTCAATAAAAAAGCTAAGCGGTGGTATCAACTTTAAGCAAGTAGAATACTGATCTAAGATTAACCGTGAAAACCGTGCGCAATGCACGAGAATAGCAAATTAAAACAATGCCATCGATCAGAATACTATAATAAAGATATTAAATAGAAAATTAAGATTCAGAGAATTTTATTGATCACTACAGAGGCCAACCTCACCTCTCTAAGAAAAGATGTCGATGCAAGCATCAGCAAAAGCATGGCAACGATAAATATTGGAACAACAACTGCCGCAAGATTCAGCTGAAAAACGACACTGAGAAACATCACTGCTACAACAGCTGCAATTAGCAAAGAAGTCATAACGAGAAGGCCGATCCCACGAATAGTAAGCTTCATACGTTGTCGATAAATACTTTTTGTACGTTCGTCCATAGGTTCCCCGATACCATTTTGAGATGCCTTAACAGTATCGACGATTCGGCTTAGTCGACCTGAAAATACATTCATCAATGCTCCAATTCCTGCCAACAAGAATACAGGCGCAACAGACATTTGAATCGCTCTAGAAAGACTTTCGGGCTGCATTGGTCAGTACCTTCCAGAACACATGTCTCAGTGAGTGACTACATCCTAACTGCACTCCACCTTTACGAAGCAGTCGCCAAGAATGCCTGCTTGTTGTGGATCAGAATAAGATCAAGCCTTCAGAGATTAGCCAGTTGTAAATTTCAAAGTAAGAATAAAGTACACACGCTAAATGCTAGCTTGAGAGAGCAGTAAAAGAAGAAAAGTTATTTTGCATGCTACTAATGAAGCCAAATTGCTGCAAGCAAGTCACGTGATTAGCAGATCATGTGACATACGCACAGAAAAATAATTAGTACAATATATTTTTAAATCGTCCATATCTTGCTACTCAACAGACAATCAATGGCGGACAAGGAAGGCCGACCTGTGGCATGATTAACACAATATCTTAATCAATTAACCGCCAAACGGAACTATATGTAGCTATTATAAAATTGAATCAATCAGATTCTTCGGCAACTTACGCTCTCGAGCTTTAAGCATTGAGTCCTAAGTATTGCAGTCGTCATTTTCTGGCCTTTAACTATGTCTGACATCACCGACAAGTACGAAAAGTACAAAGTGCCCTACAGCACCAACGAAAAGCATTCTCCAGACGAGTTTGACCCCAAGGAAAACGGGGGTCTTGATAATCCAGAAAATCGTCACAAAGACAAGTTAATCGATGATATTTGCGACACACATCCAGGATCGCCAATGTGCAAAGTCTTCGATTGTTGATTAAATCTTCACTGAGTTAATTCGCTCCTTTTAAGATTTCGTGCCCTTAATGTTGAATGCATAAAATGCATTCAACATTATTAGTTTTAAATTAAACAATTTTATCCAAATACAGCAAATAAAAGTTTCACTAAAATCAACAAACTTCATTTTTTAATTAACAAGATATATTAAATTAATACATAACTCTATAATTTCAATCTTTTAATCGCTAGTCAAGCAAATAGTTTTATTCATTTTAATAAATTACTAATAAAACGCTGCATCTGACAGGTTTAGAGATGATTAATGTTTACCAGTATCTGCTATAGCCAATAGTTTATTTTAAAATATTTAAACAACAGAAACGTTAAAACTCTGTCAATTGAATGACAGCAATTACTCTGAGCCATTTGAGACATTGCCTAATTCAATTATAGATGCATTAACTGGTAACTAAAAATACTTACATTTACAATATCGGTACGTAATGATGTGAAAATTAACTCCATGAGTAGTTTATCATTTGATTCGTATCCGAACCCAACGCTCATCCTAAGTATTGCGGAGACTGATTATTACACTAACATTGATAAATAAGCAAAGATTTAGCATCCAAGTATGAATACTCGATTAGAGGGCAAAGTAGCTCTTATTACTGGAGGCAGTAGTGGCATCGGCCGAGGCATCGCCAAACGCTTTATCGAAGAAGGTGCTCAGGTAGCCGTCGTCGGAAGGGACACTGAAAAGCTAAAAATTTTAGGTGATGAGATGGGAGAAAACCTGTTAACACTCCAAGGTGATGTAACCAGTCATGAAAGCCTTGTAGAAATGATAACGGCAGTCAAACAGAGGTTTGGCGTTCTCAACACTTTAATTTGTAGTGCTGGAGTTGGTAACAGACTCCCACTGCAAAAAGCGACACTTCAGGAGTTTGATCGCACCTTTAACGTAGATGTACGGGCTATTTTTGACCTTATAAAACTTGCAGCAGATGAGCTTGATACATAGGATTCATCAATCCTTTTAATTTCATCAATTGCTGGACATGTAACGTTCACAGATCATGTGATCTATTCCGCGGCAAAAGCAGCCGTTACAAAGATGACCTCTAATTTTTCTATGGATTTAGCTCATAAAGGCATTCGAGTGAATGCGATTTCACCAGGATTTATTGAGACCCCGATCTTTGACGCAAAGACGCAGAACGATCCCCATTTTTTTGAAAAATTAGGTAATTTAGTACCGCTTAAAAGGACTGGCAAACCAGAAGATATTGCACATGCTGCTACATTTTTATGCAGTAAAGAAGCGTCTTACATAACAGGCGTTGACTTGATTGTGGATGGAGGTTTCGTTCACCAAGGGTTGCTGCCAATGGACAAACATTAAATCAGCTGTGAGGATACTAGTTTGATCACCCTTCGGCTTAAGCCAGGATTCTATTTTAGAGTCATAACGTTGAACTTAATGTTTTGACTAAGGCATTAAAGCCTTGAAACACACACCTCACATAAGTGATCTCTCTTAATAGCACTATTTAGCTTCCAACAATTTTTCAAACGACAGCCTGAAGCTCGAATCAGCACCGCATACATATTAATCTCTACCCCAAATAAACTTCCTGACTTTTGCAGAAACTTCAATAAAAAGTCCACCTTGCTTTCGCTACATGCCTACCCCAATCACAGCAAGTTATAGGAAATGTATGGGTAGGTGAACTTGGGCGAAGGGCTAGAGATAAAGGATGAAAGATGTATATAATACTATTCTATCCTTAGCTACCAAGGAAATGTACACTAGAAAAATGCAAGAATCTTCAGAAAACGTGAAAATTGCTAATCAATAAGGTCTAGGGTGAGTGATTAATATCCCGATATGGTTAAAAGTGTCGACAATGAATTCA
This sequence comes from Synechococcus sp. AG-679-C18, assembly GCA_003210755.1. Lineage (GTDB taxonomy): Bacteria > Cyanobacteriota > Cyanobacteriia > PCC-6307 > Cyanobiaceae > Synechococcus_C. The sequence goes on from QCUL01000005.1 coordinate 91,515, forward strand.
AAGTTACCTTTGGCTCTATCGATCAATGAAATACTAAATGGGTACAAGCATGCAAATCACCTTCGAATACGCTGCAACACCAAAGTTACGTAAATAGTTAAGTATGAAGAAGACTATGGGGGCAATCATCGGACAAAGCGAGTAAGAGTAACGGGATTATTTCGTATTCAACTAAAAATTATATGCCCGCAAAATCATTGGATACCCAAACCGCTGCAAACAAAACTCCTACTTCTTCGTCTTTAAAAGAATTCTAGACTTTGATTAGAGTGGCACAGAATTAGACCTCTCCTATATGAGGCCTTACATGCCAAGGAGGAGTGAAAACATAGTAACAATAGTTCTTTTTTGGTTAAGTTCATATTGAGACTGCAAGTTCATAATCTGAGAGTCAGACCGCTTGGCCTGACTTTCTCTACCCAGCCAAACAACTGACTGATCACAACCTTTATGTCATCACTCTTGCGAAAATGTGATGGTGAGGTACAAGGGAGTATTCACCGTGCAACTATCTTGTGTTCATCACAACCTTTGGGCAAAAAGGAGGCGTAGCCAAAACCTGTACGAGCATTCATCTCGCTGCTCATTGGGCAAAGAGTGGTCGTTCGGTTGTTTTAGTTGATTCTGATCGAAATCGATCAGCCACAGCATATGCCTCCAGAGGACTGCTTCCTTTCAATGTTGTACCGATGGAAGCAGCGGCAAAGGCAACTAGAAATGCTGAAA